>CAMVRM010000006.1 GCA_947169885.1 uncultured Ruminococcus sp.
CCTGCCATGCGACATCGTACCCCAACTCATCCAGCGTAGAGAGGATGGTCGCAAACGTCCTGCCGCCGTCATGCGATAGCAGTCCGGGAACATTTTCAAGAAGCAGATACTTAGGTCTTTTAACGGCGGCAATCCTTGCAATTTCAAAGAATAACGTTCCCCGGACATCGTCAAATCCTCGCCGTTTTCCAGCGATTGAAAAGCTCTGACAAGGGAATCCTCCGCAAATAAGCTCGAAATCAGGCATGGTCTCTGGGTCGATCTTTCTTGCGTCATCGTAATACACCTCCTGTGATGTGTCGTACAAGGCTTCATAAGCCCGTTTTGCGTACTTGTCACACTCGCAGTAACCGACACACTCGAAACCGCCCGCCCGTTCAAGGCCTGAGCGGAAACCGCCGATACCTGCGAATATATCGAAAAATCTTATCAAGAACTTTGTCCTCCTTTATTATTCCGAAGATTTTTCTATGAGAAAACTTGTTCATTTTCAGTCACTTCCTTCCTATTAATATGTAAAAAGCCGCAGCAGTTTTTTTTGCTGCTGCGGCTGAGAAGTATTATGCTATTTTACATGGACATATCCTGCTGTTCAATTTCGTCCTGCTCCTCATCGGGAACAGCGGTCGTGATGTCAAGTGTATTCTGAAACGGTATCCCGATGTCATGCACCGCCGCATTTTCAACACCCGGAAAAGACCTGATCATTTCACTTATCGTGTCTATCAGCTCTCGGCGGAAGTCTTTTTCTTCGAGCAGCTCGTCGATATTGAAGCTGGTCTCGCCCTCTGCCACCCTGAGTGCAATCTCCGTTGCTGCATTGAACAGCTTTGTATGCAGCCTTTTTTCGGCTGAGATCTCTGTCTCTTGCTCTGAAAGAAGCGTGTGAAAGCCGTCCTTGCCGGGAGTGAGCGAGCGAAAACTTCCGTTGTCCCAATACATCATGATCTGACTGGTGTTATTGTCGATTCCTAACACCGTACCCTGACAGCCGGCTTTTACTGTACCGGTTTCCTGCGAAATATCACAGCATATCCTTGTGCCTGCCGGATATTTCTTTTGAAGCATATTCAAGACATTCTTATCGACCATTGAATCACCCCATGTTCATTGTCATTTCTTCAAGTTCGTCATAATCATCGCCGAACTCGGTTTCAGCGTCATATTCCTCATCTTCTGATTCTGTATCTTCGGGTTCATCATCTTCCTCGAAATCATTCGCATACTCAGTTTCCTCAGACATTTCCTCGTCATCGGTTTCATTAATGTCCTCAGATTCCTCCTGAGTTTCCTCCGCAATCGCTTGCTGATCTCTGTCCAACTCCGCCTTGATAAGTCCTATCACAAAATCCTTCTGTGTCAAATGGTGACGATTCAAATAGTCTTTTATCTGCTGAAAAAGTTCCTCCGGCACCTGAAAAGCCATCGTCCTTGTGTTATTCATACCCTGTCCCTCCTGAATCTTTGGATGAAGCTCATTGTCGATAGCCTGTTCCACAAAATCAGCCATTGTCATTCCGTGAGCTTCAATATATTCACGCACCTGCGCATGAAGCTCCGCATCGACTTTCACGGTTATGCCTTTCTTTTCATTCGGCATTTGCTCCACCCCTCTCTAAAAAATTTCTTAAAGCTGTCTCAATAAATTCGTCAGCCGAAATGCCACGCTTTGCCGCCTCTGCCTTGATGATGTCAACATACTGCGGAGGTATCTCAATTTCTGTTTTCATGTCATTCCTCCCATTCCCATATCCTCGCCCTGTGACAGGCTATTCAAATACTCTCTTTCGGGTAGAAGTCGCCAGTCATCGCCGTAATTCCAAAAGCTGACATTGACCTCGCCCATATCGGTTTTCAGATATTTCTGTTCTAAGCTCTCTCCCCAGCCGTCACTCAGCTGACCGGAACAGAAGCGTATGAATTTTGTGATAGTTTCATCTGATAGCTCACCGACCACCTTTGCGGTAATGACCCCTGTCAGCTCGCCCTCAATGACATCAACAGAGCAGTGAGCCGAAAATATCTTGTTCTCCAGCTCATCATTCTCTCCGTTGGGGTGATACCAGTGCATCAGCCCACGTTCCTGTTCTTCTGGCAAGTCATTTTCACGAATCCCCATGTTGATGACATCTGCATACTTTGCCATCTCCGCATTGTCAGCAATGCAGCACTCACGGGGATAATCGTCCACATGAAGATAAATCTCTAAAGGACAGCAAAACCGCATTTCGTGAGCATGGGTCTTGGCGAACTGTTCCCAGATCAGCTTTGCCTGCGGAACATATTGTGCATAGCGGAAATAGTCAAATCCCTCACTTTCGACCAACAGACCGTCGCCATTTTCCTTGTCATATATCAGCAAACAGTGATATTCGCCGTCCTCGCTGAACATACTGTCAAGGTTCTCCGAGATTTCCTTGTAATCCTGCATCGGACAGGATTTCATCTGACGAAAACGATAATTGCTGACGGGGATTGCCTTTTCGACAATGCAAGTCTCGGTGTTGAATGTCTCCGCCTTGCGTTCAAGGTACGGAATATTGATTGTCAACTTTTCCTCATTCATATCTGACCTCCCATTGTAAAATCCGGCTGTTCAAGCCTGAACGCCTTATCCTCGCATGAGACTACGTCCTTTGCGAACTGCTCAGCTTCTTCCATATCCTCGGCGAGTATTTCGTAACCCACCGCCGCCGTGAACTCGTCAAACTTTTCCGTCCTCGTTTCATCGGTAAACACCGAAAAAGAAAACCCCCGACAGATCACCTCATTACCGCTGCTGTCGTTTCGGACAATGTGATCGTCGGGGGTTATGTCAATATAAAATCCCTTGTACTTCATATGCACCTCCTATAATTTGAAACTCATCTGAATGTCATCGTCAAGGTCAAAGTCCTCATCATCGTCAAACGACTCATCAAACTTGCTATTCATATCAGATGCGAAATCATAAGCCCTCGCCGCCGCTTCGAGCAAATATGATGTATCCATACCGTTCGCCTTGTAGCCGTCCCAAATCGTCTGCAAGTAACCGTCAGAAGGCGGCGAAATCTGTCCTCGGTTCATGAGATAGACCATACCTTTAGCTGTTCCGTTTTCCGTTTCGACCTCAATCTCTTGCTGACGGTAAAGGTGAGGAAAACCCTCATATCTGTTGAGTGCAGGAATATCCCTCGGGTCAAGCTCCCACAGCAGCACAGGCACTTCGGTATCGGGTTTTGGCACAATTGTAGCCACGCCCCTGAACTCCAGCTCCCAGCCTTTGACCATTGCTGTGCCGACTATCCTTGAGTGCGGACAGCGGAAAGCCATCTGCGTGAGGTTGATGTTCGAGCCGTAAGCCACATAAAGCATAGGTTTAGTCGGCAAGCTGTAATCGCTCTTTTTCTTCACAAAATCCCTCCTTACATATTCATTGTGACCGTGTTTTCTTCTTCCTCAAAACTGCCCGACAAATCGCTCACAGCGGCGGTCTGTTCCTCGTCGGGTGTTTCCACGACTTCTTCCGTATCGCCCGACACGGCGCTCACACGCTCGTTACGGGCGGCTTCACGCTCGGCTTTTAGCCGTTCACGCTGTGCGAGGGCATCTTCCGGGTGCCGCCATGCGATATTGCCCGACAAATGCTTGAGAAGATGGGTACGGTAGTTCTTGTACTCGTCACCGATGAACCCGAGATTCAGCAAAAAAACACGAAAGCTGTACCGCATATTGTCCGAATGCGATACAGCCGGTGAGCAATATTTCTTTGTGACCGCCGCATTTGAAATAGCGAGGGCGAGAAGTATCTGAGCCTTGACCTCGCCTGCGTGAAGCGAAGCATTACACGCTCTGATTTCGTAATGCCCCTGCTGAAAAAAGCTATGCAAATTCAAGGCATGGTAACGAGTTGGGTTGTAATGTGCATTCGGACTGCTGGTCGTTTCGGAGTACCACAGCTTCTTGATGCCGTCCATAGTTCTCGGCTTGCGGCGGTTTAGTTCTTCAACAAATTCACGATTTATCTTCCGACAGTAGTTCGACCGTGCGGACGACACCTGAAGTGCATCCCACAAGAAATCCTCTTTGCTCGACCACAGGTTTACAAGATTTCTGATCTGCTGTGGAGTGTAATCTGCTGCATCAATGTGAATATGCGTTCCGCAGTCGTAATCGGGACCTGTTATCGCACCCTCTTTCCGTAAAGCTCGGATGACCTCCTGAAGCAGATCAAGGTCTTCAAATTCGAGGATAGGGGAGTTCAGCTCCACCTTGTAATAATCCGAAGCAGACTCGCCGGTTTTCTTCCGAGCATAAATGCTGCTGTCGAAAACAATCTGCCACTTCCGACCTTTGTCATCACCGACCGTGTACTTGTCATAGCTGCCGCCGACATGGTCGATTGAACCTCTCAACACCTTTTGGATAGCCTTTGCCGCTGAGCATCTCGTTATGCCGGTCATCTCGATCTCAACACCGAAACGTCTGGTTTTGATGCCGTCAAAGTTTCCTGACATTCTTTCACCTCCGATCCTTGATATGTATCAACAAAAAAAGCCCGTATCTGGTGTTCTCACGATTAGTGAAAAGCAACAAATACGGGCTTGAAAGTTTGTGTACTATTATAAAGGTACAATCGGCTCGGAATCTGTACGAATATCAACTGTTGAGGGCGAAATATCTCCCTGTGAGGGTTCAACTCCTACCTGACGGATAAAACGGGCAAAATTCATCTTCGGTTTTGATAAGAAAATTTCGAGCCTTAAAAAACAAAAAAGCACGCAAAAACGTGCTTTTAAAGGGTTAACATCTTTTTTGTTAACCATACTTGGTGCGGCAAATGGGACTTGAAATGAAATTTTTGGTTATCGAAATATCAAGCAAGTTGCTCTAATGCCCAATTTTACTGCGTTTTCTATGTTGTAACTTTCAGGATCATTGATACAATATTATAAGTTTTCATATCGTTGATGGACAAATAATGGACAACGATGGACAAGACCTTTGGCATATCTACAATATTTTAAAGGATAAAAGTAAATTATAACACTTAAGTTGAAAATAAATCGAGCCAATTAATTATTTTCAAACATATTCAAACTATTATATGTTTCTGATATATACAAGATCGGCTTTCCATTTTTCTATTGCATTTGCAAATTTATTTTCTCCATTTTTTTGAGATAACCGCATATTAACAAGAAATGAAATGTGGTCAATAACACGTTGTTTTCCATAATCGTTTACCGCATTATCTAAAATAATATGTCGTTCAAAATCAGATAAACTTGTGGAATAACCCATTTCTCCAAGAAATGATTTATCGTTCCATACGTTGTTATTAGTAGTGTTTTCATCTTCATCATTTTGTATCAAGGGCTCATTTATAATATCACAATCATATTTTTTACGAATCTTTATACTTCCATATAATGTATCATTTATATATATATCAGCAGTTAGATTTGGCAAAGATGAAGCAGTTAATTTAGATTGATACCCTTGACTTCCATACAAGAACGCGGAAACATTAAATCCTGGTCTAAGTGGAGATGATGAAGAAATTGGCATAGATGTTGCTTCACACCAAACCTCTTTTTTCTTTTCATTATAGAATATGGCTTTTACATAAATGCTATCAGTCATTGTTTCTAATTGGTTTTCAATATCCAATCTTATACACGGAACATATAGATCATTATGAAATTCCCAATTCCTTGTTCGAACTATTGAATAAAAATCCATGTTATTTTTCTTAACATTATCATTAATAAAATCCAAATTATTATTAGTTAATGGAATATCATAAGTGTTACAATTGAACGATCGATCAATTACAATTGTCCCATAAAAAGAGTCATTTATATAAATTTCAGCAAATATTTCAGGTATATCATCTATTTTACTATTATACCCAACAGATGCCTTTAGAAATGCGGATTTACAAAATCCTTGTTTTAAGGGAGTATCATTGCTTGAAATAGGATATTCAATAGCGTAAGACCATAAATTCTTTTCTTTTAGATTATAAAAAATTGCTTTAACTGTAAGTTTTTTTGCATCTTCGTCTTGTTGGTTAATTATATTAAGGTGAATGGTTGGGGCATATAAATCAGGCGATTTTCTCCCTGTGAAAATAGAGTTTGTCCCACCAACATTTTGCCAATACTTTGATTTTACAATTACATAATAGTCTCTATCATCTTTTTTAACATAATTATCATTTACAATAATTTTATCATCTAATAATTCTTGACTAATTGTTTCAACCGAGTAAGATCGATTAACGTAAATTATACCATAGCGTTTATCATTAATGAATATTTCAGCTACTAACTTGGGTAATTCTTCTTCATCAATTATTCCGGTATATCCTACTGAAGCTTTTATAAATGCAGTTTTGGTAAATCCGTATTTTAATGGGGTATCGTATTTATCAACTAAATCTTCTTTAGTTTCAGACCAAATCTCTTTTTGTTCAGAATTATAAAATACAACTTTAATGCGTATATCATCTGCGGGAAGTTCTTTTTGATTAGTTATGGCAATTTTAAGATATGGTACATATAGTTTATCTGCTTTTCGCCAGCAATTTGTTGTAACGAGTAAGAAAT
This sequence comes from uncultured Ruminococcus sp., assembly GCA_947169885.1. GTDB lineage: Bacteria > Bacillota > Clostridia > Oscillospirales > Ruminococcaceae > YE71. The sequence continues at coordinate 6,594 of CAMVRM010000006.1, forward strand.
AGTCATTAACATTTTTACGTGTGAAGAATGTATCTGTATTAAACAATAATTCTTCAGTAATAAGATCATATCTGTTATCATTATATGTTTGATTAATTCTCACTTGACCATAAAGCTCATCATTAACAAATATATCAGCATATAGTTTTGGCAAAAATGATTCTTCTATCGATGAAGAATACCCTTGTGACCCTTTTAAAAATGCGGTTTTCTTATAACCAGGTAATAAAGGTGTAGCAGAAGAAATGATTTCGTTCGAAACTTCGCTCCAAAAAACAGATTCGTTTTCTACATAAAAAACTGCTTTTACAGTTATTGCGGATTTCGTATCTAATGTCTGATTAATTACGTCGATCCTTAAATATGGAACAAATAATTTATTTGAATACTCCCATTGACTATTGGTTACAATAAGTGCAAATTCTCTTTCATCATATTTGAGAAATGAATACTTCCAAATAAAGTTATTGTCTATAAAATTAGAGGTATTGCTGTAATCATATGTTTTTGAAATTGATATTTCTCCATAATAATTATCATCAACAAAAATATGAGCATTTATATAAGGTAAAGAATCAACATTTAACATACTATGATAACCGATGCTTGATGAAAGAAATAAGAGTTTGCTGTATCTTGGCTTTAATGGAGAACTGTAACTTATGTAATCATAATCTGTCCCCCATAAATCTTTTTCTATAGTATTATAGAAAATAGCTTTAATTCTTATACTCTCAATAGTTTTTCGTGATTTATTTGTAATACGTATCTTAATATGTGGAGTATATAACTGATTGTTTATATCCCAGTATGCTGACTCAATATCTAATTTAATTCTTTTATCCTGTTTAATTGAATATGGCTCATTTGATATTTTAACAATCCTTGGATACTCTTTATCATTTTCATTTTTTTGATCATTAGAATCAGTGGTATTACTTTTGTTCTCAATTGCTTTTCTTAATTCATTAATATCATTATTATTGAGATTTGTTGTATTGAGTAACTGTTCATCTGATGTAATCTGAATTATATCAACATCTTCATATCCTGCTCTTATTAAATGATCAATAATTTTATAAGAAATATTCAAGTTGTCAATTTTCATGAATTATTCCTCCGTATCAAAAGCAACGCTAAAAAGGACGGTTGTTTACAACGTTGATATATTTTTTATTTTTACTATATATAATTATAGCATAAACGCGCGTTAATTGCAATAGGTTTATAATAATTTTCCATTTTATATATTTGTCACCACAGATGTTATATCATCATTTTCAATTCCATATTTTTTCATAATCTTAGAAATAATATCATTTGATACCTTACTTCCGCTATTGGGCAGCCCGTCCATAACATTGATCATCTCCTCCTCCGAAACCCCCATCTTCACCATCATAAGCGCAACCGCGTCCATTGGCGTTTCTATCTCTACTTCTCCCGCCTTGACCTGATCGAGCAATTCAAGCATATAGCCCGTCATTTCGTTGCTCTCAGCTATCACAGACGGCACGCTCTTTTCGGCATTATTAGCATTAGCAGCATACACGTCCCGCAAAATCTGATTAAAACGTTCGGTAATGCGGTACCGCAGAAACTCGTCCTCATCCACCTTAGTCTCGTTTATGTAGTTCATCGCCGCATCGTACCCCTCCGGCATACCTGCGCCCGCCGCATAATTCTCGACACCTCGCTGCACGACTGCGGTGAGGTTATTTATCGTGTTTATCGACTTGGCAGCAAGCTGCTTCACGTAAATGTCGATTGCATTAATAAGGTTGGTGAACTCACCGTGCTCAATAAGCTGACTGACAAGCTCGTTGTCCTGTCGCTTGGCAAGCATAACTTCTATCGCTCTGTCGGACAACCCCAGCTCTTTCAATTCTATGTTCTTAGTTATACGACTTTCGGTGAAGCCCAGCAGATAGTCCGTCGGCACTTCAAAGAACTTCGCGAGGTCAACTATTCTGCTGTACCCGACATCGCGCCCGCTATCGTTCTCCAGTCCGTTCAGCACAGGCTCGGAAATGCCCGTTGCCTGTGCAAGCTGCTTGGTGGTCATGTGTCTCTCGACACGCATATCTTTTATTTTCTCGCCCATAGTTAATTTCATCTGAACATCTCCTTTGCTTAGCATTATTATTCAAGACTAACAACTTTTTTGAACACAGCTATACTTACTCCCTATAACTATTATAGCATAAGTATTGTCCGTGATGTGGGACAATTAAATCTTTTCTTGATATTATAGCACACCAGTTATTCAGAATTTGCATAACTACTCTTGATTTTGTTATTATCATCATTATTCCACATATGAAATTTTCTGCCCTAATCAAAGAAATAATTCTGATTTTGGAATATACCGCACGAGCCGATTTTATCTGCTATAATTAAAAATGAAGGGTGGAGTAGCAATACTATCACTCCTTATGAAGCAGTAAAATAGCCGCAACCCTGATTTCTGTGCTTTCCACTCAACTTTAGGGGGTAAGGCATGGCGGCACGAAAATGAAAGGGAGAGATGCAACATGGCAAAAGCAAACACGATCATCAGAGATGAACTGAAAGCAAGAGGGGTTCGCCACTGGGAGCTTGCACACGAACTCGGCATATCGGAGCAGATGCTCGTCCGTTGGCTGAGGTTTGAACTGAGCGAGGATAAGCAGCTTGATATGCTGGACAAGATTGAAACTATTGCAAAGCGAAAGGAGACCATTATTGACGATTAAACAGAAGAGAGAAATAATAGCGGCGGTGTCCGCATTGTTGGAAAAGATGATACCCATTGAAGATGAGTGTCATGCGATCACCATGAGCAAACCTGCGCTTCCCAAAATGCTGACCATAAAAGAATGCGCTGCGCTCGTGTCGGGGCTGACGGAGCACACCGTTCGTATGCTCGTCAAGCAGGGCAAGGTCAAATACATAAGGTGCGGTCATGGCACTCGTGGAAAGATACTCGTCAGCAAGGACAGCCTGCTGAAATATCTCGGCGCAGTGTGCGCATAAAAAATCGGGCAACGCCCGATACCGACAGGAGGGCGGAGCCCGACCAAAAGGGGTGCAGAGGAACCGCTGCCGCAAAGGCTTTTGTCGCTCCACCAAGGAGTGACAAAAGTATCTTTGCGTTAGTAGTGACAGCCGATTTCAGCGAGAATTGCATACCCCCACGAAAGGAGAAATGCATATAAAAAGATCAATCAGCGGACGTATCGACAAGGGCAGCGTGGCTCACAATAACCGTGAGTTCATCGCCCCGAATGTAGATAAGAGCCGCACGCATGAAAATATCACGTTGGTGCGAGAGGACATTCAAACGGTCTATCACGAACTTTTCGATAGGGCGCTTGATGAATACAACGCCAAACAAAAGCGAAAAGACCGCCGCATAAAAAACTACTACGAACATATAAATCACAGCAAGCAGGAGAAGCTGTTCTACGAGGTGATCTTCCAAATCGGCAACACGGAGGACACCCATTGCGGAACGCCCGAAGCTACTGTCGCAACCAAAGCCCTGACCGATTTTGTTCAAGGTTTTCAACAACGCAACCCGCATATCCGAATGTTTAATGCTGTCATTCACTTGGACGAGGAAACGCCTCACGTCCACATAAACTTCATTCCGTTTGCCACAAATCATACGAGGGAACTATCTACTCGAAACTCACTGTCGAAGGCTCTCGAACAGCAGGGCTTCAAGGGCGAGGGCAAGATGAATACTTGCACCAAGCAGTGGGTCGAGCATGAAAAGCAACAGCTTGCGGCAGTTATGCAAGGGTATGGTATAGAGTGGGAGCAGCTCGGCACGCATGAACAGCACCTAGATGTTCTTGATTATAAGAAGAAAATGCGAGCGCGTGAGGTCGCTGTGCTTGAAAACAAAGTTGAGTGTACTCAGCATCAGCTGGAATCAACCGAGAGGGTTCTTCGTGATGCTGATAATGCTATCGAAAGACTTGACAAGGAGTACGCGGAAAAGACCGAACAGGTCGAACAGCTTGATTCGGATATCAAGGACAAGTCAGCCGAGTTGGAAAGCACCACCGAACAGCTTGCCGTCAATCAACAGCTTTTGCAAGTCGCCTCTGTAAAAGTCGCTCAAATCAACGACATTGACAGCATTAACGTTAAACGTTCCATGCTCGGGGATAAGGTCACGCTCGCGGAGATGGACTACAATAGCATAGTTGAACTCGCAAAGAAAGAGTTGGCTGCCGAGCATGATTCGGCTGAAAAAGATGACGAGATATACCGTCTGAACGAGATACTTCAAGCCCTCAACAAAGAAAAAGCCTTATGGGCAGACGAGAGGTCGGCACTCCATAAGACGATTGACAAATTAAGGGCGCAGGTGCGGGGGCTGACAGATCAGCTTTCGGCACTCAAGGCGAAATATGACAGGGTCATGAACTTTATCGAGAAATTTGACCTCAAGGAAAAGCTCGACAATTTCCTGCACCCCATTATTAATAGAAAGAAAAGTAGGTAGAACAAAAACAGACCCTGCGCTGTACACAGAAATTTAACGCAATCACTGTATTGCTTTACCACGCGAAACATGGTATAATGGAAGTGTAGAGATGCCGAGGGTCTGATTAAAGGAGGAATCAGACAATGGCAAACATTAAAAAAAGAGGAAATACATATCAGATTCGTGTCGGCTGCGGGTATAATGCTAAGGGTGAGCAAATATCTCGCTCGATGACCTGGCGTCCGCCCGTTGGCATGACCGAGAAGCAAGCCGAGAAGGAGGTTCAGAAGCAGGCTATTCTGTTCGAGGAGCGTTGTATTAACGGACAGGCAAGTGCAAATATCAAGTTTGAGGACTTTGCGGAGCAGTGGTTCAAGGAATATGCGGAGCTCAACCTTCGCAGCACCTCGCTTGAAAGAATGAAAAATCTCAAAATGCGAGTATATCCCGCAATAGGACACATGAAACTCGACAAGATCACCGCCCGGCATATACAGCAGTTCATCAACGATCTCGCGGTGAACGGAAAGAACCTGCGCAGCGGGAAACCGCTTTTGCGCAAGACGGTCGTTCATCATCTGAGCTTTATCAGCGACGTGTTCGGTTATGCGGTCAAGATGGATATGCTCTCGGAGAACCCCTGCGCGAAGGTCAGCGTGCCAAAGGGCGAGAAAAAAGAGAAGGAGATCTATACGCTTGAAGAGGTCGAGCAGCTTTTCGTTCTCTTGGAAAAGGCTCCGATCAAGTACCGCGTGTTCTTTACCCTCGCGATCTACAGCGGATTCAGAAGAGGAGAGCTGCTCGGCTTGGAGTGGAAGGACGTTTACTTTGATAATAACGTCATCAGCGTAAGGCGCACCAGCAATTACACGAAGGCTCGCGGCACTTATACCGACACTACGAAAACGAAGAAGTCTCAGCGCTCGCTCAAATTCCCGCAGCTCGTCATGGACTTACTCAAAGACTACAAGTCGGTGCAGGACAAGCAGCGTATCGCAATGGGAACGGCGTGGACGTACACCGACCGTCTGTTTGTGCAGGACTGTGGACTGCCCATGAACAACAATACGCCATATATATGGTTCAAGCGGTTCTGCGAGGCGAACGACTTCCGATTCTGCGACATACACTCCCTGCGTCATTTTTATGCTAGTTCCCTCATCAATGAGGGCGTGGACGCGGCTGCGGTGTCGAGCGCGTTAGGACATAGCGTTATCGGAACGACTGTAAACACTCCAAAAGGACACACTCAACCTCCGCAGCCATATTCGATAAACAGCAAAGGTTCAGCATACTAAGAAAATGCTGAACCTTTATCTATTTTATCAAATAGTACGACGAAATACTTATGAACTATATAATCCACACTCTTTTAAGTCTGTTGTTGAATCTGTTTCTATTTCAATTATTTTTCGATCAATCATTTCCAAAAGATTGCCTTTTTTGCTTATTAAGTCTTCTAACTCATTAATTGAAATTGAAATAATAACTATCTTGTTTGATAAGTAATATTTTACTGCTAAAGTCCTAAATGTTGAAGGTCCTTTCTTTTTAGAGACTATTATTCCGAATTTTATTTTTTTACCTTCTTCGCCTGCATTGGCTACAGTTAATATGCTATGCATCTTTGAAAGGTATTCTCCCTTCGGAGTATTCGATTCATTCTTACATTCAATTATAAATTCACTTCCTATTTTATTAAACACACCATATGGAACATACATCTTGTTTCTAATAAACCCATCAATTTGGTTAGTTGTAGTACGAATATTACTTACAACGAATGCTGAGCAACATTTAAATAGTTCCTTAGTCATGTTTTCCAAAGTATCTCCTATTTTTTTTGTTGTTCCCTTAGCTAATTTTACTCTTTTTAAGAATTCCATAAAGTATGCCTGTTTTGAATCATCAAAGTGCCAAAAGTATTCGTTCACTCCACCAGCTAATAATACACCATGTAAAGTGTCACTAGGGGCAACAGATATAGCTGTCGAACATGATGTATTATTCTGTTGCCCATCTATAAAAACACTCTTACCATCTTCTACTAAAGAATATAATAATTCAATATCCTTTGGAGAAACAAAAAAATCCTCGTCGCAATTATAACACTGAAAACAATCATCATTTATTTCTTCAAGCGATTCAATTCGTTTGACTAATAATCCACAATTCGGACATCTTATTGAATATTTTTCACATAGAATATTGGCATCTCTGCATTTAATTAATACCTTAGCTGCTAGATTCTCTGAAATATCTATTGCTTTAGCTAATTTTGATACAGTTATTACATTTTTCTCATTTCCAATTAATGAATAAAAATAGTCATTTATTTTAACAAGATTTTCATGACTCACAATTTCTTGAAGTATCAATAAGCGAGAACAAAACATTTATTATATCCTCCTCCATAGTATACTCAGTAAACTTGATCGTACAATGATCTGACTTAATTAATATTTTAACTCTGAATTTTTTGCTGCAATATAATGTATTTTTTCTATTTACGATAAAAGTTATTCCATCGCATGATTCGCTTTGCTGTAACATCTTTTTGTTATCAAAAAAAATAGCTTTTGATTGTAGTGGTTCTTCCAAAGCTGCTGTTTGCTCCACTTTGGAATCTTCATTATCTGTTGCATTTAACTTAAGCGGATAAGCATCTCTTTCTTTTGTAAAAATACTCTTATTTGGGAAACTAATAGAAAAGTACTTTTCAACCATATTTAAAATACTAGATTGAACGTCAGATTTGTATCTATTTGGCAATTTACAAATATCATTCATTATAATATCTACTATCTTCTCAACTTCTTCTTTTTTTGAATCCATTAATTCCTTTATTTCCGATGGGGTTTGTGTATACTTATTTAACATATGATACAAATTAGTTTTGAACTTTTTACCAGCTGATGTCGACGAAAGCGTCTTTATATCAAACCAATTGCAAACTATTGAAATTGCCTCATTCATCTCTTTTTCTGCTTTCGTAGAATCAGCACTATTGATTTCAAAGTTTTCCATATATTTAAATATGGTTATCCCTTTAACACACCAATATCTGATAGCCGTAATTCAGCGTTCTTGGCAAGGGGCGACCCAACCCTCTACCCTTACGTAGGGGAGGGGCTATGTGGCACGCCAATTTACCACATCTGCCCTGTTTGCTTGCAAAAATGTGGTGTGTCAGGGGGATAACCATATATTTAAATAAATTAGCTTTTGATTTCGCCCTGGCCACTATTATCCCGATGTCAATATATAATTCAATGAATATTGGATAGTAGATAACAGCATTACTAACCCCTTTATAAAATGTATTAAGTATTTTTCCTAAATATAGTTTTATACTTTTTCCAGTTTTACTGTCATTTACAATTTTATAGTTTAAAAGCGATAATTCTTTATCATATACTCCATTCACATGTCTTTTATCTTGACATATGATTTTTGGTTCCAATATGCCCATTATAAGATTATCATCATCTAGGACAGAGGTGTATGATTCAGAATTAAGATATTTAATCTGAATATCTTTTATTCCTTCAACCACAACTTGATCTAACCATTCCAAAACCAACTCTTCATTTTCTGGAGATTGATTTGCAAAGTCTTCAATCTCTTTTATTATAGCAGGTCTGTCAATAGTTGTTCTTAATTCATCATTTTCTAATTCTTTTACAAATCTTTTTAATGCAGGTAATGTGATATAATCTTCTGCTGGATTAACGAATGTATATGGTATTGAAAACATTGTTTAACCTCCAATTTATCTTATCATTGACATTTGATATATAAATTTTTTAATTCACTTCACAAACCTAATCTGCACATTCAGTTTCAAATACTGCTCACCATTTTCCTCATAGATCGTACCAAAACCATGTTTACTCTTACTAGGTGTATCAAACCTTGTATTAGCGAGCATATAGTTTCTGAAAGCGTTCTGGTTGTAGATATGATAGCATACAACATCACCGTCATCTTTAACGATGATATATCCGCCTGTTGCTTCATAATCACCTGTCCACATTTTTGCAGGTATCATCCCCAACATAATATTAGTAAGCAGTTCTTTTACCTTATTTCTCAAGTACACCTTGTTATCCAGTGTATGAATCACATCATTTTCGGCTACAATATAAAATAATTTTAAGATTATCGACGATTTTCCTTCAAAATAGGACTTCATCATCTTAGCAAATATTGTGGGCATTTCAAATGTAACCATACGAAGATTTAAATCCAGTGTTTCGTTATCGGTTTTAATAAAAACAACATATATTCCAATAGAATGAAGATAATCAAATTTATATTTTAATATTGAAAAAATCATTAAAAGCAGCTATTTCATCATTCGATAATTTATTTCCGATAACTATAAAAGTGAAATTGGTCGCACCCTAAGCATTAAATAGCGTGGATGGACTTCCGAACTGAAATTTGATACTGAACTATATTTTTGAAATTTAGCATTTAATCACATCATTCAAAAATTCTGATTTTACGGCGTTTTCTTTATTGTAACTTTAAATATTGTGAATACTTTCAGTAATATTTTGTTATATGTAACCTATAAATTATGAAAAGAAAATATCAACTTTTTTCATTTGCTTTTACAATATTGATTTATATAACCATAATTGTATGTTTGCCTTTTTGAAATTTCACATATTAGTGTCCCTTTCAAAAAGGCAAGCATTTATGTTATTTTTTTACCGCAACCTATAAATCAATAGGTATTTTAATCTATGTTTTATAACTATAATGGAGGATATGCGGTATCCATTTTTCTATAGGCTTGGTTTTTAGGTGTATTGCGTAAAGAATAATGTTAATGGTTGTTTTTCAGTAATGATCATCTCTGTTTTCTCGTTTTCCCTTTTATTCTTGATGAAGGATTTTAATCTTCTTAGCATTCTCAGCTTGCGTGTTTAAAATCGCAACAATATTTGGCGGACTCTTGATTATAGCATCAATGTCCTCTTTTTCCAGCGTAAGAATACACAGATTCATATCTTCCATTATCCGACGAGCGTAAAGCTTTGCATCGGATGTAAGGTGACCAGTTGTCATCATTACTATCGCATTACTTTTCAGCATATGTGACAATCCTACTTCTTTAGCAACCATATCAATTGTGACGGTGGTAGTGTTTTTGCACTGGACCTGCCAACGGTTATAAATAAGATGTGTAGAATCAAACAGAACATCTACTTCTGCACCACCTATTTGAATATCACGATATCTTGTTTTCATAAAATCTAAGCCTATAATCTTCATAACCTTGATAGCGAATGCCTCCAAAGCAAGACCTTTCTTGTACTTATCGTCAGAGTCTATTTCTTCACGCAGGACGGCAAAGGATTTACAATATGCCTCGACCAGCGGGCTACCGACCTGATCCTTGAACTGTTCAAGCAATGGTTTTATAACCTCTTGCTTTGTTTTATCGGTCAAGTTGACCATGTAGGGTTTTGCTCCACGTCCATCAGTAGTCTTTTCAGCCTCAATAAGATATTTATCCTTCAATGGTTTTATGACCTTGTTTGCAAATGATTTTTCGGAAAACTCAAAATTGAACGTCGCAGTGGCAAGCTTTCGCACTTCTGTTGCCACAAGAGCCTCATCTGTTGCTGCATTACAAAGTGCCAAAAGAAAATAATACTGATCTGGAGGCAATTCACGAAGAGGACCAATTTCCCCACTCTGAATACCAATTAATTCAGCAAGCTTGGTCTCATTGATGTGCCAGCCGATGAGAATGTCTGCCTTTTCCAGCCATAGTTTCATAACTTGTGCGTTATTAGATGTCTGCTTTAACTGGAATCCTTGATCTATAAGGGCTCTGTTAACTGATTCGTTTGTTGCTGTATTGCCGCTTAAATCAAGCTGTCGCAGAGTTTCAATCAGCTTCAATCCGTTTAAGTACAGTAGGATTTTCTTTGCAAAAGTTCTGTGTAATTCATCTTCATCATGGATTTTTGATAATTCCTTACCCATTTCTGTAAAATAAACAACGCCTTCAGTAACAATCCCGTAAGATGTTAATGCGATTTTCATATTACCAGCCATTTTTGTCGGCTGTTTTGAGGACGAAAAATATTTACTAGCCAAAATGCTTGTGAATTCAGATATTGTTTTTCCTTCGTTTTCTCCTATCACCTGTAATATATCTGCAAGGTTTGTGATATTTGGTGAAAATTGTGAGCCAAAAGGCAATTCGTTTTCTATCATTGCTATTTTCCTCCAAAGTACTGTTTCTTAATTGCGTTAGCCATAACCTCTGCCATTTTCACCGGAACTGCATTTCCTACTTGTCTCCACTGGTCGGAAAAACTTCCTGTCAACTCGTATTTATCGTCAAAGGTCTGTATACGTTTAATTTCATTGATTCGCAAATAACGATTTTTCCAATGAAATGGTCCCATGTTATCAGACCAAGTAGCTTGAATGGTCCAAGACGGTCTGTCTGGACTGAGTTTTAGTAGAAAAGACCAATATCTTGACCGCCATTTAAACTTTGGTTCAGGATAGCCTCGTTCCGCTGTCAAATACAGATAATTCTCGCCAGGTGGTATCAGTTTAAGCAAATCTTTATGCTTAGCACCTGCTTGTCGGTCTATGTCCTCCGGCAAATCAAAATCCAAATCTCCAATCACCTCTCCACAGGTTACCCATGGTTTTTTGTTTTTCTTATCATCTTCCGTACACTTTTCTGGATTATAGTGAGTTTCTTCTGGGAAGATAAAGGGATCCCCTTCGCCTTTTTTTATCCCCACACATAAAAAGCGTTCTCTCGTCTGAGGCACTCCGTAATTTGCCGTGTTTACAACCTTGTAGGTGATATCGTATCCAAACTCATCCGCTTTTTCTTTAAGCAAATCAAATGCCGGCTTATGTGGTTTATATACAAAACCGAACACATTCTCAAACATAAAGACTTTTGGACGTATTTCATCAAGTGCCCTAAAGTATTCATAAAGTGTAAATGAGTTTTTATCATCCAATGCCCGCTTAAAATCTGTTCTATAGAACCGTGATTTAGAATATGCTGGGCAAGGAGGTCCACCGACAAGGACGTCAACATCGTCCAATGCCATTCCAATCCTCGCCAATTCCGCTTTATAATCAACTTTTCGAATGTCTTCACAGACAACAAGATTTCCAACAAAATTATTACTAAGCGTTTCACATGCAGGCTTCCAGTTGTCTGTCGACATACATATTTTAAATCCAGCATTACGAAAGCCGCAGTCAATTCCTCCTCCGCCAGAGAATATACTCAAAACATTAGGTATCACTCTAAACTCTCCTTCACGAATTCAATCATTGCTTTTCCCATCAATGATGGCACCGCATTTCCTATTTGTTTCTGTATTGATCTCCGTGTACCATAAAACTGATATCCCTTTGGAAAAGCCTGCAATGCCGCAACTTCAGGAACTCGCAGGCGACGATTATCCCAGTGGAATGGCCCTATCCACGGACCAGGCGATGCAGTTATTGTCCATGATGGCAGTTCTGGAGACAATTTGAGCAAGAAACTCCAGTATCTTTTTTCTGCGACAAACTTAGGATTGGGATAACCATACCAAGCAGTTAAAGCCTTATAGTTCATTCCCGGAGGCACTTCACAAAGATCATTATAATATGTTCCGCCTTCTGTCACTTCCTCTGGCTCAAAGTATTCAGAACCTTCATATCCTCCAATGACATCTCCTGCGTTCACATATGGTTTTAAACCGAGCATTTCACAAACGTCTGGTGCTGCGTGTGTTTTTATCGGTTCGCTACGTTTAAATTCTTTTTTTGATCCAAGAATAAATAGTCTTTTCCTTTTCTGAGCAACACCATAGTCAAGCGCATTTGCTCTAACAACCCGATAGTTATATTCGTTTTCTTTTATGATATCAAGGAAACGATCCACTATCACCTTATTCGTAGGATGAAGCAGACTTTCTACATTTTCAAATACGAATCCATCTGGTTGTAAATCCGTTACTACACGGAGATACTCATTCACCAATGTTGCTCTCGGATCATCAATTCCACGGCGAGTCTCATGACCCACCCAGTATCCTGCTTTTGAAAATGGCTGACACGGTGCTCCGCCAATAACGATAAACTTGTCATGCTCGTGTTTTTCAAGTATTTCCTTGAATTTAAAACTATCTATTTGATGAAGATCTCCCTCAATAATTTCGGTTTGAGCGAATTGTTTATTGAGTTTAAGTGTCTCAATACAATCATGCTCAATATCAGTACTTGAAACTACTGGTACACCTGCCTCAAAACTAGCTACATCGAGCCCACCCGCTCCTGAAAAAAGGCTTATGGCCACTATATTATTTCCCATAATTAATCCTCAACTCCAAATGTCTATTATAATGTACTATTCCCGTTTCTTACCCATTCGTTTAGTTTGGACTTATAATATTTCACAACTTCCCTATCTTGTAAGCTGTTATATCCAGTTGCAGATGCCGACATTTATAACGCCTAGGTGATCGGATACTTCCGTAATGCTTATTCGTTTTTATTTTTATTGTTAATCATATTGCAACACATTCTAAAACACAATGCTATATATATTTTATTATAACATACTCAAAGCGGATTTTCAAGTGCTTCGTATGATTTCATGGTAATTATAAGCTTTAGTTTTATATCTTTCCAACTTCTGTTGTTCCTAGAGCCTGTCCTTATCGCGCTTGCGCTAAGTATATTATCTTGCACGCTTAAACTTGAATTTGGATTATCCCTATATTTGCGACGAAACTGGTCTTTTATCTACATAAAGTTTTTTACACAGCACTTGTATACGAAGAACCTTGCCATCCGTGCACTGCTCAGTTTCCTCGTCCGTTCTGTAGCCTCAATTATTTCCTTCAAAGAAAGCGTACAACTCATTCCCATTATCTGTAAACCCATTAAACAGTTCATACATTTCCTGTTCCGACACTCCCATCTTCACCATCATCAACGCCACAGCATCCATAGGCGTTTCTATCTCAACATCGCCAGCCTTGACCTGATCGAGCAATTCAACCATGAAACCAGTCATTTCGTTGCTCTCAGCTATCACAGATGGCACGCTCTTTTCGGCATTAGCAGCATTAGCATTATACACATCACGCAAGATCTGATTGAACCGCTCCGCAATACGGTACCGCAGAAACTCGTCCTCATCGACCTTAGTCTCGTTTATGTAGTTCATCGCCGCACCGTACCTCTCCGGCATACCTGCACCCGCTACATAATTCTCCACACCTCGCTGCACGACTGCGGTGAGGTTATTTATCGTGTTGATCGACTTTGCAGCAAGCTGCTTCACATAAATATCTATCGCATTAATCAGATTGCTGAACTCGCTATGCTCGATCAGCTGACTCACAAGTTCGTTGTCCTGCCGCTTGGCAAGCAGAACTTCAATAGCTTTATCGGACAACCCCAGCGCTTTCAGCTCTATGTTTTTGGTTATGCGGCTCTCTGTAAACCCGAGCAGATAGTCCGTAGGCACTTCAAAGAACTTCGCAAGTTCGATGATACGACTATACCCAACATCACGTCCGCTGTCGTTTTCAAGACCGTTCAAAACAGCCTCGGATATGCCTGTCATCTGCGCAAGCTGCTTGGTGGTCAAATGCCGCTCCACACGCATATCTTTTATCTTTTCGCCCATAGTTGTTTTCATCGCAAACGCTCCTTTCGTTGTTATTATCATCATTATAACACATCAGATGTTCATAATTTGCATATCTGAATTATTATCATCATTATTCCACATATGAAATTTCTGAGCCTAAACAAGAATTATTTTCGGATTATGGAACATACGGCACGAGCCTATTTTATCTGATATAATGGATAATGAAAGATGATATTAGCACTAATATCACGCTTTTTGAAACAGCAAACCAGCCGTCGCCTTGCAACCAACGCTATCCGCTCGGCGGTAGGAGTGAGCACTTCGGCACAAAAACGAAAGGGGAAGATGAACATGGCAAAAGCAAATCTAATCATTCGTGAGGAACTAAAAGAAAGAGGGGTGCGCCACTGGGAGTTGGCGCATGAACTCGGCGTATCGGAGCAGACACTCGTGCGCTGGCTGAGGTTTGAACTCAGCGATGACAAGCAGCTGGATATGCTGACGAAGGTCGAGGCTATTGCAAAGAGGAAGGAGAACGCTATTAACGATTAAACAGAGAAACGAACTTATAGCGGCGGTGTCCGCATTACTGGAAAAGATGATACCTGTGGAGGACGAGCGCCAGACAATCACCGTGAGCAAACCTGCGTTTCCCGAAATGCTGACCATAAAAGAATGCGCTGCACTTGTGTCCGGCCTGACCGAGCACACCGTGAGAATGCTTGTCAAGCAGGGCAAGGTGAAATACATACGCTGCGGTGAAGGTGCGAGGGGGAAAATCTTAGTGAGCAAGGACAGTCTACTGAAATACCTCAGCGCAGTGTGCGCATAAAGAATCGGGCAACGCCCGAAACCGCATGGGAGGGCGCAGCCCGACCAAAAGGGGTGCAGAGGAACCGCTGCCGCAAAGGCTTTTGTCGCTCCTCCGAGGAGTGACAAAAGTATCTTTGCGTTAGTAGTGGCAGCCGATTTCAGCGAGAACTGCGTACCCCCACGAAAGGAGAAATGCTTATAAAAAGATCAATCAGCGGACGTATCGACAAAGGAAGCATCAGTCACAACAATCGTGTGTTCATAGCCTCAAATGTCGATAAAAGCCGCACACACGAAAATATTACGTTAGTCCGCGAGGACATTCAATCGGTTTATCACGAACTTTTCGATAAGGCTCTCGCCGATTACAACGCCCGTCAGAAGCGAAAAGACCGTCGCATCAAAAACTACTATGAACATATCAACCACAGCAAGCAGGAGAAGCCGTTTTATGAGGTGATCTTCCAGATCGGCAACACGGAGGACACCCATTGCGGAACGCCCGAAGCTGCTGTCGCAACGAAAGCCTTGACCGACTTCATTAAGGGATTCCAACAGCGCAATCCGCACATAAGGGTATTCAACGCCGTCATTCACCTGGACGAGGAAACGCCGCACGTCCATATCAACTTCGTTCCGTTCGCCACCAATCAGACGAGGGGGCTGTCCACACGCAACTCGCTATCGAAGGCGCTGGAGCAGCAGGGGTTCAAGGGCGAGGGCAAGATGAACACCTGCACCAAGCAGTGGGTCGAGCATGAAAAGAAACAGCTTGCCGAGGTCATGAAAGGCTATGGTATTGAGTGGGAAAAGCTCGGCACACATGAACAGCACCTTGATGTTCTTGATTACAAAAAGAAGATGAGGGCTCGTGAGGTCGCGGTGCTTGAAAATAAAGTCGAGTGTACTCAGCATCAGCTGGAATCCACCGAACGTGTCCTTCGTGATGCCGACGAGACTCTTGCACGGCTTGATCAAGAGTACGCAGAAAAGACAGAAGCTGTTGAACAGTTAGACAGCGATATAACCGACAAGTCTGCGGAGCTGGAGAGTGCCACCCAACAGCTTTCGGTCAATCAGCAATTGTTGCAAGTAACTTCGGCGAAAATCGCTCAAATCAATGACATTGATAGCATTATCGTTAAACACTCCGCTATTGGCAGCAAGGTCACACTGTCGGAGATGGACTACAACAGCATCGTTGAACTTGCAAAGAAAGAGTTGGCTGCCGAGCATGATTCGGCTGAAAAAGATGACGAGATATACCGTCTGAAAGAGATACTTCAAGCCCTCAACAAAGAAAAAGCCTTATGGACTGACGAGAGATCGGCACTCCATAAGACGATTGACAAGCTGAGGTCGCAGGTGCGGGGGCTGACAGATCAGCTTTCTGCGCTCAAGGCGAAATATGATAGGGTCATGGAGTTTGTTGAGAAGTTCGACCTCAAGGAAAAGCTTGCCAACTTCTTGCACCCCATCAGTAACATAAAAAAACACAGACGATGAAACTATCAATGATAACAAAACGATCAAGCACTGCGGTGCGCCGCAGAACGGAGGTATATGAATAGATTAGACATTTTTGAATACGCCGAACAGCACAAGGGCTGTCCCAAGCACACCAACGAATACGAGATAGGCGGAAAGAAGTACATAGTCCACAGCCACTTTGTCGGTCAGAAGGATATTGACAAGGTGCTGTCTGATATAGCTGTCAGTCGTGCGCTGTCCGATGTGCTGTATAACAATAATGCTAACGCCGATATAAAAACAAACGGAAATTTAGCGTAGAATATAGGTTCAGGGTATTGCCATGTTCGATATTCTATGATATAATAGAAGTATCGGATATGGCTGCTTTGAATGCGAAAGGAGTTTTAATTATGGCAAAGCAGACCATATATAATGCAGGGATATACGTTAGACTTTCTCAGGAAGATATGAGGGCCGGCGAATCCCTTTCAATAGAGAATCAGAAGCTGATACTGACCAAGTATGTCAAGGAACAGGGCTGGAATCTCATCGATATTTATGTTGATGACGGATTTAGCGGAACAAGTTTTGTCAGACCAGGTGTGCAGAGGTTACTGAATGATGCTCAGAACGGAACGATCAATCTCATTATCTGCAAAGACCTTTCTCGTTTCGGAAGAAATTACATTGAGGTCGGCAGGTATGTTGACTACATATTCCCATCATACAATATCCGTTTTATCGCGCTTAATGATAACGTTGATACCGCGAACAAGGACAGCACTGCGCTGGATATGATGCCGATAGTCAACTTGTTCAACGAGTGGCACGCCGCTTCTACGAGCAAGAAGATAAAGGCTGTTATCGAGGCTAATGCTAAGGCTGGAAGGTACAGAACAACATTTGCACCATACGGATATTTAAAAGGCGATGACCCGAATCATCTGCCGGTGATCGACCCCGAAGCTGCTCCGATAGTGCTTAGAATGTTTCAGATGAGAGCACAAGGCATAACACCAAGACACATCGCAGATGCTTTCAATGATGAACATATCGAACCGCCTTTAGATCATCAGTACAAGGTGATCGGAAAAGTTTGCCCGAAGAAAACAAGTCACCTTTGGGATGGGGCTTCTGTAAGGGCAATGCTAAGTAATCAGATGTACCTCGGTGATCTTGTACAACATAAAACCACCACAGTTTCCTACAAGAATCACAAGAATATCAAAAGGGACAAGAACGACTGGATAATTATCCCCAATACCCATGAGGCGATCATATCTCGTGAGTTATGGGACAGAGTCCGTGAGATCGAAGCATCTGTAAGTCAGGGCAAGAAAACTAAACGAGGCACAGTTGATCCGCTTAGCGGTCTTATGTTCTGTTCGGACTGTGGCGAGAAGATGAGGTTGATGTACAACAACACAACTAACGGCAGCAAGAAGAAGCCTCTCATTTATATCAGACAGAATTACAATTGCGGTACCTACAATCGATTTGGCAAGCGTGCCTGCAAAAGTCACTACATCAAGATGAAGGATATGCACTCGATCATTATTTCCGACATCAAAATGAGAGCAAAGCTAGTTATCGATAATGAAGAAACAGCAAGAGCATATTTTCTGGCGCAGAAGGAGCAATATAATTCCGAGCAGTATGAAACAGACATAAATCATCTTAATGCTGCTAATAAGCGTCTTGCGGAACTTGAAAAGCTGATACCTTCGATATATGAGGATAAAATCATTGGAAAGATACCAGAAGACGTATGTGTTAATCTTCTTGAGAAGTATCAGGCGGAACAAAAGACACTAGCGAATGAAGTCGAGCGGATCAACACTAAGCTTTCTACAGCGAAGCAGGACAGGCAGGACGTTGAGGAGTACATCACGCGGCTGAAGAAATATGCTGATGTTCCCGAGCTCACAAGAGAAATGGCATTGGAGCTTATCGAGTACATAACCATTGATGAATACTCGGCTGACAGACCTCGTATTATTCACATCTATTACAAGCTGCTCGACAAGCCGCTGCCGAACAAAACAAGAATAGAAGTTGAAAACCCGATAAAGCGCTGATTTAGGCGTTTTTGAGAATCATACGAACGTGTGTCCATATGAGGTTGTGACAACAACCTCCATTTATTGCCACACCTTCCAGCAAGCGCAGGCGAGGGCTGGTGATGCTATCGCAAATGTGCTTGACTTCTCGAAAAAGAAAAAGCCTGACCCGGACGATCCACCTGCGATCACTATGAAAGTTACGCAAGCAGGCTAATGGACAGCACAATTTACGCAAAGACAGAACAATGGACAAGTGATGGACAAACGGGGTTTTCAGGCATAACAAAAAGCCCCGAAACCGTGTAGTTTCAAGGCTTTTAGGTGGTGCGGCAAATGGGACTTGAACCCATACGTCAAAGACACACGCCCCTCAAACGTGCCTGTCTGCCTATTCCAGCACTGCCGCATATTCTATTTTTGTCTTTCAGGTTTTTCGTTTTTATCACTTATCCCTGTCGACTTTAATATTATAGCACATCATTTTCGGGTTGTCAATAGGTTTTTCAAAGAATTTTTATTCTTTACAATTTGTTTACTTTTCGTTTAAAAATACGCTTTTTGACGTGTTTTGTTGACTAAAATGCTTTATATTTTGTTTTGATTGTTAAACTTTGCTTACTCCACTTGCAATTTATACTAAGATGTGCTATAATAACCTTGTTCATGAACAACAATCAAAAACAGGCGGTGCCCTCGGTCGCTTTGCGATGGAGAGGGTCAAAAGGGAATCGGGTCAGAGTCCCGAGCGATCTCGTCACCGTGTTCGCTGAATTGCTGCGCCGTTTTGCGTTTTATTCGCAAAGTCACTGAATTTATCGGGAAGACAGACGCAGCAGTGCTTGAAGCGTAAGTCGGGAAACCTGCCGTCACTGTTGGTACAGAGCTTTTTTTCGCTCAGATCACGAGGCATTGATCGTACCGTTTTCAAACTCCTGCTCTGTGGGGGTTTGTTTGCGATGCCTTTTTGCGGTCTGCAAAGGGCATTTTTTTGCGACCCGTGCCTATTCAGAAAGGATAGGTAATAAAAATGAAAAAATTTATCGCTGCTATTGCTGCTCTCACTGTTGTAACTGCTGTTTTCGCAGGCTGCGGTGACAACACTTCCTCCGAGGAGAGCAAGACCGAAACTTCCGCTGCTGAAACTTCTGCCGCTGAGTCTGCCGCAGAAAGCACCGAGGAGACTGCTTCTGAGGAGGCTTCTTCCGCTGAGGAAAGCGCTGCTGAGTCGGCTGCCGAATCCGAAGCTGAGGAAGAGGACGAAGAAAACTACGAAACAGGCGATGCTTCGCTCGACAATGTGCGCAATCAGGACGAGATCGGCGAGAAAGAACTGCTCGTTATCAGCTTTGGCACAAGCTTCAATGACAGCCGCCGCCTGACTATCGGCGCTATCGAGGATTCTCTTGAAACCGCATTCCCCGACTTCTCCGTTCGCCGCGGATTTACCGCAAACATCATCATCGACCACGTTAACAAGCGTGACGGCATCCTTATAGATGACGTTAAGGCTGCACTTGACAGAGCTGTTGCAAACGGCGTTAAGACGCTTGTTGTTCAGCCCACTCACCTTATGAACGGTCTGGAATACAATGACGTTGTTGATGAAGTTGCTCAGTATTCCGATGCTTTTGATAAGGTAGTATTCGGCGAGCCGCTTCTGACTTCCGATGAGGACTTCAAGGCAGTCGAGAAAGCTATCACCGACTGGACAGCTGATTACGATGACGGCAAGACTGCTATCGTGTTCATGGGTCACGGCACTGAGGCTGAGTCCAACGGCGTTTACGAAAAGATGCAGAAACTGCTCACAGATGACGGTTTTACAAACTATTTTATCGGCACTGTTGAAGCAACTCCCTCACTTGATGACGTTATGGCAGCTGTCAAGGCAGGCGAGTATGAGCGTGTTATCTTAGAGCCGCTCATGGTAGTAGCAGGCGACCACGCTAACAACGATATGGCAGGCGATGATGAGGATTCGTGGAAGTCTGCATTCACCGCAGAGGGTTATGACGTTGAATGCCTGCTCAGAGGTCTTGGCGAGAATGAAGCTATCCGTGAGCTTTATGTAGCACACGCTCAGGCGGCTATCGACCAGACTAAATAATTATTTCGCACGTTCCCTTTTGACCGCATACCGCCAATGCTGCGGACGTGCGGTCTTTTTTTAAGGTATATAGGTATATACATCAGAGATATAAAACGGAGACAAAAAATGGTTCACAAATTAAATAGGATAAGAAGAACCGAGACAGAACTTTCGGTTCGATGCAAGATACTGTTCAGTTCGGGGATAGCACTGTTCGGGCTGATACTCGGCTTTTTTCAGAAATGGCTCGACAGTATGGCGGTAAACGAACTGCCGTCTGTCTTCCAAAGGCTCGACATCACGAACTTTTTCGGCAGACTTTCGGTATGGATACTTTTAGCCGCCGCAATTTCCGTCCTTTCGACAACTCCCATAAGGGCGGCACTCAACACGTTCCTGTTCTTTATAAATATGCTGTTTGGGTATTACCTTTACTGCAATTTCAGGCTGGGATTTTTGCCCGTGTCCTACATGATGATATGGGTCGGGCTGTCGGTCGCATCGCTGTTCGCCGCATTTGTATGCTGGTACGCAAAGGGCAAGGGACTGCCTGCCGTCATCATCTCGGCGCTGATACTGGGTGCAGTTTTCTCGCAGACATTTCTTGTGACGCAAGGTTTCGGGATAACACATTTGACCGAAGTGATCGTGTTCGCACTGGGAATAGTTCTTCTGCGCAGAGATATAAAGGAAACTGCCGCCGAAGTCGGGCTTTCTGTCGTCATAGGGTCGATAATACAGCTTGTACTCCCCGTATGGGGCTGACTTATCAAGGAGGAAAAATTATGAAAATGAAAAAAGCACTTGCCGCACTGCTCTGCCTGCTCATGCTGACAGCCTGCGGTGCTGAAAATGACAACAGCAGTTCTTCAAAGGCTGACACTACTGCCGCTCAGACTTCTGTCGCTGAGACTTCTTCTGAGGACACTTCTTCCGCAGAAGAAACTGAGGAAACTCCCTCGGAAGCCGAGTCCGCCGATGACACTTCTTCTGAGGAAAAAACACTTGCACCTCAGCAGGAAGTCGGATTCGAGGGCATGGAAGCCATAACCGCTGACAAGCTTGCTGATGGCGTTTATCACATAACCGTTGATTCCAGCTCGTCCATGTTCACCATAACCGACTGCGAACTGACTGTCGCTGACGGCGCTATGACCGCAAAGCTGTTCATGAAAGGCACAGGCTACGAATGGCTGTACTTAGGCACTGAGGAAGAAGCCGAAGCCTCCGCAGAAGCTGACCGCATAGCCTATGCCGAAGAAGCTGACGGAACGAACACTTTCACCGTTCCTGTCGAGGCGCTTGACAAGGAGATAGACTGCGCCGCATACAGCAAGCGCAAGGAACTCTGGTACGCAAGAACACTGGTATTCCGTGCCGATTCTCTCCCCACCGATGCTTACGCCGAGGGTGCAGGCGGAATGGTCAAGGTCGCAGACGCAGGCATCGAAGCAGGCACTTACGACATCGAAGTAACGCTTGAAGGCGGTTCGGGCAAAGCAAGCGTTCAGTCGCCCTGCCGCATCGAAGTCAAAGAGGACGGAACTGCCGAAGCTTACATAATCTGGTCTAGCGACAAGTATGACTACATGATCGTAGACGGCGAAAAGTACGAAGCTATTTCCACCGAGGGCGGTTCAACGTTCAAGATACCTGTTCTAGGATTCAATTACAAAATGCCCGTCAAGGCTGACACAACTGCCATGAGCACTCCTCACGAGATAGACTACACGCTCTACTTTGACCTTGGCTGATATGAAGCGTGCTAAACTTCTTCCGCTGATAACGGCGGTATGCTGTCTTGTCAGCTGTGCAGGAGCGCAGAAAAAGCCGCAGAAGTCGGACAACGGTCTTAACATCACCGGCGAAATGGAACTTTCATACGCCGAGATGTTCAGCGTTTCCCACTGCGAGGGCGGCTGTGAACTTATCACGATAGGCGATGACGAGTTCCTGCTTGTGCCCGAGGGCGGCAAAGTTCCCGAAGGTGCTGAGGGAATGACGGTCATACAACAGCCGCTTGACAACATCTACCTTGCGGCTTCTTCGGCAATGGACTTGTTCTCGGGGCTGGATTCGCTGGGGAGCATAACCATGACTTCCACCGAGGACTGGTCGCTTCCGCAGGTGACAGCCGCACTTGAAAACGAGGATATGTTCTATGTCGGCAAGTACAGCGCCCCCGACTATGAATTCGTCATGTCGGAGGAATGCCCCCTTGCGATAGAATCCACGATGATCTACCACACGCCTGCCGTCAAGGAACAGCTTGAAGCGCTGGGCATTCCCGTCATGGTGGAGCATTCCAGCTACGAAACGCATCCGCTGGGTCGCATGGAGTGGATAAAGCTTTACGGTCTGCTTGTGGGCAAGGAAGAACAGGCGCAGGAGTTCTTCGCCGAAAAACAGGCGATCTTCAACAGTATGGAACTTCCCGACCTGCCCGAGAGCGAGCGAAAAACTGCGGCGTTTTTCTACGTAAGTCCAAATGGTTACGTAAACGTGCGCAAGCCGGGCGACTACATCTCACGAATGATCGAGCTTGCAGGCGGCAGATACATTTTCACAGCCGATGATCTTTCGGTGGACGAAAACGCACTTTCTACCATGAATATCCAAATGGAAACTTTCTACGAAAAGGCAAAGGACGCTGACATTCTCATCTATAACAGCACGGTCGGCGGTGAACTGCAAACGCTTGACGAACTGACGGCACTCAGCCCCGTGTTTGCGGACATGAAAGCCGTGAAGTCGGGCGAAGTGTGGTGTACGGGCAAGAATATGTTCCAGCAGACCACCTGCGCCGCTGAAATGACCCGTGACTTGAACCTCATTATCACGGGACAGGCGGACAAAACTCCCCCGACATTCCTGCACAAGCTTACATAAAAAAACTGACATGAACAAACCATATAGGAAAGTTCATGTCAGTTTTTTTTATTTGATAAGTCTTACGGCGTTTGTCCGACAGACCTCGGCGCACTTGCCGCAGTTGTCGCAAAGTTCATAGTCGATAAAAGCGTGGTTGTTGTGAACGGTTATCGCACCTGTCGGGCAGTTTTTTTCGCACAGCCGACAGCCGATACAGCCCTCGGGACATTTGAGGTGCGTCATTCTTGCGGCTTCACTTGACGAACAGCAAACGTCCACTTTCTGACTTATGCGCCGAACAGAGATAAGGTTATTCGGGCAGGCTTTCGAGCAAAGTCCGCACCCGATACAGCGTGCGTTGTTCACGACTGCAACACGGTCGATTATCGAAATAGCGTTCTCGGGACAGACCCTCACGCAGTCGCCGTAACCGAGACAGCCGCTTGTGCAAAGCTTCGAGCCGTTGTAAAATCGGTTGCAGTCGGCACAGCTCTGAACGCCGTCAAATATGTACTTGTGAGGGGTGACGGTGCAGTTTCCGCCGCACTTGACGAACGCCACCTGCGGTTCGGAGGCGGACACCTCAACGCCCATTATCCTGCCGATAGCTTTTGCGGCTTTTTCGCCGCCGGGCTTGCACAGACCGCACTCAGCGCCCCTGTTCACTATCGCATCGGCGTAATCAGCACAGCCTGAAAAGCCGCAAGCGCCGCAGTTTGCCTGTGGGAGCGCCTCGGCGATAAGTTCGGCACGTTCGTCCGTCTTGACCGCAAAAATTTTTGAAGCGGCGGTCAGCAAAGTGCCTGCACCGCACCCCAGCCCTGCAAACAACGCCACCGGTAACAAAACTGAACTCATAGCAAGCTCCTTTCGTGGGTACTATTATAATTATATCACAACTGCCCGAAATAGTACACTGCCGATAAAAAATTCGTCATGTTCCACAAATCGGCGCACAAAAAGTACGCACATTCACCAATCACAAGTTCAGTTGATCCTTTCGATCGTGTAACCGTCCTTTTCGAGCAGAGAGAGCAAGCCTTTCTCGCCGCCGTAATGCGCCGTTCCGACAACGTAAAAGACGTTCATATCCTTTTCGAGATATTCCTCGGCAACGTCAGCCATGTGGCGGTTTCGGTCATCGAGAGTCAGCTTGACATAGCGCTCCCACGCCGCACGTTCCTCGTCAGTCTCGCCGTTAAACTCCACGATCAGGTCATAACACTTCTCATAGTCGCCCGAACTCCATGCCGCATAAAGCTCGGGATAACTGTTTTCCATACCCAGACCTCTCAACTTTATGAGCAAGCCTGCCGTTTCGTCATCAAGCTTTGCATTGGCATCATGCTTTATTTGATGATTTTCAACGGAAAGAACTTCCTTTTCGTCACGATTGCCGAGTATCTGGAAAATAGTGTCAATGCCATAAAAATCGCTTGGTTCGTCGGGCGCAAAATCTTCACGGGGAACAACACTCAGCGTTTGATAAGCGTACCACGGCGCATAGCCGTCACAGCTGTTCTCGTCCATGCCGAGTTCTTTCAGCTGACTTTTGAGAAGCGTGTATTGTTCGGCAGTAAGATGTTTGTCGATCGAATCGCCTTTATCCAGACTGCTTTCGGTGTAAACAATTTTTTCATCATCAAGGGAGCGGCTTGCATCAACATTGTATATCTCGACAGCAACATAACCGCACTCATCATAAGCCTTGCCCAGCTCACGGGGGAGCGGATAGTCATTCAGCGTGAGCATATGTATCGAACCGAGCATATAGATGTAAGAGCCATCGCTGTCGGTCACTTTCCAGAGCGCAGGCGATACTTTTGCTTCCTCACCCTCAGCGGCAAAAGGCTCAACAAGTCCCTCGGGCAAGTCTTTCTTTTTCTCGAATACGAATATCGAATCATTTTCCACAGTTTCGGAAACGCTGTCAGTCATACGGTTTATTCCATAAGCCGCCGCCGCAAGCAGACCTGCAACAACAACAAACCCTGCCGCACCTAAAACAGTCTTTTTCTGCATTATCGTCACTCCTAAAAAAATGAGCCTTGCTTTCGCAAGGCCCATATAATGTTTTTGGGGTTTATCAGCTTTCTATCCGATTAGATTAAAATCACGAAGTAGCCTTCTTGGTGTACTGCTTGTAAGTGAATGTGGAAATCTTAACGTGAGTCTTGGTAGCCTTCCAGTCATCCCACTGTACAGCATCAGGATACTCACCAACCATCTCGTCGCCGGTGGTCTTAGCCCACATAACTACGAAGCTCTCTTCACCGTTGATAGTGTTCTTCTGTACCTTGAATACGCCAGCCTCATCGCCGTTCTCTCTGAGGACTCTTGCGATCTTCTCTGCGCCCGCATCGGACTGAGAAGACTTAGCAGTGTAAACAGTGTTGTTAGTGATCTTGAACTTATTAGCACCTGTATCAGTAGTAGTACCCTTCAGGCAGTCAGACATTGCAAAGCCCTGAGTCTCAGCGTCAGCAAGCAGTTCAGCGCAAGCGTTGTAAGCGGTCTTAGCGTTAGAGTTAGCGGTCTTAAGTCTGGACTTCTTAACGTAGTTCAGCATCGAAGGAACGAGGATAGCAGCGAGAACGCCGATGATAGCGATAACAACTACCAGTTCAACCAGGGTAAAACCTTTCTGTGTCTTTTTCATAGGAAAATCCCTCCATAAAAATATAAATTCTTTTTGTGGCTCTGCCACGCTTCTTGTCTCGGAGCTGTTCGCCGCAACCCCTTGACTGTAATTATATTATACAACCGGTTCGCCGAAATGTCAAGCCTTTTTTTCCATTTTTTTTAACTTTGTAGGCTTTCACAAATCGCACACGAAAATATTTAGCAGATTAAACAAACTAGACCGTTTTTCTGCACATTTTTTACACTTTTTTGTGATAAAACAGTGAAATTTGTCGCCTGATTTGTCTATATGATAATATGTATATCAAAAATCCTTGAAAGTTTTTATTCAAAATAACATACGATTTACCGCTCGAAAAACTTTATTTTACAGCCGCAAAAGCCGAAAATCCGAGAAGCGTTGCAACAGTTATGATGACCGCCGCAAGGATAACGCCGCACATCACCGCAAGAACGCTCTTTTTGAAGTCCATGTCGAGCATACTTGCCGCAAGCGTTCCCGTCCATGCGCCCGTCCCCGGGAGAGGTATCCCCACGAACAGCATGAGCGCCCAGAACAGACCTTTGCCTGCTTTTTCTTTCAGCTTTTCGCCGCCCTTGTGACCCTTTTCGAGACACCACGAGAAGAACTTCCCGATAACGGGCTTATCCTTGCCCCATTCGAGAAAACGCCTTGCAAAAAAGAAAATGAACGGAACGGGTATCATGTTGCCGATCATTGAGATCGCAACGGCGGTCTGCCATTTCACGCCCATGCCCGTGCCTATCGGGATAGCGCCCCTCAGCTCAATTATCGGCACCATTGAGATAAGCAGTGTGAGAAGATATTTTGTCAGCATTTTTTTACTTTCCTTTCGTCTACCGTTTATTTGTGTATACCTTTGTTATCTTAACATGAGAGTATTGACACTTTATAAATATTCCGTGTACTATATGTTATATTCTTCTGCCGAAACACCAGAAAGCCACCGCACTTGCCGCCGCAACATTCAGCGAATCGACACCGTTCATCATCGGGATACGCACAGTCAGGTCACACTCCGAAAGCGTTTCGGACGAAATGCCGTTGTTTTCGTTGCCCATGACGACTGCGAGCCTGCCTGTCGGCGGTTCAAGCCCGTCAAGGCTCATGCTGTTTTCGGTGAGCGCCATTCCCGCCATTTTGAAGCCGAAACGCTTTACATCTGCGGCGTTTTCGCAGAAAGTCCACGGCGCTTGAAAAACCGTTCCTACGCCCACTCTTGCGGCACGGCGGCTGAGAGGGTCGGCACAGCCCTTTGTCAGCAGAACAGCGTCCATTCCGAGAGCCGCCGCCGAACGGAATATCGCCCCGACGTTCGTTGGATTCACAACATTTTCAAGCACTGCCACACGCCCGGCGTTCTTGCAGACTTGTTCCACAGTCGGCAGAGGACGGCGGTGCATCGCACAAAGCACACCCCTGACCAGCTTGAAGCCTGCTATCTGCGAAAGAAGTTCATCATCGCCGACATAAATTTCGAGTTCGTCATGACCGCTCAGAAGTTCAAGCGACTGTTCCAGCTCGTCACGCCCGACAAGCGCTTTGTACGGCAGATAACCTGCCGCAAGCGCACGCTCAATAACACGCAGGCTCTCGGCGATAAACAAGCCCTCTTTCGGCTCGAAGTAATGCCTGAGTGCATTCTCTCCCAGCCTGAACAGCGAAACTTCCTCGCACCCGAGATCACTCACCTCAATAATATTCGCCATACTTAAAAATTATCACTCCCCTATTAATAGTATAACATATTATATCATAAGTGCCTGTTATTGTCAAATGATGCTGTATAAAATACGCCTGTACAGAACTTTATCTCTTATTTCTTATTTTTTTAAAAATTGATTTGCGTGCCGTCCGAGGGACAAGACCTTGCATTTTATTGAGAAATGTAGTATAATAGATTTGGATATAAAAAACAGAAAGCGGTGACGTGAATCATGACCCCTAACTATTATACACTTCTCGGGCTAAACGTCGATACCTTTATCAGTGACCCTGCGGAACTTGACAAAAGGCTCGAAGCCGTTAAGCTTGAATGGAATAAACAGAACAATACCGATATAAACTCATACGTTGCGACTTATTACACAAGCGGCGTTGTCAAAGAAGCTTACAATGACCCTGCACGCTGGAAAAGCATCTACGAACAGGCTAAGGCGCAGACCGATGACGCTATCATGAACTATCTCATGCTGTCCTCGGGAAAGGGCTTTCTCTACGAAAAAGAGATCGAGAGCTGCTCAAAGAACAAGAATATTGCGGCTTCCGTTGACTACGTGAGACGCATAGCCGAGGCTCAGGGCATCGAGATACGGCAGAACGCCGGAACTGCTCAGAAGTCATCGGCAAAGAAAGTCAAACTGTCGCTCGCAGACTTCGAGCCGCAGTCGAAGATCGCTTTCTCTGCACCAACAAAATCCTGTACCGTCAACTTGCAGTGCGCCGATTTCTATGACTTTCTGCGCAAGTACTCAAAGCAGAGCGGCATAGCTACTCAGGTATATTTTACCACTGACACCGCCCCCGAAGTATGCGCAAAAGCCGCCGAGGAGATAATCTCGGCTTGGAGCGGCAAAAAGGAGAACACCGAAAAGACCGCCGTTGAGAACGTCTGCACGATCATCAAAAAATTCGCTGTACAGGACGACAAGTGTTCACAGGAAAACTATAACAAGCACCTTAAATACACAAGCATCAAGGCAGTTCTTGACAGCGTGTGGTCGCCCATGTCCAAGCTTGACGAAAAAGACAGGATACTCAGCGGCGAGGCTCAGATGAGCATTATCTCAGACCTTGAAAAGGTTGTCGGAAACCGTGCAGGCGCAGAGTCTGTCCTCGAAAGCTACTGCCGTGAGAAAAAGATCTCGACCGAGATGACCGACAAGGCTGACAGAGCATTCTGTCCGTTCTGTTCGAGCGTGTTCAAGAAACAGGGCGCACAGATGCCCGACAGCTGTCCCGTCTGCCGTCACAGCTTCGTCATGAAATGCCCCAAGTGCGGCAAAAACATCAACTACGCCGAAAAGCGTGAATGCTCCTGCGGCTTTGACTTAGGGATATATCCCACCGTTTCAAAGCTATGCGAAGATGCAGGAAACTTTATCGGCACGCTGAATTTCGATTACGCCGAAGCTATCCTTGCTGACGTTGAAAAGCGCTGGAAGAACTTCCCCGAAGCAGTTGAAGCAAGAACTATGCTCACTCAGAAGAAAGGGCTTGTCGGAAAAATGGTCGGCTCGCTCGAAAAGTATATGTCGGCAAGGGAGTTCATTTCCGCAAAGGCTGAGTACGAGCGCATCTGCAAGGCAGTCCCCGGGTACAGCGACACAGCTGTTGAGATGCGCATAAACACTGAACTGGAAGAAGCCGAAAACCTGTTCAAGCGTTTCAGGAGCGAGAACGATCAGCAGGAAAAACTGCGGCTTCTCATCGAGATAAAGAAGCTGGTCGAGGATTATCCGGGAGTTGACAGCGAACTCAGCAGTATACCTCCCATGCCTATAACTTCCTGCACAGCAGGCGTTGACCCGAACACGGGCTTTACAAATCTTCAATGGGTGTCGCCCGATCCTGACGGCACTGTTGAATTTGAACTCCGCAGAAAGGCTTTCAGCAAGCCTGTCAGCGCCAGTGACGGCGAACTTGTGGCAAAGACCACCGACAAAGGCTTCTCCGACAAAAGCGTAAAAGAGGGCGAAGCTTATTTCTACTCGATAACGGCGGTCAGAGGACGCACACGTTCAAAGCCTGTCATTATCCCGAAGCTGTTCGCCATTTTCCCGACTTTCAAAAGCACGCCCGAGGTGAACTGCGACGAAACGATGATAGAAGTCAGCTGGAAAGTCAACATGGGCAAAATGACTGCCGAAGTTTTCCGCAGTGAGAACCCCATGATACAGAAATACGGCGACGGAGTAAAAGTGCGTGACTGCGGTCAGAACGGCTTTGTCGACACCGATCTTAAAGTTGGCAGGACTTATTACTACCTTGTGTTCTTCCGTATCGACATTGAGGGCAAGGCTTATATCTCAAAGCCGTTCCCGATAAAGGGCACAACTGCACGAAAGGGCAGACCCGTAAAGCTTGACATAAAGGCGAGCGACAGCATCAAGGGACGTTTTGAAGCGGCGATAACCGAGGGCATGGAGTTCTCGGCGCAGATACAGCTTTATACTGCCGCGATGAACAGCTTTGTGAGCGGAACTTCCTTACAGCTCACACAGCTGACTTCAAGCTTCGGCATGAAGAGGCTGAACTTCGTCAACAGCGGCACGGGAATACTCACGTTCGATCTTCCCGAGGGCGAAAGCTGTTATGTTTATCCCGTGACGGTGACGGGTAACAATGCGGTTCTGGGCGAGCCTGTCTTTGCGGAAAACTACAAGCAGATAGGCGTGCGCCCCCTGAAAATGGACGGCATGAACCTGCATATCGAACTTGAAGAATGGGTAAAGGATCAGGAGATGCTTTACGTCTGCTGGAGAAACGACAGGTATCCCGAGGAACTGAACGAAAAAGGCAACTCAAAAATTTCTGTCAACAGGCGCAACTATCAGTCAGAGGGCATTGTTATCCCGAATGTTGTGCAGAAGAACTATTATATAAAAGGCTTTGTCAAGTCGGGCGGAAATGAGCATCCCATATTCAAGACCGAGTTTTTGAATGCGAAAAAACTGGATATAGTTTACAGCTTTGCCTACACGGGATTGCTGAGCAAGCAGTTAAAGATAACTATGACCATGAGTGAACCCTCACCGCTCCCCGAATTGTCGCTGAGAGTAATGGCAGGTTCCAGTGCGCCTGTGTATGAAAGTTCGGGAACGGAACTGTGCGTTATCCCTGCGGACAACGAAGCAAAAAAAGAACACACATTCGTTCTGCCGGGCAAGCTCAGCAAGAATTTAAGAGGAAAACTGTTCCTTGTCAATGACGAGGACAAGAATATTTACAGGATGCTGCTCAAATCGGGTGAGAGCACGCTCCTCGTACACTGACGGTTTCTGTCACCCGAAAGATCAGAAAGGATCATATTATGAGATTCAATGTTGAGTTAAAACGTGTTGTTGACGATTCGTATGACATCGAGATAGGTCACTCGCTGACCGAAAGCTGTGTTGCAGACGTAAAAAACGGACTGCTGGGGAATGTGAAGAACATTGCAGTCGTTACCGATTCAAACGTTTTGCCGCTTTATGCCGATGATATATGCAAAAGGCTCTGCGATGAGGGTTTGAACGCACGGCTGTTCACTATCCCCGCAGGCGAGGAGAGCAAGACACGTCAGATGAAGGAGTTCGTTGAGGACAGTATGCTCGAAGCAGGCTTTCGGCGTGACTGCGGAGTGCTTGCGATAGGCGGCGGCGTTGTCACCGACCTTGCAGGCTTTGTTGCAGGAACGTTCGGCAGAGGTGTGCCTTTTGCGAATTACGCTACCACACTGCTTGCGGCGGCTGATGCGTCTGTCGGCGGAAAAACAGCTGTCGACACTCCCCTTGCGACTAACCTTATCGGCATTTTCAACCAGCCGAAAAAAGTATACATCGACATCGACACATGGCGCACGCTCCCCGAAAGACAGCTCAAAAGCGGTCTTTCCGAAACGATAAAGCACGGGTGCTTAGGCGACAGAGAATTGTTTGAATTTCTCGAAAAGAACATGGACAAGGTGCTTTCGCTCGACACAGCCGCCTGCGAATACATCGCCGAAAGAAACGTTCGTGTCAAGTATGACATCGTTATGCGTGACGAACGTGAGGCGAGCCTGCGTGAAGTGCTGAACCTGGGTCACACAGTCGGCAGGGCTATCGAAACGCTCAGCGGTTACAGACTGCTTCACGGCGAGGCTGTTTCAATAGGGCTTGTCGCTCAGGCGATACTCGGTCAGAAGCACGGTTTTATCTCGGCAGAGAACGTTAAGCGTGTGACAGAACTGCTCAAAGCCGCAGGACTGCCTGTTTCTATCCCCGATTACATTGACCGCACCGAACTTGTCAGAAAGCTTTACACCGACAAGAAAGTGCGCAACGGAAAACTGCGCTTTGTTTTCCAGAAAGAGATAGGCGGCGTTGTTGAGTTTGAGGGCGGCAGATACGGCTTGGAGATAGCTGAGGACGAGATAGCCGCAGTGCTGGAGGAAATGTAAAAATGGATATTCGTATCGTACCAAAACTGCTCTCGGGCGATGTCACTCCGCCTGCTTCAAAGAGCGTGGCACACAGACTGATGATCGCAGCGGCACTCGCAAAGGGGCGCACGGTGATAAGCAACATCTACCCCTCGAAAGACATACTCGCAACGATCGACTGCCTGAAACAGCTGGGCGCTGAGATCGTTTTAGAGGGTGACACGGCTGTTGTGAACGGCATCGAAACTGCTCCCGAAAGGGCTGTGCTGGACTGCGGTGAAAGCGGTTCAACGCTTAGATTCCTTATCCCTGTGGCGTGTGCGCTGGGTGTTGAGACAACTTTTATCGGTCACGGCAGGCTTCCCGAACGCCCCATAACTCCCTACGTTGAAGAACTCCCGAAGCACGGCATTTCGCTGGACTATAACGGCACTATGCCCTTTACCGTCAGCGGAAAACTTACAGGCGGCGAGTTCAGGCTCGCAGGCGACATATCCTCTCAGTTCATCACGGGGCTTATGCTCGCTCTGCCGCTCATCGGCGGCGAAAACCGCATAACGCTCACAACGGCGCTGGAATCAAAGCCCTATGTCGACATAACCCGTGGCTGTCTTGAACAGTTCGGCTGCAAGGTCAATGTTGACGAACAAGGCTTCTCCGTCCCGGGCACTCAGCTTATCCCCTGCGACTGCTCCGTTGAAGCGGATTATTCTCAGGCGGCATTCTTTGAAGTTGCAAAAACGCTCGGCTCAAATGTTAATATTCGGGGGCTAAATGTAAATTCTTTTCAAGGTGATAAAAAAATCGTTGAAATCTGTGAAGAAATAGTGTATAATAATAGTAGTATTCTAAAAGCGTTTGAAGCTGACTGCTCGGATATACCCGATCTTGTGCCGATACTTGCGGTACTCGGCTGTTTTTGCGAGGGTACGAGCCGCATAACCAACGCCGCAAGACTTCGCATAAAAGAGTGCGACAGACTTTCTGCAATGGCTCAGAGCCTTAATGCCTGCGGCGGTAAAGTAACAGAACTTGACGATGGTCTTGTTATCGAGGGCGTGGGAATGCTTTCGGGCGGAACTGTCCCCGACTTCAACGATCACCGCATACCTATGGCAATGGCGATAGCCGCCACACGCAGCCGTGAGCCGATAACGATACTCGGCGCACAGTGCGTCTCAAAATCCTACCCCGACTTTTTTGAGGTGTATAAAAGCTTAGGCGGCTGTTTCGAGGTGCTTTGACATGGGCGAATTCAAGGGTGCGGCAGGCGCTGCCATAACCGACAGCGAGGGGCGCATACTTTTAGTAAAACGCTGTGACTGCGGAAAGTGGGGCATTCCGGGCGGACTTATGGAGTTCGGCGAAACGCTCGCACAGACGGCTGTCCGTGAAGCGAAAGAAGAAACAGGTCTTGACATAGAACTTGACAAGCTGGTGGGCGTTTATTCGGGTTATCTCACCCGTGACGGAAAACGTCAGCCGATAGTGGGGCTGTTTGCGGCTCATGCAGTCGGCGGCGAACTTTACTGCGACAGGATCGAAACGGCAGAACTTGGCTGGTTCACGAAAGACACTCTCCCTGAGATATACTGTCAGCAGCATATCGACATGATAAACGACTTCTTCACAGGCAAAACAGGCTTTTACAGATAAAAAGGAGACACGGCTATGGGATTTTTAAAAGGCTTTTTAAGCGCTTTCAGAGGTGAAGACATTGATACCGAAAGCAGGGGCGGCAGTTCGTCAGGAATGGGTATGCTCAGGACTGTCAGGAACGGCGGCTATAACAAGGCATCGGTGCTGAATGCGATAGATGCTCTTAATTCCGAGATATTCGCACTTACAGATGCTTATGAAAAAAAGTCGAAGGGCGAAAGCTTCACTGTTCCTCAGCCTGTCCTGATGCCTGCTTTGGACAAGGTATCGGCAGGCGGCTTTAACGAAGATGATGTTGATGCTTATATCGCAGATATGAAAGCAAGTATTGCAAAGCTGAGAGAACAGCTTTGATAAATATATTGATCTCCCAATTAAATCTTGAATCTGTTTTCAGATGAATGCGTAAAAACGATGTAAAATCGACATAATCATGAATTGGCTTTATAAATGATTCAAGAGTTAATTGGTACAGCAATAGTAAACAGGAAAGTAAAAAAGTGATCCTGCTTTGAGGCAGGACTATTCGGAGCAGCCGAATTAGAAAAGGGAGGAAGTAAAATGGCTTCAACTTGGAACAACAATATCACGTTCTCTGTCTTTGGCGAGAGCCACGGACCTGCGATAGGTGTGGTAATGGACAACGTCCCCCCCGGGGAGAGCATCGACATGGACAAGCTCATGCAGTTCATGGCTCGCCGTGCCCCGAAAAAGGACGCAACATCGACCCAGCGCCGTGAAAAGGATCTGCCGCAGATAATGTCGGGCTTTCTGAACGGCAAGACAACAGGCACTCCGCTCTGCGCATTCATTCAGAACACCGACCAGCACTCGAATGACTACGTAAAGTCAAATCTTGATGCTCTTGTGCGCCCCGGTCACGCCGATTACACAGGTGCGCTCAGATACAAGGGCTTCAACGATGTCCGTGGAGGCGGTCACTTTTCGGGCAGACTGACAGCGCCCCTTTGCTTTGCAGGCGCAGTTGCAGGTCAGATACTCGAAAAAAGAGGTATCTACGTCGGCGCACACATCGCTGAGATACATAAGATAAAGGACGATTCATTCGACCCGATAACCACAAGCCGTGAGGACATCGTTTCGGTGCGTGAGAAGAACTTCCCCGTTATCAATGACGAAAAGGGCAAGCGCATGAAGCGTGACATCGAAAAGGCAAGAGAATATATGGACAGCGTGGGCGGAATCGTTGAGTGTATTGCAATAAACGTCCCCGCAGGCATAGGCTCGCCTATCTTTGACGGACTGGAAAACAGCATCGCACAGCTCATCTTCGGTATCCCTGCCGTAAAGGGTCTGGAATTCGGCGCAGGCTTCAACGCAAGCAAGCTTCTGGGTTCTGAGAACAACGATGAATTCTATGTTGACGATCACGGACACGTTGTAACAAGGAGCAACTTTGCAGGCGGCATCTTAGGCGGCATCTCGAACGGTATGCCTATAACCCTCAGAGTTGCGTTCAAGCCCACTCCCTCTATTGCACAGCCTCAGCAGACGGTGAATATGCGCAGTCAGACCAACGAGACTATCGAGATAAAAGGCAGACATGACCCCTGCGTTGTCCCGAGAGCTGTTCCCTGCGTTGAAGCGGCTGTAAACTTGGCACTGCTCAACCATATGCTCTATTATCCGAACTTCTGATAACGGCAGGTGTTTTGACTTATGTCGGATAAAGAAGTCATTTCCTCCGAAAGAAAAAAGCCGTCCTGTCGGCTGATACTGCTTGCGCTGATAATTGTTCAGCTTATCTATTCGGTGGTAAGTTTTGCGGTGTTCAAGGAGGGTATGTACGGTGACGAACCGTGGGGATACGGACTTGCGAACAGCTATTACCAGCCGTTCATCTACGCTCCCGACGGAATGTCAATAGACAACATTTTCATTGACGATGTGATAAACTTTGACACATGGGTAGACGGCGAAGTGTTCAACAACTACCTGACCGTGCAGAAAGGCGAACGCTTTGCCTACGGCTCGGTGGTGCATAACCAGACGCTGGATCATCATCCGCCGCTCTACTATATGGCGCTTCACACCGTCTGTTCCTTTTTTCCCGACAAGTTCTCGCTGTGGTATGGATTTCTGATGCAGTGCGGCTTTATGGCGGTGACGATGATATTCCTTTACCGCCTGTGCGGGCTGACACTTAAAAGCGAGCCGAAAGCACTCATAGCCTGCCTGCTCTACGGCGGCGGTTCGGGAGCGCTCGCAACGGTAACTTACGTAAGACAATACTGCCTGCTGACGACATTTATCGTCATGTTCATGTATTATGCGGCAAGGCTTTACTATGACGGCGGCGCAAAGCTCAAACGGCTTCTGCCATGTGCAGGGCTTGCATCAATGGCGGCTTTTTTCACACATTACTACTCGGTGATGTTCATAGGGCTTATGACCGCCATGCTTTGTGTGTTCTTCCTCTGCAAAAAGCAGATAAAGAAAATGTTTGCATTCGGGCTGACGGAGTTTGTCTCTCTCGGAGCGTTCGTACTGCTCTACCCTGCTGTAATAACGCAGATAAAAAGTTCAGACGTTCACGAAGATCACATACTCTCTTATTTTGAACAGCTCAACCTTACGCTCAGTTATCTGCTGAGATTTTCTGTCGGGATAAGAGTGGCGCTCATGAAGACCTCAAATTCCAACATCGCTTTTGCAGTATTCGTCATTATCCTGGCTGTGTGTGTTCCGCTGGGATTCCTGTTCAGGAAAGAAAAGTGGTTCATAAAAGCCGCATCTGCCGTCAAAGGCTATCTCAAAGCACTTGCAGGCAGGATAAAGAGCAAAAAAAGTTTTGACTTTTTTATACTGTTTATATTCATCACCGTTTTAGCAGTTACACTTTTTGTGAACTATCAGGTCGACATCTACTATTACGAAACATCAGCACTGAGATATATGTTCATGCTGATACCTTTTGTGTGTATGACGGCTTTTTTTGCAGCAGACAAGCTTTTGAGACTGCTCATACCGCCTGTCAGAAAACACATCAACAGCATTCTTGCAGTCCTGACAGTGCTTGTGCTGGTAAGAGTGAACATTGTAGCAAAACCGCCGTATTACGGAGCAGGCGCAGGACGTTCGGAGGAGATAACCGATGCTCTTGCAGGAAAGAACTGCCTGCTCGTGCTGGAAGGGCAGGATTCCCATAATATGCTCAGTTCGCTTACTGCTTATATCTCAAAGACTGCTCACACATATCCTGTCATGGAAGAGGCGATGCCGAAACAGGCAGATAGTATAATCTCCTCTGAGTACGGCAAAGATATAGATTACCTTATCGTCTCGAACAACAATTACAGCTTCAGCCGTGAACAGCATGATGCCATAGCAGATCTGCTTAAAAACAGCAGATCGATCCATAAGCCTGAACAGTTCAGATGTGATGACGGCGAAGAAGAAAAAGACCCCGATATTATTTTAGATGACAATATCAGGGACGAGTTATTGTCTGACACTACATTCATGGACAGCATTGAGAGGATCTGCCCGAAAAACTCCTACACGCCCGTATATATCATCTCGATAAACGGCTTTGCTTATGTTGTGCTTTCAAAAACTTGACCGAACGGAGGTGCAGATGTGTATCAATACCCAAAGATAAATCCCGATGTGTTCAATCCGCAGGAGGTATATGAGGTAAAGCTTCTTCTGGCTTATTTTCTCAACCGCACATCGCAGAACTGCACGCCTGCACAGCTTCTTGAAATATTCACCGGGGAAGGTGTTGTGGATTACTTCCTTTATACCGAAGCTATCAAGGAGATGCTCGAATCGGGACTTATGCTGATCATTAAACGTGACGGCGTTGAGTACTACACGCTCAGCGAAAAAGGGCGTGCAGGTGCTGAAAGCTTCAAGAGGCTGGTCAACAAAAGCGTTCGTGACAGGATCGTTTTCTCGGGTATGCGTCTGTTCGCAAGGCTCAAAGCTGAACAGACGGTGCATATTGAGATAAACGACCTTGACGGCATCGAGGGCGGTCCATGCGAGGTGTGCTGTACAGTTGTTGACAACAACGTCAGACTGCTGGAACTGAAACTTTTCGCACCTGACCGTACACAGGCTGAACATATGAAGAAAAAGATAATGGCTAACCCCTCGGAGCTTTATGGCAGGATACTTGAATATGTTGTCTGCAACGAGGAAGAATACATCGAACCATTTGATGACGAATTGTGAATAAAATGTAAAAAAACACATTTCCTGCAATTACATACTTTTCAAATGAATAAAATAATGCTATAATATAGTATGATACCTTTTCGCTATGATGCGTATACATAAACTGGAGGATAAGCACTATGAAACTGCTTGTTATTGTTGACTATCAGAATGATTTCGTAAACGGCTCACTGGGCTTTGAGGGTGCAGAACTGCTCGACAGAAAGATCGCACACAAGATCCGTGATTACCGCAAGGAGGGCGGTGAGGTCATCTACACCATGGACACTCACCAGACCGACTACCTCACAACTCAGGAAGGCAGAAAGCTCCCTGTTGAGCATTGCATCGAGGACACTGCGGGTCACAGGCTTTACGGCTTCACCGCTAAGGAGCGCACCGACAAGGACAAGGTGTTCTATAAGGACACATTCGGCTCGCTGGAACTTGCCGACTACCTGAAATTCAGAGAGTATGAAAGCGTTGAACTTGTTGGACTTGTATCTAACATCTGCGTTATGGCAAACGCTATCCTCGTCAAAGCAGCTCTTCCCGAAACTCCCGTTATCGTAAACACCGCTTACACCGCTTCTTCCGACAAGGAACTTGAAGCTAAGGCGTTTGACGTTATGGAAGGCTTGCAGGTAGAAGTCGTAAGAGACAGGGCAGAATAAGCCGCAAGCTTTGTTTTTCACAAAACATAACAGCCTCGCTCAGAAATAAGCGGGGCTGTTTTAAGAATATGCGTTTTCGGGCATGAAAAAAGCCCATTGTTTAAATCGGTCGGCGAACCTGCAATGAGCTTTTATCATCTATAGAATTTATATAAGGGATATGGTGTATTCTTTATTTGTTGTATTAAGTATATCACCCTTAAATGAACCGAATATGACATATAAAGCTTTTTGAAGAAAAAAATTCGGTGAAAGTCATGTGAAATTTTGTGCAGTGTTAACATATGCTGACTTTCGGGCATGAAAAAAGCTCGTTGTTTAAAATCGGTCGGCGAACCTGCAACGAGCTTTTATCATCCATAGAATTTATATAAGGGATATTGAAGTATTCTTTATCTTATGTACTTAGTATAGCAGACTTAAATGAACCGAATATGACATTTAAAACGTTTTCGTGTAAAAATTTGCAAGTTTTTTTACCTGCGTTTTATGCACATTGCACAGCCGCCTTTTTTCGGGCATAATAAAAGCCCGTTGTTTAAAATCGGTCGGCGAACCTGCAACGGGCTTTTATCATCCATAGAATTTATATAAGGGATATTGAAGTATTCTTTATCTTATGTACTTAGTATAGCAGACTTAAATGAACCGAATATGACATTTAAAACGTTTTCGTGTAAAAATTTGCAAGTTTTTTTACCTGCGTTTTATGCACATTGCACAGCCGCCTTTTTTCGGGCATAATAAAAGCCCGTTGTTTAAAATCGGTCGGCGAACCTGCAACGGGCTTTTATCATCCATAGAATTTATATAAGGGATATTGAAGTATTCTTTATCTTATGTATTTAGTATAGCAGACTTAAATGAACCGAATATGACATTTAAAACGTTTTAGAATAGAAAAATTCATAGTTCTCGCCTGCTGATTTGTGCATTCTACACAAAAGCAAACATCAGGGCATGAAAAAAGCCCACTGTTCAAGTTGGTCGGCGAACCATTCAATGGGCTTTTTGCATTTTATAGAATTTATGAAAGGGATAAGTAAAGCTCTTATTTAAGGTGAGGAACCGAAGGGAACAGCGGCTTCAAAAACACATCGGCAAACACGATCATCAGCCGATAAGGGGGGAAGTGTTCCGAGCCTTGCGCTTGTTCCCTGTCCTCTTCAACATCTATATAGTAACATCTCTGTGTGAACCGAATATGAACTATCGGGTCACATATCCGCTCAAAATGTTTTTTACAAAACAGTAACAAAAAAGTAACATCAATATAAAGGAGGAATTTAAAATGTTTTCGGTACTTGTTGTGGAAGATGATAACAACCTCAGAAAGCTTATGTGTGCGGCGCTTAAACAGCATGGCTATAACCCCAGACCTGCCGCTGACGGCTACGAAGCACTTGACGAAATGGAGAAGTACTCGATAGACCTTGTGATCTCGGACATCATGATGCCAAAAATGGACGGCTATGAACTGACACGTCAGCTGAGAGATGCAGGATTTGATATGCCTGTGCTGATGGTGACGGCTAAGGAAGCTTTCGAGGACAAGCAGAACGGCTTTATGGTGGGTGCGGACGATTACATGGTAAAGCCTATCAACATCGACGAGATGATACTTCGTGTGGGGGCACTGCTCAGGCGTGCAAAGCTTGCGTCTGACAAGGTGCTGACAGTCGGTAACTTCAAACTTAATTACGACTCGCTGACCGTCACAAACGGCTCTGCGACCCCCGAAACGATACCAAACAAGGAATTCATGCTTCTGTTCAAACTTCTCAGCACTCCCAATCAGATCTTCACACGCCGTCAGCTTCTTGACGAACTTTGGGGATTGGAATCGGATGTTGATGAACGAACGGTCGATGTTCACATTAAACGTATACGTGAGCGCTATACCCCTAATGACAATTTCGACATCGTGACAGTCAGGGGCTTGGGCTACAAAGCAGTCAAGAAGGTGTGAACGTGGCGATCATAAAAAGAAAAGACCCTCAGAAACCCATGTTCTCACTCACGCTGAAATTTTCACTCCTGTTCTTTGCAGTGATGCTTGCTTCGGCGGCAATTGCAGTTATCACACTGCTGTTCGTCATGGGTCCTATCATTTCGCAGAACACCGAGAACCGTGTGACATCGCTGGTAGCTTCAATGAAACTCCTTGACCAGAAGAATCTTTACTCAACAAGCGAGATAATCTCGATCTGCAACGTCGACATCGCAGATGTTACAACACTTCCCGAAAAAAGCGTTGAACGCTATAATGTGCTTATCGACGCTGCCGAACAGAACTGCTACATCGAGCGTGAGGGGCGGCTGTTCCCGAAATTAACAGGCTACACCGTCATTGGCGGCGAATACCTGAAAATAGTGCCGACAAACTTCGACAATGTTTACTGGATAGCAACTTTCGTCACCATAATCACTATGCTGTTAAGTATACTGCTGGGTTCGCTCATGACGATATTCGTCAGCCACAGGATACTCCGCCCCGTCAAGAACCTCTCCAACGCAACGGCACTTGTCGCAAGGGGCAACTTCAAAGTGCGTGTACCCGAGTCGAAAGACAAGGAATACAATCAGCTGATAAACAACTTCAACCGCATGGCTGAGGAACTGTCGGGCAT
Source organism: uncultured Ruminococcus sp. (assembly GCA_947169885.1). Taxonomy (GTDB): domain Bacteria; phylum Bacillota; class Clostridia; order Oscillospirales; family Ruminococcaceae; genus YE71. Next base: position 47,972 of record CAMVRM010000006.1, read on the forward strand.
CGAAACGCTCCGTGGAGACTTCATAAGCAACGTTTCGCACGAGTTCAAAACGCCCCTCGCTTCCATTCAGGGCTTTGCAAAACTGTTGCAGGACGACACTCTCTCGGTGGAGGAACGCCATGACTACACACAGATAATCATTAACGAAACAGGGCGGCTCTCAAAGCTCACAAGCGACATCCTGCGCCTGTCAAAGCTTGAAAATCAAAGCACTATCTCCAACAAAAAGCGCTTCTCGATAGATGAGCAGATACGAAAGATACTGCTGGTTCTCGAACCTGAGTGGACGAAGAAGAACATAAATCTTGAAATCGAACTTGACACGGTATACTACTTCGGAAACGAGGAACTTATGGCGCAGATATGGCAGAACATCATCAACAACGCCATAAAATTCACTCCCGAGGGCGGCAACATCGGCGTGCGCCTGTTCGCTAACGAAAAGAACATAACGGCGAAAATAACCGATGACGGACCGTCTATACCGCCCGAAGTCGCAGACAAGATATTCGTCAAATTCTATCAGGGCGACAACTCCCGAAAGACCGAGGGCAACGGTCTGGGACTTGCGCTGGTCAAGCGAATAATCGACCTTTGCAACGGAAATATCTACGTTGAGAACCGCTATGACGGCGGTGTTTGCTTCACCGTTGAACTGCCGTATGTCATCGGCGACATGATGTAAAAAAACAGACGTTTCCGCAGTGTGTCGGGAACGTCTGTTTTGCTGTTCATGCGTTTATCACGCCGCTTATTTTAAAATACTTTCTTGCCCTGCCCGTGCCTAAGCGTTTAGCCCACTGAGTACCCAATGCCTTTACGTCCTCGGGTGTCAGTTCCGTCACGTTCTCGGTCAAAAATCCGTTCTCGGCAAGTGCGGACTTATGCTGTGTCTCAAAGTAATCCATGCTCAGTTCGGGAAGTCCGCGCTTTTCGATCTCGTGAGCTTCGTAGCTTTCCTGATAAGTCGTTATAAAAGTGAACTGTGCGCCTTGTTTTGCGATACGTTTTATCTGTGCGAGCGAATCGGGGACGGGCTTCACGACTGCTTCAAGCAGACTTCCCCACGGAAAATAGACAGTAACTTCGTCCGCATGACCGTCCAGCTCATTCGGGAGCGCTTCAACTGCACCCACAACGAGCAGAAGATTTTCAAGACCGCCCTTTGCAGGCTTTTTCGCCGCTTTTTTCGCCGTTTCGAGCATATTATCCTTAACGGGGTCGATACCGACATAGAGCGTTTTCGGGTCAGCCTTTGCAACACGGTACAAGCGTTTTCCGTCACCCGTGCCGATGTCGGCACACACCCTTTCAAAGCGTTCGGACAAGCTTTTAAGCTGTTCGGCGGTCATCTGCTGTTCGCCGCCCTGATGCAGGTATCTCATAACAGCTCCTTCAAGTTAAGGCTCGCTTCATAGAGCGCATTCTTGTTATATTCGCAGGAAGAATCGGCGGCAAGCTGTTTGATAGCTTCTTTCATGGAAATACCGTCCTTAACTATCGCCTCAACGAGCAGTGCCTCGGGGGTCATCGAACGTGAGTTGTCAGCTTCGTTCTGCGACCTGTCAAGTTCCATAACGATGACATACTCGCCTTTTTCTGCGGTATCACGCTGAGAGAGTTCCTCATAGACCTCCTGCGGCGTTCCACGGTAGGTATATTCATAGAACTTTGTAAGGTCATTGCACAGACAGAGTTTGCACTTTATATCTTCCTCGGCGAAAAACTGAGCAGTTGCTATCATGCGTTTTGGCGACTCATAGAAAACACAGGTAGAAACAGTCGAATCACGAAGTATCTTCTGCATAAGTTTTTTTCTGGCGGCATTTTCTCTTGGGAAGAAACCGTAGAAAGCGAATCGGCTGAGGTCAAAACCCGTAACAGTGAGCGCAGCGATAGCCGCACAGCACCCCGGAACAGGGCTTACACGTATGCCGTTTCTGATAGCTTCACGGATAAGTTCATTGCCGGGGTCTGAGATGCAGGGCGTTCCCGCATCGGTCACGATAGCAACATTTTTTCCGTCGAGCAGGTCATTTATAAAGTAGCGGCTTTTTGCGTATTCATTGAACTTATGGTTGGATATAAGGCGGTTATTTATCTCTATGTCAAGATTGTGCATAAGTATAGCTGTACGTCTTGTATCCTCCGAAGCGATAAAGTCGACCTGTTCCAGCACTTCTCTTGCTCTTGCGGTCATATCGCCGTAGTTTCCTATCGGCACAGATACTATATATAATATTCCTTTTGGTGTTTGTTCTGTCATTTTTTTTTGCCTTTCGTATTTTTCTTTTAGTTGCAGTGGCTTTGTGCGGTCAATGGTCTTGCGAACACGGAACAGTTGTGCAAAACTTTCTTATTTTTTATCTCTTATTTCTTATCTAAATATATTATACACTATTTAGTTGGGGGTGTCAAGCCGAATTTCTTCACATAAAAAAACGGCACTCCCGTCCGTTTCGTTCGGAAGTGCCGTATGTCGGTTTATCTGTTTATCAGCCAATCATACATCTCCTGATATTTCTTAGCCGATGCCTGCCACGAAAAGTCCATTTTCATCGCACGCCTGATAATGTCGTTCCAGTCCGCACGGTTGTTGACATAGATCGAATGCGCATACATGATCGTGTTGTACATCTCGTGAGCATTGTAGTTCGCAAAGCTGAATCCCGTTCCTGTGTGGTTGTACTCGTCATACGCCCATACTGTGTCCCTCAGACCGCCTGTCTCACGAACTATCGGGACAGTGCCGTATCTCAGGCTCATAAGCTGTGACAGTCCGCACGGCTCAAACAGCGACGGCATAAGGAACGCATCACAGGACGCATATATCCTGTGCGACATCGCTTCGCTGTAATAGATGTTCGCAGAAACCTTGTCGGGGAATCTCCACGCAAAATGCCTGAACATTTCTTCGTATCTGCCTTCGCCTGTTCCCAGCACAACTATCTGAACATCCTGATAACACAGCTGTTCCATCATATAGGCGATGAGGTCAAAACCTTTCTGGTCGGTAAGTCGGCTCACAATGCCTATCATGAACTTGTTGTCATCACGGGCAAGCCCCAGTTCTTCCTGAAGCGCACGCTTGTTCTCAAGCTTCATCTCAGCGGCGTTGTCAGCGTTGTAGTTGACAGCTATCTGCTTGTCAGTCTCGGGATCGTACTCCTTGTAGTCGATGCCGTTTACTATACCTCGCAGATCGTGACTGCGTGCCCTCATAAGACCGTCAAGCCCCTCGCCGTAAAACGCCGTTTTTATTTCCTCGGCGTAAGAGTTGGAAACAGTGGTTATTGCGTCTGCGTAAACAAGACCACCTTTGAGCATATTTCCGTCAATGCCGACTCTCAGCTTGTCGATAGTCATGTAATAAGCGGACAGCCCCGAAAGGTACATAAAGCGCTTTGCGTTGTCGTTGCCCTGGAATTTCAGATTGTGGATAGTCATGACAGTCTTTATGCCACGGAAGAACTCGCCGCCCTGAAAGCTGTCATGCAGATAAACAGGGATAAGACCCGTCTGCCAGTCGTGGCAGTGGATAACATCGGGACGGAAATTCAGCAGCGGCAGAGCCGAAAGCACTGCACGGTCAAAGTACATGAATTTCTCAATGTCCCAGTGGTGGTCAACATAGGGCTTGTCACCCGAGAAGTAATGCTCATTGTCGATAAAGTAGAAGTGAACGCCGTCATACTCGCATTCCAGCACGCCGACGTATTGGCTCTGACCTGCAAAATCCATGTAGAAATGGGTCACATACTGCATCATGTCTTTCCACTTCTGAGCCATACAGGAATATTTGGGCAGGATAACACGGCAATCGTAGTTCTCCTTGTCAAAATACTTCGGGAGCGAACCTGCAACGTCAGCAAGTCCGCCTGTCTTAATAAAAGGAACAACTTCGGAAGAAGCAAACAAAATATTTTTCATACTAAAATACCTCCAGTCCATTTGTAAAATACAACAAACCTGTTACTTGAATTATAACATATTTTAGTACATTCGTCAATAGCTTTTTGGATATTTTTTCTCACTTTTTACAAAAGTGTTCATATTATAAAAAAATCAGAGTTTAGCATAAACTGCGAATATGAAACAAAGCGCCCTGCTGAGAGTTTCTTCTGACAAATTCCTTGTCGACAGAATTGAGAACGTTTATCTTTTTTCTGCTCCATTCGGGAGCAATGAGCCTGCTTTGGTCGGCATCGCCTGTGAGCCTGCCTATGACCGTTTCGGGCGGCATTAGTTCCAGCTGTGAACACACCACAGAAATGTAACGCTCAAAACTCATCAGTTCAAACTCCCCGCGCCTGTACATTTCCGCAAGCGCCGTGCCTTCTTCCACAAAAAGCATATGGATCTTCAGCATATCGGGGCGCATACCGCCAAGCACTTTCGCCGTTTCGAGCATCATTTCTTCCGTCTCGAACGGCAGACCATTTATAATGTGAACACCTGTCCTTATCCCCTCACGCTTTAACTTATCAAAGCCCTGCTCAAACTCCGCAAAGCTGTGACCTCTGTTGCACAGTTCGGCGGTCTTATCGTGTATCGTCTGCAAGCCGAGTTCGACTGTCAGCGCCGTTTTGTCCGACATTTCTTTGAGAAGTTCCAGCGCTTCATCGTCAAGACAGTCGGGACGTGTCGCAACTGACAGCCCCACAACGCCCTCAAAACTCAGCGCTGTCTGAAACGCCTGCCGAAACGCCGCAATATCCCCGAAAGTGTTGCTCCCCGACTGGAAATAGGCGATATAGCATTTGTCAGGACTTTTTCCCTCAACGAGCGACTTGCTCTCGTCAAAGCGCCTGCACAGTTCTTCTTCCGACAGTCCCTTGAACCTGCCCAATGGTTCTGCTCCCGAGGGACAGAATATACAGCCGCCCATTCCCCTCTCGCCGCATCGGTTGGGACAGCCTGCGCCTATGTCGAGCGAAACACGCTGGACTTTCTTCCCGAAGCGGTGACGCAGGTAGTAGTTGTAGGTGTGGTAGCGCTTGTTATCGTCGGAATAGATAAACGGACTGCGGCTAGACATCGTCTTCTGAGGAGGACTCATCGGGAACTGAGTCAGGCTCACTGTCTGGCTCTGAGTCGGGTCCTGAGTCTATGGGCGGTTCAGGCTCTGAGCTTTCGTCAGGTTCGCTTATCTCGGGTCCGGAAGTCTCGGTGTCGGCAGTAGTCGATTCGGTAGTCACCGTCACGGGCGGAACAGTGGTGGTCGTAGTCGCTCCGGGGGGGTCGTTGTTGGTAGTGGCAGCCGCACCCGAATTGTCGCTTTCCTCCTCGTCATCAGCCGAAGTGACTTTCATGGTTATGCCCGAAAGCTTTTTGTTCTTGCCGTCATCGGTCGTTTCAACAGGTTCTTCGTCATCGGTAACAGCCGGTGAATCGGGATCGTTGCCTGTATCACCGCCCGAACGTGACTCGGTTATCGGCGTGAACAGGTTCTCCTGATCTATGCTGTAAGGGTCGTCAGTAGCACGCTTGCCCTCGATGTCGATATATTCTCCGTCACTCCCCATTCCAAACAGCGACGAAATAAAAATATTCGCATTGTGTATGTGATCCTGAAGCGGAAGAGAACTGTTGAAGCGCTTCTCTACCTCCGAAAGATACTGCCCCGAAAGAAAGCTCTTGACAGTCAGCGGCTTTTTCTCGGAGAAATCCTGATAATTTGTCAGCGCAATAAAAACACTGCCAAAGAAAACTATGACCGCCGAAAGGATCAGCACATTCACTGTGTCGGCGTGAAGCTTTGAATCAGCGGCGGTCAGCTGTTCCGCTTCGTCAGACTTTTCGAGCGTTTCCGTCTCGTTTATATCCATGTTCATTAGCGTTCCTCCTTAGAACCTGTCTTCACAAGACACGTACAGAGTCTTGTGAAGACAGGTTCTTATCCTATCATATCCCCTGCAAGAGTTACAAAACTAAGCACCAGCAGAATTGCTGCCCACGCCGTTTCAGCGGCTCTTGCCCTTGTGCAGCTGCCGCTGTCAGCGCTGTTTTTGAGCCGTCCGAGAAATTTAGTGAGCGGTGTCACGCTGACAAAGCTTATCCCCAGCAGCCAGCAGTTGTTGACAAGCAGTGTTTTCATCGGCTTTGAGAGGGTGTATAAGTTACCTCTGCCGACAAGCTGTCCTATCCAGTGTTTCCAGTCGGCAAAACTGTTGAAAGCAAGCCCCGAGAAAAGCAGCATACAAACTGCGGCTGTCACGAAAAATCTTATCGGCGAGGGTATCTTTTCAAGACGTTCATACCCTGCGAACGCTTCAGCTGCGAGCAGCACGCCTGTGATAAGCCCTATGACCATATACTTCGGGACGGGATAATAAAAAGCAGTGACCGCAAGTGCAAGCGGTATCGTGAGTATTGCGCTCACAGCAGGTTTATCGCCCCTCATATCAGCGGCTAGATCTATCATTGAAGTGTTCACACTGCGGACAGTTGAACTCAGCATATGCTTTGTGGAAATGGGGGTGTAGTTCACTTCAACGTCAAAGCCATTCATGCGTGCGATGCCTGTGCCCATGTCCGACAGTCCCATGAACGTGAAATAAGCACTCCCGAAAAAGCATATCATGCCTATCCATGCACCCGAAAGAGTTGGTTCTTCACGTGAAAGACCTGTTTCGCATAGCTTGTTAAGAACAGGGACTGCGAGTATCGTCTTTGCAAAACCGTAAGCAAAGCGGGTAAGTCCCGAACTAAGCAGTTCTGACTTCATGCGGCGTTCTCTCAGCTGCGGTGCGATCTCGGCGTAACGTGTAACAGGTCCTGCAAGCAGGAACGGATAAGCCGAAGTATAGGTGAACAGAACGGCAGGGTTCTTCTCAGCCTTGCAGCGGTCGGTGAAAACATCGAAAACGTAAGCGAAATTTCTGACAGCATAGAATGCTGCGCCCACAGGCACGAGCGATACCGCAAGCTTTAAGCGGCTCTCGTCCGCAAGATTTTCGTTTCTTGCAAAAACTACGAAAACAGCTGCATTCCACAAAGCATCGGCGGCGAGAAGTGCGGCTGCGGCGAGGCGGTTTTTGTGCTTTAAATTTTCAATGCCAAGCGCTATGCCATAATCAGCCAGCATGGATAAAAGCATCAGCGCAGAAAGCACCGAACTGCCCCATGAAATGAAAATTATTGACATTATGCAAAGGATAAGATTTTTATATTCCGCCGAGTGATCGAAAAAAAGAGCAAGCACCGAAAGCGGTAAAATAACAGATGCAAATATCAGGGTCGAGTAAGTCAAGTTGACAGCTCCTTTTAGACAAAATATTTTTATTTATAGTATAAAAATAACAAAATATATTATATTATTAGCAATAATAATTGTTCACCTGTCCAGTTAGCGTTCAGGCTATATATCTAATTCTATCACATTTCACAAAATTAAGCAAGCGAATTTATGAAAGAATTCAAACTTTTAGATAAAAAAACGAAAAACACTTTTCAAATACCAAAAAGTATGTTATAATAGATATACAAAGTATATATTTTAATAAGCGCTCGGGTGAGCGCATGACGATCTGATTTAAGGAAAATTGCCTACTTCTACGAAAGGGAGTGAACGGTATGGCAAACGTATTTGTTACAGGTGCGAGCGGAATGATCGGCATGGCGGTTTGCGAAAAACTGCTGCAAAAGAAACACAGGGTCTACGCTGTTGACGAAAAGTCAAACGGGTTGGTCGGAACTGACCCGAACTATTTCTTCACACAATGCGAGATAACCGACTCAAAAACTGTCAGCGATATTATAATGAGCAACCAGATAGACACCGTTGTTCATCTCGCTTGTACCGTCGATAACGATTATGACAACATGGTCACTGATGCCGAAATGAAAAAAGCAAAAGTGACCGACAAATACATCTACGCTGCCGCTGACAAGGCAGGCGTGAAGAATATGATCCTCACCAGCACTACAAACGTTTACGGCATTCAGAAAGGCAGAGAGCCTATCAGAGAGACCGCTCCCGAAAAAGGAAACGGAAACTATGTTGACATGAAGCTCACAAGCGAAAAACTCATGCTCAAAGCTTTCAAGAAAAGCGACACTATCCCTGTTATCGCCAGACTTGCTCCGATCTATACATCAGAGTTCACAGACAACCTCAGAGAAAGGATATACGACAGAAAAGACAATGCGGCTTTTATCTTCAAAGAGGGCGAATACGCTTTTTCTTTCTGCTGTATGTTCAACTATATCGACTTCATCATGGCGATAGTAAACGTCCCGCAGGGAAGATATGAGGGTATCTTCAATATCGCTGACAAGCGCCAGATCACCGCAAAGGAGATCGTTGACTACGAAAGAGAACATCACCGCATCGGTGCTGTTCTTCAAAGAAGTGCGCCTGCGTCAGTCAGCTTCAACAAGGGCAAAGGCAAAATAGATTACAGATACTTTGACCCAAATGCGACTTTCGCAAACTGGAACATCGACGTCACAAGAGCAGGCAACCTCTGTCCGCTCAGATGGAATCTTAAAAACACCAAATAAGGAGGCAGACACATGGCATTTTTTGACAAGTTGCAGGGCAAGAACGCCGCACCAACAGAAAAACTTTCAGTCGGCGGCGAAAAGATCGAGATAAGGTTTGGTACAAAACCTATACCCTATAAGGACAAAGCAACAGGTCTTGACCTTGAAGTCAAGGCGGAGGGCGTTTGCAAGGCTGAGGCTGTCAGCGTTCCCGAAACTGACGTAAAAGGCTATGCGAACAAGACCCTTATCACAGCTATCGAAAACGAGATGAAAGCGCTCACAGGCGTTACGATCATCGAAACACTTCCCAACAAGATACCTGCTTTTGAAAAACTGCTCGCAAACAAGCTCAACAAAAGCGGCTTTAAAGATGCAACCGTTAAACTGCACTTCCTCGATATGACAGATACTTCCAAAAATAAGTACAGTTCGGCGAAAAAATGAGTTCTCTGCGAAACAGTTTCGTGTAAAATCATTTACATAATAGTTCAAACTGCTGTTTAGGCGCAAGAATCATTGTACAGATTGCACAAAATGCAGCTTTTGAGAATTATTTTTTTGAAAAATGCTTGATTTATTGCTTAAAATGTGATATAATAATTAACAGTAAGAAAGACATCTTGGTGATGACCACCGAGAAATGAATTAAGTAAGGAGTTGTTTTAAAATGAGTGGATTTCTGAAATTTGCTGCCGCAGCAGGTATTGCAGCTGTCGGCGTTGCTGCTGCTATCGCATATAAGAAGCGTAAGGAGCTTGAAGATTATGATTACGAAGAACTCGATGATGATTTCGAGGATTGCTTCGTAGACGAGACCCCTGCTGAGGAGACAGCTGAAAAGGCTGTTGACGCTGCTGAAGAAAAGGTCGAAGAAGCTAAGGAGGCTGCTGCTGATGCAGCTGAGGAAGTTAAGGAAGCAGCTGCTGATGTTGTTGACGGCATCAAGGAGAAGGCTGACAAGATCCTTGACAGCATCCAGAGCGAGGACAACTAATATTTTTAATTAGCATTCCCGAATTTTTTCTTTTTCATACTTTCCTTTTTGAGAGACCGCTTATGTAACAATAGGCGGTTTTTCATTTTGCTTTTTTAAGGAATAAAAAAATAACGGCAGGGAACTTTTTCGTTCTCTGCCGTTTGTGTTTTTATCAGAATAAGTTTCCGAACAGGTTCATTGCAATGCTCGGAACTGCATCACCGTCTGTGGAGGTAGAAGATGTGTTGGTCATGTCGGGGATAATGACAGTCGGTTCGCCCTCAGCCTGCGAACTGCTGCTCTCGCTCACCGTCTGATCCTCACGGGAAGCAGTCTGATCTACTGCGCTGCTGTCCTGATTGGAGTCAACCGTTGAAACACTGCTCAGGTCGCCGCCAATAAGATCATATGTCGGCATATATCTCTCAGTTATCGCAACGTTGTCCATTGTTGCATCGCCTGCTGTCGGACTCTTCATGGTTATGCAGACGAAGTAACTGCCGTCTTCCAGCTGGTAAAGAGATGCGAGCGAGTACTGGCTCTCATCAGTATAGCCCGTCTTGCCGCCGATTATGTCAACATCCTTTTCGTCATCAGCATCACGGTCGATAAAGAAACCGTCATATCTTTCGTGGAATATGCTGTAAAGCTTGATGCCGTCAGGGTTCTTGTTGCTTTCGGAAGTCGTGTAGGATTTGGCAGCAATGATGTTCACAAAATCCTGACTGATCTCAGGATTATCGAGCGCATACTTAACGATCATCGCCATGTCGAGCGCCGTTGAGTAGTGGTTCTCGTCATGCAGTCCCGAAGCATTCATAAAGTGTGTGCCCGTCAGTCCCATTTCCGCCGCCTTTGCGTTCATCATCTCAACGAACGCCGACTCAGAACCTGCAACATAGTTCGCAAGTCCCAGTGTTGCATCTGCACCGCTGGGGAGTATCGCACCGTAAAGCAGATCACGGACTGTCACCTTTTCGCCTGCGACAAATCCGGCAACAGAAGCGTTCTCGTCAGCAAGCGTTTTAAGGTCAGCCTTCGTGAACTTGTATGTGTCGCTCAGGTCATCGCAGTTTTCAAGCGCAACTATTATAGTCATAAGTTTTGTCAGCGATGCGGGATATGCTTTTTTGGTATAGCTCTTTCCTGTGTATATCTTGTTGTTCGCAACGTCAAGCAGTACTGAGTACTTAGCCGAAACGCTCTCAAGCTGCATCTTCATGAAGTCGAAGTCCTTTGTGGGATACTCCATTTTCGGCTTGACTTCCTCGACCACTTCCGCAGCAGAACTCGTCACTTCTTCCGAACTTGCAGCGCTGTAAACGTGCTGAGGCATATTCTGTGTTTCATCAATGCCCTTTCTGCCCGTCACAACGAGTGCAGCAGTACCTATGGCAAGCAGCATTATCATAATAAGGATAGCGCAGAGCGCCGCATTTCCTGCATGATTGGCTGCTATCTTCGTCATTTTCTTTCTCATTATCTTTCCTCCCTGAAATTTTTTCAAACCTCATCACGCTCGTATTCGGGCTGAGCAGAAAACATCTCGCTGTTTTTCAGCTCCGAATAGCAAGCCTGCAAAATGTCCCGTCTTGTAACGATGCCGATGAACACTCCCCGTCCGTCAACAACAGGCACAAAGTTCTGGTTCATACTCAGCTTGAACAGATCCTTTATAGTCGACTCTACCGAAACAGGCTCACACATGACCCTTTTCGGAACATCAGCAACTGTATAGCTCTCCAGACCTACCATATCGCTGACACCCTTTTCAAGCATGAACCAAAGAAAATCGCCTTCGTTCATAGTTTTGACGAACTCTCCCGACTTATTGATGACGGGAACAGCTGTGTAGCCGTGGCAGCGCATTTTCTCGGCTGCCTGTCTGAGAGTTGCCGATTCGGTTATATAAGCTATCATCGCTTTCGGTTTGAGAAGCTGCAAAATATTCATGCTTTTCATTCTTTACTGCTGTCCTCTGTCACGCTGCTGTCTTGCTTTTCCTTATCTTTATCTTTTTTCTCTTTGCCGTCAGTGCTGTCGGAAGTTTTTTCCTCGTCTGCGGCAGGCTTTCCGTATTCATCGACAAGATCGACAAACTTATCAAATCCTATCGTCTTGAACTCATCGGTATCAATGCCGAATTCATTCATATCATCGGTAGTTATGCCGTATTTATTGCAGTTCTCCTGACAGAAGCCCAGCCGTTCGTCCTCAGTCAAAGCGTCAAAGTCGGTATATCCTTCGAGCATCGAGCCGTCAAAAAAGCCTTCCTCGCATACCGCTTCAAGCTTGTTCACCACGGTAGTCTGGATAAGCTGTTCCTCGCCTTCTTCCATATAAAGTGCGGTATATTTCGCAAGAGTTCCGTCCTCATTAAAATAAAAATCATACACCGAGATATAAGTATCTCCCGTGTAGGTATATTCCTCAACAGTCATACCCTCAGTGTCCTCCGGGATATGCGTATAGGTGCGTTCTGTTTCGTTATCTATAATGCTCTTTATCAGGCTGTAATTCTCAGCACTTTCAGAAACAGAGTATGCTTTAAGGCGGTTGTCAGCACCTGTCATCTTACCGTTTGCAGCAAGATAGAAGATGTCAGCGCCCAAAGTCTCGCCGCCCTCGTCCTTTACACTGATATAAAGCTGATCGCCGTCACACACAAACTTTCGCTCGGTAACAACATCAGGCTGGTCTGAAAAAGAAGTAGAGATCTCGTAGGTATAAGCGCCGTTAAAGAGCTTTGCAGTCTCGGTCAGCAGTTCACCTGCCTGATAGGGAACTTTTTCAGCCTCAGAGACTTGTTCCTCAGCTGAGGAAGTTTCTTCGGCGGACACGCTCTCAGCAGTGTCGGTAACAGCGGAAACAGCCGTTGTGCCCTCTGTTTTGGCAGAAGAACTCGTTTTATCTTTATCCGAGCCGCCGCAAGCTGTCACGCTGATGAGTGCCAATGCACACATCAGGCAAAGTAATGATCCGTTTTTAAGTTTCATTTCTATATCTCCAATATTTTTTGTCGATCCATAGATATAGTATGCCGCACATACTACACCTTTATAATTATACAACAATTACCCATGCTTGTCAAGTAGCTTTTAAGTCAGCCATGTGACAAAAAAATAAGAAATAAGGGAGCGAAAATGAGAAAGTTTTTTTGAAACGGGCTGTGCGAAGCATTTTTTATTTTTATATAAAAAAGTAATTTCTCTCTAAATTTAAGTTTTGGTCTTGATTTTTCTATACAAATAGTGTATAATAAATATACTATTCTATAAACAACACATATACCGTTATAATAAAGGAGAATTTAAAGACCATGCTGGAACTGAAAAATGTTTCTTTCGCAGTCGAGGGCGCAGAGATCATCAACGACCTTTCGCTGACTGTCCCCGACGGCAGATTTGTTGTGATAACAGGACCTAACGGCGGAGGAAAATCAACTCTCGCACGCCTTATCGCAGGCATCGAAAAGCCTACCTCGGGCAAGATACTGTTCAATGGCGAGGATATTACCGAAATGTCGATCACTGACCGTGCTAAAAAAGGTGTTGCATTCGCTTTTCAACAGCCCGTTCGCTTTAAGGGGCTGAATGTGCTGGATCTGCTCCGCATCGCCGCAGGAAAGCGCATAAACGTTTCCGAAGCGTGCGAATATCTTGCGGAAGTGGGACTTTGCGCCAAGGATTACATCGACCGTGAAGTCAACGCTTCACTTTCGGGCGGTGAGCTGAAACGCATCGAGATAGCGACTGTTCTTGCGAGAAATGCTTCGCTCTGCGTGTTCGACGAACCCGAAGCAGGTATCGACCTGTGGAGTTTCCGCAACCTCACCCGCATTTTCGAGAATATGCGCACCGAACAGACTGACCGTTCGATAATCATTATCTCGCATCAGGAGCGCATTCTCAATATCGCTGACGAGATAGTTGTTCTGTCTGACGGAAAGGTGAGGGAACACGGCGCTAAGGACGACATCTTCCCGAAGCTTGCAGGTTCTGAGCTTGCTGCCGAGCCTTGCAGAAAGCTTGTTTGATAAATATATGATAAGGTGGTAAAATATGGTTAAGCTTGATGAGATACAAAAGAGACTTATGCAGGAAGTCGCCGATCTGCACACTGTTCCCGAGGGAGCATATAACTTCCGTGCAAACGGTGAACTTGCAGGCAGGCAGTCCACCGAGAATATTGAGATAGTCTCAAAGTCTGACGTTTCGGGCATCGACATACGTATCAAGGACAACACGAAAAACGAGAGCGTCCATATCCCCGTTGTGCTGAGTGCGAGCGGTCACAAAGAGACGGTCTATAATGATTTTTATGTTGGCGAGAACTGCGATGTGCTGATAGTTGCAGGCTGCGGCATCGACAACTGCGGAACGGGCGACAGCGAACATGACGGCGTTCACAGGTTCTTTGTCGGCAAGGGTTCAAAGGTGAAATATGTTGAAAAGCATTACGGTTCGGGCAACGGCACGGGCAAGCGCATACTCAACCCTGTTACCGAAGTTTATATGGAAGAAAACAGCACCGTTGAAATGGAAATGGTGCAGATAAAAGGCGTTGACTCAACAAAGCGTGAGACAAAAGCCGAACTGAAAGCGGGCGCAAGACTTGTTGTCCGTGAAAGGCTAATGACCCACGGCGAGCAGTTCGCACACAGCATTTATAATGTAACGCTTGACGGAGATGATTCCAGTGCGGACGTTGTTTCACGTTCTGTCGCAAGGGACAAGTCCTATCAGAAGCTTGATCTTTGCGTGCTGGGAAATGCAGCTTGCAGCGGTCACACCGAATGCGACTCGATAATCATGGACGAGGGACGTATCTTAGCGCTCCCTGCGCTTGAAGCGAACAATGTTGACGCACAGCTTGTTCATGAAGCAGCGATAGGCAAGATCGCAGGCGAACAGCTGATAAAGCTCATGACGCTTGGTCTTACCGAAGCGGAAGCGGAAGAACAGATAATCAACGGCTTCCTGAAATAAAAAACAAAGTCCGAGAGAACGAATATTCTTTCGGGCTTTTTTATATTGTGAACAAACAAAAAGAGCGCTGTCCGCTGTTGTGCGAACTGCGCCCTTTGTTTTATACGGTTTTTGCTTTAAAAGCGTTTATCCGAAAAGAATTGATCAGCAGATACCCTGCCACTTCATAGCCTCAGCAACCTTCAGGAAGCCTGCGATGTTAGCGCCTGCGATGAGGTCATCGCCAAGACCGTACTCGTTAGCAGCCTTGATAGAAGAAGCGAAGATGTTCTTCATGATGTTGTGGAGCTTCTCGTCAACTTCCTCAGCAGTCCAGTTGTATCTGATAGAGTTCTGGCTCATTTCAAGACCCGAAACTGCAACACCGCCTGCGTTAACAGCCTTAGAAGGAGCAACGATAACGTTGTTCTCACGGAGATACTCAACAGCCTCGAGAGTTGTAGGCATATTGGAAACCTCTACGTAGTACTTGCTGCCGTTAGCAACGATGTTCTTAGCATCTTCAACGCCAACTTCGTTCTGAGTAGCGCAAGGCATATAGATGTCAGCCTTAACTTCCCAAGGCTTCTTGCCTGCGAAGAAAGGAACACCAAACTTGTCTGCGTAATCCTGAACTCTGTTTCTGCAAGAAGCTCTCATCTCGAGGAGATATGCTACCTTCTCGTCAGTGCTGATGCCTGCCTCATCGTAGATGTAGCCGTCAGGACCGGAGATAGTAACTACCTTGCCGCCAAGCTCGTTGATCTTCTTGATAGTGCCCCAAGCAACGTTGCCGAAGCCCGAAACTGCAACGGTCTTGCCCTTGATGCTGTCGCCGAAATGCTCGAGCATCTCGCAGAGGTAGTAAACAGCGCCGTAGCCTGTTGCCTCAGGTCTGATAAGAGAACCGCCGCACTCCATGCTCTTGCCTGTGAGAACGCCGCTGAACTCGTTTCTGATGCGCTTGTACTGACCGAACAGATAGCCGATCTCTCTTGCGCCAACGCCGATGTCGCCTGCGGGAACGTCAGTGTTAGGACCGATGTGCTTGCAAAGCTCAGTCATGAAGCTCTGGCAGAATCTCATAACTTCTGCGTCAGACTTGCCCTGAGGGTCGAAGTCAGAACCGCCCTTGCCGCCGCCCATAGGCAGAGTGGTCAGGCTGTTCTTGAAGATCTGCTCGAAGCCTAAGAACTTGATAACTGAAGCGCAAACGGTGGGGTGGAATCTTAAACCGCCCTTGTAAGGTCCGATAGCAGAGTTGAACTGAACTCTGAAACCTCTGTTTACCTGAACCTTGCCGTTGTCGTCTACCCAAGGAACACGGAACATTACCTGACGCTCGGGCTCAACTATTCTCTCAACAACGCCTGCCTCAACGAGGTCGGGTCTCTTTTCGATAACCGGCTCGATAGTCATAAGTACTTCTTTTACTGCCTGAAGAAACTCGGGCTCGCCGGGGTTTCTCTTTTCCACCTTTGCGTAAACGTCTGCAAGGTACTGATTCTTGAATGCCATGGGGAAATCCTCCTTAATAAATTAGCATGATAAAGCGGCGTTTACCGCTTTATTAAATCGAACAGGAATATTATAGCATATAAAACCCCTCTTGTCAACCGTTTTTGAAAAATATTTTTTATTTATTGCAAAATTTGCAAAAATAAGCCCGATTAAACGCTTAATTTGCAAGTTTTAACGAATGAAAATTCATTCGGTCAGGGGCAGTGACCCTGCACCAATGCCCTGGCACTGACATTTTTATTGCAGGAGGAAAAAGAGTTCGGCTCATGTGCTTTCACTGACCATACTGCTGTTGAACATAAAATTTTTTTATCTTTTATTTTTTATTTCTTATCTCTTATCTGTTTTATTATCTCATATCTGTTTACGGCGTATAGGCGTATAAAGGGCGTAAATACGTGGTTTTGGGCGTATGGGTCAGGCGTATGGGCGCAAAAACGGCGTATAAAAATACGCCTGTACAGAACTTTATCTCTTATTTCTTATCTCTTATCTTTTATCTCTTATCTCATATCTGTTTAAGGCGCACATTATTTCTTATCTCTTATTTCTTATTTCTTATTTTTTCTGGTACTTGACAAATCATTTTTTTTGTGTTAGAATGGAATAGTACGGCATTTGCTGTTTATAATATCCGAAAGGGGCTGTGACGATGCCTAAATTTTACATCACTACACCGATATATTACCCGTCGGGTGATCCGCATATCGGTCATTGCTATACTACCGTTGCCTGCGACTCTATTGCGAGGTACAAGCGAATGCAGGGCTTCGATGTGATGTTCCTCACAGGAACTGACGAACATGGTCAGAAAATAGAGGAGAAGGCTAAGGATAAGGGCGTTACTCCCAAAGAGTATGTTGATGAGATCGTGGCGACTTTCAAAAAGCTATGGAGCTACATGAATATCAGCTACGACAGATATATCAGAACTACTGACGATTACCACGTCGAGAGCGTTCAGAAAATATTTAAGGAACTTTACGACAAGGGCTATATCTATAAGGGCGAATACAAAGGCAAATACTGCACCCCCTGCGAGAGCTTCTGGACTGAAAGTCAGCTGGACGAAAAGGGCTGCTGTCCCGAATGTCACAGACCTGTCACCGAAGCCACCGAAGAAGCTTACTTCTTTAAGATGTCGCCGTTTGCCGACAGGATCGAGAAACTGCTCACCGAGACAGACTATCTCCGTCCGAAAACAAGAGCGACCGAGCTTGTGAACAACTTCATCAAGCCCGGACTGGAAGACCTCTGCGTTTCAAGAACATCTTTCACATGGGGCATTCCTGTGACTTTTGACCCTAAGCACGTTGTCTACGTGTGGGTGGATGCACTTTCCAACTACTGCACTGCACTGGGCTACAAGAACAGCGCTTTCGAGGGCGATTTCGAGAAGTACTGGCCCGCTGATGTTCACATGGTAGCTAAGGACATCATGAGATTCCACGCTATCATCTGGCCTGCAATGCTCATGGCTCTTGATCTGCCCCTGCCTAAACACCTTGCTGTTCACGGCTGGATAACTTTCCAGAACAACAAGGGCGAGGCTCAGAAGATGTCAAAATCGCTGGGAAATGTTGTTGACCCGTTCATGCTGGGCGAGCGCTACGGCGTTGACGCTATCCGTTATCATATCCTGCGTGAAATGGCGCTGGGCGCTGACAGCGGATTCTCAAACGAAATAATGATAAACCGCATAAATTCCGACCTCGCCAACGGCTTGGGCAACCTTGTTTCAAGAACTGTTGCAATGGCGGACAAGTACTTCGGCGGCACTCTGCCTGCTGAACGTCAGGCTGATGAACTTGACGAGCAGTTAAAGAGCGTGCTTACAGGCATTCGTGAAAAAGTCGACACCTGCATAGACGAAACAAGGCTGAAAAATGCGCTTGAAGAGATTTTCGTGGCTGTTGACCGTGCGAACAAGTATATCGACGAGACTGAACCGTGGAAGCTTGGCAAGAACGAAGCTGACAAGCCCAGACTTGCGGCTGTGCTTTACAACCTGTTGGAGTCGATACGCATTATCTCGACACTTCTTATGCCGTTCATGCCGACTACCATGCCGAAAGTATGGGAACAGATCGGTGCTGATGAGAACATTTGCAGTTATGAGAATGCCGACAAGTTCGGTATACTTCCCGAAAATGTGACTGTTCACAAGGGCGAGATACTTTTCCCGAGAATAGACATGGCTAAGGAGATCGCTGAACTCAACGCCATTATCGAAAAGAACATGGCTGAGGCAAAGGCTAAACTGTCCGCTGAGGAAGCTGCCGGGGCGTTCACGCCTGCCGAACTCGCCGAACAGATAACGATAGACGATTTTGCAAAGGCAGACCTGAGAGTTGCACTCGTCAAGTCCTGCGAAAAGGTCAAGAAGTCGAAGAAACTGCTCTGCTTGCAGTTGGATGACGGATTTGGCGGCAGACAGGTAGTTTCGGGCATCGCTCAGTGGTATACGCCCGAGGATCTCATCGGCAAGAAAGTCATCATCGTTGCGAACCTTGCACCTGCAAAGCTTTGCGGAGTTGAGTCTCAGGGCATGATACTTGCGGCTGACACTCCCGACGGCGGCGCTTCGGTGGTATTCCCCGATCAAAGCCTGCCCTGCGGAAGCAAGATAAGATAAAAAATACAGATAACAGCTGCGGCGCACACATTCGGCACTGCATCTGTTATCTGATATATGCACCCGTAGCTCAGCTGGATAGAGCGTCAGACTCCGACTCTGAAGGCCGTGCGTTCAAATCGCATCGGGTGTACCATTTAAAAAAAATGCTCCTGTTTCACGCAGGAGCTTTTTTATACTATAAATGAGCAGATTTGACAATTTGCACAAAAGTGAACCTTTGGACTGCTTTTGATGTGCCGCTTCATGTGTATATTTTAACAAAACCGCTCATTTATAGATATTATAAATAGTATATTACACGCCTATTGAAAGCCCCGAGCTTCGCTATCTTCCGTTCTAAACAAAATGACAGTGCGAGGGAAACGAGCCGTCCGCCCGAGGACTACATATTTTCTGTCAGGTTCATGATTATGCTTGCGGCGGCTAGGGGGGCAGTTTCACAGCGGAGTATCCGCTTGCCCATGCCTACGGGCTTTAAGCCTGCTGAGATAAGCTTTTCAGCTTCCGCTTCGGAAAACCCGCCCTCACTGCCTATCAGCAGTGCTATCTCTGTTTCGGGGCGCAGTCCCAGACTCGCAAAACTCACGCCGCCACGCTCGTAGCACCACACTGCACTGTCACATTCAAGCGCCGCAGATGCCGCCTCATCAAGCGTCACAAGCCCTTTCACCTGCGGAACGTTCCCTCGTCCCGACTGCTTCGCCGCTTCAAGGGCTATGCGGTTGTAGCGGTTCAGCTTCTTCGCAAAGCTTTTGCTGTCGGGTCGGGATATACAGCGCTCGGTCAGCATAAATGTTATGTCAAAGACCCCCAGTTCCACCGACTTCTGCACGATGATCTCGGCTTTCTCACCTTTCGGGACAGCCTGAAAAAGATGCAGTTTTATATTCGGTTCGGCTTCGCAGGGGCTTGAAGAAAGCACCTTGCAGACCACATTTTCGGGTTTTATCTCAGATAGTTCGCACAGATAGTCCACGCCGCTCTTGCACAGTATTATGTTCTCGCCCGTGCGCATACGCAGACTGAGTGCGATATGCCGTGCATCGTCCCCCGAGATGACAGCCGTTTCGCCGTCAAGCTTTCCGCTGAAAATACGTGTCATTTTATTCCTCCAACTGCCGCTTCAAGAATTTCCTCCGCACGGCTCGTCATTAGCTGTAAATCATGCTTTTCATCAAATATCACTGCGCCGACAGCCGCCTGACCGCTCACACGTTCTGTCAGATAACGTTCGATACGCTGTGTGAGTATAGCCGCCGCCTGTTCCGCAAAGCCTGCTTTTTCCATAACAGTGAGCGCCGCATCGGTCGTCACACAAGCGTCTATCTCTTGCAGAACGGCAATATCCGCACCCGACAGCGCCGCACACACCATAAGCGTTTCACGTCTGCCGTCAGCTTCGTGAGAATGGGTGTTGAAAATGCCGCTCCCGAGCTTCACCAGCTTGCCGATATGCCCGACAACAACTATACTGCTGAAACCCAGCGAAATGCCGATGTCCACCGCTTCGCCGATGTAGTTTGAGCAGGTCACGCACCTGTCGGCAATGTCCACAGAATATCGTGCGATGAACCGTTCACTGAAATTCCCGACAGTCAGTATAAGCGTATCCATTCCGTCTGCACGGCGCATAGTTGCTTCGGTGCGTATCGTTTCGACAAGCGCACGGGTACTCATAGGCTCAACAACGCCCGTAGTCCCGATGACCGATATTCCTCCGACTATCCCAAGCCTTGGGTTAAAAGTCTTTTTGGCGATCTCCTCGCCCTCGGGAGCGGTTATCAGCACCGAAAAACCGCCTTTGTAGCCGAAAGCCGCCGCTTCGTTTTCAAGCGCACGGGCGATCATCTTTCGTGGGGTGGAGTTTATCGCCGCCGCACCAACAGGCTGGTCAAGTCCTGCTTTGGTCACTCTGCCGATGCCCTTTCCGCCGTCTATCGTGATGCCGCTTTCGGCAAGCTTCACTTCGGCGAATATCTTCATGCCGCTTGTTATGTCGGGGTCATCGCCGCCGTCTTTCGTTACCGAACATCTTGCGGAGTTTTCAGCCGTTTCAAGGTCGCTTACAGGTATTTCCAATTCAGCACCCGAGGGCGTGACGAGATGCACCGAGGTGACTTTCTCTCCCGAAAGCAAAGCTCTTGCGGCGGCGGCAGATGCGGCGGCGGCGCATGAACCCGTTGTGTAGCCGCATCTGAGCTGTTTTCCGTGATAATAAATATAGTCTGACATTTGTTAAGTCTGCCAAAGTATCACTTGATATTTTCCTCGATAGCCCGACAGATAGTTTTGAGCGCTTTTATGCGTGCGTATTTCTTATCGTTGCCCTCGATGACTGTCCACAGTGCGAACTCTGTTGAAGTCAGTTCGATCATGCGGTCGACTGCCTTTTCGTAATCGTCCCATTTTTCACGGTTGCGCCAATCCTCATCGGTTATCTTCCACTGTTTCGAGGGGGTGTTCTGACGTTCGGTAAAACGGCGGAGCTGTTCGTCCTTGTCAATGTTTATCCAGAACTTAACCACAACAGCGCCCCACTCGGTCAGCATATGCTCAAACTCGTTTATCTCCTGATACGCCATTTCGGTGCGCTCGGGGGGAGTGAGTTTTTCCAGCACTTCCACCATGACACGTCCATACCACGTTCTGTCGAAAATGGTGAAGTGACCGTCCTTTTCCAGCCTGTTCCAGAAGCGCCACAGATAGTGACGTGCAAGCTCGCTGGGTTCGGGAGCGGCTATCGGCTTAACTTCATAGCCTCTCGGGTCAAGTGCCGCCGCAACACGTTTGATGTTGCCGCCCTTGCCGCCTGCGTCCCAGCCCTCGTATGCGATAACAACAGGTATCTTGCGCTGGTAGCAGATATTTTGCAGTTCAAAAAGTCTGTCCTGATATTTTTTCAGTTTCTCGCCGTATTCCTTGTCGGTAAGTGACTTATCCATGTCGATCTCGGCAAGCTTTTTGGTCTTGACAAGCTTGAACTTTTCGGGGCGGACATCATTCACGGGGAACTCGGCAGTCTCTGTAAACGGCTCGCCTTTTGCCTTGGCATCCAGTGCCGCCTTGACCGAACCCGTCACAACACGCAGTATTTCCAGACGTGAAGCTGTCCTGCTGTTTGCAGGGATAATATGCCATGGAGCATAAGCCGTGTTGGTGCGTTCAAGGGTCTTGTCATAGCGCTTATAGAATTTGTCATAAGCCTTGTTGTCGGCAAAGTCCTGACCGTCAACTCTCCATGCCGTATAAGGGTTAGCCGCAAGCTTATCCATGCGTTTTTTCTGTTCGCCGCCGGTTATGTGCAGGAACAGTTTGATAAGCAGACAGCCGTCATCAGTAAGCTGACGTTCAAAAACGTTTATATCGCCGATGCGCTGTTTGTATGTGTCCTTGTCTATCTCGCCGCTCACAAGAGCCTTGGCGGTATCTCTGTACCAACTGCCGTCAAGGATAAGGAACTCGCCCTTTTTCGGCAGTCTTTTCCAGAAGCGGTGCAACCACGGCATACGTTTTTCCTCGGGAGTGGGGGTGCGGATAGATTCCACGTCAAAGAACCTTGGGTCCATATATTTGATAAGGTGCTTTATCTGCGAGCCTTTGCCTGCCGCCGACCAGCCGTCTATCGTGATGATAACAGGCAGTTTTGCCATCTTGACAGCGTTTGCAAGTTCTATCATTTCCTCACGCATTGCGGTCAGTTCCTTTTCGACCTCTGCGCTTTCTTCATCTGTTATTTTTCTCTGTTTAACAAGTTCAAGCATTTTTAAAACCTCACTCTCTCATTAAATTAAGAAATAAGAATGAAGAAATATGGTGTCCGCAGAAGCAGACGGATCTTTTTAAATTACATCGCCGCAGGCGATACCTTATTTCTTATTTCTTATCTCTTATTTCTTATTTAAATTATTTCTTCTCCGTAAATAACACAGCTTCCGCCGCCGTAGGATTTGGCTTCCAACAGAGCCGATGCACTGTCACGCATAAGTCTGTCGATGTCATAGCCGTCAGACTTGAACGCTATCGCCGCTCCCGCACTCATGGACAGGTTCGACAGCCTGTCATGTGCCGCAAAACTCCTGCTCGCATTTTCAAGCGCTTTTTCTATCCTGTGCCGAACAAGCTTCTCGTCGGCTTGCTCCGTACAGACTGCGATGAACTTGTCAGCCCCCGAACGCAGGATCGTTTCGCCCCAGAAACACGAACGCAAAGTCTGTGCCGCAATTATGAGCGCTTCGTCACCTATCACATAGCCGCTCTTTTCATTAACGTCAGTCAGCCTGTCAATGTCGAATGCTATGAACGTCAGCTGGTCAGCCTGCCGCAGTTCGCCCAGACGTGCCGTCAGACTGCGCATATTGTCAAGCCCCGTCAGGAAGTCGGTGTTGTGAAGCTCCCTCGACTGCCTGTCAAGATGCCGCTCATAGGTCACGTCACGAAACAGACCTATACTGCCTATCTGCTCGCTGAAAACGTCCATAAGCGGTTCTTCGCCGCAAACAAGCACACGTTCCTCGCCGCCAACGTTTATGCGCAGTTCTTCATGCCCTGCCGAACGTATCACTGCACCGTCAAAACAGCGCTTTTTCCACTCGTTGAAATTCTTGCCCAGCGCAGGTTCAAAACTGCCGAAATACTTGTTGAAATAGTTGTTCACGCTGATTATAACGCCGTTCTGATCTTTGATGAAAACGGCATATGGCAGGCTTTCAAGTATCCCTTCCATTTCTCCACGAACGTTTTTCGATTCAGTAACGTCATGCGCAATACCGCAAGTGCCGAACACTGTTCCGTCACGGTCGATAAGCGGCGAACGGTATGTTCTGAAAAGCCGCATACCGCTTTTCGTCTTGATCTTTTCGTCAAAAAGACAAGTCTTGCGTGTCTCCATGACAACTTCTTCCGAATCAAGACAGACATATTCCCCCGACTTGCGTTCTTCCTCGGGAACGTCCCATGCGTAGCAAAGACCACGCCTGAATATCTCTTCTTTGGTCTTTTCGACTGCACGGCAGAACGCATCGTTCACCATATGATATGCGCCCTCAACGTCCTTGAACCAGACCAGATCGGGCAGTGAATCCGCCGCCGTTTCAAGGCAAATGCACTGCTTGCGGAAGTCCGAGTCGCTTTTCATCTGCCTTGCGAGCGCCCCGAAATATGCCATAAGAAGCCGCTCATCGGGCACAACATCGGGCATAGCCCACAACGCATCTGCACGGAAAAGCAGTGCTTCGTCCGCATCTTCAAGACTGCCTGCATCGGTCAGCAGCACCAGCTTTTTGTCATAGGAAAGCAGGGTGTCTGAGGTGTTGTCAAGTCCGTCAACGATGACTGCCGAATCGGGCGGCAAAGTACCCAGATCATAAGGCGAGGGGAACGTCTGAAACTCAAAATTAAAGAACTCGGGGGGTTCGCTTCGGCTGAGCATTCGTTCAAGCTCGCTGCTCTGAGATATGATGTAAATATGCAAAAGACCGTAATACATCGCTTATCACATCCTTATAAATTCTATATAAATATATTATAACACCTTTATCACGGTTTGTCCAGTCTTTGTGCAATAATTTTTAAAACCAACATCTTATTTTGTTCAATGTCAATAAAAATGTTGAAATTTAGCTTACATCCGTAAGAATTGCGGTTGAATATTTTTATATCGCAAAAACACAAAAAAAACGCACTCCGTCAGCGTTTTTCGGCATTCGGAGTGCGGATATTCGATAATGTTATTTGATATTAGTCAATATCATTCGATAACGTCAAAAGTTTCGGGTGCAAAGGTAAATTCCTTATCAAGAACACTTCCGTCCTCGCCCGTGAACGTCAGCCAGAAGTTATAGCCGCCCTCATAAAGTGCGCTGAAAACAACTTCGCCGTGAGCGTCAAGCGGTTGACCGTCATCGAAAGTCTGATTTGCGAAAGCAGTAGTGTTATCTGCTTCGGTGATATTGCCGTTTTCATAGTTGAACACAAGTATCTGAGGGTAAGGCTCGCCTGCGGCAGTCTGATAATAGAACTTGACAAGCTTGCCGTCATCGAGTGCGAACCATGTATTATTGCCGCTGAGCGTCTGATAATCAAGCTTTTCAGCCCATTCGCCGCTGTCAGTAGCCCACAGCTTATAGTACTGATGACCTGCACCGCCGCCGTTAGAAACAAGTGCATAGTAAATGCCGTCACGGGTCTTGTTCGCAAGTCCGTCAGCATGAAGCTGTTCATAGGAATAGTCGCCTTCGGGAGTGGTAAACACGAATGTCTCGTATTCGACAGCAGGCTCTGCGGTTTCAACAGTCTCAGCTTCGGAGGAAACAGTCTCGGACGATGTTGTTTCGGGTGTCTCTGAGGAAGTTTCCTCGGCAGTCTCAGAGCTTTCAGCTTCCTCGGAGGAAGTATCGGCGGCTGACTGAGAGGACGTTTCAGCGGCAGTCTGTGACGTGCTTTCGGTATCTACCTCACCACAGGCAGAAAGTGCGATGACCATTGACATTGCAAGCAAAAATGCGATCTTCTTTTTCATATCGGTATCTCCTTTTGTATGTATCTCGGCTTATTTCAGCCTGAAACTATTTTATCACCGATCATCCGAAAAGTCAATAGATTTTTCAAACTGTCATCTAACTGTATCCGTTTTTTCGTTAATCTGACACAAAGCAAAAAAACATTGAAAAAAACTATTGAAAATAGTTACAAAATATGCTACTATAAAAAAGATGAGAGATAAAAGATATATTTTCATTTTATTTCAATACCCTTACAAATCGTCAAACGAACATACCATGGCAAATAATTCCGACTTCCGAATCAGAGAGAGGGATCTTTATGCACGAAAATTTACAGCTTCAAAGGCTGAGGATAGTCTATATTTATAAGATACTTTGCGAAAAAACTAACGCTTCTCACGGCATAACGCTGAACGAGATAATAGGACTGCTCGCCGACAGCGGCATTTCTGCCGAGCGCAAAGCGGTCTATGCCGATATTGAAGCGCTTAAACTTCTTGACAGCAATATAACGGGAAGCCGTGGAAAATACGCCGATTACAGACTCACCGAACGTGAGTTTGAACTCGCCGAACTCAAACTGCTCACCGATGCGGTCAACTCCTCACGCATTCTTTCCGCTGAACAGTCCGAACGGCTTCTCACTAAGATACGTGCGCTTACTGACGAAAACTCCTCAAAGGAACTGCGCCGTCAGCTCAGGATACCACGCAGAAAAGTTTCCTTCGGTTCGGAAGTTTTCTCTGCGATAGATACTATCTATCAGGCTGTCTCCGAACAAAAACAGATACAGTTCAAATACTTTTCCTATGACATGAGCAAGAAGAAAATTTACCGTGACACCGAACGTGTCTGTTCGCCCTTTGAGCTTGTCTGGAACGATGAGTTATATTACCTTGTGGCTTATTACCCCAACCGTGAAAAAGTTGCAAACTTCCGTGTTGACCACATGGAGAACGTTCGCCTGACCGATTCCGAATGTGACCCCCTGCCCAAGGGCTTTGATATGGAAAGCTATCTTTCGTCAACTTTTTCCATGTTCGGCGGCGAGGATACGACCGTTCGGCTCAAATTCCACAGTTCGCTTGCAGGACCTGTGCTTGACCGTTTCGGACGTGACATAAGTCTTATCCCCGATGACGAGGAACACTTCCACATAAACGTTACGGTCAAGCCGCAGGGGACTTTTTTCGGGTGGCTCGCCCAGTTCGGCGGCAAAGCTGAGATACTCACGCCCTCGGTCAGAAAAGCTTATGCCGAACATCTGCGTCAGATACTTGCGGTGAACAACGATGAAGCTTAAAAGCGTCTTGCTCGCAGTTTCGGGCACTGCCGCACTGCTTGCGCTTGTAAAACCCATTGAGATAACAGGCGACAGCATGACCCCGACACTGCATGACGGTCAGATAAAACTTTGCATAAAAAAAGCCCCTTTAAGGCGTGGGGCGGTGGTATGCGCAAGGATAGACGGACGGCTCATCGTCAAGCGCGTAACAGCCCTTGCAGGCGACCACACACCCATAGGGACTGTGCCGAAAGGCATGATGTTCCTCACGGGCGACAACACTGCCGTTTCGCTCGACAGCGCAAGCGGTCTGGGCTTTATACCCCGTAAGTCATATGTCGGCAGAGTGCTTTTTTCAAATAAGAAATGACCGCACCGAGTATACTGCATGGTGGGGCTGTCAGGTCAAATAAAAACACAGGAACGTTTTTGTGCGCTCCTGTGCTTTTTATATTACTTAGCAATTATCAAAGAAGTCTTATCTTTGTCATTATCTCTGCC
This sequence comes from uncultured Ruminococcus sp., assembly GCA_947169885.1. Classification (GTDB taxonomy): domain Bacteria; phylum Bacillota; class Clostridia; order Oscillospirales; family Ruminococcaceae; genus YE71. The sequence continues at coordinate 74,850 of CAMVRM010000006.1, forward strand.
GAGTGAGACAGCTCTGCAAGTTTCTCGTCTATAACGCTCTCGACCATTGTCGGGGTTATGAATGCAAGTTCATTGTCAGGGCGGTTAGCTCTCTCTAAGTAGGTAAGCTTGCCGAACAGTTCCGACAGTGCAGGTTTCAGTTCGTCCGCATTCTCAGCGTGTATACGAACATACATGGAGTTCTCGGCAGTCTTGTACCTGACAACGTAATCCTTGTCGGTGCAGTCCTCCCAGCTTATCATTACCGAGCGGTCTTTGTGCTTTAAGCAGTCGATTATATCGCCAACAACAGCCGAAGCGGTAGGCAGTTTTCCAGCGCCTTTGCCGTAGAACAGAACATCGCCAACGCCGTCGCCCGTTACCGAGATAGCATTGTAAACGCCGTCAACTTCCGAAAGCAGATTGGAACGCTGAACAAGTCTCGGGCAAACGATAGCGGTTATCTTGCCGCCCTCGACAGGCTTTGCAGAACCGATAAGCTTGATAGCACAGCCTGCATTCTCAGCGTATGCAACGTCTTCGGGAGTGATGTGGCTTATGCCCGAGCAGTGAACGTATTCGGGATAAACGTGCTTGCCGTAAGCCAGAGAAGCGAGTATGCAGATCTTTCTGCAAGCGTCATGACCCTCAATATCGGCAGTGGGGTCTTTCTCAGCGTAACCCAGTTCCTGAGCGAGCTTTAATGCCGAATCAAAGTCCATCTGATCTTTTATCATCTTGTTAAGGATAAAGTTGGTAGTGCCGTTCAAGATACCGCTTATCTGTTCGATAGTGTTTCCTGCAAGGCACTTGTTGAGCGGTCTGATTATCGGGATACCGCCGCCAACGCTTGCTTCAAACAGGTAATTGACGTTGTGTTCGTGAGCGATTTTCAAAAGTTCAGCACCCTTTGCCGCAACAAGTTCCTTGTTTGAAGTAACAACGCTCTTGCCCTTTTCAAGTGCGGACTTTGTGAACTGATAAGCAGGGTTTATACCGCCGATGACCTCAGCCACAACTTCTATCTCGTCATCTTCCAGCACCTTGTTGAAATCCTTGACGAGCAGGCTCTCGAACTTATCCCCGGGGAAGTCACGCAGGTCAACGATATACTTTATATCGCAGTCTCTGCCTATCTTACTGCATATAGACTCTCTGTTTTTCTCAAACAGCTCGACCGTTCCCGAGCCGACAACGCCGTAACCCAATACTGCTACATTTTTCATTTTAATTCTTTCCTTGCCTTTCTATGATTAACAATAAATAACTAACTTAAAAACCCGAAGTAAGTCTGACCTCGATAACGCCGTCAATTCGGCTGAGGTCATTTTTCAGCTTATCATCGGAGCAAAGACCGTCACGTCTGACCGAGATAGAAACAGAAGCCACCGAATCAACGGGAGCATTCTGATTTATCTTGATGATATTGAAGCCTTGTTCATAAAGCTGTGAGATAACAGCCGAAAGCACGCCCTGCTTGTCACGCAGAAGAAGCCCCAGCGACAGGATATTCTCCTGAGACTGTTCCTCATATCTGAAAACGCTGTCCTTATATTTATAGTAAGCACTGCGGGAGATACCGACAATGCGGCAGGCTTCCGAGGAGGACATCTGCTGCGAAGCGGCTCTGAGTTCCTTTGCACGAAGCACCTTTACGATAACTTCGGGCAGAACAGCCTCATCAACTATAACAAGTCCCGATGATCTCTCCAACGTTCGTCCACCTCCAACGTACAAGTGTATTTACTGAGTACACAACAAGTATACCACTTTTCTCTCATTCTGTCAAGCGCAAACCCCTTGTTTTTCGGCATTATTATTGCATAAGGTTTTTGTAAACTTTTATCCCAAATTTATACAAAATGCCCTGTTATCAAATAAGAAATAAATCGGCGTCTGCTCCAGACACCCTGCCTGTCTTATCAGACACCCTTTCAGACACCTAAAACAACGTAATACCGTCGATAAGACACCTAGACACCCTAAACTCAAGTCGGTATATATTTTAGGAATCTGAAAGATATAAGATGATAGCTATATTCATGTCTTATCATGGAAATGCTGTTTTTCGATCACAAAAACTATCGAGTTAAATCTTTCAGAATCCTAAGACTCCGTGAGCCTATCTCGGTCAACGTGAAATATCTATTGTCTATTGTCTATTGTCTATTGTCTGTCATCTGTTATCTGTAAAAAGTTGGGAGATAGGGAAAAGGTAGGGAGAGGGGAAAAGGTGGTTTGGAGGGAAACCCCACTAGGGGAGGAAAAGTGAATAAATAAGAGATAAGAGATAAGAAATAAGAAATAAGGTGCGGCTTCGCCGTTATTTAAATATGTGGGGAGATAGAGAAAAGGTAGGGAGAGGGGGAAAGGTGGTTTGGAGGGAAACCCCACTAGGGGAGGAAAGGGGAAAGGGGGCATACTAAGCAGTCCGAGGATAGTCTCATG
>CAMVRM010000007.1 GCA_947169885.1 uncultured Ruminococcus sp.
AGAGAGCTAAAAGAAAAGAGGTCACAAACCAAATTCTTTCTTATTTCTTATCTCTAATTTCTTATTTATTATCTCTTATCTCTTATCTCTTATCTCAGTTTGAAGTGCAGGGGCATTCCGTTGCGCATTGCGATGTTGACTTCGCCTTGTATGAGGGGGAGGAAGTACTTGATCGCTTCGTCGGAAACGTTGTTGGCAGAGGAGTTTATCCACTCTTTCGGGAAGAATTTTTCCTTGTTGGCGAGCAGGGAAGTGTCAGCCGTTTCGATCGTTACGACATAGGGCTTGTCCGAAAGCCTGCGGAAGACCATTGTAACGCCCGTTTCGCCGCGCATAGCCGCCTTTACAGCTTCTGCACCTATCGCCTCGGCTTCGTCAATGTCCGTCTTGGAACAGATGTGGCTTGAACACCTCTGCATGACGTTCAGTTCGATAGAACGCACCTTACAGCCGATGTTCTCACGCACAAGCGTTTCGAGTGCCTTGCCGATGCCTGACAGATACTTGTGACCGAAATTGTCCACCGCACCGCTTCGCATATCATCGCCGCAGTCAAGCTCCACGCCCTCGGAAACCGCCACGATGAGCGCCATGTGTTTTGCCCTCTCCGCACGAACGTCCTCGAGGAACTTCTCAGCCGAGAACTTGCTCTCAGGCAGATAGATAAGGTGCGGCGCTATCTCGTCATTCGCCCTCAGAACGCAGGTGGAAGCCGTCAGCCAGCCTGCGTGCCTGCCCATTATCTCGATTATCGTTACCGAATCTATCGAATACACGCTCGAATCACGGATTATCTCCTGCACCGTTGCGTTGACATACTTCGCCGCCGAACCGAAACCGGGGGTGTGGTCGGTGACGGGCAGATCGTTGTCTATCGTTTTCGGCACGCCGATGAAACGGATACCCGAGCCTGTGTCACGGGCATACTCCGAAAGCTTCTGAACCGTGTCCATAGAATCGTTTCCGCCGATGTAGAAAAATGCTTCGATACGGTGCTTGTTGAGCGTGTTGAAAATTTGCTCGTAGATCTGAACGCCGCCGTCGTCCTCGAGAGGGGGCAGCTTGAACCGACATGAACCCAGCACGGTCGAGGGGGTCTGACGGAGCAGTTCCATGTCCTCATTGGTGCGGATAACACGCTTTAAGTCAAGCAGTTCGTCCTTGATAACGCCCTCAATGCCGCATCGAGAGCCGAAAACAGCGTCAATTTCGGGGGTTTTGAGTGCCTGCCCGAAAACGCCCACCAGTGAAGCGTTGATAGCGCAGGTGGGTCCTCCCGACTGTGCGATAAGAATATTCATATTTTCCCAACCTTTCGTATTTTGCGATATATCCCTATTATAGCACATTCTTCCAACACGTTCAATAAATAAATGTGAAAACAATCTTAAATAAGAAATAAGAATTAAGAAATAAGAAAGTCAATAATTTCTCGACAGTGTTTTGTACAAAATAAACAGCGTACTGTCACTTTCTTTGTGCAAAGTAACAGTACGCCGCTATGAATGGTAAAGAGGGTCAATCGTTGAACTCTATTTAAATAGTAAGAGAATACGCATTTATCTCTTGATAGCCCCGAGCCGCACAAATTTACGTCCTAATCAATCTTATGTGCGAGGGCAATGAGCCGTCCGCCCGAGGACTTTTTTCAGTGCGCTTACGCTTGCTGAGTGGCAGCGCACTACTTTCACACTGTCTTTCTCCGCTTTCTTGTCAACGATACCGACCATTTTGTGCGAGCAGGTGCTTGTGAACACCACTATCAGATCGGGCTGTCCTATCTTACTGCTCAGATCGGCGGGCATCTGCGTGAAAACTTTCGCCTTACAGTTATAAGCTTTGCAGATCTCTTTGTACCTGCCTGCCATGCGGTCGTTTCCGCCAACTACTACTATACTCATTATATACTCCTTTTCTAACAGTTAGCCAATGCTAACTAATCAGCCATGTTAAAGAGTTAGCTTGTTCTAACTCTAAGCATATAATAACATATTTGCGCATTCATGTCAATAAGAAAAAGAGCATAACAGCTAAATTTTACATAATATTCATTTTTCAAGATGCAAGTTTGGACAAACTAACAAACATATTTCAATAAAAATATACAGATATAGTGCATATTGACTAACAAACAAACATTTTTTCAAAATTTTCTCGGGAAATAGGTCGTGAGTTCGTCTATGTCCTGCTGTGAGAGTGTCTGTTCCTGCGGCTTTTGTTTAGGGAAATGAGTATCAATGAAGCGCTTCGCACGTTCAATCTCTTCTTTATTTTTCTGTTCTATCTCTAACAAAGCACTCAGCTTGTCTGCTCTGAGCTGTTCTTCACTGAGATGAACTTCACTCGGTTCAGCTTCACTTTCATGAATTGAACTTGTTTGGTCTGTTTTGTCCTGAACAGAACTTTCTTCAACTTCATTCGGCTGAACTTCACTATTCTCGATTAAACTGTCTTTGTTTGTTCTTTTCTCAGCTAAACTCGACTTATTTATACTTGTTTCGACTATTTTCGACTGGATTCGACTTGCTTCGACTGAAATTGACTGAACTTGACTCTCCTGAACTTCATTCGACTGAACTTCACTTTCCTGAATTGAATTATGTTTGTCTGTTTTGTTCTGAGCTGAACTTTCTTCGCTTTCACTCACCTGAACTAAACTCGCCTGAACTTCACTTCCCTGAACTAAACTATCCTCACCTGTACTAGACTTACCTATACTATCCTCGGTTAACCACATATTAAGATTTTGTGAATACTGTTTATCAAGTGTATATTCTCCGTTTTCTTTAATGTGAAGCTTTTTCTTTTCTTCGGTATAAACTGACGAATGATAACGGTCTTTTCGGATAAGATTGCTGATTTTCCAGTGTGCGATAGCCACAACGCCCGACTCAAACTGAATGAGAAACTTGCCATTGATAAGCTCCTCGAGTATCGCCTTGCTCAGACCCAGCATTCTTGCCTGCGAGCGTGGGTTCTTCACAAACCCGTCATCGTCAGCCTGCATACCCAAGTGGAAGTAGAGCAGCTGTGCCTCGTGGGAAAGATCGAGAAAATCGTCACAGTCAATCACACTCTTTGCGAACATTCTTCTTTCTGCCATTCATGTTTCCTCCTTAAATTAAAGTAAAAAGTGAACTTTGCCTTTAATTTAATTATATCGGAAATTATCGGTATGTCAAGTATGATACGAACATTTCGTGCAAATTATACATAAAAGTTAGTTAAATTTCCACAAAAAAGTGAACATCAAAAAGAGCGCAAAAAAAGACCGCCGATCTTTTGACCGACAGTCAGTTTCTTTGCTTTGTTCTGTTAAAGAAAACTTTACGCTCTCTCAACCTTACCCGAACGTAAGCATCTGGAGCAAGCGTAAACGTGGCAAGGAGTACCGTTGACAACAGCCTTTACTCTCTTAACGTTGGGCTTCCAGCTTCTGTTAGTTCTTCTGTGCGAATGCGATACCTTGATACCGTAAACGATCTGCTTTCCGCAGAACTGACACTTTGCCATACAAAAAGCACCCCCTTTTGAATAGGATAGTATGGGTAAATTTGACTTTTTACTCTTTGTCAATAACCAAAATATATTATACCACATCAAAGCGCCGATTGCAAGCGTTTTTCAAAAAAAAATGTGAATTTTCGGTAAATTCGTCCTTCGTATCAAAAAATTATTGATAAGCATTAAAAAAAATCGGTCAGACACTTGCAATTCGCTCGAAAATGGTGTATAATAAATTATATGTTTATTTTGAAAAGAGGAAAGCTTAATGATCTCAGCATTTATGTCAGGCGATAAAGAAACCATTATACTGACGTTTTTTGTTTATCTGATGATAATTTTTCTGATAACACCGATACACGAATTTGCCCACGCATGGGCGGCTCACAAGCTGGGCGACGACACCGCACGCCTTAAAGGAAGGCTCACGCTCAATCCGCTGGCATCGCTCGACCCGCTCGGCACGCCTGCCATGCTCCTGTTCGGCTTCGGCTGGGGCAAGCCCGTGCCTATCAACCCACTGCGCTTCAAGGAGTACCGCAAGGGCATCGCTCTGACGGCGCTCGCAGGACCCCTCTCGAACTTCATCGTGGCGTTTTTCGGCATGATCGCCTATAAGTTCGCTTTGTATTACTACTTCACGAACCCTACCGATGTGGCGTATTACATTAAATGGGCATTAGAGCTTTTTACGACCCTGAACATCGGTCTCGGCGTGTTCAACCTTATCCCGATACCGCCCCTTGACGGTCAGAAAATACTCTCCTACTTCACCTCGAAAGAAGTGGACGAGTTCATGTACCGCAATCAGATGTTCCTGACGCTTGCACTGTTTGCGCTCATTTCGTCGCCCATTCTGGGCAAGGTCAGGGAAGTGGTCTTTATCGGCTATGACAAGCTGACTTTCTTCATCGACCCGATCGCTCAGTCGTTATTTCCCATTCCATGAGCATTCCCGAGTTCAAGCTTGACGCTTTTGAAGGGCCTCTTGACCTTCTTCTGCACCTTATCCAAAAGCACAAGCTTAATATTTATGACATAGAAATTTCACTTCTTCTTGACCAATATCTGGAATACATCGAGGGTCTGGAAGAGCAGGACTTCGACTCGGCAGGCGATTTTCTCGCAATGGCGGCTCGGCTGGTCTACATCAAGACCTGTTCGCTCCTGCCCCAGCCCGAGGAAGCGGAGGAAATGAAGAAGGAACTGCAAGGCGAACTGCTGGACTATTCCGACTGCAAGGCGGCGGCGGCAAGGCTTCTCAGGCTGTCGGTCTACGGCGAAGTGTTCGTGCGCCCGCCCGAGAAACTGCCCGTCAACAAGGTCTTTACGGGGCGCATCGACCCTCAGCGGCTCGTGGACGCATACCTCGGCATGAACGCCAAAACACGCAGTTTGAAGCCCATCCGTGCGGAGCAGTTCACGCCGCTCGTGCGCTCACGTTTCGTAACAGTCACCTCGAAGATCATACACGTTTTGAAGCGCCTGCTGAGATCGGGCGAATGCACCATTGCGGAGCTGTACGTGGGCGTGACCGACAGATCTTCACGTGTGGCGACATTTCTTGCGGTGCTGGAACTTGCAAAGTCGGGGCGCATCAGGCTCAACGATGACAACACGGTCATAAGTTTCAACCGCAATGCTCCACGCCGTCATGCTCCCGAAAACAAAGTTAATATTGTTACATCGGTCAGAAAGTCCGAGTATGTCAAGCCGCTTGTTACCGTTGAACGGACTGTTAATAAGGCGGAATATGTCAAGCCGCTTGTTGCTGTTGAACGGACTGTTAATAAGGCGGAATATATCAAGCCGTATGTTACTATTGAGCAAATTGTTAATAAGCTTGAATACGTAAAGCCTGTTGTTACTGTTGAAGAAATTGTTAACAAGCAGGAATATGTAAAGCCGTCAGTTGCTGTTGAAGCAGTTGTAAATAAGCTTGAATATTCTGCGCCTGTGGTTACTATCGAACAAACGTTAAATAAGTCGGAGTATATCAAACCGAGACTTGTTATTACCGAAACACTTGCAAAACGGGGCTATTTACAGCCTGAGATATACATAAAACAAGTGACGAACGAACAAGAAAACAGTTCGGGAAATGTTACTATTGAACAAGTTCCTGTTAAAGAGGTCTACCTTGCACCGAACGTTACTGTCGGGACTGTTGCAGAGGTCACGCCGTATATAGTTCGTGAAGAAGAACACACGGACATAACGCCCGTTGTTAATATCCTGCAATCGACTGTACCTGAAACGGAAGAAAAAGCTGTTGTTCCTGCGCCTGTTATCGAACGGCGTTTTGATGACCTGACTTTCGGTGAACAGGAAACAGAAGTTCGCATGGCAGACGGGCAGGGAAGTGCTGAGGTTCATATCCTGCAACTTGCTGACGAAACGCCCGAGGGTGAGCATACTATTAATAATAGGCACGAAACGGCTAAAACTGCCGCACTCGATGCCGTCGGGATTGTTCACACAAAGGCGATACCTGCGTTCCTCCTGCTGACCGACAGCACGCCCGAACGCACTGAAAAAATCAACAATAACCGCTTCGGAATGCGCTTTTTCTGGGGCTATCCCGCAAAAGGCAGCTGCTGGAGCTATCGGAGGGTGAGATTATGACCGACCTTACACAGCTTGCCGCACACGTTGAAGCGGTTTTGTTTTCGAGCGGCGACCCTCTCGCTGCCGAAAAAATTTGTGCGGCTCTCGGAGTTACGAAGCGTGAGTTGAATCTTGCTGTGGAAATGCTCGAAGGCAAATACGCCGCCGAGGACAGCGGCATCGAACTTCTGCACCTCGGCGAATCCTACCAGCTTGCTGTGAAAAAGCAGTATTCCGCAGACGTGAAAGCCGTGTTGGAGATAAAAAAAGGTGCGACCCTCAGCCCTGCCGCCATGGAGGTGCTGACGATCGCCGCCTATAACCAGCCCGTCACCAAGGCGTTTGTCGAACACGTCAGGGGCGTGGACTCATCGAGCGTGGTCAATTCGCTTGTCGAGAAAGACCTGCTCTGCGAAACGGGGCGGCTGAATCTCCCCGGGCGACCCGTTGCGTACAAGACCACCGAGAATTTTCTGCGTGCCTTCGGGCTGAGTTCGCTCGATGAACTGCCTGCTCTGCCCGAGCGCCAAGACCAGCTGACTTTTGAGGACACCGCTCCCGACAAGGAGGCTGACGAGGAAAATACAGACGCAGAAGCTGAATAACTGTACGTTTTATTGTACCAATAACTGTTACTGTACAGATAAGCGTACACGAAATCTACTGCGTAAAAAAGATAAACTGTCCGAAACTTCGGACTAGAAGGAGTGACGGCTGTTGCCTAACAAAAAGATCATCATAGCTGCCGCAGCTATACTTTTAGTGGTGCTTGCCGTGCTGTTCAAGCCTGTGAGGATAGTGCTTCTGGTGCTGTTTTTGCTTGTTATCATCGCACTTGCGGTCGATGTTGTGGTGTATATCGATGCGTCAAAAAACGGCTTGGACATTCGGGCGAAATACTTCGGTTTTCAGGTCTATCCCCGAAAGAAAAAGGGGAGTGACGCTCCTGCTGATGATGAAGATGAACAATCGTTTGTTGATGATATAGACGATGAACTTGTTGAAAATTCGCAGGAAGTTGTGCAGAATGACGAATCTGCCAAACCTCCGCAGACTGAAAAACCTCCTGAAACTGAGCTTGAAACTGTACAAGAAAATGTACAGGAAGATGATGACGATGAAGCTTGGGACGGCGAACCGGAGGACGATGACGAACCTCAGACCCCCGGAAAACCACGTAAAAAGCGTGAAAATCCGCTTGTTAAAAAGGTGAAGAGCCTGCGTGCAAAGTATGAAAAGTACAAGCCGTTTATCCCGATGGCGTGGAAAGGCTTCCGACAGCTTTGCAAGACGATCCGCTTTTACATCGACGATGCGTGGGTGGATGTCGGGCGGTTCGATGCGCACGAGGCGGCGATCTATTACGGCTCGATACAGGCGCTCATCGCCGAGACTTTCAAGGACATCGCCGTGGTCTTCACGCTAAAACCACGCTGCGTCAAACGCTGTGATGTCAACGTAAAATGGGGCAAAAACGTCATTGACGGGGCGGTCTCGATGCGCATAAAACTGCGCCTGCTCACGATAATCGGCATAATTTTGCTCATGGGAATAAAATTTATCATCATAAAACTGCGGCAGCGCCGTCAAAAAAAGGCGCAGGCAGACACTTCGGCAGAGCCGACTTAAACGAAAGGAACGATAATTATGGCTACAAATCTTGAACAGCTGGTAACTTCGGCAATGGCAAAGGTCAAGGAGATCTCCGATTCTGAAACGATAATGGGTAAGCCCGTGGTAACTCCTGACGGCACGACCATTATCCCCGTTTCAAAGGTGTCATTCGGGCTGGCTTCGGGCGGCACCGACTGGGGCGAAAAGGGCAGTTTCGGCGGTGGTTCGGGCGCAGGCGTGACCATTTCGCCGCTCGCTTTCATCGTTGTGAGAAACGGCGAGACGAAGCTTCTCCAGCTGACCAACAACACGCCCTACCAGAACGCACTTGTCAACGTTGTGCCCGAGGTGGTCGACAAGATAATTGATTTTGTTGACAAAAAGACTGCGCCTGACGAGACTTTGGAAGAGGAATAATTTTTCAGGTAAGTTTGGCTCGCATCTGCGCACTCTATATAAAAAGGAGGAGTACGCAAGATGAAGTTAAACAAACAAATGTTCATATTTGTGCTGCTGTGCAGTGTTGTTATATGTATATTGGCATTTCCTGCGGCGGCACACGCTGAACCTGCACGGACTGACAGCGCAAAGGCAGCGATAGTTTTTGACCCGAGAACAGGGGAGATACTGTACGCCCATGACGAACACGAGCGCCTGCCAATGGCAAGCACCACGAAGATCATGTCGGCGCTCATCGCCCTTGAAAGCGGCGGACTTGACGAGCCGTTCACGGTGGACAGCCGTGCGATACGTGTCGAGGGTTCGTCAATGGGGCTGACCGAGGGCGACTGCGTGACGATGCGTGCGCTGGTCTGCGGTATGCTCCTGCCCAGCGGCAACGATGCGGCAAATGCGGCGGCGGTGCGTGTTGCAGGCAGTACCGAGGATTTTGTGCGGCTGATGAACGGGCGTGCGGAGCAAATGGGGCTTCACGATACGCATTTTGTCACGCCCTCGGGTCTGGACGATGACACGGACGAGCATTATTCTTCCGCATACGATATGGCGGTGCTTACGGCGTATGCACTTGACAATGCGGATTTTTCACAAATATGCTCTCAGAAGTATATCAAAGTGAACTTCGGTAATCCGCCGCAGGACAGGTGGCTCACCAACACCAACAGGCTTCTTGACAGCTGTGAGGGGGTCATCGGAGTCAAGACGGGCTTTACCGACAAGGCGAGGCGTTGTCTTGTGTCTGCCTGCGAGCGTGACGGCGCACGGCTGATATGCGTGACGCTGAATGACCCCGACGACTGGAAAGACCACTCGGCGCTCTATGACAAATGCTTTGCGAAGATGCGTCTGACGCACATGGAAGGCTCTGGTCACGAGTATGAGATAGCGGCAGCAGGCGGCGAAAAGCCTGTAATTACGGCGGTCGCAGCACCCTTAGACCTGATGCTCCCCGAGACCGCCGCCGACAAGATCACTGCGAAAGTGCGGCTGAAACATTTTGTTTTTGCGCCCGTGGAGAGCGGCGAACAGGTGGGCTGTATCGCTTATTACCTCGGGGAAAAGCTTATCTGCGAACTGCCGATACGTGCCGCCGAGGGTACTGCGCTCCGAAAAGCCGAGAAAAGCGAGTGGAAGAAACTGCTCAGGAATATTGACGATATTCTCGGAAAAGCGGACAGATACGGGCTTTGCTGATGTTCACATTCGTCAAAACTTGATAAGTGTACTGAAATTTATACTTTTGATTATTGCGGGTAAGATTTTTGTACAGTTGGAAAGTGCTTTTGATATTATCGTATACAAGTACGGATCTATGTACAAATAAAAGCAACTGTGATATTATTCGTACAGATACTGTTCTTGCTGATGTTCACATTTGATAAGTGTGCCGAAAATCACTCTCTTGAATGCAATGGGTAAGATTTTTGTACAGTTAGAAAGCGTTTTTGATATTATCGTGTACAAGTACGGATTTATGTACGTTTATAGATAACTGTAACATTATTCGTACAGATAAAATTGCTGAAAATACGCACGAAACAGTGCGGTTTAGTGTCTACCGACGGGAGTCGGAGGAGGTATATTATGGAAAAGATAAGATTACAGAAGATCATTTCGGACAACGGCATCTGTTCACGCAGAAAAGCGGAGGAGATGATCTCGCAGGGGCGTGTCAAGGTCAACGGCAGACCCGTCAAAGTCGGCGACAAAGCCGACCCGATGAAAGACCTCATCAGCATTGACGGCGAGCCTATCCGCATCGAACGCAGACGCTCTCTGCGCTACATCATGCTCAACAAGCCGAGGGGCTACGTCACCACCATGAGCGATGAACTTGACCGCAAAAACGTCACCGAACTGCTCACGGGCGTGGGCGACCGGGTCTACCCCATAGGCAGGCTGGACAAGAACTCCGAGGGGCTTCTGCTGTTCACAAATGACGGACGGCTCGCCAACGACATCATGCACCCCTCACGCCACATCACCAAGACTTACCGTGTGACGGTGCGCCCCGACATTGATGACGAAACGCTCGTCAAGCTCGCCGAGGGCGTTGTCATCGACGGCAAAAAGACCCTGCCCTGCACCGTGCTGGTGCTTGAAAAACAGCCCGGGCGTGTTGTTCTGCAAATGACGATCAGCGAGGGCAGGAACAGGCAGATACGCAAGATGTGCGAAGCCGTGGGGCTTGAAGTCGCACGCCTGAAACGCACGTCCATAGGTCCTGTGCGCCTCGGTATGCTCAAACCCGGCGAATGGCGTGACCTCAAACCCGATGAACTGCGTGCCCTGCGCACCGCTATCGAGAAGAACAAAGCCGCAAACGATAATAAATAAACGTTCGGGAAATATGGCATCGGCTTTTTCGTGCCGTATTTCCTGCTTACCGTTTAAGGTTGGCATTTATCAAATATAAATGTAAACTTTTTTTGCGGTTATCGTAAAAATTGTATATTATTTTCAAAAGTAACTTGATATTTTATCCCTTTTGTATTATAATAAATTTGTATGTTAATTTTCCGCAAGAGTGCGGACTAAATCGAATGGAGGAAAGGATATGGCTGAAATCAAGTCAAACCCTGCGGAACTGGCGGCGCTCGCTGCTGCTGACAGCACCGCAAAAAAAAGACTTACATATCTCTACGATGAGGGCAGATACACCGAACTTGACGCATACGCCGCAAACGGCGACAAGCTGTGCGGTGCGGTGACTGCTTTCGGTTACGTTAACGGCAACGCTTGCTATGCTTTTTCGCAGGACGTGAGCGTGAACTATGGTGCGCTCAACCGTGCGCAGGCTGAAAAGCTCGCAAAGGTCTATGACCTTGCCGCAAAAACAGGCGTTCCCGTGGTGGGCATCTATGACAGCTGCGGCGCTGACCTGACTGACGGTCACGAGGCTCTCAACGCTTACGGCGAACTGCTGCTTGCTATGAGCAATCTTTCGGGCGTTGTTCCCCAGATCGCTGTTGTTGCAGGCGTTTGCTCGGGAACTTCGGCACTGCTCGCACAGTCGGCTGACTTCACAGTTGTTGCTGACGGCGCTGAACTGTATTTCAGCCCAAACACAGGCGCAAATTCCGATTCTGCCGCAAAGAACGGCACTGCCGCTCTGACCGCTCCCGATGACATGGCTGCTGTCAAGGCTGCAAGAACACTTCTCGAAAAGCTGCCTATGAACAACCTTTCGCCTGTTCCGATGTATGAATTTGAAGCACCGTCTGCTCCTGCGGCGGGCGATGCTGTGTCGCTCGCAAAGGCTGTCCTTGACGTAAACAGCATCACGGAAGTTTACGCTGATTACGGCTCTGCTTCTTACACCGCACTTGCGACCCTCAGCGGCGCAGCTGTCGGTTTTGTTGCTACAAATAAGACAAGAAGCGCACTCACTGCCGAGGACTGCACGAAGATCGCACGTTTTGTACGCACCTGCGATGCTTTTGCTATCCCCGTTATAACGGCTGTCGACACAGTTGGTTTTGAGTGCGGCGATGAGTGCGAAGCGGCAGGCGATGTAAAGAGCATGGCTAAGCTTGCTCACGCTTATGCAGAAGCTACTACCATTAAAATTTCCGCTGTCACAGGCAAGGCTTACGGTGCGGCATTTATCGCACTCGCAGGAAAGGGCGCAAACGCTGACCTTTCTTACGCTGTCAACACTGCTGTTATCACTCCGCTCGCTCCGATAACTGCGGCAGAGTTCCTTTATCACGATGAACTTGCAGGCGCTGACGACCCCAAGGAAAAGAGACTTTCGCTTGCGGCTCGCTACGCTGCTGAGGAAGGTTCGCCGTTCGCTGCTGCTGAAAAGGGCTGCATTGACGGCGTTACGACTGCTCAGGGTCTGAGAAGCACACTCGTTTCGGCTGTTGAGATACTCGCAGGCAAGCGTGTTTCCAGATTGCCAAAGAAGCACAGCAATATCCAGCTTTAAAAAAAGTGGAAAGTTTTTTATGAAAAAGACTGATAACGCTGAAAGTACTGAGAAAAAGTACAAAACGACCAAAAGACCTCAGAGTTTTAAGAATCATAAGATAAGACCCTATGACCTGTGGGAAGCCGGAGAATGCCCTGTGTGCGGCTGGTACTACGAAGGCGATCTTATAGGGCAGATCAAATGTCCGGTCTGCGGTCAGCTTATAGATTAAAGTCAACTTATATCTGAAAAGGCGGTAAACACAATGAAAAGATACAATATCACTGTAAACGGAAAGGCTTACGATGTAAGCGTTGAGGAACTTGACGGCGGCGCTGCTCCTGCTGCTGCTGTCTCCGCACCTGCTGCTGCTGCTCCTGCACCTGCTCCTGCTGCGGCTGCACCTGCAAACGGCACAAAGGTAAGCGCACCTATGCCCGGAACTATCCTTGACATAAAGGTATCTGTCGGTGACACTGTTTCCGAGGGTCAGGCTCTCGCTATCCTCGAAGCAATGAAAATGGAAAATGACATCAATTCGCCATGCGCAGGCAAGGTACTGAGCATCAACGTCCAGAAGGGCGCAGCTGTTGAGACAGGCACGCTCGTCTGCGTTGTCGGCTGATAAAACGAAAGGAACTGATAACAATGGCAAAGAAACTCGGTATAACCGAAACTGTCCTGCGTGATGCTCATCAGTCGCTCATTGCCACCAGAATGTCCATTGACGAGATGAAGCCTATCATGCAGGAAATGGACAAGATCGGCTTTCACTCCGCAGAGGTGTGGGGCGGTGCGACTTTCGATTCCTGCATTCGTTTCCTGAACGAAGACCCGTGGGAGAGACTGAGAACTATCAGACGTGAGATGCCGAACACAAAGCTGCAAATGCTGTTCCGTGGTCAGAATATGCTTGGTTACAGGCACTATGCTGACGACTGCGTTGAATATTTCGTGCAGAAATCTATCGCAAACGGTATCGACATCATTAGAATTTTTGACGCATTAAACGACATCCGCAACCTTGAAACGGCTGTTAAAGCGGCTAAAAAGGAAAAGGGTCACGCTCAGATCGCTATTAGCTACACGCTGGGCGATGTTTTCACCCACGAATATTACGTAAATTACGCAAAGCAGATCGAGTCGCTGGGCGCTGATTCTATCTGCATCAAGGATATGGCGGCTCTGCTCACCCCCTACGAGGCAAGCGCACTCGTCACCGAGCTGAAAAAGGCGGTCAAGATCCCGATCCAGCTGCACACCCACTACACAACGGGTCTTGCTTCCATGTGCATAATCAAAGCTGCTGAGGCAGGCGTGGACGTTGTGGACACCGCTATGTCGCCGCTCGCACTGGGCACTTCGCACGCTCCTACCGAGTCGATCGTGGCTGCGTTCCAGGGCACTGAGTACGATACGGGTCTTGACCTCGTTAAGCTGGGCGAGATCAGAGAGTACTTCATGGGTCTGAGACAGAAGTACATCGACAACGGTCTGCTCGACCCGAAAATGCTTGCGACCGATGCAAAAACGCTCATTTATCAAGTGCCGGGCGGTATGCTCTCCAACCTGCTGTCTCAGCTGAAACAGGCAGGCAAGGAGGACAAGTTCAACGAGGTGCTGGAAGAAGTTCCGAGAGTGCGCAAGGACGCAGGTTCTCCTCCGCTGGTAACGCCCTCCTCGCAGATCGTCGGCACTCAGGCAGTGTTCAACGTTATTCTGGGCGAGAGATACAAGAACGTCACCAAGGAGTTCAAGGAACTGGTAAGGGGCGGTTACGGCAAGACTCCCGAGCCGATAGCTGCGGAATTTTCCAAGAAGATACTGGGCGACGAGAAGCCGATCACCTGCCGTCCTGCCGATCTGCTCGAGCCTGAGCTTGAAAAACTGCGCTTAGAGTGCAAGGAGTGGACGGAGCAGGAGGAAGATGTTCTGACCTACGCAATGTTCCCGAAGGTCGCTCCCAAGTTCTTCAAGGCAAGACGTGACAAAAAGTACAATATTGACGGCGCTCACAGCGATGCCGCAAGCAAGGTACACCCCGTTTAAGCAAAAAATTAAGAGACTCACCGTGAAAAGTGAGTCTCTTTTTTTGCTTGTTCGCAATAAGTGGTAAGTGAAATAGTCCGGGAGTGTGCTGTTTATTGCGGTGAATTTGTGATAATTTGTGTGGGGTTGTCCTCTTTTATAAGTATCTCGCCTATCGAATCGGCTTTTATACGTCCGCTTGTGGGGTCAAGGATACTGTCGATACTGCCTACAATATCCGCATCAACGGTGGAGTACTCAAACGCAAGGGTAGTATTTTTCAGCGTGCAGTTGATAAGTTTCAGGTTCTCGATGTAGCACATACCTTGCAGGCTTTCGATCTCACAGTTGATGAAAGTCAGATTTTTCGAGTTCCAGCCGAGATATGCACCCGAAATAACGCAATTTTCGGCAAGTATGTTCTCACTGTTCCAGAAAGCGTCACGTCCGGTTATCTTCGAGTTTGTTATGTGTAAATTTTTCACGCCGTCAAAGCTGTAACAGCCGTCAAGCACAAGTCCGTCAACGCTGATGTCACGGCTGTTCATGCAGAGATAGTCACCCGAAACGTAAATATCTTTAACAAAAACGTTGCTGCACTCCCAGAGCAGTTCAGAACCGTTTGCGAACTTTGTGCCGCTTATATTCACATTGTCACAGCGCCTGAAAGCTTTAACGCCGTTGTAGTCTGTATTTGTCATGCGGACATTGTTCGTGTACCAAAGAGCGGCACGGGTGTTCTCTGAGAATCGGCAGCTGTCGATATTGACATTGTTGCAGTACCAAACGGGGTATTTCCAAAGAAAATCGCAGTCATGCAGGTCGACATCTTCCGAGTGTTTGAGCGCCGACTCACCAACGTCAAAACTGCATTTTTCGATTTTCACGCCCTTTGAACGGAACAGAGAACGCTCGTCTGTAAATTGCTTATTGTGAATTTCGGTCATGTAAAGTTCTCCTTAGTAAAGATCGGTCTTGAATACATCACTGTAAATAATTGGCAGGTCGGAACGTGGAGCAATGCCGTTGACCTCAAAAAGCTCCGTCAGCGTGACAAGTTCGTAACCTTGACGGATAAGCGTTGGGACGATGACTTTCAGTGCTTCGACTGTCTTTTGGTTGTTCTGCTGATCGTGAAGAAGTATCATCACGCCGTCAGCTGCATCTGCGAGGACTTTCTGCACACGTTCTTCCGCAGAAACGCTCTGATCCCAGTCATTACAGCCTATTCCGCAGATAAACGGCAGGTCGATGAGCCGAAACATACGTTCGTCATAAGCGATATACGGCGGACGAAAAAACTTAGGTCGCTGACCGATTATTGCGGTTATACGGCGCTCGGTTTCTTCCATTTCGTCAAGTATCTGCTGGTCGGTTAGCTTTGTCATGTCGCTGTGGGTCAGTGAATGAGTGTTTATCTCGTGCCCATCAGCTTGTTCACGCCGCACAAGATACTCGGTCTCGGGCGTGATGTTGTTTCCGATAAGGAAGAACGAACCCTTTGCGCCATGCTCTTTGAGAATGTCCAGCACCTGCGGAGTTATCTCGGGATCGGGTCCGTCATCGAACGTCAGCGCAATATATTTTTTGTTCATAAATTGTCATCTCCTAAAAGCATTTCGGCGAAGCGCATATCGGTCGGAGTGGTCAGCTTTATGTTGCGCTCGCTGCCGAGTATCAGACCGACAGGCAGACCAGCCGTGATGAAAACGCTCGCCGTGTCGGTCAGGCGGCTTTTTTGCTCATCGGTCAGCGAACTGTACGCCGAAGCGAGCTTTTCAAGGCGGAAAGTCTGCGGAGTGAGGGCACGGAACAGCGTGGAGCGGTCGGGAACGCTGTCGATGTGTGCGCCGTTTTGCGAGAAAAGAAGCGTGTCGGTGGAGGGTATGCAGACGGTAACTCCGTCCTCACGCTCCATAGCAGAAATGCTGTCAAGTATCTCGGCTTTACTTACGAACGGTCGAACGCCGTCATGGGTAAGGATAATGTCCTCAGCCGTAACGCCGTGCCCTGCCGAAATGCTCTGCACGATGCGAAAGACAGTTTCCGTCCTGTCCTTACCGCCCTCCAAAATTCGCAGACGGGAAGCGTCAAGCTCCGAATCTGCGCACATTTCGGTAAATTTGTTCACCCAGTCGGAATGCACCCCGACATACACAAAGTCTATCTCGGCGCATTCCAGAAATTTCCTGACAGTATGCACAAGGACAGGCGTGCCGCCCAGGGGCAGGAACTGTTTTGGAATGTCAGCGCCCATGCGTGAGCCTGTTCCGCCTGCGACAATGGCTGCGTAGATCATGATTTCACCTTCAAAAAAGGCGGCACGAATGCCGCCCGTAGTTTTATTTGTGGTACTTTTCGAGAAGTGCCGAAATTTTCTGATGAGGGTCGATAACGTCTGAAATGGACATATCGTGATTGAGTGTCGCAATGTAGTAAGCGATGTACTTTGAGCAGTCAACTTCGTGGAACCAAGGTCTTTCGAGAAGTTCGGGAGTGCGGTAGGTGAGGTTCGTGCCGAAAACTGCATCGATCGTGCCTTTCTCGAACATTTCGTCAAACTTTTTAAGACCGCTTGTGAACATTCCGTAGGTCGCATAGCAGAAAATTTTGTTGGCATTGCGCTTTTTCAGTTCGATAGCGATGTCTAGCATCGACTCGCCCGAAGCGATAAGGTCATCGGCGATGAAAACGTTCTTGCCCTTGACATCGTTGCCCATGTATTCGTGAGCGACAATGGGGTTCCTGCCGTTTATAACGGTGGAGTAGTCACGGCGCTTATAGAACATACCGAGGTCAACGCCCAGCACCGAAGCGTAATACATATTTCTGCCGATAGCGCCCTCATCGGGGGACACGATCATGAAGTTATCCTTATCGAATTTCAGCTCGGGGAAAGTGCGGATCATGGTTTTCAACACCTGATAGGAAGGCATGATGTTGTCAAAGCCTGTCAGGGGGATAGCGTTCTGAACTCTTGGGTCGTGAGCATCGAATGTGATGATGTTCTGAACGCCCATGTTCGCAAGTTCCTGCAAAGCAACTGCGCAGTCGAGCGACTCACGGTAGGTACGGCGGTGCTGTCTGCCGCCGTAAAGGATAGGCATGATAACATTTATGCGGTGAGCCTTGCCGCTTGCAGCCTGTATGATGCGTTTGAGATCCTGAAAATGGTCATCGGGAGACATTGCGTTTTCCTTGCCGAACATTGTGTAAGTACAGCTGTAATTTGCCATGTCGCAGATGATAAACAGGTCTTTTCCTCGAACGGTCTGTTTGATAAGACCCTTTCCGTCACCCGACTGGAATCGGGGGCATTCAGCCTCGATAAGAAAACCCTTGTCGTCCTCGGGGATATTGAACCACTTGCGGAAATAGCCGTCAAGTCTTGTGCCCAGCTCGGAAGCGCTCTGCATAGCGATGATGCCGAGGGGTGCGACACTTGTGCTGGTGTCAAAAATCACTTTTTCGTTACTGCCCATCTGATTGATCCTCATTTCTAAATCATTTGTCCGCAGCCGCAGACTTTAATATACTTCTATTATACAATATTTGCGTCAGACTTTCAAGTGCTTACAGAAAAATTTATTATTTTTGCTCATTTGTACAAAATCGACAGAGTTTACCTATGTTTACTTGTATCAAAAATGTAAAAGAATGACATTTGTACACAGTATTTTTTTACCTGAATGAAAACAAAAAGCGTTTTAAGCCCGACATCTGCCGAGCCGAAAACGCCTGTTATCCTTAAAGAAGATTTTCGAGAAATGCGATAGTCTTGTGGTCGAACACAAGATCCTGAGCCGCCATGTCCTCGTCTATCTGCCACGATTTTGAGGCAGAGAAAACGGAACTTACGAAAAACGGCTGAGAGTTGAGATAACCCAGCGGGATGACTGCGGCAGGGATGCCCTCTTTTTCGCTCAGCTGTTTGACCCTTGCGAGCCTTGCGAGGTTTGCGGTGGAAGTGAACTGACCCTCGGGGAGATTTTTCGCAGGGTCGCCCTTTGCGAGCTTTGCGAAAAAGCCCTTTGCCTGCGGACAGTAAGCCATGACGGGTATGCCGCTTCTCTGATACCACCTGAATTCACGCAGGTTCATGCAGACAACGGTGGGGTCGCCGAACGTATCGGTGGAAGAATGCGCAAGGCTGTAATTTATCTGACTTATCCTGAAAGGCTCCATGCCGTTTGCTTCTGCGAACTTGTTAGCCTCTTCGATGCGTGCGGAAGTCCAGTTAGACGCACCTAAAAAATGCACCTTGCCGCTCTTGACAAAATCGTTGAGAACGGGCATTATCTCGCTGACGGGGATAAGTTCATCGTCACGGTGCAGGAAATAAACATCTATGTAGTCAACGCCGAGAACTCTGAGCGAGCGTTCAAGGTCGTATTCAAGGTCATCTCTTGTGAGCCTTGACTGTTCCATGTTGTCGAAAGGAGGGTGTCCGCCCTTGGTGCAAATCACGATGTCATCACGGCAGCCCCTAGCTTTGAGCCATCTGCCGACAACGCCCTCGGAGGAGTCAGCGCCTTCCTCGAGCCATTCGCAGTAAACACGGGCAGTGTCGATGCACCTGCCGCCGTCTTTATAATAGGTATCCAGCAGTTCAAAATAGATCTCATCGGAATCGCTTCTTTCAAAGCCGGCAGTTCCGAAAGTCAGTGCAGGTATCTTCAAGGCGTACTTGTCGTTTTTCAGGTCAAAGTTTAACATTCTATTATCCTTTCTGTTTTTCTTGAGAACGCAAATGAAAATAAAGCCCCCAATGAGCTTTTTTGCGTTCCGATATAAACCTTATTCATCAATATGAATAATCATACCACATATTTATAGCTTGATTTGAGTGAAATTGTAAATTTTTTTTAATAATTGCAGAAAGTGCTTGACAAGCTGTTTTACTTGATATATAATAGAAAAGCAATGTAAAGAACATATGCTTTACAAAAGGGGGCAGGTCAGATGTCAGTTCCGTATGAGATAGAAAAAAATCTTCATATCGGCGTTCTATTGGATATTTACGGCAGTCTGCTGACAGAGCGTCAGCGTGACATCATGGAGCTTTATTATCACGATGACCTGTCGCTTTCCGAGATCGCCGAGCAGTATGACATCTCCCGTCAGGGCGTTCACGATGCCGTGAAAAGGGGAGCGGAGGCTCTTGAAGAATACGAGCAGAAGCTGGGTCTGTCGGCACAGCAGAAGCTCCGCCGTGAGGAACTCGAAAAGTTCAAGTCAATGGCACTTGAAGCGTTTGAAGAATGCAAAAAGGTGAACTTTGGCAGAAACATCGCCGAAAAGATCATAGCACTTCTTGAAGAACTTGACAGAAAACTCGAGGATTGAGATAAGGCACTTTTTATATAACGTAAATATGTTATCTTTTATATATTATCTAAAACAAAAGGGGGATATGTAATGGCATTTGAAAGCTTGTCCGAAAAGCTGGGCGGAGTGTTCAAAAGGCTCAAAAACAGAGGTAAGCTGTCCGAGGCTGACGTTAAGGCGGCAATGCGTGAGGTCAAAATGGCGCTCCTTGAAGCAGATGTCAGCTACAAGGTCGTTAAGGACTTCGTGAATAAAGTTACCGAACGAAGCATCGGTGAGGAAGTGCTTTCAAGTCTTACTCCCGCACAGCAGGTAATAAAGATAGTTAATGACGAGCTGATCGCCCTTATGGGTGACGGCAGTGCAAAGGTCAACTTCCCGAAAAAGCCGCCCTGCATCATTATGATGTGCGGTCTGCAAGGCGCAGGAAAGACCACCCACGCCGCAAAGCTTGCTAAATATTTCAAGCGCACCCGTGAGATGCGCCCTCTGCTCATCGCCGCCGACGTTTATCGTCCTGCGGCTATCGAACAGCTGAAAATAGTCGGCGCAAAAGCCGAAGTGCCCGTCTTTGAAATGGGTCAGATCGACCCCAGAAAGATAGTAAAACAGGGCTTGAAATACGCTAAGGATCAGGGCAACGACCTTGTTATCATCGACACCGCAGGCAGACTTCACATCGACGAGGAACTTATGAAGGAACTTGTTGACATTAAGAAGCTTGCCGAACCCAGCGAGATAATGCTGGTAGTCGATGCGATGATAGGTCAGGATTCCGTCAAGGTGGCTGAGGCGTTCGACAATGCGCTCGGCATCGACAGCATTCTCCTGACAAAGCTTGACTCCGACACAAGAGGCGGTGCGGCGCTGTCGGTACTTTCCGTAACAGGTAAGCCTATCAAGTTCGTGGGTATGGGCGAAAAACTTGACGAGTTCGAGATGTTCCACCCCGACAGAATGGCTTCACGTATCCTCGGTATGGGCGATATGCTGTCGCTCATCGAAAAGGCAACTATGACAATTGACGAAGCTGATGCAGAGCGCATGGCGAAAAAAGTTCAGGAAAAGGGCTTCGACATGAACGACCTGCTCGAGAACATGGAGCAGATAAGCAAAATGGGCTCGGTGGCTTCTATCATAAAGATGCTCCCCGGTGCAGGTGATGTGAGCGAAGCACAGATCGCACAGGGCGAAGTTCAGCTGAAATACACAAGGGCAATGATACAGTCGATGACTAAGGCTGAAAGAGCAAAGCCCTCGATCATCGACCCCAAGCGCAAAAGACGTATCGCCGCAGGTGCAGGCGTGAACGTTTCTGACGTGAACAAACTGCTCAGACAGTTCGAGGATATGCAGAAACTCATGAAGCAGTTCGGCATCGGAAACGGCAAGCTCCACGGAAAAAAACAGCGCATGAGCCGTGCTAATATGCTCAAAGCCATGGGCGCACTCCCTGCGGATATGCAGGCAATGAAGCCCGAAAAGAAAGAGAAGAAAAAGAGGAAATAACCCGTGATCTTTACTTCTCTTATCCTTATGGCAGGCGGCGTGTTCACGATCTGGTGCGCTTACAAGGACTATGACTGGTTCATGAACAACTACAAAGCACGGATATTCGTGAAGATGTTCGGCAGGGACGGCGCAAGGATCTTCTATATGGGATTGGGCGTGTTCATAGTGTTGTGTGCTGTTGCTATGCTGTTTTTCGGCAGTTAAAAAAAGGTTTGAACTCACACGAGTTTAGATACAAACAAGATTTTTTGGAGGTGAAAGTAAAATGGCAGTAAAGATCAGACTGAGAAGAATGGGTGCTAAGAAAGCTCCTTTCTACCGCATTGTTGTTGCTGATTCGAGATACCCCAGAGACGGCAGATTCATCGAGGAGATCGGTATCTACGATCCCACTAAGGACCCTGTTGTTCTGAAGGTCGATGATGAGAAAGCTAAGGCTTGGATCGCAAACGGCGCACAGCCTACCGACAGAGTTAAGGCACTTCTCAAGAAGAACGGAACTATCTGATAACGGCAAAGCGGATCTATCAGATCACGATAGAACCGCTTTTTTATCAGCAGGAGGAAAAAATGGAAGAATTATTAAAGACAATCGCTACCGAACTGGTCGAGGACAAGTCAGCTGTTTCTGTTACTGTTGACCCTATCAACGAAGAGGGCGTTATCGTATACCATCTCCACGTTGCAGAGGACGACATGGGCAGAGTTATCGGCAAGCAGGGCAGGATCGCTAAGGCTATCAGAGTTGTTATGAGAGCAGGCGCTGCAAGACTAGACCAGAAGATCATGGTAGAGATCGACTGATTAAACGTTCGCCTCGTTGGGAATAATCCTGACGGGGTGATTTTTTTTGCGCAAAGATAAACTCAGTGCCGCAGGTTTCCTGAGCGGTGCGGTCAACGGTCTTTTCGGGGCAGGCGGCGGAAATATCGCAGTACTGATGCTCGAACGTGAGGGCGCAGACCCAAAGACTGCCCACGCTTCGGCACTTGCGCTGACGCTCGTTTTCAGCATCGTGAGCATTTTCATCTACACCGCAAAGGGAGCGCTTGACCCCGTGAATGCGGCAAAACTCCTGCCGTTCGGGGCAATGGGCGCATTTGTCGGCACACGCCTTATGAAGCGCATCGACCCGATGATGCTTGTGCGGCTGTTCGCCTGCGTGATGATATATTTCGGCATACGCATGATGACAAACTGACGCAGGAGGGTAAAAAAATGGACACTTTACCGTTATACGCCGCATCGTTTGCGGCAGGCATATGCGCAGCGCTGGGCTTGGGCGGCGGAACAGTGCTGATACTTTTTCTCACAGCTGTCGGCGGTTACTCACGGCAGGCGGCACAGGGGATAAACCTTGTGTTCTTCATACCCTGCGCACTGACAGCGCTTGCCGCCTACCGAAAAGAACATTTGTTCCAGCCGAAAAAACTGCTCCCTGCGCTGTTGTTCGGCACGGTGGGAGCAATTCTGGGGGCGCTTTTCGGGCTGACGGCAGAGCAGGCGCTCATGCGCAGAGCCTTCGGAGCGTTTCTTGTCGCAATGGGAATGGTCACGCTCAGTCGCTGTCAGCAGAAGTCTGAGCGGACTTCTTATTTCGGCGGTAATCAAGATAACCCTGCAAAATAATGACCGCCGCCACCGTGTCGACAACTTTTTTGCGCTTGCTGCCGCGAACATTTGTTTCGTTGAGTATCTGATGCGCCGTCACGGTCGTGGAACGCTCGTCCCACATCACGACGGGCAGTTCGGTGACGCACTCGACCATTTCGGCGAACGCACGGCACTTCTGCGCACGAGGACCCTCCGAACCGTTCATGTTCATCGGCAGACCGATGACGATCTCGCCGACCTCATACTGTTCCGCCATGTGAGCGACTTTCATCGCAAGTATCTGAGCGTTGCGCTCCTCGATCGTACCTATCGGCGAAGCGAGAAACTCAGTCCTGTCGCAGACCGCAAGCCCCGTGCGTGCATCGCCGTAATCAACTGCCATAATTTTCATGTTCCTGACCTTCCTTTCACTGATAATAACATTATAGCACAGTTGAACGAATATGTCAAATGAAGAAATAAGAGATAAGAGATAAGAGATAAGAAATAAGAGATAAGAATTAAGAGATCGGCTATGTTAAATTATAATTACCATTTTGTAAAATCGGTTGCAATATTTCTCGGGATATGGTAAAATAGAAAAAGCATTTTAACACGTTAAAGGAGCATAATATATGGATCTCAACGAACTCAGAGGTGAGATAAACGAAATCGACAGGCAGATACTGGAACTTTTTGAAAAGCGCATGAAAGTCTGCGGTCAGGTCGCCGAATACAAGATCGCAAAGGGTCTGCCCATTTTTCACCCCGACCGTGAACAGCAGATAATCGACCGTGTGAAGCGCAGTGTCGACCCCGAACTGTCAGAGTCGGCGGCGACCCTTTTCACGAATCTTATGGATATTTCCAAATGCAGGCAGTTCCAGATGTACTACGCCAACGAGCCGAGACCGAAAAGCATAACCCTTGACTGTACAAAAAATCACACAATGGCAGTCGCAGGAACAGTCGGTTCTTACACTCATGCCGCCGCTTCAAAGCTTCTGCCGAACTCCGAACCTCAGTTTTACGACTCGTTTGCGGAGGTCTTTGCGGCTGTCGAGAGCGGTACTTGTGACTTCGGCATCGTCCCGATAGTCAATTCCACCGCAGGGACTGTCAATGCTACATATGAACTCATGAGCAACTATTCACTGACGATATGCGCCACCACGAAAGTCTCGGTCAACCACTGTCTTGTCGCTAAAAAAGACACGGACGTTTCGCAGATAAAGCGTGTTTACTCCCACGAACAGGCGCTCATGCAATGCTCGAACTATCTTTCGGCGCACGGCTACTCCGCTCGTTCTTACGTGAATACTTCACTTGCGGCGGCGCACGTTGCCGAATCGGATGAACCTATCGCCGCAATTTGTTCAGAGATATGCGCCGAACACTTCGGGCTGAACATCATCGACAGGTCTATCGCCAACGCCGACACCAACTACACACGCTTCATCATGATAAGCAAGGAACTGCGCCTTGACCCCGATGCCAACACGATCTCCGTTGCGCTCAGACTGCCGCACCAGCCCTCGGCGCTCTATCGCCTGCTGACAAAATTTTCCGTCTGCGGTCTGAACCTGACGAAGATCGAATCACGTCCCGTTGCCAACACGGATTTTGACGTTATGTTCTATCTCGACTTCGAGGGTTCGGTGCTGTCGCCCGTTGTTCTGCGGCTTATGCGTGAACTGGAAACGGAACTGAAGTACTTCAAGTTCCTCGGAAACTACAAGGAGGTATTCTGATGCGTATAGGTCAGGGCTACGATGTACACAGGCTCGTAGAGGGCAGAAAGCTGATATTGGGCGGCGTTGACGTGCCGTTTGAGCTGGGTCTGCTGGGGCATTCCGATGCGGACGTGCTCGCCCATGCGGTCATGGACGCACTTCTCGGGGCGGCGGCTCTGGGCGACATCGGCAAGCTTTTCCCCGACACCGACCCGAAATACAGCGGTGCGGACAGCCTTGTGCTGATGCGTGAGGTGTGCCGTGTCATTCGTGAGTACGGCTATGAGATCGGCAACATTGATGCTACGGTCATCGCACAGCGCCCGAAGCTTGCGCCTTTTATCACTCAGATGCGTGAGAATATGGCGGCGGCGTGCGGAATTGACATTTCGCAGATCTCGGTCAAAGCCACCACCGAGGAAAAACTCGGCTTCACGGGCAGGGAAGAGGGCATGGCGGCTATGGCTGTCGCTCTTTTGAATTAAAAATATGATGTCTGTTTCGTTCATAAAATGTTAAACTTTATCGGAAATATTCGTAACGAAAAGTACACACCAAAAAAGCCGCAGTTTTACCCACGGCTCTTTCGGAAAAGGTAAATTTATGGCAAGAGTACATTTTACTGATCTTTAAGATGCTCGATAACGCAGATCTGGAAACCTGACGGAGATGCCATTGTCGCCGCCTTTGCACGTCCTGTGCTTGCGGAGCTGTCATCGCCTGCGAGGTTGACAAATCCTTTTTCTTTGAGCATTGCATACGCTTCGTCAAAATTATCAACGTTCATGCGGATAAGCGTCATATCCTGCGGAACAGCCTTGACATCTGCGATGTCGACATAGAAGCCGCCCTCGTTCTTCATGCGTGTCACGTCAAGAGGGAATCCGTTCACGTCCATTTGCAGAACGTGCCTTACAGCAAATCCCAGCGCCTCGAATACCTTGACAGCTGAATCCTTGTCGGGCGAGAGTATCAGGGGGTTGAATGAGGTTATTTTCATGCTTATTACTTCCTTTCTTCGGGTCGGAGAATATTGCTTTTAACACAGGGAGTTAAATTTGCGTTCTTAGTTCATGTGTAAATTGTACCATAATTCTTAATAAATGTCAATAATATTTTTAAAATTTGTCAATAATGATAATTTCTTTGTTCATATTGTATAATGTAGATATGTATATGCTTATCTGACTTTTATTATATATAACTGTGGAAAAGTCTGTAAATGCGTATTTTGCGGATATTCTGACGTTATGCTGTGAGTAAACGTTTTGTCATTCGCACAAGCTAATATATGACAAACAATTGACAGTACCGACAGGTATAAACAGCACTTTTTGTGGAACAATACCCACGAAAGGAGTTGTTTTTCATGAACGAGATAAACGGCATAAGCGGCTCAAAGACCGATTCGATAAGGCTTTTGCGTGAGACGAACGCAGGCATTCAAATGGGCGTTACCACCATTGACGAGATAATCAAGAGCATCGGGGACGAGGGCTTGCGGACGGTCATGAGCCGTGCAAAGGCGGAGCATGAAAAGCTGGGCGGCGAGGCTCACAGGCTTCTGCATTTCTACGGGAGCGACACCAAAGAGCCGCACCCTGTTGCAAAATTCATGTCGAGCGTCAAGACGAATGTCAAGCTTGCCGCCGAGCCTGACGACAAGACCGCCGCCGAACTCATAACAGACGGATGCAATATGGGCATCAAAAATCTGAACAAGTACCTCAACGAGTACGGCAAGGCTTCGCCGCTCGTTTCGGCGCTCACAAGGCGTGTTATCAGGAGCGAGGAAAAGCTCTGCGATGACGTGAAGCAGTATCTCTGAGCGAGGACGTTTCCTGTTGGTAAAATTGCACAACAGGAAACGTTTACATTTGTCAAAAACGTGTATTTAAATTGTGACAAAAATGTGCTATAATGTCTATATAAATAAATATCAAAATATTATGAAAGGAAATAACATATGAGCGCAACTATCAAGGACGTTGCAAACGAGGCGGGGCTTTCGGTCGCAACGGTTTCGAGGGTGCTGAACAACAGCGCAAACGTTTCGGAGGAGGCTGCCGAAAAGGTCAATCAGGCGATAGAAAAACTGGGCTATTCGCCGAATTTTCTCGGGCGCAACCTGCGCAAGCGTGAGACGAACGTTATCCTTGTGCTTATGCCGACTTCCGAACATTCGTTCTATATGAAGATAGTCGCCGGCATTCAGAGTTTTGCACAGCCGAGGGGCTATGACATCATTTGCGCTTCGTCAAATTCCACCTCCGAGATCGAGGTCAGACAGATGAATATGCTGTTCAACCGAACCGTTGACGGAGTTATCCTGCTGGGAACTTCCTACGATGCCGAAACGCTCAACAAGCTGTCAAAGACCTATAATATCGCACTTTGCTGTGAGGGCGTGGAGAACGCCGAGGTGCTGACGGTCGTGGTGGACGATGAACAGGCGGCTTACGATGCCGTAAAGGAGCTTATCAGGCTGGGTCACAGGCGGATAGGTTTTGTTGGTGCGAACGACAGTTCCGCTTCAAGCTGTAACCGCCGTCAGGGTTATATGCGTGCGCTGGGCGAGTTTCTGGGCGAGGTCAGCGAGGAACTTATGTACATCGAGTCGTTCGAGTATGACTGCGGAGCAAGGGCGCTGGACTATTTCATGGGGCTTGACGAGCCGCCGACAGCCGTTTTCTGCGTGTCCGACCTGCTCGCTATCGCCGTTATCCACAAGGCGCACGATCTGGGGCTGAAAGTCGGCGAGGACATCTCGGTCATGGGCTTCGACAACATCTCGATGTGCGAAATGATGCTCCCGACCGTTTCGACCGTTGAACAGCCTTGCGGCAAGCTGGGCGAAGTGGTGGTGCGCAAGCTCATCTCGAACATCGGCGCTTCAACAGGCGCTAAGGACAACGGTTATTACACTGTTCCGCACAGGGTCATTCTCAGGGATTCCACGGGTTATGTGAAAAAATGAAACTTCGGTAACGATTTTAACGGACAGTTTGTCCAACTATCATTTACCGATTATTGCGCTTTTTGCTGATACACATAAAATACAGCGTTCCTCTCGGGTCGGGTTTACGTCTCGGGAGGGATTTTTATTTGTTTACACAGCGGAAACAACATAGTGAAAATACTAAACCGCATATAAAAATATTGATATTTAGATTGTGCAAAATGTATAATAATAAGCCTCGGTTTTAAGTTAAAACAACAAAAATTATCAAGAAACAATGTCAATGATTTATTGCTTATTGACAATTTTCAGTCAATGTGATAAAATATTACTAGAATAGTGTAAACGTTTTTATGCAAAATTTGAAAGTAAGTTTCTTATATATTATGGAGGTATGTTATTATGAAAAAGTCAAAGATACTTCTTGCGGGAGTTTTCGCACTGACTGCTGCGGCTGTCGCAAGCGGCTGCGGTTCGGGCGGAAGCAGTGACAGCAGTTCATATGTAGATCAGGTCAAAGTTGAGGACACCGAGGAGATCGAGGCTATCCCCGAGGGCGCTGAAAACGAACTGGAATGGCTCTCCTATTTCGACCTGAACCCCGGCAAGGGCGCAAACGAAAAGAGCGTTGAGCTTGACCTGTTCGAGAAAAAGGGCGGCAAGATCAAGTATTCGCCCACAACTTCCATGACCAAGTTCGACACCCTCGCAAACCGTGTCCTGTCGAACGATGTGCCCGATATGTTCTGGTACGAAGCAAGTATGTGTTTCCCGAACTACTGCATCAAGGATATGTTCCAGCCCGTTGATGACATCATCGACTTTGACGCACCGCTGTGGGCTGATGTGAAGGAAACTGCCGATCAGTTCACATTGAAGGGCAAACATTATGTTGCTCCGTTCAAGTATGTTGCGAACTCCGTGCTGACCTATGACAAGGATATGATCGAAGCGGCGGCGCTCGATGACCCCTATGAACTCTACTTAAACGGCGAGTGGAACTGGGATACATGGTATGACATGATGGACACTTACGTTAAGGAAGCCGAGGGCGATGAGGAACGCTACGGTGTGAACGGCTGGTTCGCAAACTTCATATTCTACTCCACGGGTCACACGCTCGTTGAGTATGACAAGGAAAACGATATTTATGTCTCGAACGTTGACGACCCCAACTTCGAGAGGGCTACCGACCTGCTCTATAACATCAAGAAAAACGGTCTGTATTACGGCGACTGGATAGGTCAGGCTTCCGACTGCTTCAAGGACAATATCCTGTTCTATGCAATGGGTCCGTGGGCTTCGAGCGACATCCACACGCCCAAGGACGGCAACAACTGGGGAAGCGTTCCCATGCCGAAAGACCCCAACGCCGACAAGCAGTACATAACCGTTGAGATCGACGCTTACCTCTGGGTAAAGGGTTCGACAAAGAACGAGGCTATGAAGTGCTGGCAGGAGTGCGCAAAGAGCGCTTACACCGACCCGACCTACAAGGAACAGTCCAAGGAGAAGTTCTTCGTCAAGAACCCCAACTGGACGGAGGAAATGTATAACGTGGGCTACGAGGAGTACGCTTCGGACAACTGGACGAGGATCATCGACCCCGGCTACGGTATCTCGCTGCTGCTCTCGAACGATAACGCTGCGACAAACGCCACCAAGGAGGCTATAATCTCCTATATGTACACCTCCGTTATGAAAGAGGACGATTCAGGCGCACAGTACACATGGACTCAGCTTCGTGAAATGTACAAGGGCACTATCGAATCCGAACTTAAAGCGTTCAATCAGGAATATAAGAATTTTGTCAATTCGTAAGAAAACTGACCGCTGCGGCGAAAAAGGCTGCGGCGGTCTTTTAATTTTTTGTAAATAAAATTTGCATATTTTAGCACAATTTGCGGAAACTGCTTGCAAAAATGCTTTGCAAGTGGTATAATTAAAAAAGATATGCCGTTTACAAAATTTGGCTTGTTGACGAAACGGCAAACTGATGATATAATTGTTATGGAGGGCGAAGATATGAAAGTCAAACTGCTGACACACACCCCCGAGCCTGAAAAGTACATCGCTGCGGCGGCAAAGCTGTGCTACGCAAACGCCGATGTTGACACGCTTATCGAGGGGCTTGACGAGGAAAAGACCGAACGCTTTGTGTCGATGCTCGCATCTATCGGGCACGAAAGCCCTATCGAGCACGTTTCCTTCACGTTTGCGGTCGAGGGCATTTCGAGAGCCTGTTCACATCAGCTTGTGAGACACCGCATCGCCTCCTATTCACAGCAAAGTCAGCGATATGTCAGCATGGAGCAGTTCGAGTACGTAACGCCCCCCGAGATAGCCGCCGACCCCGATGCGCTCGCAATTTACGAGGAGCAGATGAAACAGGCTGCCGACTGCTATCAGAAGCTTTCGGAAACGCTTGAAAAACGGCACTTTGAGACATTTCTTTCGGAGGGGCTGGACGAAAAACAGGCAAGGCAGAAAGCAAAGAAAAAGGCGATAGAAGACGCACGCTTCGTTCTGCCGAACGCCTGCGAGACAAAGATAGTCGTGACGATGAACGCACGCACCCTCATGCACTTTTTCAGACTTCGCTGCTGCAACAGGGCGCAGTGGGAGATAAGGGAAGTCGCTGTCGAGATGCTCAGACAGGCGAGAGAAGCCGCTCCTCTGCTGTTCAAAAATGCGGGTCCGTCATGCGTGAGCGGCGTATGTCCCGAGGGAAAGATGAGCTGCGGAAAAGCCGCCGAGATGCGTGCATTTTTCGCCGAACTTAACAATAAATAATGGAGGACGCAGTTATGGTATATGTATTTCTTGCAAACGGAACGGAAGAACTTGAAGCTCTTGCACCTGTTGACGCTTTAAAGCGTGCAGGCGTTGAGGTAAAAACAGTCGGCGTTGGCGGCAGTACCGTCACTGCCTCTCACGGAGTAAAGATAACCCCCGACATCACTGCCGACAAGATTGTTCTTGATGACAGCCTTGAAATGATCGTTATTCCCGGCGGTATGCCCGGTACGCTCAATCTTGAAGCTTCTCCCGAAGTTCAGGCGGCTATCGACTTCTGCGCCGACAAGGGAAAATACATCGCCGCAATTTGTGCCGCACCTCAGATACTCGGTCACAAGGGTCTGCTCTCGGGCAAAAAATGCACCTGTTTCCCCGGTTTTGAGACTGAGCTGAAAGGTGCGCTCCACACGGGAGAACCTGTTGTTCGTGACGGAAATATCATCACGGGCAAGGGCGCAGGTGCGGCTCTGAGATTTGCACTCAAACTTGTGGAAGTGCTTTGTTCTGCCGAAAAAGCCGATGCACTTGCAGGCTCGCTCCAATTTAAATAAACATGGACAAATCAGAACTTCGGCGGCTGAAAATTCGTGAACGCAGGGCAATGCCGCCCGATGAGAAAAAAGAGCGTTCACAGTCTATCGCCGAACAAGTGTTCGCACTGGACGATTACAAGCGCTGTGACACTCTGCTTTGCTTTGTTTCGACACAGATAGAAGTTGATACTTCCGCCATTATCGAGAGGGCTTTTGCGGACGGAAAAAAAGTCGCCGCCCCCCGATGCGAGGACAAAAACGGTCACATGAACTTCTATTACATCGAAAGCACCGATGACCTTGAAACGGCGGCGTTCGGCATATTTGAGCCGAAAAAGCACTGCCGCAAAGCCGGGCGTTTTGAACGTGCGCTGTGTGTCGTGCCTGCGCTCACATTCACCGAA
The DNA here is from genome assembly GCA_947169885.1 of uncultured Ruminococcus sp. Classification (GTDB taxonomy): domain Bacteria; phylum Bacillota; class Clostridia; order Oscillospirales; family Ruminococcaceae; genus YE71. Next base: position 30,990 of record CAMVRM010000007.1, read on the forward strand.
ACGGGGTACAGGCTGGGGTTCGGCAAGGGTTATTATGACAGGTTTTTAAGCGGTTTTTCGGGCGTTTCCTGCGGTGTTATCTTCGACAGCGATATAACTGATGAACTGCCGACAGACCGATTTGACTGCCCCGTGATGATCGTTGCCTGCGAAACGAGGACGATATTTACTGATAAATATGCTCCTGTCGGAAAAGGAAAGGAAACATGATATGAAAGACGCAAATCAGTTAGACGAGCTTTTTAATAAGCCCGAAAGTGCCAAAAAGCGCATCTCAGAACACAGCAGTTCGCTGGACGCTGCTTTGCAGGACTTTGAAACGGAACATAAGGGCGAAGCTGTTTCGGCTCAAAGGAAAGCTCCTGAAAAAAAGCCGCTCCCCGATGAAGATGTTTTCGGCGGTCTTGATTTGGAAAGGGTACGTCAAAGCGCCGATGATGAGCAGGAAAACGCCGATACTTCTGCGCCGAAAAAGACTGTTTCGAGCGGACAAGCGCCGCAGATACGCCCCGTTTCGACAAAGGCGGAGAACAGGACTTCCGACCGCCCGAAAAGACCTGCGCAGAACGGCAGTTCTCAGCGCCGCAAAAAGAAAAAGCGTGAGCGCATTCTCAACACTTCGATAATCACGGGTCTGACCCTTACTATCGCTATCGTTTCTGTCTCGATAGTGCTTGCAACGGGCGGCATAACCCTCGGCATGGAGTACCTCGGCATAAACAAAGCCGACAAGGAGATAACCTTCCATATCCCCGAAGGCTCGAACAATGATCAGATCGCCGACCTGCTCGTTGAAAACAACATAATCAAGAACAAACAGCTGTTCAAAGTGGCGCTCCGCATAAAGCATGACCCCGTGCTTTTCCCGGGAGACATCACACTCAGCCCCAGCAAGAGCTACCCCGATATTGTCGAGGAACTTTCATATATGCGTGAGTCATTCGAGACTGTTGAGCTGACTTTCAAGGAGGGTACGAACCTGCTGTCTGTCGCCAAAAAGCTTGAAAAGAACGGCGTTTGCTCCAAGGACGATTTCCTCACCGCATTCAACGCAAAGCAGGATTTTGAACTTGACGGCAAAGTTGACAGAAACGTTGAAGCATACTTCTCGATGGAGGGCTTCTTCTTCCCCGATACCTACGAATTCTATCTCGATGACTCGCCTTATAACGTCACAAAGATAATCCGTGAGAACTTCAACAGCAAGATCACCGACGATATGTATTCACGCATGAAAGAGATGAATATGTCGCTTTATGAAGTGGTGACGCTCGCTTCGATCGTCCAGGCTGAGGCTGGCTCTGTGGAGGATATGCCTGTGGTGGCTTCCATCTTCTTAAACCGTCTCCATGATCCTGCCACCTTCCCATGCCTGCAATCTGACGCTACCGGTAACTATATCAAAAAGGTAATAAAGAAGCTTGAAACTTCGACTGTTATGCTCGAACGCTACACCAACAACTACGATACTTATATCTGTCAGGGTCTGCCGGCAGGTCCCGTCTGCGATCCCGGACTTGATGCGATAAAAGCGGTACTCTACGCTGAGGACACCGATTATTACTACTTCTGCCACGATCTCAACACGGGCGAAATGTTCGTTGCCGAGACTCTGGAAGAGCATGAAGAAAATCTGAAAAAGGCAGGGCTTGCTTAATGGGAGCAGTCGGGAACAGCTATAATTACAGCCGTCCGCTCGAAGTGCTGTCGCCTGCGGGTGACATGGAGCGGCTTGAAGCGGCGCTGGAATTCGGGGCAGATGCGGTCTACCTCGGAGGAAAAATGTTCGGCATGAGGGCGGCTTCACCGAATTTCACGGGCGAACAGCTGAGTATCGCCTGCGAAAAGGCGCACGCTCTCGGCAGAAAGGTCTATCTGACCTGCAACACTCTGCCGAGAAATGACGAGATACCGCACTTTGAACAGTTCGTGAGGGAGGCGCAGGAGGCGAAAGTCGATGCGCTCATCGCTAATGACATCGGCGTGTTCTTCATGATAAAACGATATGCCCCCGATATGGAGATACATATGTCCACACAGACGGGCATAGTCAATTACGCCGCCGCAAACGAGTTCTACAACATGGGCGCAAAGCGTGTGGTGCTTGCCCGTGAGCTTTCGCTGGAAGAAATTGCCGAGATACGTGCAAAAACTCCGAAAGAGCTGGAAATAGAAGTGTTCGTTCACGGCGCAATGTGCGTGAGTTTCTCGGGGCGGTGTCTTATCTCGCAGTATATCATCGGGCGTGATGCCAATCGTGGCGAGTGCGCCCAGCCGTGCAGGTGGGGCTATCATCTTATGGAGGAGAAGCGGAAGGACGAGTTCTACCCCGTTTTCGAGGACGAATCGGGAACGTATATCTTAAACGCAAAAGACCTCTGCATGATCGACCACATCGACAAGCTTGCGGCGGCAGGCGTTGACAGCTTCAAGATCGAGGGACGTGCAAAGTCCTCTTACTACGTGTCTGTCGTGACGAATGCTTACAGGCGTGCCATGGACGAATTTCTCAGATCCCCCGAGCATTTCAAGCTTCCCGAGTGGGTGCATAACGAGGTGTTCAAGGTCAGCCACCGTCCCTACTGCACGGGATTTTTCTTCGGACACCCGAAAGATTGTCAGTACTGGCAGTCGAGCGGCTATATCCGTGACTGGGACGCTGCGGCGATCGTCACGGGCTATGACAGCGAGCGTGGGCTTGTGGAGTGCGTTCAGCGCAACAAGTTCCTAAAAGGCGACACGCTTGAAGCGCTTGAACCGAACGGCACTCCGCTGACCGTCAAGGCGGATGAGATATTCGATGAGCATTTTGAGCCGATAGAAAGCACGAACCATGCGGCGATGAAGTTCTATCTCAAAGCGGAGCGTGAACTGAAAAAACACACGATACTCAGAATAGAGAGATAAAAAAGTGCCCTGTAACAAGGGCATTTTTTCAAAGGAGCGGTGAATGTGAAAAAGGAATATCAGGCGGACTGTCCGCAGTTTCTTGCGGATTTTCTGACATATCTGAAAGTCGTGCAGGACAGAGCCGACCGCACCGAAGAAGCTTATTACATCGACCTGCGGACGTTCTTCCGCTATTTAAAGCGTGAAAACGGTCTGTGCGATATGGGGCTTGACTGGGGGGACATAAAGATCGGCGACCTGCCGTTTGAATGTGTCCGAAAATTCACCCTCAGCGATGCTCACAAGTATCTGTACTATTTAAGGAGCGAGCGTGGCAATTCCACGGCGACAAGGGCGAGAAAAGCCTCGGCGATGAAGCGTTTTTTCAACTATCTGCACCTGAAAGCCGACCCGCAGTTCAGGCTTGAAACGAATCCCGTGGAGAACCTTGACCTGCCGAAAGTCAAGAACAAACAGCCGAGATACCTGACACTTGAACAGTCATTGCAGATGCTCTCGAACATCGACTCGAAGAACCGTGAGCGTGACTACTGCATCATCTGCCTGTTCCTCAACTGCGGAATGCGTCTGTCGGAACTGGTTGGGCTGAATATGCTTGATTACAGCGAGGAGAACCGCACGCTCCGTCTGTTCGGAAAGGGGAGCAAGGAGCGCATCGTCTACCTCAACAACGCCTGCATCGAAGCGCTGAACGAATATCTTGTGATACGCCGCTCGGTCACGACCCCCGAGAAAGCCATTTTTCTGTCGAGCCGTGGCACACGCATAACACGCAGGCGTGTCCAGCAGATAGTCGAGGAAATGCTCACCCGTGCAGGGCTGTCGAACCTCGGCATCACGACCCACAAACTGCGGCACACGGCGGCGACCCTCATGTATCAGCACGGCGGTGTCGACACGCTCGTTCTGCGTGACATTCTCGGTCACAAGAGCATAGCCACCACCGAGATATACACGCATCTTTCGGATGAGAACCTGCGTCAGGCTGCCGAAAGTTCGCCGCTCGCAAACGTGGGAACGGACAAAAAGCGCAGTAAACAGGATAAATAAGTACAATAAAAAGGACAGCCGCCCGACTTTTTCGGGTAACTGTCCTTTATTTTGTACGTAACTTATTTGATAACGAGGAAGTCGGAGAAACCCGTTACCTCGAATATCTCGGCAATATCTTCGCTGACGTTTATGAGCTTCATGCCGCCTTTCTTGCTCATGACCTTGTGCGCCGAGAGCAGAACTCTTAAACCTGCCGAGGAGATGTACTCGACCTGTGCAAAATCCAGCACCAGCGAATCGCAGCCGCTCATGTTGTTTTTCAGTTCAGTTTCGAGCGTGGGGGCTGTGGTGGTATCGACCCTGCCGATAACGGAGACAGTCAGAACGCCGTTTTCCATTGATTTTTTAATATCCATAATATTCTTCCTTTCTGTCAAAAAAACTATTGTGCAATTATATTATAACAGTTCACGCATGAAAATGCAAGCCCTTTTGAAAGATTTTTTTCACTTTTGCTAAAACGAGCGGAAGCCATGTGCAAAATTATATAATGTATACCAAAATAGTTTGTGATATTTTCATAAATATTCAAAAAATAACAAAAGAATCTCATTGAATTTGACGATAGTCTATGTTAAAATATTTATAAGTAAAAAAGGAGGTATGCACCATGCTCGGACTGCTCATGGTCCTTGATGTTGTTCTTTCAGCCGCACAGCTTCTGGGCGGCATAATGCTTATGTCGTTTGTTTCGTCAAGACCCGATAACATGATCGGCTGGAAAACAGCCCGTGGTTCTTCAAGCCGTCAGGCAAGGAAATACGCCAACAAAACAGGCGGTAAGCTGTGGGTCATCGCAGGCACGCCCGAACTTGTCATGTCGCTTGCTCTGCCGGCTTTTCTGAACGCCCGTGTCGGAACAGCTGCGGCAGGACTTGCAGCCGCTGCTGTGTTTATCATAATTCTGACGAGTTTTGCGCTTTCGTTCGCCGTTGTTGAATCACGTCTTAAAAAGTATTTTCCCGAATAAGAAAATTCTTATATTGATAATTCACAAAGATTTCACTCACTCAATATACTGTTATCATATTCATGTGCTATCATTTACAAAACACAAAGAATACGGATTTTGTATACTTTGCGTTTATCCTGAAACGGAGGTAAAAAGCTATGAAATATGTATGTGAAGTTTGCGGTTATATCTATGACGAGGCTGAGGGCTGTCCCGATGCAGGCATTGCCGCAGGAACAAAGTGGGAGGACGTTCCCGAGGATTTTGTCTGTCCGCTGTGCGGTGTCGGCAAGGATCAGTTTGCCGCTGAATAATTTTTCGCCGACAGGTCAAGGATATTTCTGAAAGGAAGTGCATCAAAATGGCAGTTGAATTAACGGGTGAGAATTTTGCTCAGGCAGTCGAGGAAGCAAAGGAAGCAGGCAAGCCGATGCTTGTTGATTTCTGGGCACCGTGGTGCGGTCCGTGCAGGAACATGGCACCCATAATCGAACAGATAGCCGAGCAGAGAAATGACTTTATGGTCTGCAAGGTTAACGTTGACGAAGAACCCGAACTTGCGGCACAGTTCGACGTAAGCAGCATTCCCTGTTTCTTTGTTATCAAGGACGGAAAGGCGGCGGCTTCAAGAGTGGGCGGCTGTTCAAAGCTGATGCTCGAAGAGTTTGTCGATAACGCATAATATCACCGACCGAGGGGCTTGAATGATAAGCTTCTCGGTCTTGTTATTGCTTATTGTATGTGTGAAATGTAAATTTTTTGTTGACTAAATTGAACAAAATGAAAAATCGTGTCCGAATGCTTGCAATTTGAACGGCGATTTGTTATAATAAATAGGTATTATAATTAAAGAAACAGAGGTCTGTTTTATGGAAAACAAAGAACTGACAGCTAAACCCGAAAATGAGAACAAAAATGCGCCTGCGGAAGAAAAAAAGTTCAATCTTCTGGACGAAGCGCTTGACTGGCTCGAAGCGTTCGTTTTTGCGACTTTTATGGTGCTGATGATCTTTATATTCCTGTTCAGGACTGTCGTGGTGGACGGCGGTTCGATGGAGCCGACACTTTATAACGAACAGCGGCTGATACTCACCCATTTCAACTACACCCCCGAACGCGGCGACATCGTGGTGTGCAACTGCCCCGGTCTGAACAAGATAATCATTAAGCGCTGTATCGGCGTTGAGGGCGACACCGTGCTTATAAATTACGCTGAAAATTCCATAACCGTCAACGGCGAACAGCTTGACCAGTCTTATCTGGGCGAACCTATGGACTTGAAGGACTATATTTTCGACGACAGCAGCCGCATATCTGATTATGAGTATGAGTATCACGTCCCCGAAGACACCGTTTTCGTGCTGGGCGACAACCGCAACAATTCGAGAGACAGCCGTTTTACGGAAGTGGGATTTATCAGCGAATCGGATATTTTAGGTCATGCGGCGTTCAGGTTCTACACCGCTGACCAGCCGGGCAAAGTCGGCAAACTGCCGTCTATCGCATAAAATTAAGGAGGGAAAGTCTTTGGGCGACACAACAAGAGTGCAGTGGTTTCCGGGACATATGGCGAAAACACGCCGCATCATGCAGTCGAACCTCAAACTCGTTGACTGCGTTATCGAGATAACCGACGCACGTATACCTTTTTCGAGCCGCAACCCCGAAATGGACAGGCTCGTGGGTTCAAAGCCGAGACTTCTGCTTCTCAACAAGTCCGACTCCGCTGACGAGACTGTGACTTCGCAGTGGATCGACTTCTACAAGCGAAAGGGCATCATCGCCGTTGCCACCGACTGCCGAAGCGGAAAGAACATAAACCGCTTTAAGTTGGCGCTCGGTCAGCTTATGGCGGAACAGGTGCAGGTGTGGGAAGCCAAGGGAATGCACGGCAGACCTATACGCATGATGATCGTGGGTATCCCGAACGTGGGAAAATCTTCTTTCATCAACAGGCTCGCAGGCTCAAAACGTGCGAAAGTTGAGGACAGACCGGGCGTTACCCGTGGCAAACAGTGGGTGAAGCTTGACGATAACACCGAACTTCTTGATATGCCCGGCGTTCTGTGGCCTAAATTCGAGGACAAGACGGTCGGCGAACATCTTGCGTTCACGGGGGCTGTCAAGGACGATATTCTTGATACCGAGTATCTGGCGTGCAGGCTTGCGGAACTGCTCTGCGCCGATTATCCCGACACGCTTACTCAGCGTTACGGCATCTCGCTGGAAGAACTTCCCGAGAACGAGGACGAAACGGCAGGCTGTGTGAAAGGGCTTGAACTGCTCGAACGCATCGGCAGAAAACGTGGATTTCTGGTGTCGGGCGGCGAGATAAACACCGAACGTGCGGCGGCTGTGCTTCTGGACGAGTTCAGGGGCGGCAAGCTGGGGCGCATCTCATTGGAGAGACCGTGATGGAAGAACAGGCGATAATGACACTGCACGATTTCGACTTGCAGTATTATAAGGAATATCCGCTTCTTTGCGGAACGGACGAAGCAGGCAGAGGTCCGCTTGCGGGGGACGTTTTTGCGGCGGCTGTGATACTCGCTCCCGATACGGTCATCGAGGGCATAAACGACAGCAAAAAACTTACCCCGAAAAAGCGTGACAAACTGTTTGACGAGATAAAGAAAAAGGCGCTTTACTGGGCGATAGCTTCCGCTTCGGTGGAGGAGATAGAACGGCTGAATATCCTCAACTGCGCCATGCTTTCGATGAAGCGTGCGGTCGAGGGGCTGGGAGTCAAGCCCGATATGGTGCTTGCGGACGGCAACAAGACCCCCGATCTGGAATGTCCCGTGCAGTTTGTCATAAAGGGCGATGCGAAAAGTCAGTCGATAGCGGCGGCTTCGATCTTAGCCAAGGTCGCAAGGGACAGGTATATGGAACAGATTGCCGTTAAATATCCGCAGTATCAGTTCGAGAAGCACAAGGGTTACGGCACAAAACTGCATTATCAGATGATAGATCAGTTCGGCGAAAGCCCCGTACACAGGCACTCGTTCTTAAAGAAGTACTATGCAAAAAAGCAGGACGACTCGTGAAACGGGTGATATTGGCGAACAGGCTGTCGCTGAATTTCTCACGGCTCACGGTTACGATATTCTCGAACGGAATTTCACCGTTCGGGGCGGCGAGATCGACATTGTTGCGTTCAAGGACGGCAGGCTCGTTTTCGTCGAGGTAAAAACACGTTCTCCCGATGCGCTCACGGCAGGGGAGAGGGCGGTAACAAAGCGCAAGCGCAGTTTTCTCATGCGTGCCGCAGGTATCTATTACCGCCGTTACAGGGAAAAGCACGGCGATGCGCTCTGCCGCTTTGACGTTGCGGCTGCTGTTATTGAAAACGGCAGTATAATCAAAGTAAGATACTACGTCAATGCCTTTGACGCAGGAACTTGATATAAGGAAAGGTGAAAGGATAATGAATTACAAAAGCACAAGAAACAGCGAAGTTAAGGTAAGCTCTGCACAGGCTATCGCACAGGGCATCTCGAAGGACGGCGGACTTTTCGTTCCCGAGACTATCCCTTCTGTAACGCTTGACGACATCAAGGCACTGGGCGGCATGAACTACCGTGAGCGTGCGGCGTTCGTTTTCGCAAAGTTCCTTACCGATTTTACCGAGGCTGAGATAGCTCACTGCGTTGACAGCGCATACAACACCAAGGCTTTCGACACCGACAACATCTGCGAGCTTGCACCGCTGTTTGACGGCACTTATATGCTCGAACTGTGGCACGGTCCTACCTGCGCTTTCAAGGATATGGCGCTCCAGATCCTGCCTTACCTGCTGACAACTTCTACCAAAAAGCTGGGCACTGACAAAAAGGTAGTTATCCTCGTTGCGACTTCGGGCGACACAGGAAAAGCCGCACTCGAAGGCTTCAAGGACGTTCCCGATACTTCGATCCTCGTGTTCTATCCCGATGACGGCGTTTCGGCAATGCAGAAAAAGCAAATGACCACTCAGGAAGGCGGCAACGTTGGCGTTTGCGCTATCAAGGGCAACTTTGACGATGCTCAGAACGGCGTTAAGGCTATCTTCACAAACGCTGAGATCGCTGAGGAACTGGACAAGAACGGCATGATGTTCTCGTCTGCTAACTCCATTAACTGGGGCAGACTTGCACCTCAGATAATCTACTACATCTCGTCCTATGCACAGCTGGTCAAAGACGGCAAGCTTGAACTCGGCGAAACGCTGAACGTTGTTGTTCCCACGGGCAACTTCGGCAATATCCTTGCGGCTTACTATGCAAAGCACATGGGCGTGCCGATAGGCAAACTTATCTGTGCTTCAAACTCCAACAACGTGCTGACCGACTTCCTGAACACAGGCGTTTACGACAGAAACAGAGCATTCCACGCAACTATCTCTCCCTCGATGGATATTCTTATTTCCTCGAACCTCGAAAGACTGCTCTATATGCTCTGCGGCGAGAACGATGCAACTATCAGAGACTGGTTCGGCAAGCTCGCTTCTGAGGGCAAGTACGAAGTAAGCGACGATGTTAAGAAGATACTCGCCGAGGAATTTGCGGCAGGCTTCTGCTCCGATGAGGACACAAAGGCTACTATCAAGAGCATCTACGAAAAGTATCACTACACCTGCGACACTCACACCGCTGTTGCAGTAAAGGTATATGAGGACTACAAGGCTAAGACGGGCGACAACACCAAGACGATCATCGCTTCCACCGCAAGCCCCTATAAGTTCAGCGGTTCTGTTCTGTCGGCTATCGGAGAGAACACCGATGCTGAGGAATTTGAGCTGGTAGACAAGCTTGCTGAGGTATCGGGTCTGAAAATACCTGCATCGCTTGCGGCACTCAAAAACAAGGCTGTCCGCTTCGATAAGGTGATCGCTAAGGAAGACATGAAGGATTATGTTTTCTCGGTACTCGGTATCTGATAAAAATGTGAACGTTCGGTACTGAATGTTCGTATGAATAAAGCAATAGCCCGACAGCTGTGAACAAACTGTCGGGACATTGTTTTACTTATTCCTTAGACCTGAAAGTGCGGCACTCAGTCTCGTCACAGCAGTCGGGGTCTTTGCAGGTGCAGCTAACGTCCACATTGTCTGCGGTGCATTCGCAGGAATTTTTGTTGTAGACACAGCTGTCAACACTGCAATGAAGTCTGTTTCGTTCGCTCATGTTCATCAGCTCCTTTCGTGAGTATTATTGCACGGAATGCGCAGTTCTATGCGCTTAGACAGGAGGAAAATTTTGGCATTATTTGTGATAGCGGATCTTCATCTTCCGCTGGGTGTCGACAAGCCCATGGATATTTTTCAGGGCTGGGACAATTATGTTCCGCGTCTGCAAGAAAATTGGCAGCACGTTGTCAAGCCTTGTGACACGGTGATGATACCGGGCGATTTCTGCTGGGCGACAAAGCTTGAAGAATCCCTTGCGGATTTCAAGTTCCTCGAATCGCTCAACGGCACAAAGATAATCTCAAAGGGCAACCACGATTATTGGTGGCAGACCGCCGCAAAACTGAACAGATTTTTCTCGGAAAACGGCATAAACAGCGTGAAGATACTGCACAATAACTATTATCCCTATGGGAATTACGGTTTATGCGGAACAAGGGGCTGGATAAGCGAGAACGGCGAAGCGGCGGACGAAAAAGTGCTTGCCCGTGAAGCGGGACGGCTGGAAATGTCGATAGCAGCGGCGGAAAAGGACGGGTTCAGACCTATCGTTTTTCTGCATTATCCGCCTGTTTATGTCTACGGCGAGAACAAGCCGATAATGGAAGTTCTGCGGCGGCATAACATCAAAACCGTTTTCTACGGACATATCCACGGGCGCAAAGGTCACGCTCTTGCGGTCAAGGGAATGCACGGCGGCATTGATTATCACCTTATTTCAAGTGATTATCTACAATTTATGCCGCTTGATATAACTAATTTTGTGCAAAGTGCTGAATAGTGCGAAAAATACTGGAAATCTGATAAAAAGTATGGTATAATATTAGGGATATTTTGTCAGTCATATAATTTTTGGCTGAGATACTTGGAGGAATATTAAAATGAGTTTAAAGTCTGTAAACAAGGTTGACACCAACAAGTCTGAGCTTGAGATCACAGTCTCCGCTGAGGAGTTCGAGGCTGCTATACAGAAAGTATACCTCAGACAGAGAAAGAACATCGCTCTCCCCGGCTTCCGCAAGGGCAAAGCTCCCAGAAAGCTTATCGAGCGTGAGTACGGCGAGGCTGTTTTCTATGAAGATGCAGTGAACGAGTGCGCTCCTGCGGCTATCGACAGCGCTGTTGCTGAGTCGGGTCTTGACATCGTTGCACGTCCCGAAGTTGAAGTTACTTCCGTTGGCAAAGAAGGCGTTACCATTAAGGCTGTTTGCGTAACTAAGCCCGAGGTAAAGATCGACGGCTACAAGGGCATCGAAGTTGAGCGTGAGGTAAAGGAAGTTACCGATGAGGACGTTGATGCAAGAGCGCAGCAGCTGACCGAGAAGAACGCACGTCTTATCACCGTTGAGGACAGACCTGCACAGAACGGCGATCAGGTAGTTATCGACTTCAAGGGCTTCAAGGACGATGTTGCATTCGAGGGCGGCGAGGCTGAGAACTATGAGCTGGAACTCGGCAGCGGCACATTTATCCCCGGTTTTGAGGAGCAGATCGTAGGTCACAGCGTTGGCGATGAGTTCGACGTAAACGTTACTTTCCCCGACGAGTATCAGGTAGAGGAATTAAAGGGCGCTCCCGCTGTCTTCAAGATCAAGCTGCACGAGATCAAGTTCAAGGAAGTTCCGCTGCTTGACGATGACCTTGTTAAGGACTCCACCGAGTTCGACACCGTTGACGATTATAAGGCTGACATCAGAAAGACTATGGAGGAGCAGGCTCAGAAGGTCGCTGACTCCGCAGTTGAGAACAAGCTTTTTGATGCTGTTATCGAGAAAATGGAAGCAGAAGTTCCTCAGGAGATGTATGACGCTCGCATCAACGAGATGCTTCAGGATCTTCAGGGCAGACTTGCTCCTCAGGGCATCACTCTCCAGCAGTATTTCCACTTCACCAATCAGTCTCTCGAGGACGTAAAGAAGATGTACGAGAGTCAGGCTAAGAAGCAGGTAGACCTGAGACTTGCTCTTGAAAAGATCGCTGAGATCGAGGGCATCGAGCCTTCCGCTGAGGAGATCGAGGAAGAGTACAAGAGAGTTGCAGAAGCTTACAGCATGGAGCTGGAGCAGGTCAAGAACGTTCTGCCCGAGGACGGCGTTAAGCTTGATGTTAAGGTAAGCAAGGCAGTTGACCTTATCAAGGATTCTGCTGTTATCAAGTAATTTTTTTACATACTGCCAAAAGCGGTGCGGAGCGTTTTCGCACTGCTGTAAGGCGGTATCAGGCCGATTTCGCCCACCCCTTTCGAGCGTGTGGGCGAAACGTATATTTCAACAACCACGCATATTTCGACATAAAGGGAGGAATCAGTATGGCATTAGTACCTTACGTTGTAGAGCAGACAAGCAGGGGAGAGCGCAGCTACGATATTTATTCAAGGCTTCTCAATGACAGGATCATCATGCTCTGCGATCAGGTGAATGACACAACAGCGAGCCTTGTTATCGCTCAGATGCTGTATCTTGAAGGTCAGGATCCCGAAAAGGACATCGACCTTTACATCAACAGCCCCGGAGGTTCGATCTCCGCAGGCATGGCGATCTATGACACCATGAACTATATCAAGTGCGATGTTTCGACTATCTGCATCGGTATGGCGGCTTCAATGGGCGCATTCCTGCTTTCCAGCGGCGCTAAGGGCAAGCGCTTTGCACTTCCCAACAGCGAAGTCATGATCCACCAGCCCCTTATCGGCGGCGGCGGTGTAGGCGGTCAGGCTACTGAGATCAAGATAATTTCAGACCACATAATCCGCACCAGAGAGAACCTGAACAAAATCCTTGCTCTCAACACGGGCAAGACTGTTGAGGAGATCGCAAGGGATACCGAGCGTGATAACTACCTTTCCGCTCAGGAAGCTATGGATTACGGTCTGATCGACAAGGTTATATCCCACAGATAAAGTGAGGTAATTTGACAAATGGCAATTGAATCAATCAAACGATGCAATTTCTGCGGCAAGCCCGAAACAAAGGTCAAGTTCGTTTTCTCGGCTGACAAGTATCATATCTGTGACGAGTGCGTTACCCTTTGCTACAATCTGCTCAGTCAGCAGTCGAATCTCAGCAGTTCGACTGACATCTCCGCAGAGTTTGCCGATGAGGGCATCACCCTCCGCACACCTGCGGAGATAAAGAGCGTTCTTGACGAGTATATCATCGGTCAGGACGAAGCGAAAGTGTCGCTTGCTGTCGCTGTTTACAACCACTACAAGCGTATACTTTCCCTCGAGAGCGAGGACAACGATGTTGAACTGCAAAAGTCAAACGTCCTGCTGGTGGGTCCTACGGGAACGGGCAAAACACTTCTCGCTCAGACGCTTGCAAAGCTTCTCAACGTGCCTTTTGCTATCGCTGACGCTACCACGCTCACCGAGGCAGGCTATGTCGGCGATGATGTTGAAAACGTGCTGACAAGACTTATTCAGGCGGCTGATTACGATGTTGAGGCGGCTGAAAAGGGCATCGTGTATATCGACGAGATCGACAAGATCGCAAGAAAATCCGAGAACACCTCGATAACCCGTGACGTAAGCGGCGAGGGCGTTCAGCAGGCTCTCCTGAAAATCGTCGAGGGAACTGTTTCAAACGTTCCTCCGCAGGGCGGCAGAAAGCACCCGCATCAGGAGTTTATCCAGATCGACACAAAGAATATCCTGTTCATCTGCGGCGGCGCATTTGACGGATTGGAACAGGTCATCAAGAAGCGCACAGATTCGTCCTCGCTGGGATTCGGCGCAAAGGTCGTCAAGCAGAAGGAAGAACACAACATCATGAAGAAAGTCGTTCCTCATGACCTTGTTAAGTTCGGACTTGTGCCCGAGCTGGTGGGCAGACTGCCTGTCATCACCGTTCTTGACGAACTGGACGAGGAAGCGCTCACAAGGATACTTACCGAGCCGAAAAACTCCCTTGTCAAGCAGTACTCCAAGCTGTTCAAAATGGACGGCATCGAGCTTGAAGTCACTGAGGATGCAAAGCTTGAGATCGCAAAAATGGCTATCGAGCAGAAAACAGGCGCTCGTGGTCTGAGAGCGATCGTTGAGCGCAGTTTGCAGAAAGTCATGTTCGACGCTCCCTCCGACAAGGAGATCGTCAAGGTGACTGTCACCGACAAGACCGTTAAGGGCGAGGAAGAAGCCGAGGTAACTCGTTCGGCAAAATCCCCCAGATTAGGCGCATAACAAAAGAAACCCGACACATTTTTCGGTGTGTCGGGTATTTTTATTTGTTAAGTTTTACGCCGTATTTTTCGCAGAAAGCGTCGATGTCCTCCTGTGAGCGCACAAGTTCGGTGTATTTCAGCTTGCGTGTTGACGGGTCAAAAAAGCCGATCGTCTTTTCGCCCGTGCAGGTGGAGGATTCGATGCGCACTTGAAGCCCCTCACAGCCGTCAGGGGGCTTTGCGGACTTGTTCTTCCTGAAAAGGCTCATGTCATTCAGCCGTGTCGAGAAGCTTTTCGGCTTTGAGGGCGATCGCGCACTCAACTCTGTGGCGCTCGATCTCGCAGGAAAGTTCGTGTGAGGTGCGTATGTCGCCCTTGTAGAGGTAGTTGTTTGCGTTGCAGCCGCCGCTGCAATAGAACTTCGCCCAGCAGTCACGGCAGGCAGGCTTTGAGTAAACGTGTGCGGAAGCGAAATCGTTTTTCATCGCCGTGTCGAAGCTGCCCTCGTGGACGTTGCCCATTTTGTAGTCGTCAATGCCGACAAACTGGTGACAGGGGTAAATGTCGCCGTCAGGGGAGATCGCCACGTATTCGTTGCCGCAGCCGCAGCCTTTCAAACGTTTGATAACGCAGGGACCCTGATCGAGATCCATCATGAAGTGGAAAAAGTTGATGAACTTGCCCTTGTTCGTGATCTCACGGATCATTTTCGCAAGTCGGTCATATTCCTCGAAAATTTTCGGCAGGTCAGCCGCCGTCAGAGCGTAAGGCTCAGTCTCGGGTGACATAACAGGCTCAACGCTTATCTGCTCGAAGCCCTCGTTGTAAAGGCTCATAACGTCCTCGGCGAAATCAAGGTTATACTTGGTGAAAGTTCCACGAACATACCAGTCTTTGTCGCCACGTTTTGAGACCAGTTTTTTGTACTTGTCGATAAAAATGTCATAAGTACCCTTGCCGTTTACCGTCTTGCGTACACGGTCATTGACCTCACGTCTGCCGTCCACCGACAGCACCACGTTGTACATCTCCTTGTTGAGGAAGTCGATGATCTCGTCATTCAGAAGCACGCCGTTAGTAGTGAGTGTGAACTTGATGTTCTTATTGTGCAGTTTTTCCTGCTCACGGGCATACTCAACGACCTGTTTTACGACCTTGAAGTTCATAAGCGGTTCGCCGCCGAAGAAGTCTATCTCCAAAGCCTTTCGGTTTGCGGACTTTTCGATAAGAAAATCTATCGCCTTTTTGCCTGTCTCGAAACTCATGAGCATTCTGCCCTTGCCGTAGTCGCCCTTGCTTGCAAAGCAGTACTCACAGCGCATATTGCAGTCCTGCGAGATGAGCAGGCAGAGCGCCTTGACGGGCGAAGCCACCGAGGTGTTCGCATACTTTTCGTAATCGTCTTCGGAGAAAAGTATCTTGTCGTCAGCAAGCGATCTGAGTTCGGCATAGACCTCACGTAAATCGTTTTCGCTGTACTTGCCCGAAAGCTTGTCCAGAGCCTCCTGCGGACATTCAGCGGCAAGCGGCTCGGTGCAGTAGTCGAGCAGATCGTATGTAAGTTCGTCGATAACGTGAACGCCGCCGCTGTTGACATCGAGAACGAAGTACATACCGTTCTGTATAAATTTATGTATCATATTGACCTCCGTCGAAAAAAAATGTGACATTCATGGGGAATGTCACATCGGTTTTTGAGTTTTGTGTGGCTTAGTCTTCCTTAGCGCACTTCTGATTTGCAACGGTGCAGGAAGTCTTGCAAGCCGACTGACAGGAAGCCTGACAGTTACCGCAGCCGCCCTTTTCAGCAGACTGCTTGAGGTTAGCCTTGTTGATAGTCTTGATATGCTTCATGGTGTTATACCTCCCATATTTATTTTCTATATTATAACATATTTTTTGTATGTTTATATTAACACACAGTAAACGCACTATAAATATTTCCTCAAACTGCTATTTTATCCTGAACCGTGTTCCGCTGGAATTAACGCCCACGATACCGCCTATCCCTGCGGAAATTAGCGAAATAACAAGCTTTGCAGTCGCCGAGAAGCCGCCTGCCGCCCCTGCGAAAAGGTATGAGCAGACGAAGATCACGCCGAAAACGGTCAGACCGCACAGCAGACCCATGAGCAGACCGTTCTGCCTGCGGCGGCGTGAAGCAACATATCCGCCGACATAAGCGCCTGCCGCAAGTGCCGCCGAAGTCAGTACCGACAGCACTTTATCGTTTAAGTCGATCTTCGTGATGATAAACCCGATGAGCAGTATCACCCCGAAGATGACCGCAAACCCGACTGCCGCCGAGACAAGCGCCGTCAAAACGTTTTCGGAAAGTCTGCTGTGCTTTTTTCTCATACCGATCACCTCAGTTGATGATATGCGGAAAGCGCTGATTTTATGCGTAAAAAAAGGCGTTCCCGTCTGCACGAAAACGCCTTAAACGTTTTATTTTTTCTTTCTTGCAACAACGAATACGCTTGCGGCAAGAACCATCACGGCACTTCCGACTCCTGCGGCACTGCCCGTGTTCGCAACTGCGCCTGTGCTTGAAGTTGAAGCGACCGAACTGCTCGAAGCGGTACTGCTTGACGATGCGGAACTTGTGTCAGTTACCGAACTGCTGTCGGGAAGGGAACTGCTTTCGGCGACAGAACTGCTTTCAGCCACGGAACTGCTGTCGGGAACAGAACTGCTCTCAGCCTCAGAACTCGACTCCTCGGAAGAACTGTCCTCAGCGGCAGACTTCACGGAAATGTTCATTTTCTGAATGTCCTTAGTGTCGGTGACGGTGAGCGTGTTGCCCTCCAGCTCGAACTTGTCGCTGTCGATCTCCACGGTGTACTCGCCCGGCTCAACATTATAGAGCGCAAAACTCTTGCCGTTGGCTTTTTCGGGGAACTCAAAAGGCGTTTTCAGGATGTGACCTGCAACTTTACCTGCGAGCATTCCGCTTGTGCAGTTCATGTAACGGAATCCGATATTATCCCAAGCTTCGTCTTTCTTGACCCAGATCGGGAAATTGCCGTTTTCATCGGGAATGCTTGCGGTAACGACTGCACCGTACTCAAAAACGTAGGAGAACGTATGTTCGTTGCCCTCAGCATCAACGGTATTGCCCCTCAGATCGTAATGAACAGGGTCATCTCCGTCAGAGCTGTAAAAATTATAATCGAATGTCATATCGTCATTTACATCGAACATATACGACAGCGCATATTTCGCAGGAACTAAAACCTTTACGTAAGTTTCGTCCTTGTCAGATGCAACAACATCACGGTTATAGGCATTTGTGCCTGCGCCGTCACCATGCCGACCGAACCACATGAGGTATCCGCCGGGTTCAGCATCATATGTCAGCAACTCGCCGCAGTGTTTGTTAGGTTCGATGTCCATTTTTGCTTCGTCCTGAAGAACGAGATCTTTTTCATCATCGTTATTATTGAAATAGATATATGTAGTCTTGTCGTTTTTAGCCGCATAATTTTCGTCAACTGCAACAACAATATGGTTTACAGGAACGGTCATTTCGTCAATTACGTCAAAAGGTTCTCTCGAATACCCCATAATGATATATGAACCGCCGGGGGTCAGGCAATACTTCACCACGCCATCCGACTTAATACTTGCGAAAGAGCCGTAACCGTTAAGATCAACAAGCGGAGAAGCAAGAAGCGGATACATCTTTCTTATGTTCTGAGGTTCGCACAGCTTGCAGAGCTGATCCTTGTCATAGTCGACCAGCTTTTTCCAGTCGGCGTTCTCCTCGGAGAAGCCCGAAATATCGAAAAGGTTTTCGTCCTTTATTTCGTCAAAGCCAACGTTTTCGTCAGCAATTTCGGTCATACCCGTCCAGCTTGCGATCTCAGTGCCGTCTTTCTTAACGGTGAACTTCAAGCCGTCAATGTCAAGACCGCCGTTGTCGACAACAAAATTGACGTAAGGCTTGTTGACCTTGATCTCAGTCTCGTCAATAAATTTGTAGTCATCGGTCTCGGAGTAAAAATTTGGTTCAGCGCAGACGTTCAAAGCACAAGCCGATGCAATGGCTGCGCAGGAAAGTCCTGCGATGATCCTTTTTGTCAGTTTCATTTTTTGTGCGCTTCCTTTCAATTGCGTTATATTTTTGTATCTCTATTTTATCACAAAATCATCATTTTGTCAAGCGCATAATAGTCAAGTTGCATATTTATTTACATATTTCTTCGGCGTAATCACGAAAAACTCTGCAAATCTGCGGCTGAGTAAGTTCAAAGCTTGCGCAGGGGTCAGAGAGCGTGTTGATTATCACCTTGTCTTTGCAAATGATTATCTCCATATCGTCCAGCTCGTAGCTTTTGTCGGCATTTTCGGGGTGCAGAGAGGTCTTGTTATAGGTTATCATTGGCTTGCTGTCTTCAAGGATAAGGTTGAAGGAGTTCTTGTGGAAACTGAGCGAAGTCTCGTCACAGAGGTAGTAATAGTTGCAGTAGTTCTCAGCGCCCTTGACACAGCAGGAGACAACGCAATCGTTTTCGGGGTCAATAAATATCGTATGCACAAATCTGTCACCGCTTTTTTTGCTGCAATGATAAGGTTCGATAAGCCCCGAAACATAGAGCGGCAGCCAGCTGTTTATTGCGGTCAGAAGTTCGGCGGCTTTGACCTCGTTGCTGTGGATAAGTTTCAGTTTTATGCCGTTTTGCACACAGCGGTTGATGAGCGACAGCCACGAGGGCAGAAAATCGCCCGTCATCCACCCGATGTCCCTGTCTGAATAGAGCCAAAGTTCCTTGCTGCCGTTTTTGACAGCCGTTCCGATGAACCTCAGCATGGCACGTTGCAGTCCCTCAGTACCCTTGTAAATATCCGTTTTGTCCATAAGAACATTTTCGGTAACTATATCGTCAAAGTCGGGCAGAACAACATTTAGTTCCTTGGTTTTCTGCTTCATGCTCTCTAAAAGCTGTCTCACCGCGATCACTTCCGAGTCGATGCCGCTGCTCAACCACCTTATCACCTGCCGGGCGGCGTTGGCTTCGGTCAGTTCCTCGCCCGAGGAGAGCAGTTCAGCGAGCCAGGGGAGCTTCTGCTGTTCAACGATCTTTGCAGAAAGATCAGTGCTTATGTTGTACATCAGCTTCGAGCCTGCCTTCGGGACACGTTCGCCTCGTCTGAAACGGCTTATGTAAGAAGCGTCGATGCTGAGAGTTTTGCTCAGTCGGCTGTTGGTCACGTCCGCAAGCTTCATCAGTGCGTCGAGTTTTTTTCCGAACACAGCCGCTTTGTCATTTTGAAAAACAGACGAAAGCTCAGGCGGCAGTTCGGGCGGCGCATCATCATAAAGCCAGTCGATGACCGATTCGTCCATGTCGGAAGTGACTTCTGAACCAACAACAAGGCTGAGAAGTTCCTGCGTTCCGCTCGAACGTGCGAAGCAGCAGATACCTTCGGAAAGTTTTTTTATCGTCCGGCTGTTTTTTGACGGTATCCTCGAGCCGCTTTTCAGTCTGCTGATGTTTGATGCTGAACAGCCTGCACAGCGAGAGATCTCGGTATTATCAGTATTCAGAATATCCAGCAGGAAACGCAGCTTTTCACTCAGCATTATTTTCACCTCATATATGAATTTTGTTATATTTCAGGAGATATTTCAGCTGAAATGAACATTTTTTTAATAATTGTTATCTTATATTATTATAGCACCATTGCACATTTTTCGCAATAGTTGGCAAACTTTTGTCAATGACAATTTGCGTACTCATGAATAAAAAGACAAAAAAATAAGAATACCGAACGAAAAGCCTGTGCTAACGTTCGGTATTCTTACGCAAAATGTATTAAAATATGGGGAACTAACTTTTGCTGTCTCTTTCTGATATTATTATAGCTCATTTTGAAAACGATTTCTTCCCGAAAATTGCGTTCAACTTACTAATTATTGCTATTTTTCGATGTAACAATAATAACCTGAAAAAACGCAATAATCGGGTGGAGTTTTTTTCTTCGCTGTACTATAATTATAACAGGAAAAAATTGTTATAGTTCAAATAGAACCATTATTAATGGTATACGCAAAACAGGAGGCTTTTCTCATGGAACACTCGGCACTTTGGCTCAAAGCACAGCCGCTTTCGGGGTGCGGGATCAGGAGCATTTCGATCGTCTGCACCGACCACACGCCCCAGTCATCGGCGGCAGTCTGGGAACTCAGGAGCGGCTTGACTGAATTATTCCCGAAAGTTGCGTTTGTGACGGGTCAGGCAGATTATTTTGTGAAAATGAAAGTTAAAAAGTTCACTTCCCCCGAAAGCTATTCCGTCACCTCAGACGAAAACGGCGCATTTGTCACGGGCGGTTCGGGTGTCGGCATACTTTACGGCGTTTTCGCACTGCTCCGAGGGCTGAGACTCGGCGGTCTCGGGCGCTTTTCCGAGAGCATCACCCCCTCACAGCCGCTCAGGATGCTCGACCACTGGGACAACCTTGACGGCAGTATCGAGAGGGGCTACTCGGGGCGGTCATTTTTCTTCCGTGACGGCGAACTGCTGATAAACGAGCGCACGGTCACTTACGCACGTCTGCTGTCCTCAGTCGGTATAAACGCCTGCGCAATAAATAACGTAAACGTTCGTGACGGCGCACAAATGCTCATCACCGAGAAATTTTTCCCACGTCTGTCGGCGCTGTGCGACCTTTTCGGGCGTTACGGAATAAAGCTGTTTCTGAGCGTGGATTTTTCTGCGCCGATGTCTGTCGGGGGACTTGCGACAAGCGATCCGCTTGACAGGGAAGTTCAGGCGTGGTGGAGCGAGCGGTGCGCAAAGCTTTTTCGGCGTGTGAACGGCTTGGGCGGTTTTCTCGTCAAAGCCGATTCGGAGAGACAGCCGGGACCTTACGCTTACGGACGTGACCACGCTGACGGTGCGAACCTGCTCGCACGAGCGATAGCCCCCTACGGCGGCAGGGTCATTTGGCGTGCGTTCGTCTATAATTGCTCGCAGGACTGGCGTGACCGCACCACCGACAGGGCACGTTCGGCATATGACTGCTTTAAGCCGCTTGACGGCAAATTTGACGAAAACGTTATCTTGCAGGTGAAGAACGGTCCTATGGATTTTCAAGTGCGTGAGCCTGTGCATCCGCTTTTCGGGGCTATGCCGAACACGAATATCATGGCAGAAGTCCAGCTTGCGCAGGAATACACGGGTCAGCAGAAGCACGTCTGCTGTCTTGTGCCGTCATTCTGCGCATTTTTCAGGCACGAAACGGGCAGGGGAACAGTCTCCGAAAACGTTTGCGGAACAGCGGCAGTCTCCAACACGGGCGATGACTTCTGCTGGACGGGGAGCGAGCTTGCGGCGGCGAATCTCTACGGTTTCGGACGTTTGACTTTTGACGGCAGTTTGTCTCCCGAGCGTATCATCGCCGAGTGGTGCGCTCTGACCTTTTCGGACGAAACCGCACGCCGTGTTATCGCCGAGATACTTCTGCGCTCTCACAAGGCTTACGAGGATTACACTGCGCCGCTGGGTCTGGGCTGGCTGTGCAAGCCGAACCACCACTACGGACCCGACCCGTGGGGCTACGAATTCGACCGCTGGGGGACATACAACCGAGCTGACCGAGACTGCGTGGGCGTTGACCGTTCGGCAAGCGGCACAGGCTATTCCGAACTGTACGCCGAGCCGCTCGCAAACGTTTTCGGTTCGCCCGAGACCTGCCCCGATGAACTCCTGCTGTTCTTTCACCGAGTACCCTACACCCACAGGCTTCACAGCGGAAAGACGGTGATACAGCACATTTACGACACACATTTCGAGGGTTACGAGCAGGCGAAGCGTTTTGCCGAGGCGTGGAAAACTCTTGAAGGTCATATAGACGAACAAACGTTTGCAAACGGCAGTGAACGTTTTGCGGAACAGTTGAGAAGTGCGGCGGAGTGGCGTGACGTGATAAACAGCTTTTTTCACCGCCTTTCGGGAATAGATGATGAGCAAAACAGACAAATCTATTAACCACGAAATCGTTTAAGTAAGTGTTATTGCATAAAAAACGGAGAGGCTGACCTCTCCGAAAGTTTCAGAATGAATTATTTTCCATGCGGTAAAGCTTGCGGAACTCCGAGGGCGTACAGCCTTTAAGTTCCTTGAACACACGGTTAAACGTTGTCAGGCTGGAAAATCCGACCTGCATCGCAGCGTCCGTCACCGACATATCTTCGTCCAGCAGGAGCAGTTCGGCGGCTTTGATGCGGCGCTGATTCAGGTAGGTGATGAACGTGGTGGAGCTGTATTTCTTGAAGATCCTCGAGAAATGGTATTTGCTGTAACCTGCGATGTCTGCGAGGTCGTCCAGCGTGATGTCGTACATATAATTTTTCTCGATGTATTTCAAGATCATGCGGAATTTGTCGGCGTATTTTTCGTCCTCGCCCAGATTCACAGAACTCAGCTTATACTCTTTGATGCGAGCGAGCAGGGTGAGC
Source organism: uncultured Ruminococcus sp. (assembly GCA_947169885.1). Classification (GTDB taxonomy): domain Bacteria; phylum Bacillota; class Clostridia; order Oscillospirales; family Ruminococcaceae; genus YE71. The sequence continues at coordinate 53,701 of CAMVRM010000007.1, forward strand.
AGTTTGATGTAGATATAGACCTCCGTGACCTCGCCGAAATCGGAGTAAAGCGCATAGATGTCCGCAAGAATGTTGGTCAGCGAGATGAGAAATTCGCTGTCATAGTCGGAATTTATGTGAACGGGGGCACTGAGCAGTCCGTATAGTTCCGACAGCGCAGGGTTGTCGCCGATCGTGCGGTTGTCGAAGAGGAAAAAAAGCCGCCTGCCTGCCTGCGCTTTCATCGAGTGGAGCGAGCCGGCAGGGATTATGAGAATGTCACGCTCGGCAAGGGTGTAACTTGTGCCGTCGCAGGTCGCCGTGAACGGATTTGTCAGCGGCATGATTATCTCGATCGCATTGTGCCAGTGAACGGGGTATTCCTCAGTCTCAACGTTGTCATAAATAAGCACGCTGCGGTTTTCGGTGTAATCGACTGTTTCGTAATCGCCGTCAAGATGAACGATCATGAGCCTGTCCTCCAAATAATTGTTAACAAGAGTCGGTTGAATGAAATAAAATATTTACAAATTATTTATATAATTATATATTGCGGTTAGTATTTATGCTTTATTATGTAATTATAACACAATTTTCTGTTATAATCAAGTACTTTCGTGAGATATGTCAATAATTTTTCGTAAACAATATTTAAAGTATATAAAAAGCGCAATAATTGAAAAATAACAAAGGTGGAAAATATGCAAAGTGTAAAGCAGCTGCGTATCATGAGTTATATTCAGAGCGGTGCAGTGATACAGGCGGGTGAAACGTTTTCGATACGTGGACACGCAGAACCGCACAGTATAATAAAGTATGCGCTGATAAATGGAGAAAAGCTTTTCGAGGGCTTTTCGGAAAGCGGTATCAACGGCAGATTTGTGATGAGATTGCCGCCTATCAGAGCAAGCTTTGACGAGTATACGCTCGTTATTACGGACGGCAACGAAACATTGCGATTTACAGAAATCCTTTTCGGAGAGGTATTTCACATCTCGGGACAGTCGAACATGGAACTGCCCGTCAGACGAACATATCACCCGTTCAAGCCGTTTGAACACCGTGAGAGCAGTACTGTCCGAGAGTTCAAAGTGCCCGTAAAATGTAGTTTTTCAGATGATGAACAGGAGGATTTTTCGGACGGGAAGTGGCTGAGGGCAGTGGGTGACGAGCTTCTCGAAATGAGTGCGGCAGGTTACTATTTTGCGTTGGAACTGCAAGAAAAGCTTGGGTGTCCTGTGGGTCTGCTGAACACTTCGGCAGGCGGAAGTTCTATCGAGAGCCGTATGTCACGTGATATGCTCGAAAGTTTCGGCTGGTACGAAAGTTATCTCGAAAAGTACAAAGACCCCGACTATATGCAAAAGCAAGCCGCCGCCGACAGCCAGAACTTGCAGGACTGGTACAAAGAACTGGACAGACTGGACACTGCTAGCGAAAACGTATTCTCTGAAAGTTTCGTATCTGATGGCTTGTGCGTCCTGCCCGAATATCTGCGTAATATAAACGGTTTAGAGCGTTTTTCGGGGCGTATATGGTTCAGAAAACGTTTTAGTATCCCCGAAAATACGCCGCTCGAAAATGTGGAATTAGTCCTCGGCTGTATGATCGACAGCGACAGAGCGTATATCAACGGCGAAAAAGTCGGCGAAACAGGCTATATGTATCCTCCGAGGTATTATAGATTTGACGGCAGTCTCCTGCACCACGGCGAAAATACGCTCGCAGTCTGCCTTGACGTTATGTGCGAAAACGGCGGTTTCGTAACTGAAAAAGACTACTGTCTGAAAGTCGGCGGCACAGTGATCGACCTTTCAGGCGAGTGGGAATACGCCGCAATCCGCACAAAAACACTGAATAGCGCCGTTTTCTTCCCCGAACTGCCGATGTCGCTCTATTCTGCCATGACTGCGCCTGCTTTTGGGATAAACGTCAAAGGTCTGCTGTGGTATCAGGGCGAGACGAACGCATGGCATCCCGAGCGGTATTTTGACTTGTTTTCTGAATTTGCGAAAACGTTTCGCAAACGTTGTAGAAAAGACCTGCCGATAATCATCGCACAGCTTCCGAATTATGCAGGACACGGCAGGGAAGTTGGCACAAGCTGGGCGAAACTGCGTCTCGAACAGGAGCGCTGTACGTCTGTCGGCAACTGCGCACTTGCTGTAATGATCGGCTGCGGCGAGTCCAACGATCTGCACCCGATCGACAAAAAGACAGTTGGACAGCGACTTGCGTGGAGCGCCCTCGAACTTATATACGGTATCACTGTAAAGCGGCAAAGCAAATGCGTTTCGGCAGAGTATTCTGACGGAACAGTGAAACTGAACTTTGATGGTGCAGAAGTTCACCTCGCAAATTCCCCGACAAAGTACTTTGAAGCGGTGATAAACGGAAGAAAAGTCCCTGTTTATGCGAGAATGACGGATAGTCATACTCTTGTTTTTGACTGTTCCGAACGTCCCGAACTTGTCCGTTATGCCTATACAGACGACCCGTGTGAGCCTGACATTTTCAGCGCTGACGGTCTGCCTGCTGCGCCGTTTGAACTGCATATCAGCTAGTCATATTTGGCAAAAATATACAAAATAGCAAAGGAGTTTTTGACATGAAACTTGAATACACGGTCGATGCACAGACCGCCCTCGAACGCCTGAAAAATGGCAATCGCATCTATCTTGGTTCGGCGGTCAGCAGCGGCGACATTTCCCCCGAAAAACGTCTCGAAACTTGCGAAAACGGTCAGAGACCTTACGCTGTGATAGTCACTTGTTCCGATTCGAGGGTCATTCCCGAAAGCGTTTTCGGAGCGGGCATCGGCGACCTTTTCGTGATACGTGTCGCAGGAAACGTTATCGATGATCACCAGCTTGGTTCGATCGAGTACGCCGCCGAACATCTGGGGATCAGGCTCGTTGTGGTGCTGGGTCACGACCACTGCGGAGCTGTCGATGCCGCCATAAATCACGATCCTGACGGCTATATCAAGTTCATCACGGACGAGATCAAGCTTGCGATCGGCGGCGAAACGGATGATTACAAGGCTTGCTGTCTCAATGTCCGACGCAGCGTAAACGTTATCGAAAGCAGTTTCGAGATACACAAGGAGGAGGAACACGGCTTGCGTGTCATCGGGGCGATTTACAGGCTCGCAGACGGCAGAGTGGAGTTCGATATTTAAAAAAATAAAAGCATCGGGCAGTTTTACGTGTCCGATGCTGTATTTTTTTACCAGTTCTGCATATTCTGTTCGATGAGCGAAATTTTTTCGTAACTTGTGGTCGATGCCGCACCGAGGGCGAACAACACATCGGTAGCGCCGACTTCATTCGCAAAATCCACCGAATTTATGTTGAAGAAACGGTTGTCGCAGAGATAAATTTTCGAGAAAGAGCTTGTCAGGAACGGCACAAGTGCGTTTCCGTAACTGTCCTTGAATATGACCAAAACACGGTCATTGTTCACATCGGTGTCGACTTCGAGTATCGTATCATCTGTGCCGACAAAAACGGTGTAGCTTGAACCGATGTCATTGTCCTCAAAGAACAGACTGCTCTCGATCCCCCCGTCTTCACTGAACCATGTGTCATGATAGATAGTTTTTATACTGTCCAAATTTTCGGGCTTGTAGTAGGTGAAAGTGTCGGGATACTCTTCAAGCTGGTAAATATCGTTGACCGAGTAAAAAGCCCCGAGGTAACCTTCACGCTCCACAGGTTCATATGTGTCAAAATTCGCAAACGGCACGTCAGCAGTGTTCGCAAACGTTCTCGCCGCATAAAATGCCGCAAGCGGCTGCCAGTGATAGTCGGAGCGTGAGTAGAGATACTCCGCCTTGTGTTCGTCAAGAAGCGCATCGATCGGCACACTTTTGGCATTTTTTAGCGCCGAATAAACATATTCCGCCGATTCTGCCTGATCCGAGTAGTCATTTTTCAGGTCAACGGGCGTGTAAAATTCCTGCGAAGTCGGTATCATCATGAGGTATGTGTTCACGCCGCTGCTGACCGCCGCCGAATATTGCTCAACGCAGTCGGCGAGATAGTCGCCCGTTTCCTCGCTGAAATAGTATTGCTCCATAGCCCTGACCTGCGGCGTGCCCTGATACGCAACGATACAGCCGTTTTCGATGCTGTATGGCGTGTCCTGCTCAGGCTCGGCGGAGGTGGAAACAAGCGTTGGAGTTGTGGTCGTGGTGGTTGTCGTTTCGGCGGTGGTCGTGGTGGTCTGTTCCGTTGTTTCAGTCTCGGCTGTGGGCGTGTCGGCGGCTGTTTCGCCTGCGGCAGTTACGGCAGGCGAAACGTTTTCGGTCTGCGATGTTTCGGCAGATTCAGCCTGACCGCAGCCGCTGAACACCAGCATTGCCGCACAGACGGCGGCTAATTTCTTTTTCATAACTCTTTCCCCTTTGTGTTAATATTTTCATATGAATAATATGCTGTCGGTGATATATACATAAATACGCACATATACCCGACAGCAATATTTTTGCATTTATTCGCCTGTATAATTCTTGGCATTGTCTTCGGCGATCTTACGCACTTCTTCCTCAGCGCCGATAAACGCATCTGCCACAAGCGGATCAAAGTGCGAACCTGCGTCCTCACGGATAATGTTCAGCGCCTTCTCGAACGAAAACGGTTTCTTGTAGCTTCTCTGCGAAACAAGCGCATCGAAAACGTCTGCGACTGCCATTATCCTTGCAGAAAGCGGAATATCCTCGCCGCTCAGACCCTTTGGGTAGCCCTTGCCGTTCCATTTTTCGTGGTGATACATCGAAACGTTTTTCGCTTCACGCAGATAGTCGGAGTCGGGCACCATTGCCGCCGCCCTGTCGATGACCTCACTTCCCATGGTGGTGTGAGTTTTCATAATTTCGTACTCTTCATCGGTGAGTTTGCCGGGTTTGTTCAGGATAACGTCCGAGATCTTTATCTTGCCGATGTCGTGGAGCGGTGCGGCGTTCATGGTGTTCTGCGCAAATTCATCGGTCAGCTGGTCGGAGTAGTAGCCCTTTTTCTTCATTTCCCTGAGTATCAGCCCGACATAAGCGGCAGTTTTTCTAACGTGGTCGCCCGTGCATTTGTCACGGCTCTCGACCATATCCGCAAGCACCATGATAAGCCCGTTCTGCATTTTCGAGATAGTTTCGGTCTTGTTCTGTATATCGTCAACATAATTCATACTGTCGCCGATAGTTTTCAGGAATGCGTTGTAAAGGTTTTCGATCTCGTCACCCGTGCAGATACCCAGCTGTTTCATGCGGTTGACGCTTTCCTCACGGGCTTCGTCACTGTTGTAGGCAAACGCCCCTGCGCTGTAAGCCATGGTGTTGACGGGGACGATCATCTGATATTCCACCAGCCACTGACCGATAGCCAGTATCACCACGAAAAATCCTACCAGCAGTGCCACCTGTTTTGCGAAGAAACTTTGTCCGTAAGTTTCAAGCAGGTTCATCGAAACGTCCGTGCAGGCGTAGCAGACGCATTCACCCTCGGCGTTTCTGACGGGGCGGTAAACGGTGAGAAGCCAGCCGAAAGTATCATCGGTGATTATCGGGTCTATCTCGCCGCCTTTAAGAAGTGTTGGCAGATACGGCTCGAAGGATTCGTCAAACGGCACTATTTCGCCTGCTTCCGAGCCTTGCAGTTCCTCAGTATCAAGGTCAAAAACAACATGACAGCCGTCCTCACGTATCTGATAAACATAAAGATACTCAATATCGTGCATACTTTCACGGAGTTGGTAAAGCTGACGTTTCGTTTCGGAATAACCTTCGGCATTCTCGCCGTTATCAATGAAATCGTTTACCCTTTCGGCATCAATGCACGCCGACGCAAGTTCAGCCACTCCGTCGGCAAGCTTCTTGTGATCGTTTATGACCGATTTTTTGTACAGCATATAGCTTATGCCGATAGCAATGCCGCCGACGCAGACAGCCGCAGACATGAGTATGAGCAGAATTTTCGTCCGAAGCGAAACTGATCGGCAGTGAGCGTTTGAGACTTGTTCGATAACATCGTTGTCAAGCGGCGACTGCCACCAGCCCACGGGGGGCATTTTAAGTTTGACGGCTTCGGGAATGACTTTCACCAGGATCAGTGCGATCATGAGAGAAACGCCCTTGTCGCAAAGATCGGTGACTGATTCGGCAATGAACAGTGACAAAAATCTCGGAACGCCGTTATCGTTTATGCTGTGGGCGAATTCAGCGGAAAGTCCGCCGATGTTCCCCGAGTTCAAAAACCAAGTCAGCACCGAACTTATACCGCCCAGCACAACTCCGAGGACAACTGAGGCAAAAAGTTTGCCCTTGACCGACTTCAGAAATTGCCGCCTTGCGAAAAAAGCCACGATAAGCGCCGAGAACATATTTATCGAGGTGTAATATAGTTCGGTACTTTTTGTAATGCTTTTGACAACATTCGTGAAAAATCCGACAATAACTCCGGGGAACATTCCTCCAGCAAGGCAGACTGCCATTGTTCCTGCGGTGTCAAAAGCGGCAGGGATATTCAAAAGGTTCGCCGCCTGCGACAAAAGCAGGTTCAGAAGCACTCCGAGAGCGCAGTATGCTATAAAGGACAAAATTTTTTTGGCACGAACAGAAAAAGGTATGATGCTGCTCATAACGGATCACCTCATGACATATGATAATAGTTTGTATTCATTATAACATATTTCATTACAAAATGCAAGTCATAATGTGAAATAAATTTGTCGTTTTTCAGCATAAAAAAAGTTGATATAAGACATACAGTGAAAAAAGCAAAGTATTCTGTCAGTTTTGCACGTTAAAGTTTCAAAATTCAAAGTATAAAAAGTGAACATATCAAATTTATGCAAAAAAAAATTGACTTTCAGTTAAAAATGTTATATAATCAAATCAGCAGAATAAAAGGAGGCATTTTTGATGAAAAACAAAAAACTTGCGGCGGCTGTGCTTGCTTTCGCACTTGCGGCGGCTTCCTGCGGTACGGTGGCCGAGGATAAAAACGATAATCCCAACTCCTCACCGAAAACGACCGAATTAACGTCCGTTGCCGACAGACATCCCGAGACAACAACAGCAGAAACAGCCGCTTCAAAAGCCGACACTACCACGTCAAAAGCCAAAACGACCACGAAAAAAGCTGAAACGTCCGTTTCCGAAAAGACCGAACCGACTGTGACGACCTCTGCCGCCAAACCTGACGATGCAGACTTCACGCCTTACACCGATGTCACGCCGTTAATGACAAACGATGAGTTCACAAATGCCGTCACTCAATACACCTGCGACCTTTACCGTCAGACGGCGCTCATGAACGCAGGCTCGGGAGACGGTGCGCTCGCAGGGAAAAATGACCTTGTTTCGGGGCTGTCGGCGATGCTCGCTTTCGGCATGACCGCAAACGGCATGGCAGGCGAAACGCTCGACCAGCTCCTCGGCACGATGAACGGCATAAGTCTTGAAACGCTCAATTCCGAGTGTAGTTCGCTTATGGACAAAACGGATACCGACAATTCGGTCATCAACATCGCAAACGGCATCTGGATAAACAGCAGCAACAGAATGGCAGAAGTCAAACAGAGTTTTCTTGACACTTGCAGTTCAACTTTCAGATCGTCGGCGGCTTTCAAGCCTTTCGATGACGGCACAAAGGACGAGATAAATTCATGGGTCAATGAGCAGACTCACGGCATGATCCCAAAGGTCTTGGAAAATTTTGATGATGGACAGCTTATGTCGCTTATCAACTGCATCTGCTTTGAGGACACATGGGCAGATCAGTTTGATGATCATCAGCTGTCTGACGGCGTTTTCCATGCGGCTGACGGCAGTGAACAGCCCTGCACGATGCTCTGCGGAAATTCAAACGGCTATTTCAACAACGAGTTCGCCGAAGGTTTCACGAAGAGTTATTCCAACCGTGATTACTACTTTGCGGCTATGCTCCCGAAAGAGGGCGTTTCGGTCGGGCAGGCGATAAACAGCCTGTCAGCGGAAAGCGTGTCCGATTTTCTGTACAGATGTGACAGATGTGTAGAAGTGATTTTCAAGATACCCGAGTTCACATATGATTATTCGAGTTCTCTGACCGATGCGATGAAAGCACTCGGCTGTACAAAGGCATTTGACAGTGTTATGGGCGGCGACTTCTCCAACATGGCTGAATATGACCCTGCAGTTATTGTTTACATTTCAAGTGCGCTCCAGAAAACACACATCGAGTTCGACCGCTACGGAACAAAGGCGGCAGCCGCAACTGCGGTAAATGTCGCAACAGGCGTTTCTGCAATTCCGAAGTCGAAAGTGATGATTTTTGACCGCCCGTTTCTCTACATGATCGTACACAGAACAGAGAACGGCGATTACCCCGTGTTCATCGGAACGGTGAACGAAATTTAACAAAAGATAACAGACACTCGGACGGAAAAAAGTCTGAGTGTCTGTTTTTTTGGTCAGTTGAAAGATATTTTCATGAGGTTTTTCTCGCCGAAAGTAAATTCTGTCTTGTGCGACATCTTCTTAACGATCTTCGCCGAGAGCGGGTCGCCGTCAGTCAGCGGATCAAATCTCTTTCCGCCGTAAGACATGGACATTTCGGTCATTCCGCTTGCTTCCGAGTACTCGATCACAACGCTTACCGGCAGTGTTTCAGCGTTCGGCATGATGTTCTGCACCGCAAGTTCCTCAAAGCACAGCTGAATGTTGCGGACAGTCTTTTCGTTAAGCAGATTTTTGTGACCGAAGTTCTCGATCTGCGACACAAATCCAACAAAGTCAGCGTCTGCCGAGGTTATCTCGAAGGTCAGCTGTTTGAGCCGCTTGATGAAGATGCGTGTCTTTTCCTTCTGCGGCGACTCGAATATCTGTTCGGGCGTGCCTTCCTCATAGATGCCGCCCTCGTCCATATAGAATACCCTTGTCGAAACGTCTCTTGCGAACTTCATTTCGTGGGTCACAATCATCATTGTCATGCCCTCTTTCGCAAGCGAACGTATTACCGACAGAACTTCTCCGACCATTGTCGGGTCAAGCGCCGAAGTCGGCTCGTCAAAGAGCAGTATCTCGGGCTTCATTGCGATAGCACGGGCAATAGCCACACGCTGTTTCTGACCGCCCGAAAGCTCATCGGGGAAGTTGTAAGCCTTTTCAGCAAGACCAACTCTCCTCAGCAGTTCCATGCCCTCCTTAAAAGCCTCGTCTTTCGGCTTTTTCAGAAGCTTAACGGGTGCTGCCGTCACATTCCCGATGATATTCAGGTTCGAGAACAGGTTGAACGACTGGAACACCATTCCCATTTTCTGCCGCACCTTTGAGATGTTGCACTTGGGGTCTGTTATCACCTCGCCGTCAACAGTGACCTTTCCCGAGGTGGGGTATTCCAGCTGGTTCAGACACCTCAGAAGTGTTGATTTTCCCGTGCCTGACGGTCCTATCACCGAGATAACGTCCCCCTTGTTGATCTCGACCGTAACATCTTCAAGCGGCGTAACATTGGGATATTCCTTGCGAAGATGCTCTATCTTTATCATGCTCATTTTTATGCCGCCTCCTTTGAACTGCGCTTTCTCTTTTTCGGGTCTATCTTTTTAAGAACGAGTTTCAGGATAAGCGACAGTATCCACGCAAGCGCAAAATAGATGATAGCCGTCACGATAAGAGGGAAGAACGCTTCATAAGTGCGGCTTCTGATTATGTCGCTCATTTTCGTCAGGTCTTGTATAGCGATGTAGCCCACGACTGACGTGCCTTTGAGCAGTGTGATTATCTCGCCGTTATAGACGGGCAGGAAACGCACTGCCGCCTGCGGGAAGATGAACTTGAAGAACGCCTGATTCTCGGTGTAGCCCAGAGCGAGCGCCGCTTCACGCTGACCGCCGTCAATGCTCTCGATGCCCGAACGCATTATCTCCGAAGTGTATGCCGCAAAGTTCAGCGTGAAACCGATTATTGCGACCCACACCGCCGAAATGCCCGACTTGCCGAAGATGACGTAATAAAGTATCATGAGCAGAACGACCATTGGCGTGCCCTGCAAAAGTTTTACGTAAATGTTCGAGATGATGTTCGCAAGCTTAGATTCGGTGCGCCTGAACATACAGATAAGGAACGAAAGCACACTTCCGAAAATTATCGTCATTATCGTGATAAAGCAGGTGGTCTTGACGCCCTCGATTATCAGCTTGTACCTGTCCTCACGGATAAAGTTCTTCTTAAAGCTCTCTTTCAGCTCGCTGATGAAGGTTTTCTTTTCATCAGTTTCGCCTGCCGAAGCGGCGCTCTGCTGAGTGTCAAGGTCTTTTCTTACTACCGCAACGGCGTTCGTGGTGTAATAAACGTCCGAGAAGTCAACGCTCTGCGCCCTTTCCTCGGTTATCATGATGTTGCCCGAAGCAAGGTCATAAGTGCCCGAAGAAACGCCTGCCACGAGCGAACCGAAGTCACCTGTCGCAATTTCCAGACCGTAGCCGTATTCCTTGCAGAAACGTGCGATAAGGTCAACTTCAAGACCTGCATTCTTGCCGTCCTTGACATAGGTGTACGGCTGCATGGTAGCGGTGGTTACGTATTTGAGAACTCTGCTCCCCGTTGTGGGAATGTCAACATTTTTCCTGCTTTCGTCATCGCCGAACCATATGTCGAGAACTTCATCGTAAGTTCCGTCAGCCTGAATTTTTGCAAAGAATTCGTTGAACTGATCTCTGAGTTCGTTTTTGCCGTCAGTCTTTTGGAAAGCGATACCGTAGGGTATTTCCATGAAAACTTCATTCAGATAAGTAAGATTCGGGTCTTCTTTCATGAAGTCCTCGGCGGCAGAAACAGGACAAGTGAAAGCATCTATCTTGCCTTCTCTCAGTGCAATTGCAAGGTCTGTCTGAGCGTTGAACTGCAAGCATTCAGTCTCTGGAAAACGCTCTTTGAGTTGTACCTCATAAAGACCGCCTGTGATAGCGCCGAATTTTCCATGTTCAGCGTAGTAGGAAAGGGGACGTGAACGTATCTCTTCCTCAGTCACGCCTGCCGAAGCGGCGCTCTGCTGAGTGTCAAGGTCTTTTCTTACTACCGCAACGGCGTTCGTGGTGTAATAAACGTCCGAGAAGTCAACGCTCTGCGCCCTTTCCTCGGTTATCATGATGTTGCCCGAAGCAAGGTCATAAGTGCCCGAAGAAACGCCTGCCACGAGCGAACCGAAGTCACCTGTCGCAATTTCCAGACCGTAGCCGTATTCCTTGCAGAAACGTGCGATAAGGTCAACTTCAAGACCTGCATTCTTGCCGTCCTTGACATAGGTGTACGGCTGCATGGTAGCGGTGGTTACGTATTTGAGAACTCTGCTCCCCGTTGTGGGAATGTCAACATTTTTCCTGCTTTCGTCATCGCCGAACCATATGTCGAGAACTTCATCGTAAGTTCCGTCAGCCTGAATTTTTGCAAAGAATTCGTTGAACTGATCTCTGAGTTCGTTTTTGCCGTCAGTCTTTTGGAAAGCGATACCGTAGGGTATTTCCATGAAAACTTCATTCAGATAAGTAAGATTCGGGTCTTCTTTCATGAAGTCCTCGGCGGCAGAAACAGGACAAGTGAAAGCATCTATCTTGCCTTCTCTCAGTGCAATTGCAAGGTCTGTCTGAGCGTTGAACTGCAAACATTCCGTGTCGGGGAAACGCTCATTCAGCATAACTTCGTAAAGACCGCCCGTGATAGCGCCGAACTTGCCATGCTCTGCGTAGTAGGAAAGGGGACGTGAACGTATCTCTTCCTCAGTCACGCCTGCGCTGTCCGACTGTGCCGCAATGTCGCTTGCTCTTATCACAAGACATATTCCGCCTTTATAAAATGAATCGGTGAAAATAACGCTTTCTTTCCTCTCTTCGGTAATGGAAATGGGTCCTATGAGCATATCGAACTTGCCGGATGCAATGGACGGTATGGCAGCTGAAGTATCTATGGAACTAAATTCGGGTTTATAGCCGTATTCAAGACAAAATTCCTCGATAAGTTCAATACCTATTCCTGCGTAATCGTTGTCCTTTACATATGAGAAAGGAGCATCTTCTGCCAGAACGGAAAGATTCAGAGTTCCGTTTTCTCCTGTGTAGCCGCTGATATTGATCGTCTTTTTGCTCTCGTCCTGTGAGAACCACTTTTCGTTAAGTTCGTCCAGCTTTCCCTCTGCCATGACCTTTGCAAGAAATTCATTGAACTCAGCACAGAGTTTTTCCGCCTTTGCATTGTCTTTTTGCAGGGCAAAGGAATAATTATCGTCAATGATCGTTTTTTTGATGTAATCTATTTTAGGTTCTTCCTGTGTCATTATTCTTGCAATAGGTTCATCACACAGAAAACCGTCTATTATGTTCTGTTTAAGTGCGGCAATAATGTCAGCTTTGCCGTTATAATAAGAATACTCGCTGTCGGGGAAATATTTAAAAGTAATAGGTTCATATGAACTGCCCGTTACTATGCCCATTTTCTTTCCGTTGTATGAAAGCGGATCGGGTTCGCCCGTGCCTGCAACGTCCTCCGCTCTGACGACCGCAACAATGCCGCCCTCGCTGACGGGGTCTGAGAACATCACTTCTTCCTCACGCTCGGGAGTAACGTTCATGGAAGTTGTGAACTCATACTTACCCGAAGCGATAGCAGGTATCCTTGCGTTGAAGTCAACATCTCCCAGTTCCAGCGCAAAGCCGTATTCCCTGCAAAACCTCACCACAACGTCAATGTCATAGCCCACATTTTTTCCGTCCTTTATGTAGGAAAAAGGCTCGTCGGTGGAAGTGGTGATAACGTGTATCGTGCCGTTCTCGCCCGAAAGCCCCGACATATCAACGACCTTTTTGCTGTCATCAGCGCCGTACCACACAGCGTCTATCGCATCGAGTGTGCCGTCAGCCTTAGCTTTTTTCAGGAACTCGTTGAGCTTTCCGCAAAGTTCCTTTTCCTCCGCATCGTCCTTTCTGAACGCAAAGGAATACTTGTTGACGGTCAGCCTGTCTTTGATATAGTCTATCTTCGGCTGTTCGGCGTGAATGCTCTTAGCCGCCGCCTCGTCAGCAAGAAACAGGTCGATCGAGCCGTTGAGAAGTGCGGCATTCAGATCGGGATAACCCTTATAATAAAGGTATTCGCTGTCGGGGAAGTGGTCAAAGCTTTCCTGTTCCATGTTCGTTCCCGTGAGAATGCCTATCTTTTTTCCGTTGTAGTCGCTGACCGTGACCGATTTTGTCTGTACCACCGTGTCAGCGTCCTGCTTGTCGGGTCTTCTGCTCCTTATCACAGCGAAAACGATCGCCGCCGCGATAAGCAGAAGAACTATTATGATGATTATGTCAGTTCGTTTGGTATTTTTCTTCATTTTTATCAACTTCCTGTCAGTTGGTGTTGTGCTGCTCAAAGAATCTCAGTTCAAGAAATGCCCTTGTTTCCTCAGCAAAGCTGTACTGCGTCATATATTCCCCAGAATAGTGTGAAATTGCGTAAGGGTCGCCGTCAAGATAGCGGTAATAATCGCAGTCGAGCAGGGAAGTGTTCACCCCGAACGTGCCCGAAGCCTTGACAACGATGTTTTCTATTCCGAGCTTTAAGAAAGTGTCATTCAGGTCGCCGAGATACACTCGTATCTTGCTTTTGTTTGAATCGTCAGCAGGCTTGTCAGGTTCGATGTTGCCTATCATCATGTCCATACTGCAAAGCGCACCTTTTCGGTCAACGAGATATGCGAGCAGTTCCTTGCTCTTTTGCCGCTTGAACTTAACAGGCTCGCCGTTCACGAACACCTCAAAGCTTCCGAAACACTGCACTCTTATCGGCTTGTCCTCAAGCACGGGCGTTCGGTAGCGGCGGTGGTTGAGCGCTTCTTCAACTTTCTTCTGCGAGAACGGCTTCAAGAGATAACCGCTTGCGTGTATGTCGAACGCCGCAGGCATATACTCCGAAAATCCCGTCAGAAAAATGATGTTGCAGAACGGGTATCGTGCAGTTATCCGCTTTGCAAGCTCAATGCCGTCCATTCCGGGCATCTCAACATCTAAAAAAGCGACTTCGATAGGTTTGTCAAGTTCATCAAGCATCTGAAGCGGATCGGTATAGAACCTGTGTTCCCCCTCAGGGTCGATGTTCCCGAGTATTTTTTGGAGCATAACGAGAATAGGTTTTCTGTCATCAACTCCGATAATGAACATTTTGATCGACCTCCTGCGGCTCATAGTTTTTCGGCAGAGTTATGACCGAGCATGAGCCTTTTTCAGAAAAATTTGAGGAAAGCGTGCCGCCGCACTGGATAGCGAGGCGCTTTTTCACATTTTCAAGACCAACGCTGTGATGCTCCTTCTGCTTTTCGGTGAGCGAAGCACCCGTGCCGTTGTCTGTAACTGTTATGTAGATGTTTTCCTCGTCCTCAGCTGTGATTATCTTGACCACACCCTTGCCGTCACGCCTTGAAAGTGCGCCGTGTTTTATGGCATTCTCAACGATCGGCTGAACGGTGAGCGGCGGTATCGAAAAGTCCCGCTTTTTAAGGTCATAAACGACCGTGAATCTGTCATCACGGCTTGCCTTTTCAAGCCTTATGTACTGTTCGATGTGTGTCATCTCATCGTCAAAGGGTATAGGTTCGTCAGACGAGAGCGAGTTGATGTTCGCCCTGAGATAATCGCCGAAAATGTCTATGCAGTCTGCGGCGGCTTCGCTGTCGGTGTAACAGAGCGACTGTATCGCCGCCAGAGTGTTGAAGATAAAGTGCGGCTGCATCTGAACTACCAGCAGTCTCAGCCTTTGCTGTTCAAGTTCAAGGCGGCTTTGGCTGAGATTCTGTTGAGTTTCGCTGTAACATATCGCCGTAAGGAAGAAATAGTATATAAGCATTTCCAGCGCCGTCACTTCCTCGGTGAACCCCTCTGCAAATCCCATGGTCTCGCCGAAAGCCGTAAGCACCGAAGTCAGTGCCATGAACATTGCGATAATTCCCTGAGAGTGATAGCCGCTCCCAAGCATGAGCGTTGAGTTCAGCCCAAGCATTATGACGTAAAAACAAAGCACGGCGACAGGAAGTGCGCTGAGCAGTCCGCCGTTGTAGCTGTGGTCAGGCTTGAAGTAGTATATCATGCGTGTGTCGAACAGGTCGACTGCAACCAGCCCCGAACTGATGATATAGGGCATAGCTAAGATAAGCTTCTGCTTTATCGGCGCAACAAGATAAAGTTCGAGCATCGCCGTCAGCGGATAAAGCCAGTAGACCATAGCCGTCTTGAAATAGAGGATACGATAGTCCATGTGGTAAATATCGCAGATGTCCTCCAACGCTTCGCACAGTGTCAGGCAAAGCACTATCCCTATCATAGCCCATACGTATCTGAAACCGGGTATCTTCATTTTGCGGTTGACGATGAGCAGGACAGAGAGCGCCGCCAGCATAAGCAAAGTTATGTAATTGTTGTTTATATAATCTAATAAGGTATATTTATCTATGACAGTCACCGGACCTTAAAAAATACAGAAGATCGTTTTTCGCAAAAAATAAAAATTAGGCATAAACTAACTGCCAATTATTATTATATCACAATAAGCCTAACAAATCAGCAACAAATTGTTATTTTCTTGTATAAAAGTTTCGCGAAATTTTCTCACGTTTTTTGTACAAATAATACAACGATGTGCAAAATAAACAAAAAATGATAATTTTTTTGCCAAAAAATGGCTGTCACGAGTTCGGGATTGTTGCGGATTTGTTGCACCTCATGTGATATAATCATATCAAGATAAAAAATTACTATAAGAAAAGGAGATGTCATATCATGGTAGCAAAGAAAAAACTTATCATAGTTATGAGTTCGGCGGTTATCTCATTAGCGGGACTTACTGCTATCTCGGCAAACGCATTCGGCAGCATGGTGGACGATCCTTCCGATAGTATTGCCGAGACCGTTATGGTCAAGGCGGCTGAGAACGAAAACGCCGAAAACACCTCAGAAGCCGAAATAACAGAAACTTCTGCCGAAAATAATTCGGTCAGAGGCATGACTGTTCCGCTTGCGGCAATGGCATTTTTAATGAGCGGAGCGGTGATCTCGGTTGCCAAAAGGCATAAATAAACGATGGGGAGAGTATTAAAATGGCAGAAAATAGAAATGTATGGAAGCCCGTTGCAATAGCGGCTATCTGCGTTATCGCAGTCGAAAGCGTGTGCTACGGCATGGGTGTCGGCTGGAAAGATAAGGAAAAGGACGAGCCTGTAAAGACCGACACTTCCGTGAGCAAGACCGAGAGCGCCGAAACTCAGAGCAGTGAAGCGGCTTCCGAGGCGGAAGTCTCATCGGCTGAGGACGCTTCTTCCGTGGAAACAGCATCAGCCGAGGACACTTCGTCTGCCGAGGAGAAAAAGTCTGACGAGCCTGTGCTTACCCTCTGGACTGACACTGCGCCCGCAAAGGAAAAGCTGACCGAATATATGGCGGCTATCACCGTTGAGGGCAGTGAGGACTATATCCCTCCCGAGGACAGGATAGCGGTCTTTGACCTTGACGGCACGCTTTTCTGCGAGACAGACCCGAACTATTTTGACTACACACTTCTTAAATACCGTGTTCTCGAAGACCCCGATTACAAGGACAAGGCAAGCGACTTCGAGAAAGAAACTGCCGAGAAGATAAAAAAGCAGAACGAAACGGGCGAAAGCTTTGAGGGTCTGGAAACCGATCACGGAAAAGCAGTCGCTTCGGCGTTCTCGGGAATGACGATAGATGAGTTCAACGACTATATACAGGAGTTCAAGCAGCAGCCTATGCCCAGTTATGAGGGCATGAAGCGTGGCGAGGGCTTCTATAAGCCGATGCTCGAAGTTGTCGACTACTTGCAGGATAACGATTTCACCGTTTATGTTGTCAGCGGAACTGACAGATTCATCGTTCGCGGCATTCTCTATAACTCCGAACTTGACCTGCCGAACAAGCAGATAATCGGTTCTGACGAGAGCGTTGTAACGCCTAATCAGGGCGACACCGACGGCTTGAATTACGTCTACACCAACGAGGACAAACTTGTGCTGGGCGGCGATTTCCTTATCAAAAACCTCAAAATGAACAAGGTCACTGTTATAAATCAGGAGATCGGTCAGCAGCCTGTGCTTTCGTTCGGCAACAGCTCGGGCGATTCCAGCATGAACGAATATGTGACACTTAACAACAAGTACAAGAGCCTTGCTTTCATGCTTTGCTGTGATGATCTTGAACGTGAGAACGGCAACGAGGAAAAGGCTCAGAAGATGTATGACATCTGCGAGGAAAATGACTGGGTGGCTATCTCGATGAAAAATGACTGGACGACCATTTACGGCGACGGCGTGACATACGTTAAGGAGTGATTATCATGGCTAATAAAGCGACTGCGGCGGCTGTTGTTATATCGGCGGTCAGCCTTTGTACATCGGCGGTAAGCGTGGGCTTTGCACTTAAAAACAAGCCTGCCGACTCAAAGCCCGAGACTTCTGTAACTTCTTCTGTCACAGCTGAGACAACCGATGATGACAAGACTATGCAGTATGTGATGTATGTCGGCACAAACGATAAGGACACCTATAAACCCGAGCATACTCAGGAAGAAGCGAGAAACATCGTTGACGAAGTTTGCATGAAATACTTTGACGGCTATACTATGCAGGACGCAACGGGTTCATGGGTGGACGAAACAGGCACAGCTATTCACCAATACACGATCGTTTGCTACTTTGACGGCGCTGATAAAGAGACTGTCTACAAGGCGGCTGATGATCTGATGGCGGCACTCAACCAGAGCGCCGTACTTATCGAGGAGACTGCCATTAAAATGGATTACTACATGGGCAGTTGACTTTAATCAAGCTTTATAGAGAAAGGGATATAAAAGCGAAACTCCGTATCGGCAGGCGAACACCGACACGGAGTTTTGTTTTTTTAATTGTAAATGTCAAGCCACGATTCGGGCGGCTTTTCGAGCAGAATATCCAGCCCCGAAAGATCGTCAAATGTGTGGTAGTCAAGAAGTCCGTAAGGCATCTCGGTCACGCTGTCATCAGCACGTTCGCTGACAACTGCGCCGTCCTCCAGCCGCACTTTGTAGAAGATGTACGAACCCATAGCCTGTGTTTCGCTGTAAAGACAGCCGTCACCCAAGCCAAGTTCGGCGTGCCATGTGATAAAGTCGCCGCAAAGCAAAGCGTGCTCGCCGTCGAACACGAACACATAAGCAGTCCTGTCCGCCTCGAAAGTGCCTGTTTCTGCGATAAGTTCATAAACGCCGTCAGCGTCAATATCGGCTATGTAATAACGGCAGAACTCGCTGTTGAGGTCAGTTCCTGCGCCGAAACGCTTGCGGTATTCCTCGACTATCCCCGTAAAAGCAACGTACTGCGGAGTTATCTCGATCGAGCCGTCACCGCCGCCGCCGGGTTCTTCGGTGCTTTCGTCAGGTTCGTCAAAGCTGTCCGCTTCTTCGGACTCGTCCACGCCGACAGTGCTTTCGTCCGCATCACTGTCGGAGGTATCAGCCCCTTCGAGGACTGTCACCGACTCGGGGACATCGGGCGCAGAAGTTTCGGAACTGCTTTCATCGTCCACGCTGTCGGAAGTCTCGTCAGGCGCAGAGACAACGGAAGCAGGAGTGCTGTTTCCGTCCTCCTCAAATTCCGAATAAGAAATATCGGTGCAGGAGGAAAGCCCTGCCGCCGCCGCAATAGCGCCGACAAACAATAATTTCTTCTTCGTTCTTTCTGTCATGTCAGTATCTCCTTAAAAAATCAGGCATCGGTGTCGGCGTTCCTGTTTTCAATGAGTTTTTCGGTGTGCTTCATGTGGCGCTTTTCAACAACGCTCTGAGCATAGTCGATAAGCTTCTTTCTGAGCGGCATGAAGGTATAGAAAAACTCTCCGACATAGGTCACAACTTCGCCGTTGAAGCCCTTCTTGAACTTGTAAACGCCGTAGTTGGGGTGAGTTTCGTCCTTATAAAAAGGTATGCCCATGAAATCGTAGATATAGTTATTGTCTTCGAGCGCCCAGTTTATCATAGTCCACTGCATCAGATAGTTTGGGTAGGTGTTGCGGTGGTGGTTAGAGGACGCACCATAGACGTAGCAGGTCTTTCCTGCGTAGCGAGTGGTCAGCGCACCCGAAACGGGTATAGGCTTTTCGCCCTCCTGTTCGAGGTAGCAGACGAACAGACGGCAGTGATCCTCGCCCAGAGCGTCAAGCATCTTTGCGAAGTATTCCTTTCCTCTTATCGAGAAGCCGTCACGGATACCCGTTGCCTGCATCATGGGGTAGAAATCGTCAAGAGCCTCCTTGCCGCAAGCCTTGCAGACAACGCCTTTGCGCCCTGCCTTGCGGATACGGTTTCTCCAGTCGGACTTGAAGGTAGCCATGACCTCATCGGGGGTCTTGCCCTGAATATTTCTCAGCATATAGTTGTTGCGAGCCTGAATGGTGGAAAGTTCGGGAGCATCGTCAACGTGAGAGAAGCCCATAGCTCTGATAGCTTCGGTGAGCTGAGTTTCTTTCTCTTCGAACGGGGGGTCCCACATGAACTGATAGGACTTGTATTTTTTAGCGAGAACTTTAACGCCCTCGAACAGATCAGCCATAACGGTCTTATCCGACCAGTCACAGACAGGACCGTGCGGCGCATAGAGAAAAGTACAGCCGAAGAAAGGTATCTTCTTGATTATGCAAAGGCAAGTTCCACGGATCTTTCCCTCGCTGTCACGGGATATAACAGCGTCCCAGCCCCAGTTATCCTTAACTTTCGGCCAGTTGAGTGACTGCATGAAGTTGCCGTATTTCGAGTTCTCAACGAACTGTTCGTATTCTTTAAAAATTTTTCTGTCAGACTTATTGATGATTTCCATTTTAAGTAAATTCCTCCGCTTTTTCTATATTATCTACATTCCCTTATATTATAGCACACTTCTCCGATAAAATCAACTGTTTTTCAAAAAAAATTTAAGAAATAAAGAGTTAGCAACAAACAACAAACAAAAAAGTATTTAAAACATAATATATATAATAGTATACCCAAAAAAATACAAAGCACAAAATATCTAATATCTTTAAAAAATAACGTCCGCAAAGCGGACACCTTATTTCTTATTTCTTATTTCTTATCTCTTATTTCTAATTTCTTATCTCTTATTTCTAATTTCTTATTTGAAAAGAATCGGGTCTTTGTTACGAGGTTTTAAGACCCTGTGTGGTGGTGATGATTATTCACGAAAAATTATCTTGAAAATATCACAGGTTTATCAATAAAAGTGATTGACAAATGAATGAAAATATGGTATATTATTAGCATGGAGCATTGATGAGGGGCTCCAAGAAAAAAGAAATAACGGTTATATTATAACAGGAGGAAACAACTATGTTGAAGAAATCAGTACTTACCCCCGTACTTTCGGGCGTGCTCGCAGTAACAGTCGTTGGCTCGGGCGTTGGTTATTACAATGTATTCGTTAAGGATAAGGGCGCAGATAAAGAAGAGGCTAAAAAGAGCGCCAAGAACGGCAAGACCGCTGTTCTAACAGTCGATGAGGCTGCAAAGACCCTCAGCACAACTCTTGAAAAGGCTCAGGAAGTCGCAAAGGGTACTACCGATACAGGCTATAAGGCAACTGTCGGCTACTCCGCTCCCTCTGACGGCGAGATAGGTCAGCTGGGGCTTAAAGACATCGCTGTGTCCGCTGAGGCTAAGCAGAAAGACAAGATGACAGGTCTTGATTACATCATCAGCTATGATAATTCCGATATGCTGACTCTTAATGTCGTTTACGATAACGAGAGCCAGACCGCTTATATCAAAGTTCCCGAACTTTCAGATGCTTACCTCACAGGTACTGTCGATCAGATAAAGGAAATGATGGGCTCTTCCCTCGATTCCTACACTTCTATGGCAGGCGTGGACAATCCGATTTCGGGCGAGGCTGATCTGTCGGCTCTCGAAAATTATGATTTCGCCGCACTTATGGAAGATTTGCTTTCTTACGCCGACACCGTTAAGGAAAATGTCCCCGAGGCTAAGGACGGCGAGAATTACACCGTTGAGAAAGACGGCGTTTCTATCGAACTTACTACCAAGTCTTATACCGTCACCACCGAGGACGCAAAGAAAGTCGCTGATGCCGTTATCGCTAAGGGCAAGGCTGACAGCACTCTCAAAGACCTGTTCACACAGCTGGGCGTTTCCGACAGCGATTATGAATCTATCTGGGATGAACTGGATATGAGCGATGCTGAGGATGAGACTGTTAATATTGATGTTTATTACAAGGACGGCAACGTTGCAGGCTTCAAGGCTGTGAACTCCGACGGCGAGGAAATGCGCTGCATCGCAGCTTCTGACGAGAAGAATGTTATCATCGACTGCGATCTTTCGTCTGTTGAAGATTCCACTTTCGTTATGAGCGGTCTTGTTACTTACGAGAACGATACTCTTGACGGCAGCATCAATGTTGACGCTGACGATATGAACATGGTCATCAACTACAACAGCGTCAAAGTCACCGAGGACAGCGCAAACGGCACTATGACTATCAGCGCTTCTCAGGGCGGCGAAGCAGTTATGGATATGAGCTGCACACTTGACGTTTCGGGCAATCAGGGCACTATCACCTACACAGGCAGCGCTGAGGGTCAGAGCATCGGCACTATCACTGTCAAGGTTGAAGAGACTAACGCTTCCGATATAAGCGTTCCCACAGGCACAATGTATAACTTCACTAACGAGGAAGAACTCAACAAGTATGCTGAGGGCTGCGATGTTGAAGGCTGGCAGAACAAACTCAAAACCGCACTCGGCGACGAACTTTTCAACCAGATATTCGGTTCTTCCATGAGTTCGGGCAGCAGCTACGGCGCTTCTTCTGACTTTGATGCTTCTGACTATGATTTCGATGACTACGATTTCGGTGACATCGAACTTGAGACTACTGCTTGAAAATACTCTTTAAATAATTGCTTTTAAAGAAGGTAAAACGAAAAAATGACAAGAAAATCAAGAATGATCGCTGCTGTTATGTTTGCTTTGCTTACCGTTTCGGCAGTATCCTGCGGAAAACAGAACAGCGACAGCACCGGCGGCGAGACGACAACCACAACAACAACACTAACAGCTTCACAGTCGGCTGAGACTTTGCCCGTGGAAAGCGAGGAAGCTGATACTTCCGTTTCTTCCGAGACTGACGAAAGTTCAGAGGAAGCCGACACCGAACTCGATTCGGGCGCAGACAGCTCCGCTTCAAAGGATAGTTCTGAGGACGACAGCTCAAAGACGGCTGAGGAAAAAACTGAGGAGGAAATAACGGTAATCGTTGAGGAGACTACCGAAGACGGCGGCGATGAGACCGATGATGCTGTTGTCACCGTACCTCCGAAAGTCGAATTTGAAGGCCGCCACACCGCACGCCCTGTTCAAAGATAAAACATTCTGAGTTTTAACAGACAAATATGCTCCCGAGATTTTTTAATTAAGCTCTCGGGAGTTTTTTTGTACAGTTTGATCTTGTAGCAATATTGCAATATCACTGTTCGCTGTAAGTTAATTGTGTAATATTTTATCATTCTATAACACGCAAATCAATTTTCAAAACCTTGACAGATATGGTATAATAGAATTATGAA
>CAMVRM010000008.1 GCA_947169885.1 uncultured Ruminococcus sp.
ATAGCCTGTCACCACTGTAGTCAGCAGTTAGGACTATGCTAATATTGTACCAAAGGGTGTTCTTTTATATGGAGCTTGCAAACGAATATGAACTTACGCTTGTCGGAAAATTCCGCAAGGATATTTGGTCTAAATTCTTGAAAGGCATAAAAGATTATGAACTGATAAAGCCGAATGACTGCATAGCTGTCTGTATCTCGGGTGGCAAGGACTCGATGCTCATGGCGATGTGCATGAAGCGTTTGCAGCGTTACAGCAAGATACCGTTCGATGTTAAATACATCGTTATGGATCCGGGTTACAATGAAGAAAACCGCCGGCGTATCGAGAAGAACGCCGCAAAGCTTGAAATACCCATAACTATTTTCGATACGAACATTTTTAATGCCGTTTACAAGATCGAGATGAATCCCTGTTATCTGTGCGCAAGAATGCGCCGTGGTTATCTCTACAAAACGGCTCAGGATATGGGCTGCAACAAGATCGCTCTCGGACATCACTTTGATGACGTTATCGAAACGATACTTATGGGGATGCTCTACGGTTCGCAGGTGCAGACGATGATGCCGAAGCTTCACAGCGAGCATTTTGAGGGCATGGAGCTTATCCGTCCGCTCTACATGGTGCGTGAGGACAACATAATCCACTGGTGCAAGTATAATGGTCTGGAATTTATACAGTGTGCTTGTCGTTTCACCGAAAGTATACACATGAGTGGTGACGGTGTTGGCGAATCGAAGCGTCAGGAAGTAAAAATGCTGCTCAAAGACCTTCGTGCGAAAAATCCTGCGGTCGACAAGAATATTTTCAGAAGCGTTGAGAATGTGAATCTTCAAACGATAATCTCATATCACATAGGGGACGAATATCACCACTTCCTCGACAGTTATGACGAGGGCAGGAGCGTTCGTGGAACGGTCGCCGAAAACACCGAGAAGGGAAGTGACAGTGATGAGTGATATTAAGGAACAGCTTTCACGAACGGAACTGCTCATCGGCGAAAGCGCCCTTGAAAAACTCAGAGCCGCAAGGGTGGCAGTTTTCGGCGTAGGCGGTGTAGGCGGCTTTGCGGTAGAAGCTTTGGCGAGAAGCGGTGTCGGGACACTTGACCTTATCGACAGCGACACGGTTGCACTCTCAAACCTCAACCGTCAGATAATCGCACTCCACAGCACAGTAGGTATGCCGAAAGTCAGAGCCGCCGCACAGCGCATACATGACATCGATCCAACTATAAAAGTAAATGTCCACGAGTGTTTTTTTCTGCCGGAAAACGCTGACAGTTTTGATTTTCATGAGTACGATCACGTTATTGATGCGATAGACACAGTGTCAGGAAAAATAGCGATCATCGAGCGTGCAAAGTCGGCAGGAGTGCCTGTCATCTCGGCAATGGGCGCAGGCAATAAGCTTGATCCGACAGCGTTCAGAGTAGCTGACATCTCAAAAACGAAGGTATGCCCGCTTGCGAGAGTTATGCGATACGAACTGAAAAAGCGTGGCATAACGGGCGTAAAGGTGGTCTATTCCGAGGAAGAGCCACGCCGCAAAACTCACGATGAACATGGAAACCGTTTACCGCCTGCATCTATCGCTTTCGTGCCGTCAGTCGCAGGGCTTATCATAGCAGGAGAGGTCATAAAGGATATTATTGGCGAATAACGAAAAGCAGAGCCGATAGTATTGCACTTCATTCAGTTTCGCTTTGACTTACAAAACATTGACGTTTAGAACCTGTCTTCACAAGACTCTGTACGTGTCTTTTCAACGATATTCAGTCGCTGAAAAGACACGCACATTTCTTGTGAAGACAGGTTCTTAAATTTGGCGCTGAGTTTCGTAAGTCGAAGCGAAAAGCTGAATTGTACGATATGTTATAATACCTGACAATGGAAACCCAATGAAAATATGCGTTCTTTTTGCAGATGAAAAAAGTCCTGTAAACATTACATTTACAGGACTTTCATTTGGCAGGGGCAGAAGGGCTCGAACCCTCGGCACGCGGTTTTGGAGACCGCTGCTCTACCATCTGAGCTATACCCCTATGTTATTAGGTTTTGTACTCTTCGTTGTTTGTTCTCCCTGAGTACTTTTATATTATATCACAGCTTATTAGAATTGTCAACCCCTTTTCGATATATTTTAATAAAAAACTTTATTTACAAAATGTACATTTGAATTTATACCTGTTTTCAGCCGTATATATAAATACTTGTTCATATTTTGTAAGCATTGACAAATATCATAATTATTTTACCATAATATTAGCGCTTTTATTGACATTCTATGTTAATTGTGTTATAATAAATAATAATGTTCCTGTGCGAAATGTCATTACTAAATGATAAGGTGTGAGATAATGGAAAAATATTGCTTCTCAGATATTAATATGCAAATGATCCAAAAAACGCTTGTACCCCTTGCGATATATCAGTTTATCAACAAGCGTGTTGTTACTGTCGGTCTGTCCGAAGGCTTCTGCAAACTGTTCGGTTATACCGACTTTGAAACGGCTTACTATGAAATGGATAACGATATGTATAAAGATGCGTATCATGATGATATTGCACGTATCGCCGATGCTGCACTCAGGTTTGCGACACTTGACGAGCCTTATGATGTTATCTACCGCACAGCGACCAAGGAAAACAACGGCTTTAAGATCATTCACGCAAAGGGCGTTCATTTTGAACCTGTTAAGGGCGTAAAGCTCGCACTTGTGTGGTACACCGACGAGGGTATGTATACCGAACGTGAGGACACACCCGATGTGCTGCTCGATAAGTCGCTCAATAACGCTCTTTTTGAGGAAAGCTTTATAAAGGCGAGCTACTTTGACCACCTGACCGGTATGCCCAGCATGACTTACTTTTATGAGCTTGCGACCCTTAAACGTTCGGAGATGGAGAAACAATGCGATGCTCCGGCGCTGCTGTTCATGGATTTTGGCGGCATGAAATATTTCAACCATAAGTTTGGTTTTGCGGCAGGCGACTCTCTGCTCAGGTCTTTCTCACGGCTTCTTGCAGGCTATTTCGGCAACGAGAACTGCTGCCGTCTGGGTCAGGATCACTTTGCTGTCATAACTTCCGCCAACCGTCTTGAAGGCAATCTTCGTAAGCTGTTCGATGAATGCAAGATGCTCAACGGCGGCAACTCTTTGCCGCTGCACGTCGGCATATATCTTCATTGGAGCGAGGGCATCGTTGCGAGCATGGCGTGCGACAGAGCAAAGATAGCCTGCGACACCCTGAGAGGAGAGTATGCTTCGGCGTTCAGCTACTACGACATTTCAATGAAAGATGCTGAGGAACGTCAGCAGTATATCATCGCAAATATCGACAAGGCGATCGCTGAACGCTGGATAAAGGTCTATTATCAGCCGATCGTTCGTGCGGTAAACGGCAGGGTCTGTGACGAGGAAGCGCTTGCACGCTGGATCGACCCCGTAAAGGGATTTTTGTCCCCGGGCGAATTTATCCCCATTCTCGAGGAACACAGCCTTATCTACAAGCTTGACCTTTATATAGTAGAAAACGTTCTCAAAAAGATAAAGATACTGACAAAGGCAGGTCTGCACATCATGCCTCAGTCGGTCAATCTTTCACGCTCGGATTTCGACAGCTGCGATATTGTTGAGGAGATACGCCGCAGAGTTGACAAGTCGGGCATCGATCGAAGTATGCTTACGATCGAGATAACCGAGAGCGTTATCGGTAAAGATCTGGATTTCATGAAAACTCAGATCGACCGGTTCAGAGCACTGGGCTTTGCCGTCTGGATGGACGATTTCGGAAGCGGTTATTCTTCGCTGGATTTCTTGCAGGAGATAAGCTTTGACCTTATAAAGTTCGATATGCGTTTCATGCAGCGCTTTGACGTGAACCGCAGTGCAAAGATCATACTTACCGAACTGCTCAAAATGGCAACTTCGCTGGGCATCGACACTATATGCGAGGGCGTTGAGACGGAAGAACAGGTGAAATTCCTGCAAGAAGCAGGCTGTTCAAAACTTCAGGGATTTTTCTTCCAGAAGCCGATACCCGTTGAAAAGATACTTGAAAAATATAACAAGGGCATTCAAATAGGCTTTGAAGACCCGAGGGAATCAAGGTACTACGAAACTATCGGACGTGTTAATCTGCACGACCTTTCGGTCATCGCCCGTGAACCCAGCAGCGAGTTCAATAACATCTTCAACACTTTGCCAATGGCGATAGTTGAGTTAAATGACAAACAGGTGAGGTTTGCTAGGAGCAACCAGTCATACCGTGATTTCATAAAGAGATCGTTCGGTTTTCACGTCACCGATAAGCCCGATCTGTTCACAATGAGCGAGAGGGAAAAAATGACAACTTTCGTCAGCGACCTCAGAGCGGCTTTGAATTCCAATGAAACAAGATTCGTTTATGAAACGCTGCCTAACGGAACAAATGTTCGTGCCTGTATCAGAAAGCTTGCGCACAACGAGATAGTAAATACCTATGCAGTTGCGGTGGCGGTGCTGTCTGTGACTGACAGCAGTCAGGGCGCTTCATACGAAAGCATAGCAAAGGCGCTTGCTGCCGACTATTTCAGCCTTTACTACGTTGACATCGTTACAGATAAGTTCTATGAATACGCTTCGGATGAGAATGACTACGAACTTGCAACAGAGCGTGTAAGCGATGATTTCTTTGCACGCAGCATAAAGGACGCTCTTAAACTTATCTATGAGGAAGACCGCATTATTTTCTGCGAAGCGTTCACAAAGGAGAAGATACTCAAAGAGATAAACGAGTACGGAACGTTCACGCTTACTTATCGGCTTATGATGAACGGCGAACCTGTTTATGTTCACATGAAAGCAAGGCGTATGCAGAACGATCCTGACCACATCATAATCGGTGTAAGTAATGTTGACGCTCAGATGAAACAGCGTGTCATGCTTGAAAATATAAGGCGCAACGAGAGAATATTCTCACGGATAATGGCGCTTTCGGGCGAGTATATCGCTATGTATATGGTCGATCCCGTGACTGACGGTTTCGTTGAATACAGCGCTTCGGGCGAATTTCGGGCATACGGGCTGAATAAGGACGGAATAGATTTCTTTGAGCGCTCGCACATAAATTCTGACGGCATTGTTGTTCCCGAGGACAGACAGCGCTTTATCAACGAATTCACAAAGGAAAAAGTTATGGAACAGCTGGACGCAGGCAGTATCTTCACTTTGTATTACAGCATTTTCCTTGACGGCGTGAAAACGCCGGTTGTGCTGAAAGGAACTCGCATAAGGGAGGACGGCGGAGAAAAACTGCTTATCGGCATAGCAAAAGTAAATGGAGTTTGAATGATAGATATTCTGATAGTTGAAGACAACAAGGAACCGGCGGCACTGCTGACGGATTTTCTTCGTGCCGAGAGATTCACCGTTACAGTTGTCGACAGCGGCGTGAAACGATCGAGGGCGGCAGGCGCATCTCGCTTGAATTGGAGCAAATGGACGGCTGTCAATTGATAACGGTCATAAACACAGGCTGCACCATTGCAGTTTCCGACCTGACGCAGATATTTGAGAGTTTCCACCGAGGAGCAAACTCCGAGAACATTCAGGGAAGCGGTCTTGGACTGTTCATCTGCCGCAAACTTATGAGCCTTATGAACGGCGAAGTCTTTGCAGACATTCGTGACGGTCGTTTTGCAATAACACTTGTCGTAAGGCTTGCATAAAAAATCCCCCTCTGGGCTGTCCAAAGGGGGATTTTTCATTTATTCATGCAAACGGCAGAAAGCACTTTGTACCCCGAGCCGTCAAGCGCCTGTTCGATCTGAGCCTGTGTAAGCTCACTGTCAGAAATTATCACTGTCTCGCCGCTTTTGTGCGAGGATTTGACCTTGCTTACGCCAAGTTTCTCTTTCAGAGCCTTGTCAACGTGCTGTTCGCACATATGGCACATCATTCCTTCGATCTTAACAGTTGTTTTGAACATTGCTGTTTCTCCTTTGCAGTTATTAGCATTGATGCTTATACATATGATACCATACTTCACCGAATTTGTCAACATTAAAGAAACACTTTCGCAGAAAACGAAAATTTCGTATATAAAGTAAATGAATAAATTTTTTTGATAACTACTTGATTTTTTATGACAAATATGTTAAAATAAATAATAAGTACTTTTATACGAAAAAATCTGTAAGGAGATAAAATATATGGCAAATAATGACAAGTTTCATGAACTGTTTGAAGCTTTGATAACTGAAATGACTGACC
Source organism: uncultured Ruminococcus sp. (assembly GCA_947169885.1). Classification (GTDB taxonomy): domain Bacteria; phylum Bacillota; class Clostridia; order Oscillospirales; family Ruminococcaceae; genus YE71. The sequence continues at coordinate 6,257 of CAMVRM010000008.1, forward strand.
CTGCCAGACACAGTATCCCGAAGATAGAACAGCTCCTGATAGATATTTCAACTTTGCTCAGACTGAGCAAGGGTGTCACAAGGGTCTATCTCAACTCGACCGATGAGCATCTTGACCGTGGTGAAGTACTGAGCTGTTTCGACCTTGGCATTGAGGGCGAACTTGTAAGGCATATGCGTATTGTTTCGAGTATCATGACGATCGTTACTATGGATGTTTACAAAAATCCCGATACGCCGCCGCTCACTGATGAGGAACTTTCACGCATCGACCTTGTTATGCGCACGACTATCAGCTACATAAGCCGCAACCGAATGCGTGACACCGTTGAAATGCTTGCGCTGTACGATGATTTTGGCTATCCGAACCTGCGCAGTCTGAGGAATTATATCGAAAAGCATACAGGCATCGGCGGTCTTGACGGACGAGTTGCGGTGCATTATAACTTGCGGCATTTCTCACTTGTCAATCAGGAAGTAGGCAGACTTGCAGGCGACAGAGCGATGAAGTCACATTTTGAGAAGCTGACATCAATTATCGGTGAACTCGGGCGAAGTTTCAGGCTCGGCGGAGATAATTTTGTGGCAGTCTTTGAGCGCAAGTATCTTGAAGATGTGCTGTCATTCCTGAACGAAGCGGCAGTTGAATATAATGACAGCGGCAGTAAAGTGAACATCAGCAGTTCGGCAGGCGTGTTTATCGTGCCTGATAATTATTGCATTGTCGATGAAGGCTCGGTCATGGAAAAGATAATCAGCAGTTCCATGATCGCTCAGAGCGGCGGCAAGGAACATATCGTGTTCTATGATGACTCGATATTAGTAGGCAAGGAAAAAAGTATGCGTGTTCAGCAGCTTTTCCCGAATGCGCTAAGGAATGAGGAATTCAAGGTCTTTTACCAGCCGAAAGTCAACACCGCAACAGGCGAGCTGTGCGGAGCAGAGGCACTTTGCCGCTGGTTCAGGAATGGAAAGATCGTGCCGCCCTGCGATTTTATCCCTATGCTGGAAGAAACGAACGACATCTGCCGCCTTGACCTGTATATGCTGGAACACGTCTGTCAGGATATTCGCCGCTGGCTTGAACAGGGCAGGGAAGTGGTGCGCATTTCCGTCAACCTGTCACGCAAGCACATGATGAACGCCGACCTTGTGAGAACGATAAACGAGATCATCGACAAATCGGGTATCGCTCACAAGTACATTGAGATAGAACTGACCGAGACTACCACCGACGTTGAGTTCAACGACCTGAAACGTGTTGTAAGCGGCTTGCAGAATTCAGGCATTTATACTTCCGTAGACGATTTCGGTATCGGGTATTCTTCGCTGAATCTGATCCGTGCGATGCCGTGGGACGTTCTGAAAGTCGACCGCAGTTTTCTTCCTCTTGAAAATGACGAAACGAACAGCACACGCAGTGTCATGTTCAGGCACGTTGTTGCAATGGCAAGGGAACTGGGGCTTGAATGCGTAGCCGAGGGCGTTGAAACCCTGACTCAGCTGAGAGTTCTTCGTGAAAACTACTGTTCGCTTGCACAGGGTTATCTGTTCGACAAGCCGCTTCCTGTTGAAGAATTCGAGAAACGTCTTGATTCTCCTGTATATCCTACCGAATAAAAAAGACCCGAAGCGCCGTGTCAGACACTTCGGGTCACTTGTGTTTACTTAGGTTTAAAGGCTTAGCCCTTTACCATGTTAGCGATCTCATCAGCGAAGTTTTCTTCCTTCTTCTCGATGCCGTCGCCACGCTCAAAACGAACAACGTCAGCTACAACGATGCTGCCGCCAAGCTTCTTAGCCTCAGCGTCAACGTAGCCCTGAACGCTTACTTTGTCATCCTTAACGAAAGCCTGTTCGAGGAGGCAGTTCTCAGTGTAGTACTTGCCAACCTTGCCCTCAACGATCTTTACCTTTACCTGCTCGGGCTTGTTAGCCATCTTAGGATCCTCAGCCATCTGAGTGAGCATGATCTCCTTTTCCTTTTCAATTACCTCAGAAGGAACCTGAGTTCTGTCGAGGTAAGCAGGATTAAGAGCAGCAGACTGCATAGCAACGTCCTTACCAATGTAAGCAACCTTGTCAGCATCAAGATCAGTGTCAAGCTTAACGAGAACGCCGATGCTGCCGCCATTGTGAACGTAAGAAGCAAGCTTGCCTTCAAGTCTTACGAATCTGCGGATAACGATGTTCTCTCTGATCTTCATGCCTGCAAGCTCAGTCAGAGTGTCAGCAACGGTCTTGTCGCCGCCGCTGATAGTCTCAGCCTTCAGAGCCTCAACGTCAGCAGGGTTCTTCTCAATGATAGTGTCAGCTACCTTAGCAACGAAAGCCTTGAAATCGTCAGTGTTGGCAGCGAAGTCTGTCTCGGAGTTTACCTCAACGAGAACACCTACATTGCCCTTAACTACTGCGGCAACTGCGCCCTCAGCAGCAGCTCTGCCGCTCTTCTTAGCCTGAGTAGCAAGTCCCTTTTCACGAAGGATCTCGATAGCCTTTTCCTGATCGCCGTCAGTCTCAACGAGTGCTCTCTTGCAGTCCATCATGCCAACGCCGGTAATGCTCATGAGTTCTTTTATATCCTTAACTGTTACAGCCATTGTTTTTTCCTCCTGTTATATTTATGCGTGTATGTTTACCGCCCACATTTTGTATCATCTTAGGCACATTCGTGTCATGTCCGACCTTGCCGATATTCTCAGCCGCTTCAAGCGACAGCGAATACTCCATATTGTTCGGGTCGATGAGTACACGCCACGATTCATTTTTCTCATTCTCAGAGATAAATTCCATATGTGCGACCAGATCATTAAAGCTGACAAGTCTTGTTACCAGCTTATTACCCTGAAAAAATTCCTCCATGTGTTTCCTGTCAGTAAAGAAGATCAGATAATGCACCTTTTCTTTGTCGATAAGGCAGGAGACATTGAATTTTTCAGGCAGCTGTGCAGAAGTTTCATGCAGCTTGTGACCGCCGTAGATGTTCAGACCTGCGTCTGTGTAAATGCCGTTCTTTTTGAGTATTCCCGAAGCGTCCCACGAAACGATGAGCGTGTCACCGTCGATGTCCGTATCGGGAAAAGTCACAGGCATGAGCAGGAGCATTTCGTGGCTCATAAAGGAATGAAGTTCATATTCAAGCAAGCGAACACGTTCGTCAAGATCTATTCCGTCAGCTGCATACTTGCTTCTGGCTTTTGCGGCAGCTGCGTATTTTCTTGCCTGTCTGAGCCTTATGCGGAGAAAATGATACTTCGCATTTAGATATTCCTTGTCACGATGTCCGAGCAGTTCTGCACGGGTGTGTTCCTCAGATCGGTCTTTTGCGGTAAACAGTAAAAATCTTTCGATACCGAGCCTTCTCCATTCAAGAGCGGACTTAGTTATCGCATACGGGTAAGTCAGAATTGCAGACCCGTCTTTTATGTGCTTTACGTATTCCTGCGCATCAGCACTTTCTGTGAAAATAACGGCTCTGCCCTCGCTGTCAAGAGCAGGGATATTCCCGGGCAGACCCATATCACATATAATATACAGTTTGGGATAGGAACTCAGAAATTCAGATATATCTTCCTTTTCGATTTTTTCATCTCTCTGAGGCAATCTGATCTCCAAAATGCTCCCTCCCGATCTGTATTTTCAGTTCTTATTCAGCTTCAGCTTCCTCAGTTTCAGCCTCGACCTCAGCATCTGCGCCCTGTCTGCCCTCGATGATAGCATCAGCCATGCAGCCTGCGATAAGTCTTACAGCACGGATAGCGTCATCGTTGCCGGGGATTACGTAATCAACGTCATCGGGATCGCAGTTGGTGTCAACGATAGCAACTACGGGGATACCCAGCTTCTTAGCTTCGCTTACAGCGATCTTCTCCTTGCGGGGGTCAACTACGAAGAGTGCGCCGGGGAGAGTGTTCATGTTTTTGATACCGCCCATGAACTTTTCGAGCTTTTCGATCTCGAGAGTGAGCTTAACAACTTCTTTCTTGGGGAGCAGGTTGAATGTGCCGTTCTCCTCCATGGTGTGGAGCTGTTCCAGTCTTCTGATACGGCTCTTGATAGTCTTGAAGTTTGTCATCATGCCGCCCAGCCATCTTGCGTTTACGTAGTGAGCGCCTGCTCTGGTAGCTTCTTCCTTAATGGAATCGCCAGCCTGCTTCTTAGTACCCACGAACAGAACTTCCTTGCCGTCAGCGGAAAGCTCACGAACAAAGTTGTAAGCCTCCTCAAGCTTCTTAACGGTCTTCTGAAGGTCGATGATGTGGATTCCGTTTCTTTCTGTGAAAATGTACGGTGCCATTTTCGGGTTCCATCTTCTTGTCTGGTGTCCGAAGTGAACGCCTGCTTCAAGAAGCTGCTTCATTGATACTACTGCCATTGTAGTAACCTCCTGTTGGTTTTTTTGCCTTTCGGCATTTTGTCTATCCTCTGGACAGGTCGGCTTAATAGCCTCTAACCTTGCGTTTTTCACCGCAGGGAACCACAGCTTACCCCGTCCATGCGAATTGCTTTAATATTATATCATATTTCACAAAAAAATGCAAGTATTTTTTGCACGTCTATTTCAACAAATTTTCAACTGTAAAAGTTCTTGATTTTGTTGATACCGACTCTTTTTCCTGTCTGACAAGCACCGTGTCCTCACCGATAAGGGTTATCTCACTGCATTTTATCACGATGTCGCCCTCTCTGCCCATTATCCCGAATGCTCTCGGTCTGCCGAAGATAACAAGAGAAGTCACCTGTCCCGATTCGGTATCGAACTCAATATCATCAACAAACCCCAGTCTCAGCCCTGTCTTCATGTCGATAACTTCTTTGTTTCTAAGGTCCGTCAGAGTACACTGCATACTATCACCTCGCTTGATGATATGCGTTATATGCCGAAAATATGACCGCTTGACAATCTTGTATTTAAATGTTATTATAGATAAAGCAACAATGAAAAGAGTGATGATCTTTGAGCAATACTATTATAAAAGAGGTCACTGCGGAGGACGCACCCGAACTTCTTGAAATTTACCGCTATTATGTCGAACATACCGCCGTCAGTTTTGAGTATGAAACGCCGACAGTTGAAGAATTTGCCGAACGTATCCGCCGTATTACGCAGAAATATCCGTATCTTGCGGCAGTCCGTGACGGAAAAACAGTCGGCTATGCTTATGCGCACGCTTTTGTCGGGCGTGAAGCTTACAGATTTTCGGCTGAGCTGACCATTTATCTGGACAAGTCCGAGCGCAGGAACGGTGTTGGCAGACTGCTTTATACCGAACTTGAAAAGCGTCTTAAAGAAATGGGGATAACGAATCTTTATGCCTGTATAGGCGTGCCTGCTGACGGCAAAGCTGATGAATATATCACTTTTGACAGTCAGCATTTTCATGAACATATGGGCTTTGAAATTGTCGGGCTTTTCAAAAAATGCGGCTTCAAGTTCGGCAGGTGGTACAGCATGATATGGGCTGAGAAGATCATTTCATAAACAGATAACGATCATTTTTACAGGAGAAATATTATGACTACAAATGAAAAAATCGAACGAATGAAAGAACTCAACAGTATTCTTGCAAAGGCGGCAGATGCTTACTATAACACAGGAAACACTGTTATGTCCGATGCCGAATACGATAAGCTTTACAACGAACTTGAAGCGCTCGAAAAGGAAACGGGCGTTGTCCTGAGCGGAAGCCGAACTCAGAATGTCGGCTTTGAAGTAACGTCTTATCTGCCGAAAGTCAAGCACCCTAAGCGTATGCTTTCGCTTGACAAGACCAAGAGCCGTGAGGAACTTCGTGAATGGCTGGGCGAACATAAGGGTTTTCTAAGCTGGAAACTTGACGGATTGACAGTATGTCTTTATTATAATGAGGGCAGATTGGTACAGGCTGTCTCCCGTGGAAACGGCGAAGTTGGCGAGGATATGACTTCCAACGCACGTCACATAGGCGGCATACCACATCAGATACCGTTCAAAGGCAAGCTTGCTCTCAGGGGCGAAGCGCTCATCGGTTATTCGGATTTTGAGCGTGTCAACGAAGATCTGCCCGAGGGTACTGAACCGTACAAAAACCCTCGAAATCTTGCATCGGGAACGCTCCGCAGTCTTGACCCGAAAGTGGTTGCCGACAGGTGCGTGAATTTCTATGCGTTCACTCTGACAGAAGCTGAGGGCTTTGAGTGCGACTCCGTTTCGGAACAGCTCGACTGGCTCGGAACGCTCGGTTTTCAGCGTGTTTCGGGACAGCTTGTCGACAGCGAAACGCTTATCCCTGCAATAGAGGAATTTGAGCGCAAAGTCGCAGACAACGACCTGCCCTCTGACGGACTGGTGCTTACCTATGACTGCGTAAGCTACGGCAAAAGTCTCGGCGAAACGATACACCACCCTAGAAACGGCATGGCGTTCAAGTGGGCGGATGAAACTGCCGACACAACTCTGCGTGAGATAATATGGTCGCCCAGCAGAACAGGTCTTCTGAACCCTATTGCCGTTTTTGATACGGTCGAACTGGAGGGTACTTCCGTTTCAAGAGCCTCGCTCCACAATATCAGCATAATGAAAAAGCTGAACCTTGCAGTCGGCGACACTATCTCTGTTTACAAAGCTAACATGATAATCCCGGTTGTCGGTGAGAATAAGACCAAACATGACACCGATGCTGTAACTCCTGCTATCATTAAAAACTGTCCTGCCTGCGGTGCGGAAACACAGATCATGACTTCTGATGACGGCGTTGAAACGCTTGTTTGTCCCGACCATGACTGCGCTGCAAAGCACCTCGGACGTTTTGAGCATTTTGTTCAGCGAGATGCCATGAACATTGTTGGCATGGCAGAATCTACCATTAAGACGTTTGTCGAGAACGGTTTTCTGCGTGAGCCTGCGGACTTCTACAAGCTGAGCGAACACCGTGACAGGATAGTTACATTAGAGGGCTTCGGTCAGCGCTCTTACGATCAGATCATCGAGGCTGTCGAGGCTTCCCGTGACACCGAGGCTTACAGAGTGCTGTATTCGCTGGGTATCCCGAACATCGGCAGAGCGGCTTCAAGGCTCATCTGCGAGAAATATCCCGACCCCGAACAGCTTGAAAAACTCACCGCCGATCAGCTGATACAGATAGACGGTATCGGCGAGGTATTGGCGAACGATTACGTCAGCTATTTTGCAAAAGAAAAGAACTTGTCTGAACTCCACGATCTTCTCTCGGAACTGCGCATAAAAGCTCCCGAGGCGAGGGAAGAAACATCGGGCATTTCGGGCAAGACTTTCGTTATAACAGGCGCAGTCCACATCTGGAAGAACCGCACCGAACTGAAAGAATTTATCGAATCAAAGGGCGGTAAGGTGGCTTCCGCAGTTTCGGGCAAGACCGACTATCTTATCAACAACGATTCGGCATCTGCTTCGAGCAAGAACAAAAAAGCTCAGTCTCTGGGCGTTGCGATAATCACCGAAGAAGAATTCAAAGATCTAACCAATGGTGAATAATATCTTTTTGGGGACAAAAAGTTTTGCAAAAAGCCTTGACATTCCGCAATTTATATGTTATAATTTGTTTATATAAGATGATATTTCTTCAAGGGGGTCACAGACTATGAAAGAAACTTATGAAAAACTTGACATGAAAATTATCACTTTTGAGTCTTTTGATATTATCACAGACAGTTCTGGCTGGATCGATGATAACAGCTATGCAAGTTCATCGTCATCAGATGACGGTTGGTTCGATGACAACAGTCACGGCTGATGATCGTCAGAACGGTTTAGATATGATAAAAATATCCCGTTAGACACCTGACGGGATTTTTTATGTAAAAAACGTACAAAAACTTTTTTGGGTACTTGAAATCATCATAAAAAGGTGATATAATATATTTTGAAGATCATTATTGGAGGTAATCAAAATGGCAATGTTTGACAAACTGCTCGCTAACCTTAAAGCAAGCAGAAAAACTATCGTTTTCACCGAGGGCACTGACGAGAGGATACTTTCCGCTGCCGACAGACTTCTGAAAGAAGAACTCATGGGCGTTGTTCTCTGCGGCAACGTTGACGAAGTTAAGGCTGCTGCTGACAAGGGCGGTTTTGACGTATCAAAGGCAACTATCCTTGACCCTCTGACCTATCCCGAAATGGACGCTCTTGTGGCTCAGATGGTTGAACTCAGAAAGGGCAAGATGACCGAAGAAGAGTGCCGCAATGCTCTCAAAAAGTCCAACTACTTCGGCACGATGCTCGTTAAGGCAGGCAAGGCTGACGCTCTGCTGGGCGGCGCTACATATTCCACCGCTGACACCGTTCGTCCCGCTCTTCAAATCATCAAGACCAAGAAAGGCTCTAACCTCGTAAGTTCCTCTTTCATCCTGTTCAGAGAGAAAGACGGCGCTGAGGAAAAGATCGCTATGGGCGACTGCGCTATCAACTTAGGCTATACCGACAGACTGGACAAGGACGGCAATGTTGTTCTTTCCGCAGCACAGCAGCTTGCAGAAGTTGCTGTTGAGACTGCAAGAACTGCTGATTTCTTCGGCATCGACCCGAAGGTAGCTGTTCTCAGCTTCTCCACTTACGGCTCGGGCAAGGGCGGCACTGTTCAGCTGAGCCACGATGCAGTTATCGAAGCAAGAAAGATCGACCCCGAACTGACGATCGACGGCGAATTCCAGTTTGACGCTGCTGTTTCCGCAGAAGTTGCAAAGACCAAGTGCCCCGATTCCAAGGTAGCAGGTCAGGCTAACACATTCATTTTCCCGCTCATCGAAGCAGGCAACATCGGTTATAAGATCGCTCAGCGTCTTGGCGGATATGAGGCTTACGGTCCTATCCTTCAGGGTCTGAACGCTCCTATCAACGACCTGTCCCGTGGCTGCAACGCTGATGAAGTTTATAAAATGGCTATCATCACCGCAGGCATGGCTTGATCGCCTTGACAAAGTCGATAATCGCTAATATGTAAATAAGACCGTCCGCAGCATCTGCCGCAGGCGGTCTTTTTGTTTGTGTTATATCAAAGTTCAAGCATAATGTCTCTGCCTGCGCTCTCATACTGACGGCATTTCACGCCGACCATATCGAGCATAAGCTTTGATGCGACTGTTTCTTCCGAATCGGCATACTTGTCGGACATATAAACTATCTCTTTGATGCCGCTCTGGATAATGGCTTTTGCGCATTCGTTGCAGGGGAAAAGCGTGACGTACAGCCTGCCGCCTTTGAGCGAGCCTTCACGGTTCAGAATTGCGTTTAGTTCGGCGTGGCAGACGAACGGATATTTCGTTTCAAGCTTGCTGCCCTCACGTCCCCACGGCATCTTGTCGTCATCGCAGCCTGTCGGCATACCGTTATAGCCCACCGAAAGTATCTTGTTGTCCTGCGAGACTATGCAAGCCCCCACCTGCGTGTTGGAATCCTTGCTCCTCTGAGCGGAAAGCAGGGCGATACCCATAAAGTATTCGTCCCATGATATGTAATCCTGACGTTTCATGTTTGTTTCCTCCGTTTAAAACATTCCTATCCTGAATCCTCCTGTTCTGAGGAATATAAGAATAATGAGCGAGATGAAAGCAGCTGCCAAAGTCCGTCTGGCTGCTTCTTTCCATTTCTCGTGTCTTTTTCCTCTTATCAGCATCATGATACCTGCTGCCACGCCCGCAGCAGGCGAAAGCAGAGCCATCACGCAGAACACGGACAGCGAGAACTGCCAATTGCTGTACTCCGTTGTCTCAGCGTCTTTTCTTCTGTGATATATATCGTCGATCAGATCAAAATCTTCATCCGAGTAAAGTTCTCTCTGATCTCGGTAGATAAGCTCAAGGTCAGTAAGGTTCATGTTGCTCAGTTCATCGAAAAAAACTTTGTTCAAATGTTATTCCTCCGTTGCCTTTTCCAGTGTTTCAAGATTCTCAACGTTGAGCGCAGTCACACCGTCAAGGGTCTTTTTAACAAGTCCTGTCAGCACCTTTCCGGGTCCGCACTCGATGAACTTGTCATAGCCCTGAGTCTGCATCTCGGCAAGTTCGGAAGTGAACTTAACAGGCGAAACGATGTGCTTTGCAAGCATATTTCTCATGTCCGAAAAATCGGTCAGTTCGCCACCCGTGACGTTGGAGAAAAAGCTGACAGAAGGCTGTGTAAATGTGAAGCCCTCAGTCTCTGCGAGGAATTCCTCGGCGGCAGGGCGCATTATCTCGCTGTGGAACGCCGAAGCAACATTGAGCTTAACAGCTTTTACACGTTTTGCCTTGCTTGTCGACTTGATAAGTTCTGCGGCGGATTCTGCGGCTTTTTCTTCGCCTGCGATGACCGTCTGGACAGGGGAATTGTAGTTGACGGGAACGACATAGCCCTCGGTCTGTGTGCAAGCCGCTTCTATCTCGGCAGGCTCGGGTCCGATGATCGCATACATAACGCCGCTTGAAGTTTCAGCTGCTTTCTGCATAGCCTCAGCACGTATCTTTATCAGCCTGAAAGCGTCCTCGTAGGAAAGCATACCGGATGCCGCCATTGCCGCATATTCGCCGAGCGAATGACCTGCAACGCCGTCAAACCGAACGCCCTTTTCTTTAAGAGCTTCAAAGGCACACAGCGAACAAGCCATTATCGCAGGCTGGGAATGTACCGTCTTGTTGAGTTCGGTGGGGTCATCGGCAAAGACTATATCTTCAAGCTTATAGCCCAGCGCCTTGTCAGCTGTCTCAAAGACCTTTTTTGCGCTGTCGAAGCTGTCGTAAAGTTCACGAGCCATGCCTGCATACTGTGAACCCTGTCCCGAAAATAGAAATGCTGTTTTTGACATACTTTTACTCCTTTTGTTTTGTGTTTTGCTAACACTGTTAATTATGTGATTATTGTAAACTGTCTCACTTTACACGTATATTTTTGGACAAAAACTATAAATTGCCCTCAGTTCATAAATAAGAAACTTAATTCTTCATATTTTGCAATAAAGAGGGTTTATAATATAAAGGTACGGGTGAGCTTTGCTTACTTAATAATTATAGCACAAACCCGTGATTATTTCAATATGCTTACATAAAAATTTTTCAGCGTATGAAAGGACAGATAATATGTTAAAGACCACAGGTGTAAGGATAAAGGGCGCAGGACGCTTTGTTCCCGAGCTTGTCGCAACAAATGAGGATTATGCAAAGATCGTTGACACCAACGATGAATGGATAACTCAGCGCACAGGCATCAAAACACGTCACATCTCTGACGGCGAGCCTACATATTACCTCGGCGCAATGGCTGCAAAGGCGGCTGTCGAGGACGCAGGCATTTCGGCTGATGAGATCGGACTGATACTTGCAACTACCTGCACTCCCGATTACTTCACCCCCTCGACTGCCTGCCTTATCCAGCGTGAACTTGGAGTTTCGGGCTGCCCTGCGATCGACATCAACTGCGCCTGCTCGGGATTTGTTTACGCAGTTGATATGGCAAGACGTTACCTCGCCTGCGGTGACATCAAGTATGTCCTCGTGGTGGCTGCCGAAGAACTGTCAAAATTTGTGGACTACGAAGACCGTTCGACCTGCATTCTTTTCGGCGATGCGGCAGCGGCAGTTATTCTTGAAAAAGCTGATGATACGCTGTTTTCAAGCTTTCTTGCGGCAGACGGAAGCGGTGCGCCCTATCTTGCGTCACGTGCGCTGCTGACCATAAATCCGTTCAGACAGACCGAGAAAGAGTTTGACATGGATATGCCCGAACCTCACAAGCATTATCTCTTGCAGGACGGCAAGGAAGTATATAAGTTTGCGACAAATGCTCTGCCGACTGCCGTTTCAAAGGCTTGCGAAAAGGCAGGCATCACTCCCGATGAGCTTGATGCGATAATCCCTCATCAGGCAAACGTGCGCATTATCGAAACGGCTGCCAAAAAGCTTCACGTTTCAATGGACAAAATGGTGCTGAACATCGCCGATTACGGCAACACTTCCTCGGCTTCTATCCCGAATGCGTTCGTTGACGGCGTGAAGTCGGGACGTATCAAACGTGGCGACAAAGTTTGCTTCGTAGGTTTTGGCGGCGGTCTGACCTACGGTGCGTGCATAGTTGAGTACTAAGCTGCAATGGCTTCACGGCTCACACATCTTGCAACGGCAAAACCGCTTGAACAAAGGCTTGACATAGCCGACAAAGAGCGCTTTGAGATCGGGATAATTCTTCCCGATGCGGTGCTTTTGAATAAAAACATGAGAGCCGATTCTCATTTTGCCGAACTGTTCGATAACGGCAAGTTCAAGCATTATGACGCTTTTGCATTCTATGAAAAGTTCTCACAGCTTGTCATGACAGATGCGCTTTATCTGGGATATTATTTTCATTTGATAGAAGATAATATTTTCCGCACATATCTTTATGATAAGAAGTATCTGGGACTTATCGGCAGGCGTGGAGAACCCGAATTGCTTGAAGAACTTTATCGGGACTATCACACGTTCAACAGGATACTTGTACGTAAATTTGGACTTGAAGATAACTTGTCAGTTCCGCAGGAGTTTTCGGACGAACCGATAAACAGCATTTATCCCTTTGAACTGCAAGAGTTTCTTGAACAGATGTCCGAGGACTTTACCGAGCATTACGAGTGTGAACTTATACATTTTACAGAAGAACTTTACATGAAAATGACTGATGAGTGCGTTGAGGTCTGCGCCAAAGAATATGCGGCGCTCAGAAACGGCACACATTTTCTTGACAGATATGCCTATTCTTTTGAAAATAAATATTCTTCCAAAGTAAGGAGAGATCACAAATGACCACAACAAAAACAAGGATAACTGACCTGCTGGGCATCAAGTACCCGATCTTTCAGGGCGGCATGGCTTGGATAGCTGAGTCAAAGCTTGCGGCTGCTGTATCAAACGCAGGCGGTCTCGGTATAATTGCAGGCGGCAGCGCTCCTATCGACTATTTAAGAGAGCAGATAAGAGCCGCAAAGTCCATGACCGACAAGCCTTTCGGCGTGAACATCATGCTTATGTCACCCAACGCCGAGGACTTGGCACAGCTCGTTATCGACGAGGGCGTTGCAGTTGTAACAACAGGTGCAGGCAACCCGGGCAAATTCATGGCGGCGTGGAAAGAGGCGGGCGTTAAGGTCGTGCCCGTTGTTCCAAGCGTTGCACTTGCAAAGCGCATGGAGCGCAGCGGTGCAGATGCAGTTATCGCAGAGGGTACTGAGTCGGGCGGTCACATCGGCGAGAACACGACTATGTGTCTTGTTCCGCAGGTGGTCGATGCTTTGGAGATACCCGTTCTTGCGGCAGGCGGCATCGCTGACGGCAGAGGTATAGCTGCATCGTTCATGCTGGGCGCTGAGGGCGTTCAGGTCGGCACAAGGTTTCTGGCAAGCGAGGAGTGCGTTATCCACCCAACTTACAAGGAACTTGTCATTAAGGCAAAGGACACCGACTCTATCGTTACGGGAAGATACACGGGACACCCGTGCAGAAACGTGCGCACAAAGTTCTCGAAAAAGCTCGCAAGCGGTGAATCCAACGGCAGCATAACTCCCGATGAGTTTGAGCAGCTGACTCTGGGTTCGCTCAGAAAAGCCGTTCAGGACGGCAACCTTGAAGAGGGTTCGTTCCTCTGCGGTGCTATCGCAGGTATGATAAACGAAGTCAAGCCCTGCAAGGATATAATCGAGGAAATGTTCTCACAGGCTGAGAGCCTGCTTAGTAAATAAAGACTTATCTATATGGAGGTAGACACATGGCAACAGCAGTAATTACAGGCTCTGCAAGGGGCATCGGTGCATCTATCGCACTGAGACTTGCAAAGGACGGCTATGACATCGCACTCAATGACATCAGCGAGGCTATGTTCGAGAATAACGACATAATGGAGCAGATAACAGCTGAGGGCGTTATGTGCGAAAAGTTCATCGCAGACGTTTCCGACTACGCTCAGACTGAACAAATGGTCAAGGACATCAAGGCTAAATTCGGCACTATCGACGTTCTTGTGAACAACGCAGGTATCACCCGTGACGGTCTGCTGGCACGCATGAGCGAGGAGAACTTCGATATGGTCATCGCTGTCAACCAGAAGAGCGTTTTCAATATGACAAAGCACGTTGGTTCTGTCATGATGAAACAGCGTTCGGGCAGGATAATCAATCTGTCCAGCGTTGCCGGTCTGCACGGCAACCCCGGACAGTTCAACTACTCCGCTTCAAAAGCTGCGATAATCGGCATGACAAAGACTGTTGCCAAGGAGCTGGGTTCAAGAGGTATAACCTGCAACGCTGTTGCTCCCGGATTCATAAAGACCCCCATGACCGACAAACTCACCGACGCTCAGAAAGAAAAGATACTCCAGATGATAGCTATGCGCCGTTATGGCACTGTTGAGGAGATCTCAGGCGTTGTAAGCTTCCTTGCTTCAAAGGACGCAAGTTATGTTACAGGTCAGGTCATTGAAATATCGGGCGGACTTTCGATGTAAGTCAAATGCTTTGATATTCAGAGGGAAATGAAAGGATATTCTAATGAGAAGAGTAGTAATTACAGGAATGGGCACGGTGAACCCGATAGCCAAAAACGTACCCGAGTTTCTCGAGGGTCTTAAAGAGGGCAGGCTCGGTATCTCCGAGATCGACCGCTTTGACGCTTCTGATTTTGAAGTGAAAGTCGCAGGTCAGGTAAAGGATTTTGACCCGACTGATGTTATAGAAAAGAAAGAATGCCGCAGGCTTGACCGCTTCACACAGTTCGCAGTCGTTGCAACAAAAGAAGCTATGGACGATGCAGGAAGCGACTTCAAGGACGTTGACCCTTACAGAGCTGGTGTTATAATCGGCGTAGGCGTTGGCGGTCTTAATCTTACCGAGCAGGAACATTCACACTTCCTCGAAAAGAAAGACAAGGTGAGTGTGTTCTTTATCCCAATGATGATAGCTAACATGGCGGCAGGAACTGTTTCGATGAAAACAGGCTTCAAGGGCGACAACTTCGCAACCGTTACGGCTTGTGCATCGGGTACTCACGCAATCGGCGAGGCTTTCAGAAAGATCAAGGACGGTTATCTTGATGTTGCGATAGCGGGCGGTTCTGAGGCTTGCATCTCACGTTTTGCGCTTGCAGGATTCAACAATATGAAAGCGCTCACCCGTGAAGCAGACCCTGCAAAGGCATCACGTCCTTTCGACAAAGAGCGTTCGGGATTTGTTCTCGGCGAGGGCTGCGGTATCCTTATTCTTGAAGAATATGAACACGCAAAGGCAAGAGGTGCAAAGATATACGCAGAGATAGCAGGCTACGGCGCTTCCTGCGATGCTTTCCACATGACAAGCCCTTCTCCCACAGGTGAAGCTGCTGCCGCTGCGATGAAGCAGGCTTACACAGAAGCAGGACTTGCTCCCGAGGAAGTCGAGTACATCAACGCACACGGAACGTCTACACACTTAAATGACGCTTATGAGACTATCGCAATAAAGATAGCTCTGGGCGAAGATGCCGCAAGAAAGACGGTCATCAATTCCACAAAGTCCATGACAGGTCATCTTCTGGGTGCGGCAGGCGCAGTTGAAGCTATCGCCACCGCTTTGCAGATAAAAGAGGGCTTTGTTCATCAGACGATAGGCTACGGCACTCCCGACCCCGAGTGCGACCTTGACTACTGCACTGAGGGCAGACGTGACCGTGAGGTAAAGGCGGCTCTCTCGAACAGCTTAGGCTTCGGCGGACACAATGCGGCTGTCTGCATAAAGAAAGTTTGCGACTAATGAGGTGCGATAAATGAGCAAGATCTTTGAAATAATCGACACTGAGGCTATCGAACAGCTTGCGGATATCCTCAACAAAAAGGATCTCGGCGAGATCTCGATAGAGTATGAGGGCAAGATCGTTTCTGTCAAGAGCAAGAAGCCGCTGCCCCCTGTTCCCGCAGGTATGCCGCCCATTGCAGTTCCGCAGATGCCTGCGGTGTCTCCTGCGGCTGCTATGCCTAGCATCACTAACCCCATAGATTCCCCCGTGCCTGAGACTATAAGCGGAGTTGCAGTCAAAGCTCCGATCGTTGGTACATATTATTCCAAGCCGCGCCCCGATGCTTCGCCGTTCGTGACTATCGGCAGCAAGGTCAAAAAGGGCGATGTTCTCTACATTCTGGAGACTATGAAAGTCATGAACGAGATATGCGCAGAGAATGACGGAATAGTATCAAAAATACTTGTCAATGACGGCGATGCGCTGGAATACGGTCAGACGGTCATGATAATCTCATAAGGAGGGCTTTGACATGGCAGTAGTAATGAACAAGGAACAGATCATGGAGGTCATTCCTCACCGTGAACCGTTCCTGCTGATAGATGAGATAAACGAGCTTGAAGTCGGCAAGCGTGTTGTTGCCACAAAATACATCAAGAAGGATGACTTCTGGTTCAAGGGTCACTTCCCTGAGTACCCCGTTACTCCGGGCGTGCTGATGATCGAGATGCTCGCACAGGCAGGCGCAGTTGCACTGCTCGCAATGCCTGAGAACAAGGGCAAGATCGGCTTTTTCGGCGGCATACAGAACGCAAAGTTCCGCCGTCAGGTAGTCCCCGGCGATGTGCTGACCCTTGAAGTCGAGATAACAAAGGTCAAAGGACCTGTCGGCTACGGAAAGGGCATCGCAACGGTCGAGGGCAAAAAGGCTGTTTCGGCTGAGATCTCATTCGCTATTAAATAAGAGAGGCTGTGCTAAATGAAAAAAGTTCTGATCGCCAATCGTGGCGAGATAGCTGTACGCATAATAAGAGCCTGCCGTGAGCTGGGTCTGCACACCGTTGCTGTTTACTCCGAAGCTGACAGGAGCGCTCTGCACGCTAAGATCGCAGACGAAGCGGTCTGCATAGGTCCTGCAAAGTCGGCTGACAGCTACCTGAACGTTCGTGCGATAATCGCTGCCTGCGAGATAACAGGCGCT
Organism: uncultured Ruminococcus sp.; assembly: GCA_947169885.1. Classification (GTDB taxonomy): domain Bacteria; phylum Bacillota; class Clostridia; order Oscillospirales; family Ruminococcaceae; genus YE71. The sequence continues at coordinate 23,180 of CAMVRM010000008.1, forward strand.
GATGCGATCCACCCCGGGTTCGGTTTTCTATCGGAAAACGCAAGCTTTGCACGCACCTGCGAAAAGTGCGGCATAACCTTTATAGGTCCTGATTCGTCGAGTATCGAGATGCTGGGCGACAAGGCAGCCGCCAAGGAAGCTATGAAAGCCGCAGGCGTGCCCGTTATCCCGGGAAGTGACGGCGCAGTCAAGAGCATCGAGGAAGCAAAAGCTGCTGCTGATTCAATGGGTTATCCTGTTATGGTCAAGGCTTCGGCAGGCGGCGGCGGCAGAGGTATCCGTGTCGTCAACACCGCTGACGAACTGGAAATGCAGGTAAACGCCGCAAAGCAGGAAGCAATGAGCTGTTTCGGCAACGATGAAGTGTATATCGAAAAGCTGGTCGTTGACCCTAAGCACATTGAGATACAGATCCTTGCTGACAGTCATGGAAATGTTGTAAGCTTGGGCGAGCGTGACTGCTCGATGCAGCGCCGCAATCAGAAAGTTCTTGAAGAAGCCCCTGCAACGATCGTTGATGAGAAGATGCGTGCGGAAATGGGCAAGGCTGCCTGCGCCGCTGCGAAAGTTTGCGGTTATAAAAATGCAGGAACTATCGAATTTTTGGTCGACAGGGACAAGAATTTCTACTTTATGGAAATGAACACCCGTATTCAGGTGGAACACCCGATAACCGAGGAAGTAACCGGTATCGACATCGTTAAGTGGCAGCTGAGGATAGCCGCAGGCGAGGCTCTTGACTTTGCTCAGGAGGACGTGACCGTGAGCGGTCATGCGATAGAGTGCCGCATAAATGCTGAGAATCCTGCTATGAATTTTATGCCCAGCCCCGGCGTTATCGACTGCCTGTTTATTCCGGGCGGTCCGGGTGTAAGGATAGATTCCGCAGTTTATCAGGGTTACGAGATAACGCCTTACTACGATTCGATGATAGCAAAACTCATCGTTCACGGCAAGAGCAGGGAAGAGGCTATCGCTAAGATGAAGTGGGCGCTTTCCGAATTTATCGTTGACGGCGTTTCGACAAACATAGATTTTCACTTGAAGCTTATCAGGACTGAGGAGTTCGAGAGCGGCAAGTATGACAACGGTTTTCTTAACCGTGTGAAGCTTATCTGAAAGGGGGAACTGAAAAATGCAGCTGGAAGACTTGTTTTCCGTAGTTCGCACACGTTTTAACAGCGACCCCGATGCCGAGCCTGTCAAAAAGAGCAAGACCGACATTCCGAAAGGACTTCTGTTCAAATGTCCTCGTTGTACGAACAACACCTTTATGGAGGACTTCAACGCAGCAGGCAAAGTCTGCCCGAAGTGCGGCTATCATTCAAGGCTGTCAGCCCGTGAAAGGCTTGATATAACCATTGATAAGGACAGCTTTCAGGAGTTCGATGCCGAAATGGTCTCGAAAAATCCTATTGGTTTCCCTGACTACGAAGAAAAGCAGCAGGCTCTGAGGGAAAAGACAGGACTCAAAGACGCAGTTCTGACAGGCTGTGCAACGATCAGAGGCGAGAAGATCGTCATTATCGTTATGGATTCAAACTTCATGATGGCTTCAATGGGAAGCGTTGTGGGCGAGAAGATAACGAGGGCTTTTGAGTACGCCACCGAGAACAGACTTCCTGTTATCGCTTTCACAGCGTCGGGCGGTGCAAGAATGCAGGAGGGTATCGTTTCGCTCATGCAGATGGCTAAGACCTCGGGCGCAGTCGGCAGGCACAGCAGTGCAGGTCTGCTTTACATAACCGTCATGACCGATCCAACAACGGGCGGCGTGACTGCATCTTTCGCAAGTTTGGGTGACATAATCATCGCCGAGCCGAAAGTCCTCATTGGCTTTGCAGGCAGGCGAGTTATCGAAGGCACTATCAAGCAGAAACTGCCCGATGATTTCCAGTCGGCTGAATTCATGCTGGAAAATGGCTTTGTTGATATGATCGTTGAGCGCAAAAAAATGCGCCGCACGCTCGCACATCTTCTGAAACTGCACAAGCCTTACAAGGGAGGGGACAAGCTATGAACGCTGAGAACATAAGCGCAAGCAAGTGCCTTGACATTATCCGCATGAAAGGCAGACCTACCGTGCGTGACTATATCCCAATGCTTTTCGATGATTTCTTCGAGATGCACGGCGACAGACTTTTCCGTGATGACGGTGCGATAATCGGCGGCGTTGCTTACTTCAAGGGCATACCTGTTACTGTTATCGCTCAGGTCAAAGGCAGGACTATGGAAGAAAATCAGGAGTGCAACTTCGGAATGCCGCACCCCGAGGGCTACCGCAAAGCACTCAGGCTTGCACATCAGGCTGAGAAGTTCCACCGTCCCGTTATCTGCCTTGTGGATACCGCAGGCGCATATCCGGGTGTCGAAGCGGAACAGCGTGGACAGGGTGAAGCGATAGCACGCTCTATCATGGAGTTCATGGAGCTGAAAACGCCTGTTATATCCATAATCTTAGGCGAAGGCGGCTCGGGCGGAGCGCTTGCAATGTGCGTATGCGACGAACTTGCGATGCTTGAAAATGCGATATATTCGGTCATTTCGCCGAGAGGTTTTGCATCTATACTCTGGAAAGATGCGAGCCGTGAACGTGAAGCGGCTGACATCATGCACATCACCGCTCATGATCTTGTTGAACTGAAAGTGTGCGATAAAGTCATCGAGGAGTCGGAGGGCGGCGCTCACAACGACCCTGAACAGACCGCTGAGTATATTTCAGAATATATTTTTGAGAGTTTACAAAGAAATTTACAAAAAGGACTTGACGAATTGCTCGAAGGGCGTTATAATAGATTCAGGGCAATCGGTGAGTTCGATGAAGGTGCTGCTCTTTAACGACAGCAGATTGCTGAACAGCCGGCACTACCCGTCCGAGGTCAAGGCTTCGGCGTGTATATAGCCTTATTTTCTAATGATAGGAGGTTTTTCGTGATGGTATTTGAAAAGGTTCGTGACATAATCGTTGACCAGCTCGACGCTGAGGAAGAAAGCGTTACCGCAGAGGCTTCGATTATTGATGATCTCGGCGCTGATTCTCTCGATGTAGTAGATCTTATCAGCTCCGTTGAGGACGAGTTCGACATCGAGATCCCCGATGAGAAGGTCGAGGGCATCAAGACCGTAGGCGACATCGTAGCTTACATCGAAAGCGTTACCTCCGAGGAGTAATTCTCCGTTCTTGATAAGTATATCAGGCTTAGCCGCTTGTACCTCAAAAGGGTATGAGCGGTTTTTTGCAATATAGTCACCCTACTTCAAAATTCGATAGCAAATGAAACGTTGAAAATTCTCTTTTCAGGAAGTTCTCTTTAAATTGTATATACTTGATTTCAAGTAGGGCGACTATAAAAAACTCCCGAGGTCTTTTGCAAAACTTCGGGAGTAAGTATTTTTTAGTTTTTCAGGCTCTGCATCGGGGCAGGTATCTGTCCGCCACGGTGTATGAACTTTGAAGCGCTTTCCTTGTGAAGCGGCATAACAGGTCCTTTTCCGAACAAGCCGCCCCAGTCGAGAACATCGCCCTCTTTCATGCCGATAGCGGGGATAATGCGGACAGCGGTGGTCTTTGTGTTCACCATGCCGATTGCCGCCTCGTCAGCGATTATTGCGGAGATAGTGTCAGGCTCAGTGTCGCCGGGAACAACGATCATGTCAAGACCCACCGAGCATACAGCCGTCATAGCCTCCAGCTTCTCGATAGTGAGAACTCCTGCGGTCGCAGCATCGATCATTCCTGCGTCCTCGGAAACGGGGATAAATGCGCCCGAAAGTCCGCCAATGCGTGAGCAAGCCATAACGCCGCCTTTTTTGACAGCATCGTTGAGCATTGCAAGGCAGGCAGTCGTGCCGTGAGTTCCGCATACTTCAAGACCCATTTCTTCGAGGATATGAGCCACTGAGTCGCCGACAGCAGGTGTAGGAGCAAGCGACAGGTCAACGATACCGAAAGGCACGCCCAGACGCTTTGAAGCGGTCATGCCCACCAGCTGACCAACTCTTGTTATCTTGTAGCTTATCTCCTTGATAACGTCAGCGATCTTTGTGATGTCGGCATCGGGATACTTCGAGATAGCCGCTCTTACAACGCCGGGACCCGAAACGCCGACGTTTATCAGGCAGTCGGGCATTCCGACACCGTGATAAGCGCCTGCCATGAACGGGTTGTCCTCAACCGAGTTGCAGAACACCACGAGTTTTGCCGCACCGAAACAAGCGTTGTCAACGGTTGCTTCGGCACACTCCTTGACTATCCTGCCCATAACTCCGCAAGCGTCAAGGTTTATACCTGCTTTGGTCGAACCGATGTTTACCGATGAGCAGACTCTCTCGGTGCAGGCGAGCGCCTCGGGGATAGAGTTTATCAGTTCCATATCGCCCTCGGAGAAGCCTTTCTGAACAAGTGCGGTGTAGCCGCCGATAAGATTCACGCCGACAGCCTTAGCCGCTTCGTCCATAGCCTTTGCGAACGGAACGGGCGAGCACTTGCAAGCCGCCGAGATGATAGCGATAGGCGTTACTGAGATGCGCTTGTTGATTATCGGTATGCCGTATTCCTTTTCGATCTGTTCACCGACTTTAACAAGGTCTTTTGCTTTAAGGGTTATCTTGTCATAGACCTTTTTGCACGCCTTGTCGATGTCGGGGTCGATACAGTCCAGCAGAGATATACCCATGGTTATTGTGCGTATATCAAGGCAGTCGTCCTGTATCATTCGTATAGTTTCAAGAATATCGTATTCGTTTATCATTATTCATACTCCCTGGAAAAATGCGGTCAGATGTGGTGCATACAATTGAAGATGTCCTCGTGCATAACAAAGACCTTCAAGCCCCATTCTTCCTCGCCCTTTTTGGAAAGTTCCTCAGCCATCTGTGCAAAGTCGATATTGAGCTTTGAGATGTCGATCATCATTATCATAGCGAAGATATTGTCGATGACCGACTGCGTTACTTCGGTGATGTTTGCGTTGTACTTAGCGCATTCGGTGCTGACCTTAGCGAGAATGCCGACAGCGTCCTTGCCGATAACGGTTATCACTGCTTTCATAATTTTAATTCCTTTCTACGAAATCAGCCCGTGAGGGTTTGCCCCACGAGCTGTTCCTCATATTTCGTTTCTGTTCTCCAGCGCTTTGTAAAGGGTTATCTCGTCAGCAAATTCAAGAATACCGCCGACGGGAAGTCCGAATGCGAGCCGTGTTACCTTTACTCCCAGAGGCTTTATCAGCTTTGAGATATACATAGCGGTCGCTTCGCCTTCAACAGTCGGGTTGGTCGCCATAATGACTTCCTCCACACTGCCGTCAAGCCGTGCGAGCAGTTCTTTGATACGCAGACTGTCGGGCATGATGTTGTCGATAGGCGAGATAAGCCCGTGCAGAACGTGATACACGCCCTTGTACTCCCTTGTGCGCTCAAAAGCCGTTATGTCCTTCGGGCTTTCCACCACACAGATAGTGCTTTGGTCACGCCTTGTGTCCGAGCAGATAGGGCATATCTCGTTCTCTGTCAGATTCTGACAGACCTTGCAGGTGTGAACGGTGCGTTTGGCATTAAGGAGCGCTTCAGAGAATTCCTTCACGTCCTCCGTTTTCATCTGCATAACGTGATAAGCGAGCCTTTCAGCCGACTTTATGCCGATGCCGGGAAGTCTTGCGAACTGTTCGGCAAGCAGCACGAGCGGCAGAGCGCTGCTGTTTTTATCCATGTTGTTTTATCAGAACAGACCGGGGAAAGAAACTCCGCCTGTGAGTTCGCTCATTTCCTTGTCGCTTACTTCGTCAAGGTTGTGAACAGCCTCGTTGAATGCGCTCATGATAAGATCCTGAAGCATTTCAACATCTGCGGGGTCAACGACCTCGGGCTTGATGTTAAGGCTGAGGACTTCTCTCTTGCCGTTGATCTTGATGTCAACAGCGCCGCCGCCAACAGAAGCGGTGAACTCTCTCTGTTCAAGATCAGCCTGGAGTGCAGTGATCTTGTCCTGCATCTCCTGTGCCTGTCTCAGCATCTGATTCATGTTTCCGGAAGGACCTTTGCCCATTCCCTGTGGTAATCTTGCTCTCATTTTTTATTACTCCTTATTTTGATTTTATCTCAACTTCAACGTCCATGCTCTTAGCCCTTTTGATAAGTTCATTGATAGGGTTCTCCTTTTCGGTTATGTCGACCGCAGCGGAGGTATATAGCTTGAACTCGAAGTCTTTGCCGTAATAATCCTTGACGACCTGTTTAAGAAGCGCTCTGTCGTTTGATTCTCTGAAACGTTTCAGATACCATTCGCTCGCAACCACGACGCAGAAGCTGTTCTCCTCAATGCAGGCAAGCGAATTTTTCAGAAACGCCCATATTGAGGGAGCTTTCTTTTCAAGTATTTCAAGTATCTCCTGCCACTCCTCAAGGGGAGTGAAGTTGTTGGGGTCAAATTTCTTTTTCGGTTTTGGCGGCGGCTCAGGTCTTTGCGGTTTGACTGCGGCAGGTGTTATGACCGCACCGCTGCTGAGTGCCTGAGTAAGCGAAGCTATCTGTGCTTTAAGCTCGGATATTTCGCCCGAGTCTGCTGCTGATGCCGTTTTTGCAGATGTTCCCGAACTGCAAAGCCTTACCATGCACATCTCAAATTCTATGCGCTTGTCGGCAGCTCTTGCAAAGCGGTCATTTGTCTGCTGTAAAATGCTTATGCACTCGAATATCCTGTCGAGCGACAGCTTTTGTGCGAGCGTTTTCAGACGTTCGTATTCTTCGGGCATACAAACGATAAGGTCTTTTGCGCCTTCTGACGAGCGAATGAGCATAACATTCCTCAGCTGTGAGAGAAGTTCTCCGCACAGCACTTTCAGGTCTTTAGACTTTCCGTGAAGTTCGTCAGTCATTCTGACAGCGCCTGTTGTATCCTTTGCGGCGATGCAGTCGAGCAGGTCGAACAGATATTCACGTCCTGCGATGCCTGCCGCATTCGATACCACGCCCATGTCGATGTTGTCAGAATAAGCAGAACAGCGGTCGAGCAGAGACAGCGCATCACGCATACCTCCGTCAGACAGCCGTGCTATCATGAGCGCTGCATCATCGGTCATGCCGAAGCCTTCCTCAGATGCGATGTATTTTAGCCTGTTTACGATGTCCTCGCTCTTTATTCGGTTGAAGTCAAAGTGCTGACACCTTGAAACGATAGTGTCGGGAACTTTGTGAACCTCAGTTGTTGCAAGGATAAACTTGACGTGCGGAGGCGGTTCTTCCATAGTTTTCAGCAGCGCATTGAACGCCTGAACGGTTATCATGTGCGCCTCGTCTATGATGTATACCTTGTATTTGCACATCTCAGGCGTGTAGATAACGCCCTCACGAAGTTCACGAACATCGTTGACCGACGAGTTTGAAGCGCCGTCTATCTCGATGATGTCAGGCAGCGTTCCGTTTTCGGCAGCCTTGCAGATGTCGCATTCAAGGCACGGTTCGCCGTTTTTGGGGTTGCGGCAGTTTATCGCCTTTGCAAAAATTCTTGCGCAGGTGGTCTTGCCCGTTCCTCTTGAACCTGTAAAAAGATAAGCGTGTGCAGTCTTTTCGTTGACGATCTGATTTTTCAGCACAGTTGTTACGTGCGGCTGAGAAACAACATCATCAAACGATCTCGGACGCCATTTTCTGTATAACGCCTGATACACCGATAGCTCACACCCTTTAAAAAAAATTCGATCCGACATACAGGCGTGCAGGCGAAACTGCGTCACACGAAGCAAACTGCTTAATGCTGCTCGGTTCCCCGCCTGACATGGTTCACAGTTGTTCATTGCGCAGGACCCGCACACCTGTATCTCGGATCGACTAACTCGATCTTACGATCCTGTTTATCGAGCTTTCCACTCGACAGTTAATATTATAGCACATCGAAAAAGAAATTGCAAGGGGTATTTTCAAAAAAAGCCGTTCAAAAACACATTTTTTACAAATGTTTATTTTGCATTTACATTTGCTTAACAAAAGTCTTCCTATTTATGATAAAATACAAATAAAGAATGCTGTGTATATCAAGGAAGTGATAATATGGAGGACATTACAGACGGACTTGTTAGCGCCGCAGACTGCGCAGGCTGCAAACAGTGCTGTTTTTTTGAGAGCTATACACTTGCCGACACGCCGACAGTCTCGGACGATGTTGCAGTCTTGTCGGCGATGCTCGTTCCCGAGGTGCGTTTCACCGAGCCATACGGCAGACGGCTTTTCATGATGCTCCCGACCGAGGACAAAGAAATTTTTGTCTGTCCGATGCTCGACCATTCAAGCGGCTGTAAGCTGGGCGGCAAAAAGCCTTTTGAGTGCCGTCTGTTTCCATTTGCGCTCATGGGTGTGGACGGCAAGCGCATGATAACTTTGTCGCCCTCCTGCCCTTGTATCGGGGAAGTCAGTTTCGGGAGGCTGAAAGAAAGAGCGTCAGCACTTCTTAAAGATGTCCTTGCAGAAGCGGACGAACGTCCCGAACTTGTGCGCCCCTACGAAGCAGGGTACATCGTCATGTGCGTTGAAAAGTCCCACCGTCAGATCACTCCGCAGGAATGATAAACACCGTGAAATACCCGACATTTTCGGGAATGTCTTCGCCGACAGATATGCACTCATTTTCAAGCCCTGCATTTTCCACGGCGATAGTTTTTTTAAGCAATCCACGCTCCCTCAGCTCGCTTATGAGCAGGGGAGCTTTTTTGCCGCTTTTCATAATGACTTTTGTGCCGTTGAGCGACAGCTTTTCCGAGAAGCCCTCGCAACCGTAGGGGAGTATATGGAGCGGCTGTAAACCCAGCACAAGCGGCACTCCCGAAGCACAGGCAGCCGCCGTCACAGAACTTACCCCCGGGAGCCACTTCACACCGTATCCACGTTTTTCCACACGGGCGGCAATATAAGCAAAAGTCGTGTAGATGCTCACGTCACCTAAACAGAGCATTGCCGCATCTCCATTCTCCAATGCTTTGCAGACAGTTTCTGCGGCGGCTTCGTGAGCGGCATCAAGTGCGGCTTTGTCACGGGTCATTGGCGTTTCGAGTGTCACTATTTTTTTGCCGCTCAGATCAGCCGCCTGTGAAGCGATGTCGAGCGCAAGAGTTCTTCCGCCGTCTGTTTTTGGCACAAATACTGTTTTGCAAGCTTCTATCGTCCTGACGGCTCGCAGCGTCATGTCCATTGGGTCGCCGCAGCCAACACTTACTCCGTATAGCATATCATCATTCCTTATTCTTTTATTAATAGTATAAAAGGCGTTTTCGTCATGAGCGATGAAAACGCCTTTGTTGTTTTTTACGTTATACCGAACGCTTTAAGTCGGTGTCTCTGCTGAGGAGTATCGAGCAGAGTTTGTCAGCCATTTTGTCACGTATAGCCTTGATAACACGTTCCTTTTCGGCACGTTCTGCATCTGTGTCGCTGTAATAGAAGAACGGCAGAGTGTCCTCGACTGTAACAAATTCCAGTTCATTTGCAGGTATCGGCACGCCGACATATCTCTGGGAACTGGGAGACCATTTTGTAAGGTAGTCTTTGAGCGGATAGCGGGCAGTGTCGATATAAGGCTGCTGCGTTCCGCTGCGCCTGCACTGTTCGGCAGCGATGTAGCCTGTTAGTTTTGAGGTAAAGCTAACAAGCCGTCCGTCCTCATGTCTGAGCGTGTTTACGGGAATATCTCTCAGCACGATGACTGTCGGGGAATTCTTCGCAATAACTTTGTTGCTCTCCATGTCGATAAACTGCGAAAGAAATTCCTTGTGACCGGGTACGCTGAGTTCGGGATATTTGCCATAGAGCCATTTGTAAGCAGTGTAGTAGGTGAGCAGTTCATAGAGCATTTCGCCGAATCCGCAGTTCACACCGCAGGAATGATCCAGCACCGTCACGATATTGGTGGTGACATAAATGCCGCCGTAGCTGTTCTGGACGTAAGATGATATACCCGAATACAGCACCTCGCCGTCCTCAGTCTGGTGATCGAGATAAGCTTTTCTGAATGCACTTGCAAGCTCTGAAAGAATGCGCCTGCAAATGTCTCTGTTTTTCGGCAGACCGCCGAATCCGTTTTCTGTGATAGTCTCGGTGTAAAGTGAAGATGTTCCGTGGAGCAGAACGGGCGCTTTCTTTTTGTATTCGCCTTTCAGATCAATGATCCCCTGTGATGCTGTCATAATGATCGCCTCCATAAACAATATTGTCTTTCTTTCTGTTGTTTTTTGTCATGCCATGTCGACTAATAAATATCTTATGCGTTTTTAGATATACTTCTCTGCATATATTATATCACAATGCCTGTAATAATGTCAAGTATATTAACTATTTTAAAACGTTTTCGTAATATTTTCAACGTTTCGTACAAAAGATAAATATGCTTGTTGTAATTTGTAATATAATTTTACTATATAAGGCTAATTTGATTATACGAAAATGTTAACCTCTATCCACAATATTAACCTTAAAACTCACATAAATAAACGAAATTCTCCGCTTAAACGTGTTTTCGTAACCTGTTTTCTACGTATCAATATCGTTATATTTACGTTTTGTAGTTAAAATGTTAAATTTATATTTCAAACATATCCAAACGTTTTATAGCAATCCAAGAAAATACCAACACAAATCTTTCGGATAAAATTCCACATTGCTGCGTCAAACTCCCTTGCAGGGCGACAGCCCAACTGCGGTCGTTTTCCTTGCACTGTGAAATTTTCTCTCGAAATCTTTATGCTGCTATTTTCTTGTATTGCTATAGATGAAAATTTGATGAAATTAAACTACGTTTAAGGTTAAAGTATTATCCTTAAAGTCAAGGAAGCAAGTTCCACCCCTCGACATTTTAAGGAGACGATACCATGAAAAAAGCAGCCTTGATACCTTCATTTGAACCTGACCAACGTCTAGCGGTGCTTGCAAAGGAGCTTTGCGAGTCGGGCTTTGAAGTCGTAGTTGTTGATGACGGCAGCGGCGAGCATTACGGCGAATATTTTGCCGCCTGCCGTGACTACGCCGTTATTCTGACCCACTGGATAAACAAGGGCAAAGGAGCAGCACTTAAAACGGGACTTGACTATATCTCGGGGCATTTCGGCGAATGCGTTGTTGTGACCCTTGATTCGGACGGTCAGCACACTGTTTCTGATGCCGTGCGTGTGTGCGAGAAAGCCTCCGCTGACAAAGGCTCGCTGGTTCTCGGGTGCCGCAGTTTCGGAAAAGATGTGCCGCTGAGAAGCCGTTTCGGGAACAAGTTCACACGCATGGTATACAAACTGTCAACAGGCACTGACGTTTCCGACACTCAGACGGGACTGAGGGCTTTTCACAGTTCACTCATACCGATGATGTTGGAGATAAGCGGCGAGCGCTACGAATACGAAATGAACGTCCTGCTCGAAGCCCCCGAAAGGGGAGTGCCTGTCGCCGAAGTGCCCATTGATACTATTTATATAGACGGCAATTCGGGTTCGCATTTCTCGGCTTTGCGTGACTCTTTCCGCATCTACAAGGAGATACTGAAATTTTCAGCGTCCTCTCTTGCAGGCTTTGCAGTCGACTATCTCATGTATACTATGCTTACGGTGCTGACAGGCATTCCTGCGCTTGCAAATGTGGGCGCAAGGGTTGTCAGTTCCATTGTGAATTTCAGCCTTAACCGAAAATTCGTTTTCAGGAGCGACACGCCGCTTGTTTCATCAGCTGTCAAGTATTTTGCACTTGCGGCAGTGATACTTGCAGGCAACACAATGGTGCTGTCGGCGCTGACGAACGGGCTTGGCATGAATGTTTATTTTGCGAAGATCGTCACGGAACTTGCTTTTTTTGTCCTCAGCTGGACAGTCCAGAAAACGCTCATTTTCAGAAAAAAACTTTCACCGCAAAAGGAGATGACTATGAATGTTTAACAAAAAATTCTCATGGGCAGCCGCCTACGGAACGCTGCTGACGGCGTTTACGGTTTATGCTGTTCTTGATGTATTCGTTATACCTCATGAATATTCCGCAGTAAAGCAGTCGGCAAGTAATACGGAAATTCGGACTTATTCCACGAATAGTACGGAAATAGGGACTTATTCTTCCGTGCAGGGAACTCAGAACGAAACGCCGCCCACTGCTCACCGTTCTCTTATTGACGAAGCAACAGGCAAAAAGACCACAACAGAAGCACCCGAAACTCTCCCTGATGCCGCCGCAGAAGTTCAGGTCACAGCTGACAGCTACTCAGACGGTAACGTTTCTGTTACGATCAACGAATACCGTGTGAATGACACGACAGTTTACGCCGCAGATGTTTATTTGAGTTCACCCGACTATCTCAAAACGGCGCTTGCACAGGGGATCTTCGGTAGAAACGTTACCGAAGCAACTTCCGATATTGCGGCAGAATCGGGCGCATTACTAGCGATAAACGGCGATTTTTACGGAGCGCATCAGAGCGGCTATGTTATCCGAAACGGCGTGCTGTACCGTGACACTGCGAGCCGTGATGCCGAGGACTTGGTGATATATTCCGACGGCAGTTTCGGGATAGTGAACGAGAACGATGTTTCCGCACATGAACTTCTCGAACAGGGAGCTGTGCAGGTGCTTTCGTTCGGTCCTGCGCTTGTGGAGCAGGGAAGTATCTCCGTCACCGAGTCTGACGAGGTTGGAAAAGCCATGGCGAGCAATCCCCGAACGGCTATCGGCGTTTATGATGACCTGCACTATGCTTTCGTAGTGTCTGACGGGCGCACAGACGAGAGTGAAGGCTTGACGCTCTATCAGCTTGCGGAGTTCATGCAGTCGCTGGGTGTCAGCACCGCTTATAACTTAGACGGCGGCGGTTCTTCCACAATGGTATTCAACGGAACGGTCATAAACAACCCAACAACAGGCGGCAGCCGCATAAAGGAAAGGAGCGTGAGTGACATTGTTTACATCGGATAAACATCGCCTTGCAAAATACACGCTGGCATACATAGCAGTTTCGGCGTTCTGTTCGGTGTTCGGGGCAGTGTATGAGCATTTCAGCTATGAAGTGTGGTCGGTTTTCATGATCTATTCGTTCACAGTTCCGCTTATGCTGGGTGCGTTTCCGCTTGCAGTTCTTCTTGTCAGCCGCCGAAGACTTCCCGACAGAACGGTGATAAATCTTCAAGCCTCGGGCATAGCGGCGCTCACAGTTGGCTGCATCTACAAAGGAATGTTGGAAATATACGGCACGGAAAACTCGCTGTCGGTCGTTTACTGGATAGTCGGCGGAGCGTTCATGCTCGCTTCTTACCTTGCTTATCGGTTCAAGCCGAGACTATCTGCAAAAAAAGACAGCCTTAAACAGATGAACTGACACTATCTCACGGGTACATTTCACTTAATTTTCATACTAATATTCATTATTTGGAAATATCTATCGTGTATAATAAATAGATAATATTTCTGTTTAAGGAGAAAAGTATGGGAAAAGGCATAGAGACAGGCAGGGGAGATAAGGATTTTATCCCCGAGGATGATTACGAATACGAACGAAAGCTTGCCGAGGAAGAACAGCAGCGCCGTGCCGAAGCGGAAGAACGTCAGCAGAAACTTGCTGAGGAGCGCCGACAGCGTGAACGTCAGGCTCGTGAAGCAAGAGATCGCCGCATCGCTCAGGACAAGCTCGACCTCATGAAAATGAAGGCAGGCATCGCCACCGAGGACGAGGAGATAAAAGAGGAACACACCGAAAAGCGTGAACTTCACGGCTGGGAAAAAGTTTCTAACATATGGTATCACGATAAGATGTGGATAATTTTAGGCACATTTTTTGCGCTGGTCATCGGGTTCATAATTTATGATACGGTCACGAAAGTCGACCCCGATGTTGAGATACTTCTCATCTGCGACAACGTTCTGCAAAATGACGAGTCAGCAAAACTTCTCGAAAAGCGCATTGAGCAGTACACCCCCGACATAAACGGTGACGGAAATGTAAAGGTACAAGTGATAATCTGTCCGCTCAATGACTACAAATACAACATGATATATCAGACAAACAGTCAGAAATTCTTCGCAAACTTGCAGCAGGACAGGATAATCATGGTGCTGACCGACTCGAACACCGACCCCGATTTGCAGGCGCTCATGACGACCGAACTGCCCGCAAAGATACCCGACAATCCTTACATTGATGATAAGGGGCTGTCCCTGAACTTCGGTTTTCTTGCCGAGGAACTTAATGCGCCGCTCCTGCCGAATGATATACACCTGTGTATGCGCCGCCCGGTCAACACGCTTGACGGGAATATCGAGGATATGCAGAAGAACTTCGACAGAGACTTGCAGATAATCACCGACCTTGCAAATGCACTCGCTCAGCAGGCAAAAGAGACAGGCGATGAAGGCTTGAAGACCGAGCCGACACCTGCTGACCCCTCGGCTGTTACTTCACTTTCTTCCGACAGTTCAGGTAAATAAAATACATTTTTTAGCCGCAGTGTTACGCCGAAAACAACTCTGCGGCTTTTTCTTTTTGTATGAACTCACAAATAAGTATATTTAAATTTAGAATTCCGTGATATTTTTTACGATTTTTTGAAATTAATGGTTGACAAATATTTGCAGGCGTGCTATAATGAATGTGTAAGATTTGTGTATTTTCTGTTTACAGTGTGAAATTACTGTGCGGCTAAAAACACAAAAAAGGAGGAAATAAATATGGTTAAAAAGATCATGGCGGCTGCTTCTGCGGCTGCACTTCTCAGCACATATGCAGCAATGGGTGCAAGTGCTGAGGAAACTTCCGAAAAAAAATTCAATTATGTTGCACTGGGCGACAGCGTCGCAGCAGGTTACGGCGTTGAAGAGGGTGCGCCTGCTGACCGTGGAATTTTACTGACCGATGAACTGTTGGCAAACCCTATCACTCAGGCTTATCCTGCACTGTTCGGCGAATATGTCAAGGGACTTGCAGAAGCAAAGGGCTATACTTCCGGATCTGTTAACCTGTCAACTTCCGCATATACTGCGGCTGACGTTCAGCAGGTCATCATGACCGAGGGCTATAAGAGCATGATAGGTGAGGCAGTCATTAATTTTCTTTCTCCCGGTGAGTCGGTCGCAGTACTGGAAAAGTATCATGATATTTTTCATGAGTATCTTCCCGATGCCGATCTGGTGACTATCGAACTTGGCGGAAATGATATTATGCTCGGTATGACTCTTCCTATGATACAGAATGAAAATCCTGTAATAATGGCTATCGGTCTGTCTGTCCTTTTCACCATGATAAACGGTGATGTTGAAATGGGTATGGCAATGGGCAACTCCATAATCGAGAGCAACAAGGACAAGATCACCGCTGAAACTATTGCAGAAGCTGCTGAGTATTTCACTACTTTCTCAGAGCAGGCGCTGGAACTTGCTGTCGGTGCGGCAGTGAACGTGGGCGGAGTTGTCGATGCTGTTAAAGCAGTAAACCCCGATGTTGACATAGCTGTTCTCGGTATGTTCAATCCCTATGATACATACTTCCTCAGCGAGGAACACGTTAATGACATCGTTAACATGATGCGTGAGGAGTTCAAGACCGCTCTGGAAATGTTTTTCGAGAATCTTCCCTTTGAACTTCCCGAGGATTTTGATATTAATGACGTTATCCCCGATGAATTCAAGAAAGAGAAGCTTCCTGCTATGCGCATAAAAGCTCCCGAAGATGCTGAGTCTTTCGAGGAACTTCTTAAAGAACTCGATGAGATGACAAAAGAAGAACTTGAAAAGCTGTTTCAGGAATGGCTCGACAAGATAGGCTATCCTTTTGCTTATGCGGTTTCAGGCAGGGCAGTTCAGCCTGTTTTTGATACTCTTAACGAAAACTTGGAAAAAGTTTCTGAGGAGAAGGGCGTTATTTACGTTGATATTACAAGCGTTTCTCCCGAAATGAACTTTGACCCGCACCCGGATGCTGAGGGTCACGCTGAGATAGCAGAAATACTCAAAGCACAGCTTACAGATCTTATAAATTCAAGGCTGGTTGAAGATACCGAAGAATCTGTTCCCGATGTTTCGACTCCCGACTCTTCTTCCGAGAGTGGATCAGAGCCGACTGATTCAAGTTCCGTGAACGACACTTCTTCCACAGCGGACAGCAGCTCGACTGCTGATTCAAGCTCAACTGCTTCGAGTTCTTCAACGGCTTCTTCGTCCTCAACTGCTCAGGTAACAAATTCTGCTGTTGCTAAAACAGGCGGCGAGAATCCGAACACAGGTGTTGCAACCGGTCTCTATGCAGGTTCGGCACTCTTACTTGCAGCTGTTATTCTCGTTAAGAAAAAGAACAGTAACTGATAAATAATTACTTAGGAATGACAAAAGGCTGCATAGAAACATACTGTGCAGTCTTTTTTACGATTTTTTGTTTTTTACTTGACAAAATTTTTGATTTGTGTTATAATATCTGTGTACCTTTTATGTATACTTTGTTAGAAGGTGGAAAATAAAATCAGGAAAGTAAATGAAAGGAATGATGGTAATGAGCAAAGTAACCGGTATCAATACATCTACTATCGTAAGAAAGTTTCCCGAATGGGCAAAGGTAGACCGAAATATAAACGGAGTCGATATTTACAACATGAATATTTTTGATAATATCATGACGTTCAATCAGGATAACCTTGACGGTCCTGCGATCGACTATTACGGAACAGTAGTGACTTATGGTGAGCTGCCGAAACTAAGAGATTCTTATGCAAGAGCGCTTATGCTCGCAGGTGTGAAGAAAGGCGATGTTGTAACGCTTTGTATGCCTGTAAGCATTGAGAATCTTATGCTGCTGTTCGCCTGCAATCTTATAAATGCTATAAGCAACAATGTGAACTTCCTGTTCCTGAAAAATGATTTTCAGCTGTACACGCTCGACAAGAAGTCTGAGATAATCGTTACTCTTGATGCGTATCTGCCGTATTTTGTGGATCATCTCGAAAACAGCAACATCAAAAAAGTGCTTGTCATGAGCCTTGACGATATGCTCCCTCCAGAGAAAAAAGGTATCTTCCTCGACACGTCAGAGATGCCCGAGAAAATGAAAGAGGTATTCGACTTTGACAAGATAAGGGACTGCCTTATGAATCTTGACAAGGTAAAAGGTGTTGAGTTCATTCCGCTGGAGCAGATGAGGAAAATGGGCGAACAGAGCGATCTTCCTCTGCCGAAAGGTCCTACCGATCTCGACAGAGACATCAGCTATTTCTACACCAGCGGCACTACCAACAAACCTAAGTGCGTTGTATATAAGGAATATTCGCTCAATGCCTATGTTGAGATGCACGCAGGTCTGGATACACGGAACTATGTCGGCGAACGCAATTATCAGTGCATTCCTTTGACCCACATGACGGGCGAAAGAGTGTGCGCTATCATGCCGCTTGCAAGAGGCGGTACACTTGTTCCCAGACCTATCTACAACAAGAGAGTATTCGCAAGAGACTTGTCGGAAACAAGGTGCAATGTTGTTGTTGCAACGGGAAGCTTCTACCTCGAAGGTGTTAAACAGGGCGTTATTAGCCCGACCGCTCTTGCTGAACTGAACCGTCCCTCATCGGGCGGCGAGCCTGTAAATGTCAGCGCTGTCCGCAAGATCGACAAGTGGCTCAAAGCTAACGGCTGTGATATTCGCTTCTCGCTTGGCGGAGGTGCCAGCGAGGAAGGCGGCGTTACTCTTGTTACATACTTCATGAACGAGGAGACAAAGACCAATGAAACGGGTCTGCCTCTTGAACCGCACGTTCATGTAAAGCTTGTGGACGATGACGGCAACCTTATCGAAGAAAACGAAGTCCTCGGCAATCTTCACGCAACAAGTCCTGCCGCAGCTGACCGCTATCTTGACAATCCGCAGGCAACTGCCGAACGCTGGTATATCGATGAAAACGGCACAAAATGGGGCGTTACGGGCGACATTGCTGTAAGACACGCTGACGGTTCTTACCACATTTTAGGCAGAGCATCCGATTCGTATGTTGATGTAAACGGCAAAAGAGTTTATCTGTTCATGATCGAGTATGAACTTGACGAAAACGATCCTATCATCGAGTGGGAGATAAGTGCTTTTAAGAACGATAAGAACAGCTATGATGTTGCAGGTCAGATAATCCTTGAAACGGACAACAAACAGCCCAAGGCTGAACTTATCGAGTATTTCTGCAAGAAGTATGGTCTGAATTCTGTCAAGTTCTACGATGAGTTTGAAACGGGTGAGATCACAGGAAAACGTGACTATATCCTGCTTACTCACGATTATGAGGGCTATTATTCGCCCTGTGATGCAGAATATCTTTACAAGATCAATTACTCCGAGGACGGCACGACAACAAGAGTAAAGATACGTAAAGACGAAATATAATTATAATATAAAATGGAGGAAAAAATTATGATGAAGAAGATAGTTGCGGCTGCTTCTGCGGCTGCACTTCTCAGCAGTTATGCTGCAATGGGCGCAAGCGCTGAGGAATCAACAAAGAAAACCTATAAGTATGTTGCACTGGGCGACAGCATTTCCGCAGGCTACGGTTTGGAAGCAGACGAAAATGGCGTTCAGCGTGCGCTTATCCTGAACGATGAACTTCTTGCTGATCCTGTTAAGGAGGCTTACCCTGCAGTTTTCGGCACTTATCTTGACGAACTCGCTGCTTCAAAGGGTATCACTGCACAGACTACAAACCTTTCTTTTACTGCTTACCGTGCAGAGGATATTCGTAAAGTCATCCTTGAGGCCGGCTATAAAGGCGAGGTTGCGGAACTTATCCTTGATACATTTTATTATAAAGGCGCAAGTGATGCTCTTTTACCTTACCACGATTATACGGAGAAGTATCTTCCCGAGGCTGACATGGTAAGTATTTGTCTTGGCGGAAATGATATTGTTATGGGACTTGTCGTTCCTATGTCAACCAGCAGCAATCCTATTTTGCAGGCTATGGGCGTGGCTCTTACTTTAACACTGTTCGATGGTGATGCTACAAAGGCGGTTGGTGCAGCTTATATGCTCCTTGAAAATGCTAAGGACAGCATCACTGAGGAAACTGTAAACGAAGCTGTTGAATTCCTCACAGAAGTAAAGGAAAGTGCGCCTGAACTTGTTGCGGCTTCTGCTGCTAACGTCAAAAGCGTTATTGACTCTGTTAAGGGCGTAAACAGCGAAGCTGACATCGCTCTGCTGAGTATGTTCAATCCTTACAGCACCTATTTCCTGAGCGAACAGCACCTTGAAGACATCTACACCGCTATGCAGGAAGTGTTCAAGAAAGCTATCGAGGAGTTTATCGAGAATCTTCCTTTTGAGCTTCCCGAGGACTTTGATATAAACGATCTTAAACCCGAAAAGTTCAAGCCCGAGAGAATGTCTGTAAGAAGTGAAAGAGCTGTTAAGGACGCTGAAAGCTTTAAAGACCTTACCGATGATCTTTCCGAGCTTACCCCCGAGGAGCAGGCACAGCTTGAAGAAATGCTGAACAAGCTTATGAACGACATTGGCTATCCGTTCATGTGTACTCTCGCCGGCGAAAATGTTGAGCCTCAGATCGCTATGCTTAACGAACAGCTTGAAGATATCGCAGGTGAATATGAGGATGTTTACTTTGTTGACATTTCGGGCATCACAGCCGAGATGAACCTTGACCCTCATCCGCTGCCCTCGGGTCACGTTGAGATCGCTGAGCTTATGAAGGCTGCACTGTTCGATGTTATTTCGGACAGAATGGACGCTGCCGCTGAGGACGATACCTCCGAGCCTGAGACTTCAACTCCCGACACATCGACCCCCGAGACTTCGAGTTCTGAGACATCGACCTCCGATCCTGACAGCGAAACTTCAACACCCGATTCAAGCTCGTCGACTGACACTTCTTCGGCTGCCGACTCAAGCTCGACTGCTTCTACCGCTTCTTCGACTTCACAGGTAACAAGCACCGCAGTTGCAAAGACAGGCGGCGAGACTTCCAACCCGAAGACAGGTGCTGCAACAGGTCTGTACGCAGGTTCTGCACTCCTGCTCGCTGCTATTATCTTTGTTAAGAAAAAGAGCAAAGAATAATTAGCAAAAATTAACCAAAATACATAAGAACCTGTCTTCACAAGACTCTGTACGTGTCTTTTCAACGATATTCAGTCGCTTTCTGCGTTGAAAAACCTTGCAGTGCGACAGCACAACTGCGGTTTTTCGCCTTGAAATCGACTAAATCTCGCTGAAAATCCACGCACATTTCTTGTGAAGACAGGTTCTAAGGCTGAGTTTCCTGAAAAGAGGGTACTCAGCCTTTTTTGAGTATTGATCTATCAGACAAATATCAATCTTTCGTCTTTTCAAGCACAGTGCCTTTGAAGTAATGAAGAAGTATCTCTTTTGCGGACGAACCGCTTTTAGCCATTTCATTTGCGCCGTATTCGCTCATACCTACCAAGTGACCGCATCCCGAGACATTAAAAACATATTCGCCGTCAGTATATACGCACTCAAAATGTGCGCTTGCAAGCCCCAGTTTCTCACAGAAAGTTTCGCTGTCAAATTCTTTTCCGCAGACGTTCACTTTGAGAGCAGTGCCTCCCGAAGTGCATTCTGACGGGGTGATCTCTATGCCTTCATCGCCGATAGAAATGCCGAACTCCTCCGCAAGAATATCTTCAAGTTCGTCGGCAGAAAAGCGCACTTCCGAACGGCATTCGTCCAGTTTTTCGTCATACGGGCTTTCGACCGACACAAGATAGGGAATATCCTCGCCCCACACGTCAAGAGCGCTCTCTGTCCTGCCGTAAGAAATGCCGTGGAACGCAGGCGCTATCGGTTCGCCGTCAAAAGTCAGCAGATAATTTTCGGCGTAGTCGGCGGCGGCGTTCATGCGTTTTAACGCCTTCGGATATTCATCACCGTACAGCGTTTTAGCCTGCTGTTCGGTAAAATACGCCTGATAGAGTGACCTGTCATCGCTTATGAGCGCACCTCCGAGTTCTTTTGAAGGGCAGGAACGCTCCGCAAGTTCACGCCTTTTGATATACGTTGCCGCAAGAACCGCCTGAGCTTTCAGTGCTTCTGTTCCGAAGTCGGCAGGCATCTGCGCAAACACCGCCCCGACGATGTATTCGTGCAGAGTTAAGGTTTTTATCTCGCCTGTTTTTGTCATGAGCATCTTCACGGTCTTTGGTTTTTCGGCGGCAGTCTGCTTTGCAGGGCTTCTTTTGTCGGCGTAGCTCACAAGCGGTATGAGTATTAGTATCACCAGTACTGCGCACATTATGCGGATATAGTCTTTCATTTTCATCACTCCGTTTTATCGTATTGTAAGATATTTCAAACATTTGGACGCTTTTATTTTGATAATTTAATATTTTAACTTGACAAAGAGGTAAAAATAGTGTAAAATAGAAAGTATATTACAGTTCCGCAGGTGCGGAGAAAGTGAGATGATATAAGTAATGGCTAACGAAACTGCAAAGGATATGCTTTACAGACAGTTTATCGCAAACAATGCGATCGATCCAAAACTTTATGAAAAATATGTTGTTAAGAGAGGTCTGCGTAACTCTGACGGAACAGGTGTTACGGCCGGACTTACTAATATATGCAACGTTCACGGCTATGTTATCAACGAGGGTGAAAAATCTCCGATACAGGGCAAGCTCGTGTTCAGAGGATATAACATCAACGATCTTGTTGCGAATGCTGTCAAGGAAAACCGCTTTGCTTATGAGGAGATAGTTTATCTTCTGCTCATGGGAAGCCTGCCGAATCACGAGGAACTTGACACTTTCCGTGAACTTATGGACGAGAACCGTGAGCTTCCCGAAAACTTCTTTGAGGATATGATACTCAAAGCACCCTCACGCAATATCATGAACAAAATGGGACGTGCGCTGCTGTCGCTCTATTCCTATGATCCCGACCCCGAGAACCGCAGTCCTGAATTTGAAATGGCGACCGCTATCTCCATTATTTCTAAGATGCCGAACATCATGGTATCCGCTTATCAGGTGAAAAAGCGCTATTTTGACAACGAGAGCATGATAATGCACCCGCTCATAAAAGGTCACTCGACTGCTGAGATGATACTTTCGGCACTCAGGAACGACAGACAGTTCACCGATGCAGAAGCAAAACTGCTCGACATCATGCTTATGCTCCACGCTGAGCATGGCGGCGGAAACAACTCGACTTTCACCTGCCGTGTGCTGACTTCCTCGGGAACTGATCCCTATTCGGCATATTCGGCGGCGATCGGTGCGCTCAAAGGTCCTAAACACGGCGGCGCAAACATCAAAGTCGGCGAGATGTTCGAGTGCATCAAGGAAAATGTCCACAACTGGGACGATGAGGGCGAAGTGGCTGACTTCCTGAGAAAGATACTCAACAAGGAAGCTTTCGACCACACGGGTCTTATTTACGGTATGGGTCACGCAGTTTACACGCTCTCCGACCCCAGAGCTGTTATACTTAAAGAGAACGCTCACAAGCTTGCTGAGGGCACGGAATTTGAAAAGGAGTTCAGACTGCTTGAAACAATAGAGCGCCTTACTCCCGAGCTGTTCGCTGAGAAAAAGGGCGACATCAAGGCGATGTGCGCAAACGTTGATATGTATTCGGGACTGGTTTACAGAATGCTGGACATTCCCGGCGACCTGTTCACTCCGCTGTTCGCAGTTTCGAGAATGGCAGGCTGGTGCGCTCACCGCTTTGAGGAACTTGTAACGGGCAAGAGGATAATCAGACCTGCGTACAAGGCTGTCATGAAAGAAAGGGAATATATCCCGATAGATAAGAGATAACTCTATATATCATTATAGCGTACACTTTGCGCAAAAACTGACGATTTTACAGAGTGGAAAATAAGTTTTTTCTCCTTTGGAAAACAGTGATCGATAAATGTCTCGGAGCGTTGTTTTTGAAACGCTTCGGGGCATTTTTATTACGCCGGATTTGAGAGTAATTTTCAAATATGAAAACTTTGTGAAAAATTGAGAGTAACTATTGACTTTGAGAAATGCGTGTGTTATAATACGATTTGGGAATAACTTTCAAATTTGAGAATATCCTTAAAAGGAGTGAGATACTTGGCTTACAAGACCGTTCAGCGTGAGGAGCTGTTAAGGTTTCTCACGGAACACAGCACAGAAGCATTCACAGTTTCAGAGATAACAGAGCGCATGAGGGCTGACTGCACAGTTACAAAAGCCCCCGGAGAAAGCACGGTTTACAGGCTGATAAAAGAGCTTGTTGAATCAGGCAAGGTGAAGCGCATCGTCAGAGGCAACAGCAGACAGTTCGTCTATCAGCTGACCGCAGGCGAGGACTGCGCACATCATCTGCACCTTAAATGCACCGTCTGCGGAAAGCTTTGCCACATGAATGACGAGGAGTCGAAGCAGATAATGTCGAAGATACTCGACAATGATTCTTTTGCGGTAGACAGCTCGACTGTTCTTCTCGGAAAATGCGATAAATGCAGATAACACTTTTAGATAAGGTCAGGAAATAAATATGAAAAAGAAAATTTTATCGGCAGCAGCGGCAGTGGTAATGGCACTTACGGCGGCAGGCTGCGGCAATGAAGCCGCCGTGGATACACTTAAAGACACAGGCAAGATACACGTTGTCTGCACAACTTTTCCTGCATATGACTGGGTGAAGCAGATGGCAGGTTCTCATGCAGATGAATACAGCATCACCTACCTGCTGGGGAGCGGCGCAGACCTGCACAGTTTCCAGCCCTCGGCGGCAGACATGGCGGCTATCTCGAACTGCGATCTGTTCGTGTGTGTCGGCGGCGAAAGCGAAGCATGGGTCGATGACGCACTGAAAGAGCCTGAAAACAAGGATATGCACGTTATCGAACTTATGGAAGTGCTGGGTGACGGCAGATTTGTTGAGGAAGAAAAAGAGGGTATGCAGGCTGAAGAAGAGGAAGAAGAGGGCGGTGAGGAAGACGAGATCGAGTATGATGAACACGTCTGGATGTCGCTTACCAACGCCGATAAATTCTGCGCTGCGATAACCGATGAACTTTCGGTGATAGATGCTGGCCACAAGGCGGACTATGAAGCGAATTACGAGACTTATTCAAAGAGTCTTGCAGAACTCAACCTGAGTTTCCGTGACCTGTTTGACGGGATAAGCGATGAAAAGGCTAAGACGCTTGTTGTTGCCGACCGTTTTCCGCTGAGATATTTTGTGGAGGATTACGGACTTGATTATTATGCTGCGTTCGTGGGCTGTTCGGCTGAAACGGAGGCAAGCTTTGAAACTATCACGTTCCTTGCAGGAAAGCTTGATGAACTGGGGCTTGACCACCTGTTCGTTATTGAGGGGAGCGACCACAAGATCGCAGATGCGGTGATAGAAGCGACTGCGGAAAAGAATGCTGAGATAGTCGAGATAAATTCCATACAGTCGGTGACTTCCGAGCAGGCGAAAGAGAACGGCATAACTTATCTTTCGCTCATGCAGAAAAATTACGATGCGGTCAAAGGAGCTTTGACATAAATGATCGAACAACTGATTTGTAAAAATGTTACGCTGGGATACGAGGGGATCGCAGTTGCTGAGGGCTTGGATTTCAAGGTCTGCGAAGGCGACTACCTTTGTATCTTGGGCGAGAACGGTTCGGGAAAAAGCACGCTTATCAAGGCACTGCTGGGTCTTAAAGACGTTATGAGCGGTGAGATAAGCTTTGTGAACGGCGCTTCTTCACGGGAGATAGGTTATCTTCCGCAGCAAACGCCCGTTCAGAGGGATTTTCCTGCATCGGTAAGAGAGATAGTCCAGTCGGGCTGTCTTGCAAAGTGCGGACTTCGCCCGTTCTATAACAAAGCCGAGAAAGAGCGGTGTGCCAAAATGCTCGACAGGCTCGGCATAACGGAACTTGCTGACAGGTGTTACCGTGAGCTTTCGGGCGGTCAGCAGCAGAGAGTGCTTCTTGCAAGGGCGCTGTGTGCGACTGAAAAAATGCTTCTTCTGGACGAGCCTGTGACGGGTCTTGACCCGAAAGCACAGCTTGAACTTTACGAACTGATCGCACGCCTGAACAAAAAGGGCATAACTGTTATAATGGTATCGCACGACATTCATATGTCGGTGAGATATGCCACGCACATTCTGCACATCGGCAGTCACAAACAGCTTTTCTTCGGCACAAAAGAGGAGTATGTAAACAGCCGTATCGGGCAGTCATTT
This sequence comes from uncultured Ruminococcus sp., assembly GCA_947169885.1. Classification (GTDB taxonomy): domain Bacteria; phylum Bacillota; class Clostridia; order Oscillospirales; family Ruminococcaceae; genus YE71. The sequence continues at coordinate 48,348 of CAMVRM010000008.1, forward strand.
ATTTTATCGGAGGGCGGTGAGGAACATGAGTGACCTTTTGAACACACTGCAATTTTATCTCGGACACAGCTTTGTACAGCGTGCAATAATAGTCGGACTTCTGATAGCGCTTTGTTCTTCGCTTCTCGGAGTAACGCTTGTGCTGAAACGTTTTTCGTTCATAGGCGACGGACTTTCGCACGTTGCATTCGGAGCGATGTCTGCGGCAACGGTGGCTTCAACGCTTCTTAAAGCGGCAAGTCACGATGACAGCGACTTACCCATGTGGCTCGCAAAATTTTTAGACGAAACGAACGATATGGTGATAATACTGCCGATAACCTTAGCGGCGGCGATAATGCTTCTGAAAACGGGGCAGAATACGAAGATAAAGGGCGATGCGGCAGTAGCAATGATCTCTGTCGGATCGCTTGCAGTCGGTTATATGCTTGTCAATATGTTCTCGACTTCGGCGAACATAACAGGTGACGTTTGCGGAACGCTGTTCGGTTCGCAGTCGATACTGACGCTCACAAACACGGAAGTTATCATCTGCATCGCCATGACTGTGATAGTCATAGGCGTTTTTGTGCTGTTTTACAACAAATTGTTTGCGGTGACGTTTGACGAAAGTTTTGCGAAAGCAACAGGCGTGAAAGCGGACGGCTACAATCTTCTGATAGCCGTTATAACAGCGCTGATAATCGTGCTTGCGATGAATCTTGTGGGTTCGCTGCTGATCTCTGCGCTTATCGTATTTCCTGCGTTATCGGCGATGAGGGTATTCAAAAGTTTCCTGTCGGTAATAATCTGTTCGGCGATCATTTCGGTAGTATGTGCAGGAGTTGGAATGATACTGTCGATACTGTTTTCAACGCCTGTCGGTTCAACGATAGTAACGGCGGATATTGTGGTATTTTTTGTATTCATGCTGATCTCGCTGATCCTAAAAAGAGAATAGTGTCCTCGGGCGGACGGCTCGATGCCCTCGCATTCTCAGTTTGTTTAAGACGAAAAAGAGCGATGCTCGGGGTTTTCATGTGAAATAAGAATCTCCAAATTATGTTCTGTATTGCTAATGTAAGGGCGTACCTACTACCATAATAATGTACAAACCTAAAGAACGGCTCAAACCAAATAATCAGAAAGGAATGCTTATGAAAAAGCTGATAGTACTGACAGCGGCGGCAGTATTGCTCGCAGGCTGCGGAGATACTACAAAAATGGATAAACTTATCGAACAGCAGGAAAACAGCAAGCCCGACAGCAGTTCGGCTGACGATACGAGCAGCACGGGCTGGTCTGTCGGGAGCGATTATTCCAAACTTGATTCGGACGATTCGCTCGAACCTATCAAGTCTTATGCCGAGATGTACGGCATTGATGCCGCAAATGACGGCTTTGACGTTGACCTGACTATCCTTGATGCTTCGATGACTTACGCTCAGGTGTTCGACATGATGTATAACCCTTCACTCTATGAGGGCAAAAAAGTCAGGGCTGTCGGTAATTTCGCTCACACCGAGGAAAACGGCAAGGACTACTTCGCCGTTATAATCAAGGATGCAACTGCGTGCTGCGCTCAGGGCTTGGAGTTCGACTTACAGGGCGATTATTCTTACCCCGAGGATTTTCCCGAGGAAGAAGCCGAACTTGTCGTGTGGGGGGATTTTACTTCCTACGAGGAGGGCGGTTATACCTACATCGAACTTGAAAACGCTAAGATGCTCCCTGTTGCAGGCTAAATGATTGTAAAGACTGCATAAAGAGGCATTCCGAAAATTGTATATGTATACGAATTATCGCTCCTGTTGGCGCATTTTTGCACTCTGGAGCGATATATTTATGTAAACATCAGACAGCAAAGGACGGTGATACACCATGACCGAGGAAAAATTTGAGAATGCACTCAGTTTGTACAGGCGTACCGTTTACGGGCTTGCGCTTACCATGCTTCGCTCAAAGCCCGATGCCGAGGACGTTTTTCAGGAGGTCTTTCTTTTGTATTATTCAAAGTCTCCGGAGTTTGAAACCGCTGAACAGGAAAAATCATGGCTCACGCAGACGGCTGTTAATCTCTGCCGCCGTGTCATGCGCTCCGCTTCAAAAGCGCCTCTGCCGCTCGATGAGGTGTCGAAAATGGCAGCACCCCAGCCCACAGCAGACGAGGCGGCAGTGTGGGAGGCGGTGCAGAGCCTTAAAGAAAAGTACCGAACGACTGTGTATCTTTATTACTTTGAGAGAATGCCTGCTTTGCAGATAGCCAAGGTAATGAAAGTACCCGAAAGCACGGTCAGAGTTCGCTTGTCACGTGCGAGAAAGATCCTTCGTGACAAGCTTAATGGAAAGGAGTGGTTCGATGAATAGGCAGTTGTTTGATTCTGTAAAGGCAAGACTTGAACCAGATGCAGATGTAATGAAGTCGCTCAGAAAGCGCATAACAGAGCCGAATGCAACTGTTTATGTTCCCGAAAGTTACAGCTCGCCAAAAAGAAAAGCAGCGGCAGTTGCGGCGGCGATACTTCCTGTTATGCTTGTCGGAGGAGTGCTTGCGGTCATCTCGCAGAGGGAGATACCGAAAGACAGAACGCCTGTCACCGAACAAAGCGCTCCCGATGACAGCAGTTCGCTTTCGGCGGTTTTCAACAACGGCAGGAAATACGCTGTGAGTGATATTTATGTTGATGACGAATACGGCAGCTGGACTATAACCGACCCCGATGTGAGAATAGCTATAAATAATGCGGTAAAAAGCATTCTGGAAAGTTCACAGGGGGCGGAAATATCGGACGAGATAACAGCAGTAAGCAGTTTCAGCTACACCTACGATCAGCAGGACTTTGATGTTCAGATCGTGGGAGGGCAGTCCTGCAAGCTGGTCATCAACGGCAAAATATACGATATCGACAGAGAGACATGGTATCAGCTTCTTTTCCGCACTACGGGAATGTCGTCTGTTTATGTATCGGTGGACGAGGACAACGAGCCTGTGCTGTTTTTCGAGATAGAAAATTCTGATGTACCGGCTATACTCTCGGAAATGGAGAACGGTCAACCTGTTGAACCCGAAATTTTTGACCACACCAAAGGCAGGAGCTGTTATATCAGCTTTACCGAGCGTGGAAGATCGAGAAACGCAGTGGTCTGGTTTGAGAGTGAATATATAAGCATCGAGCAATACTATTACAAGCCCGACAAGGCGCTTTTGGACGAGCTGAAAAATATCATAGAAACAGAGATAAAGGCAACGCAGACGGATGTTATTGATCTTCAAAAAGATATTAGTGATATAAGTGTTAAGTACCGTGACGAGAACTTCACCATATCCGATGAAACGGCAAAGGTGACGATATATGATCTGCTGACTTCCGCCCGAAAATGCGAAACGGAAGAAGCCACCTACACAGGCGGCTGCAAGCGGCTGAGTTTTAAGGCAGGCGATGAACAGTTCAACGTGCAGTTTTGCGAGGACGGCGAGCATATCCGCATCAACGGCGTGAGTTATTCTGCGATGTTCTGCTATACCCAGCTTTGGGAATCTACTGAGGAAATATCGGATATAAGCATTTTTGATATGAATGAGGACAGTACGAATGAACGGATCATCTGCAACGAACAGATGAAAAAGCGCCTGTCCGAAATAGTGGACAGTATCTCCGAGGGAGAAACGAGCGGTGAAAGAAATGCCCCTTATACTGTAATGCGTAACGTGCAGTATTATAAGTGCGGTGAGCTTATGATCATTGAGATACCTGACGGCAGAAACGGCGTGGTGGAGATAGGCGAGAATACCTACACTCCCGACAGTGCGCTCTTTGATGAACTCATAGCCCTCACCGATGAAATTCCCCACATGAGTTACAGCATTCCTTATGACCCTGATGCACCTGCAAACTCTGCATTTTTCAAGGAGCATGACGGCAGAGGTCTGTCTGCGAGCGTTACCGATGAACTTATGGAGAAAGTCGGGAAGATAACCGACAGCAGTGAAGGCTATTACATTTTAGGATATGAATCTGTTGACGATAAGGACACCATAACGCTTAAACTATCCAAAATAACGTACACGATAGTTTTCACAGGTGACAGCGAATATCCGATAATGATAGACGGACTTCTGTTCCACGCCGATGAAAAGACAGTCGATGAACTCAGGACTGAGATAAAAAATAATCTTGCGATAACCATAACAACTTAAAAGACGTAAAATCTTAAAACCTGTCTGAAAAGAAAAATGCGAAATAACATAGGTTTGTCTGATGACCTGTGTTACTTCGCATTTTTTATTTGTGTGCCATTGTCAGTGAAGAAAACAAAAACAGACTAAAAGCAATGCTCTTAGTCTGTTTACGTCAGTCGGAGTGACGGGACTTGAACCCACGGCCTCTACCACCCCAAAACTGTGTCCTTCACAAAATACAGATAAGCACTCATATAATTATAACATTAATGTTCAAATGCTTCTATAATTTAATATTAACAATATAGAAAGAGGGTATGACATGAAAGCGATAATCAAACCCGAAGCCCGATATGTTACGGGTGGGATAATGACACTTGACAAGATGTGTGAGCATCTGAACAAGGTCTGCGGACTATCGAGAAAAGAAGCAGAGGAGCATATCAATATCCTCTGCCGTGAGGGATTCTGCGTTCGTGACGGTGACGGCTTCCGTATGCTTGCGGCAATGCCCGTCATCAACAGCATGAGGTGATGATATGAGCTATGATTATTACAATATCAACACCTATGACTGCCGCAGGTTTCGTTTTTTTAAGCTGTACAGGTATCTGCTGACAGACAGCTCATTCGATGCACTTAGCAGCGAAGCAAAAATCGCTTATTCTCTTTTCGAGAACAGGCATCAGATCTCCATTGATAACAAGACCTTCCATGATGATAACGGAAAGGTCTTTATTTATTTTTCACGGCAGGAAATTATCGACAGCCTTAACATATCGCCGCATAAGGCAGCAGCTATCATGAAAGAACTGCTGGAGATCGGTCTGATAGAGCGCAGCAAAAAGCTCGGCGGTTTCGATGGCAGCAAGGGTGCGCAGTACAGACTGTATGTTAATGACTATGTTGATCTCATCAAGGATAAGGCTCGAAAGACAAAGATCGGGCTTTACGATGCGATGAGATCAAGAGACTTCATCATGATACCGTTTGTGCTTTTTGACAAGGATAGTCCGATTTTCAAGCTGCCTGTCAATGTTAAGATCACCTATGCTGTGCTGCTTAATCTTTGCCTGCTGTCAATGCAGAGCGACAGCTATCATGATGATAACGGCAACATTTATGTCAAGCTTTCTGTCAAAGAACTTCAAAGCATTTTCGGTGCTGAAAAGTGCAGTAAAAGCACAGCGATGAGATATTTTGACAGACTGGTATCAGACGGGATTATCGAAAGAGCATTTATTAAAGGCGAAAACGTGATCTATGTAAAAAACGTTATAAGCGCAGGTGTCAAAACTGACACAACAGCAGGTGTCAAAAACGACACAACAGAAGGTGTCAAAACCGACACAACAGAAGGTGTCAAAACTGACACAACAGAAGGTGTCAAAACCCACACAACAGAAGGTAGCAAAACTGACACAACAGAAGGTGTCAAAACCGACACAACATACAATATATTAATTAGAAAAGAATTAATTAGAAGAGAATTAATTAGACAAACTGAATTAGAAGAATTAGAATTAGAAAGCGAAAACTCAACTTCCGATGTTCGTTTCGATGAGCAAGGCTACGCTGAATATCTAAGTGTGATCTCTTCTTCCGATCCGCAGGAGATGATCAAACGGCTCGATCTTTACCGCAAGCTTGTACGGCTCGTCAAATGGGTATCGGGAGATAAGGAACGGATATATACATTTGACGGCAGGAACGTAACAGCAGAACAATTTACCGAACTTCTTAACAAGATAGATGATTTTGACTTGATAGATACAGTCGAACGGCTCGCTGCTTCAAAGCAAAAGATGAATCTGAATTATCACCTGGCTGCACTTTACACCACCGCAGCCGAAAAAGGAGAATAAGAATGCCTATCGACAGAACGAAAGCTTGTATATTGGCACTTAGCGGAAAAGAAGCTGATGAAAGCACCTTTTCCGATACTATGCTTGACGGAATAGCACTTATAACAGCGGACGGAGCAAAGCACCTGCATTATGAAAAAGCCGGTGAAGATGAACAAACTGAGATACGAAACGTTTTAAATGTCTTATTGACCAAACAGATCGAAGTGATGATACTGACAGAAAGTATGCAGATAGGGCTGCTGCAAGACCTGTTGAGCGAGACTGTACAGAGCAGACTGAATCTTCCGATGCAGCAGGCTCAGCAGGCAAGCGGCAAAAGTTCACGATTTACACTTACTCCAAAGCTTCCTGAAAATCTCAAACCTCTGAAAACCGAAGAACTAAAGACGACCTTTCAGATCGTAACGAACCGACTGGACATGAATGATATTTCACTTGAAGATATGTGTGATTACTACGGGATAGAATACAGCAGGAACCGGACATTGCTTGATACAGCCTATGATATTCTCACCCTGTGGGAGACTATGCAGCCATTCTATTTTTCTTCTTTAACAGAAAACAAAAACGACAGATACACGGAACTGATAAACAAAAAAGAAACGCTGTTGGAACAACGAAAAAAGCTTGACGAGGAAATTGCCATGGTCGAACATGAGATCAGGGCATATAAACAAAACACTTGACAATCATGTATAAAAATGCTATAATTAAGTCAGGATAAGAGGGATGTGAGACAGTTGATAATCAGACATGAAGACCTCATAGGAACATTTGAGCAGAAACAGCGGCTCGTGGAGCAGTTCAACCTCATGGATGATAATTTTTTCGCCGTTGTCATGGAGGACAAGGCAGCCTGTGAGTACCTGCTGTGCGCTCTGCTGGGCTTTGAGATAAAGGTCATAGAAACAAAAGCACACTACGATATAGCGAACCTTAAAGCACATTCGGTGGAGCTTGACGTTCTTGCCGAGGATGCAGAGGGCAAGCTGTACAACATTGAGATACAGGTCGAGGACAGGGACAACCACCCGAAGCGTGTACGCTACTATCAGGCGGCGGTCGACTGGTCGCTGTTCCAAAAGGGCAGAAAATATGAGGAATTGCCCGAATTGTATCTGCTGTTCGTGTCGGCGTTCGATATGTTCGGGGACGGACTTATCAGATACGACATTGACCGCAAAATAAGACAGACAGGCAAGACCGCCGACAACGGAGTACATGAGATATATTTCAACACAAAGGTCGATGACGGCTCGCAGCTCAGGGAGCTGATGAAGTTTTTCAACGAGAGCAGCGCCGATGATATGCGCTTTGGTGCGCTTTCGGAAGCAGTGAACCGTCAGAAACGCACAGCGAAGGGAGTTGAGCATATGTGCAAGGCAGTCAGGGATTATGTCACAGAAAGAGAGCAGGAGATCAGGCTCGAAAGCAAACTCGAAGGCAAGGTCGAATCCGTAAACAACCTCCTGCAAAACGGCTTCAAGCTGGAAGAAGCACTAAGGCTCATCGGCTTGACTGAACAGGAGTATAAGTCCTACAAGCCGTCATAAACTCATAAACAAATAGCAGCCAAAAGGCAGTCTGTAAAAACGCAGGCTGCCTTTTTTCATGCCCCCGGCAATGCTGTTTTGACCGGACGGTATTTCCGAGGGTATGAAAATACTCTTGCGGTACATGGTGATTGCAACACCTCAGCGGCAGGTAACACATGGTTCTTCGCCTGCCGCACCGTACCGTTATTTATCAAAAGAAGGACCATGTTTTAAAGAAAGGACTGTGTTAATATGAAAAACACAAAGATCATCGCTGTGGCTAATCAGAAATCGTCGGGAAAGACTACCACCTGTGTCAATCTCGGAGCAGCACTTTCGCTCAAGGGCTTCAAGGTCTTGCTCATAGACTTTGATCCGCAGGAAAGCCTGTCGAACTTTTTCGGGCTGTACAACTTTGAGAAAAACATAGCCGACCTTATGCTGAAGCATATCAACAAGCAGCCGATCAGCATTGAGGACTACATTATCCGCAACGAGGTCAACGGCATCGACATTATCCCCTCAAACAATGCAGATATGAACCTGTTTTCAAGGGTCATAATCTCAAAGCGTGGACAGGAGACAGTGCTTAGAAGGCTGCTTGCAAAGCATGATACTTTCAGAAGCTATGACTACATACTGATCGACTGCAATGCAAGCGTAGATGTTACAGTTGACAATGCACTCAGTGCAGCAGAGTATGCGCTTATCCCATGCTGGGCAGCTCCCTTCAACTTCGCTCCCCTCACGAATACTATCGGACAGATCACAGACATTAAGGAGGAACTTAACCCCGATCTGAAGATCATCGGTATCCTGCTTACATTCTGCGAACGGACAACAAACTGCATGGCAGCCTGTGAAGCTGTCAGAAACAGATTTGATGATCTGATATTCTCCACAACGATGACCCGTACCGCTAAGGCAGATACTTCGCTAAAGGAAAAGGCTGCCGTTCTCAGCAACGCAAAGGATAACAAGACAGCTATCGAGTACAGAGCCGTTGCTGATGAACTTGTAAGCCGTATCGGGAGGTGCGAATAATGAACTTCGACAAGATAACCGAAACGAACGAAAGCAGGAAAAGCAGAAAGGAACAGAAGGATTCACTGCAACAGCTTATTGATTCTGCCGAAAACGGGGAACTTGTAACAGTCCCCATGTACAGGATCACAGAGTACACCGATGCAAAGGGCGGCTCACAGCCCTTTACCATTGACGAGGAAAAGGTGGAAGCACTTGCCGTAAGCATTGAGGAAAACGGACTTATAGAGCCGATAGTTGTCCGTGAGACTAATGACGGCTATCAGATACTTGCGGGACACCACCGATACAGAGCTTGCAGAAAATGCAGCTTTCGTGAGATAGAGTGCCGTGTGATAAACGTTACAGAGTGGGAAGCATACCGTATCGTGGTGGAATCAAATGTTCACCATGGCAAGCCTAAGCCCAGTGACATGATGAGGATACTTGCCGAGTACAAGGCTGCTTCGGAAAATGGCTTGTGTGAGGAAAAGCTGACCAACAGCATGATAGCAAGAGCCTTTGACATTTCGGAACGTCACTTGTACCGCTACCTTCTCATGATGAAGCTGCATGAAAGCATTATCACTCTGATCGACAGTGAAATGATCGCTATCGGGGCTGTCGATGACATTAAACAGCTTTCCAAAAAACAGCAGCACCTTTTTGCTTCGTATGTCGATGAGGTGGGCAAGGAGTTCAACGCTGCAAAGTGCAGGAAGATCGTCAAGATCATACTTGACGGAGCAAACTCTATGGAGGAGATAGACGAAGCCAATGATGCCGGTAAGAAAGCTAAGAAGTACAAGAATCCGCTGTACAACGATATTGATAACTTGCAGCTCAGAGCAAAGGTCAGCGAACACACAGAGAGCGAACTTGATGAGCTTGTGACAAGACTTCTTGCAGAGCATTTCGGAATAGACCTTGAGTTCACGGCGGATGATGAGGAAAATGATGCTGATTAAAGCATAATAAGGCGTAAAGGCGGAACGATCACAAAGGTCATTCCGTCTTTTTCTTTTAAAAGAAAAAAAGGTGATGATCGAATGGACGATAAATGCAGAAAGGACTTTTTAGCTGCCGTCACGGGAATTGCTGCCTTTGCAGCAAAGCTGATCCCCTCGGCTGTTCTTTTAACGGCGAATGTGAGCATTGTATCGCTGTACTCACAAAATTATGTTCGGTTTGTATCCATGCAAAAGAACAAAAAATCTGCCACATGGCAGAAAAGGTGATGACATGAAATTAAAACGTATCAGAGATAATATCTGTGTTGCGCTTGCCGCTGTATGTGTGGTAAGCGGGATCGTTATGGCTGTCAGGGATAAAATGCAGCTCGATATTACCGAGCCTTCTGAAGCAGTTTCTATCGAATCTGAGAATACGGCTCCCGTGTATGACGGAAAAGCACAGGTGATAAGAGTAGTAGACGGCGACACATATCTTCTCGACATAGACGGCGAGGAGAAGAAAGTACGGCTTATAGGAGTAGATACACCCGAAAGTGTTGCTCCCGACAGCTACTACAAAGATAATACCTCAGAGGGTACAGAGGTTTCTGCAATAGTAAAGAACAAAATCAGCGTCGGGGATACGCTTTATTATGAATACGATACCGAAAAAACAGATAAGTACGGAAGGATCCTTGCATATCTGTATTTCGAGGACGGAAAAATGGTGGAAGAATGGCTGCTTGAAAACGGGTACGCCAACACCGCAACATATCCTCCGAATGTCAGGTATTCAGAACGTTTCACAGCGCTGGCACATGAAGCTGCTGAGAATGGTATTGGTCTTTGGAACGGGACATTTACGGATTGAAAAAATATAAATTTAAAAGGAGTAAAAAATGGCATACAAATATCATGGTATATACACCGACTTTTCCTTTGGAGTACACTGCGAACAGGCTGAAACCACCGAGCAGCGGCTTGTTACCGGGCTTAGTCTCGAAGATGCACAGGAGGTTTTCAAAGAAAAGCTTTCAGCTTATGACGGTTATGTATCTTTGATCGTTACTTTTGAAACACCAAGCATCACTAAGAATTTTGACCTTGTTTACCGTTTAGATAACAGGATACGTTACATTGATAATGACGATAATGACATAGATAAAATGGAGAGGATACGCAGCACCTACATGGCAATGGCATCGGAATCAATTGTGTGGAGAAATAATCTTGATCTGCTGCATTACAATTCAGATGAATTTGAAAATGCAAGCTGGCAGCGGCATTACACTAAGCCGAAAAACAGAATGATAGTTGTAGACACGGAAACCACAGGATTTATCGCAGGCGTTGATGAACTGTTGCAGGTTTCTATTATCAACAGCGTGGGCGAGACGCTCTATAACAGCTACATTAAGCCTACTCAGCATACAGAATGGAACGAAGCGCAGGCTGTAAACGGTATTACTCCCGAAGCTGTTGCAAACGCTCCGACTATTGAACAGGAGATAGGCAAAATAAACCGCATACTGAAAAACGCTGAGGTCTATGTAGGCTACAACAGCAGCTTTGACATGGATTTTCTCAGTGCTGCGGGTGCAGCATTCCCCGAAGAAATGAAGATCAGGGACGTTATGAAGGACTTCGCCCCGATATATGGAGAGTGGAATGAAGCAAAGGGCAGCTACAAATTGCAGAAGCTCATTAAATGCGCCGCTCATTATGGCTATGACTGGTCAAACGATAAGGCGCATGACAACTTGTCTGACTGTCGGGCAACGCTTTATTGCTTTGACCGCATAGAAACAGACAGAAAACTGAGCATCGCTGCCGCATTGGTCGGCTGTGACAAAAAGGAATTGGATCGGATAAATTACAATTATCAAAAGGTATTATGCGATCTGATACCAATATACGATCATCAAAAGGATCTCGATACATATAATCTAAAAGGCTGCAAGTATGCTGTTATCGAGATCGGCAACGGGTTGATTAACAACTCCTATGAGATCAGAGAAAGACTTGACCTGTTCCTGTCGGGCAAGTCCTTTCCCGATGATGAATACCACAAGGGCGTACAGAATTACCGAAAACTCCGTGAGGACGGCGGCTATGTACTTGCAGTCTCTCCGTTACAGTATGCACACTGGAAGAAAAACGACTGCGGCAGAGGACTTGACAACGGCAATTACAACGAAAGCAAGGAAGAAGCGCTCAAAAGCTACATTCAGAGAGTGGGCAGAGAAACATTCTCTGCAAATGAAATGCAGCGGTATTCTGACGGAATGGTCGATGACCGTATTTCCACTTTGTACGAATATGCAAATGACAGATTCTGCGCCGCACTTACATTCAAGACCCCTGCTGAACGTGACAGCAAAAGCATAGTAAAGACTTTCGGAAAGCATGGCAGTCTGCCCGACTTTGCAAAAGCTGAAAGCAGAGACTATGATAATATGCTGTCTTACTTCATCTATCAGCAGGGACACGATATTTCCGAGGTACACGAAGATTTGATAAAGAATCCCAACGGCTTTTCCGATGGACAGATATTCGCAGAGAATATACGATTTGTAGGGACGGTCGCTGACGAGATTGCCAACGATCTTTCCGATGAGCCGTCACTGACGCTGCTTGTAAATGTAAGCGGTATAGAAATTTCAGCTATCCTGCGAAACAGTAAGAATAACGGGCTTGCACCTTTAGTATTTGACAGAGACACAACGGTGTGTCTTTACAGTGAAAAGGAGGGCAAGGGAGGTCCGACAGGCATCGTTCCCGACAAGGAAATATGGATACCGGGGGAGTACCTTGCAGGAGTGCAGGTCATGGGAGCCGATCTTCCTGCTGACAGGATAAGCATTGAAAAAGCATACTGTCTCAGCCGTTCGGCGTTTAAGCAGTCTTTCAAGTATGTTTACGGCGATGACACGGGCAGAACTACCATATCTGATAAAGACATAGAAATTCTTGACAAGCTGCAAGGTGCTGTAAAAAACACTGATGCCGCCAGACTTGCTGAAAAGGCAAAGGCTGTTGAAGAAAATACTCACACGATAACAAATGTAAACACAGCAAGGAGAAGATGATCTCTGCCATGTGGTAGAATGGAGGTATTAAAAATGGAAGTGAACATTGTTACATTAGTTTGTATTATAGTATCTGTCTTTTGTTCAATAGAACTCATATATCATGGGATAAGAAGGCTGATCTTTGGAGATGCGAATGATCTGCAATTAAAATTGGCGGGTTATTCAACGATAAGTATGAATCTGACAGTTTGGATCTTTAAAGTGTTAGGGAATGCTGAACCTATGACAGTGCCGCATTCAAGTATAATACTTATCTGCTGTTCGCTGTTTTATCTGATAATAACCATTATAAGGTTTTTTGTCTGGTATAAAACGGGTTATGATTCGGAGGACTAAAAGAACTGGTTTCTGCCATGTGGCAGAAAAGAGGGGTAAACGATGAACAAAATAATACTTCTATCAGTTTCGGTTGTGTGTACGGCATTAACAGTATATGCAGCTTACAACAAGCATTTGACAAAAATTAAAGAAAGTGATAGAATTAAGAAAAAACATAGGCAGCATTTACAGCTTTGCGAAGAAAAGACGTCGGAATTACACTCTTACCTTTTGAGCCATTGCAATACCGAGGAAGAAAGCAGAGATGCATTGATATACTTCTTTAGGGAATTGAAAGAATGTGATATTCCTTCATGCCGATACACAGGTGTGGAGGCAGATGATATTTACATTTTTTCATCTAAGTTATCGTCACTGGGACATATTGCTATCAATTGCAGACACGGCAATTATCATGATGCTATCATGGGTCTGACAGACGGGTATCCCGGCATTATACATAATTATTTTGCAAACAGTAATAAGGAACTGCTGATCGAAACAGGGAGAATGGTGTTTGGTGATGATCTTTCTTAATACTCTCAGGGATTACGATGAACTGTTAAATGAACTGAAGCAATTAAGGAGCATAAGCAGTCTTTATTCGGAAGCTATGTCTGTGATACTTCACGGAGTATATGATAAAGCAGAAAATAAAGACGATGTTATGTTTATGCTGAATTATTATATTGATATGCTGATATGTGAATTGAAAGCATTTTACAGATCGGTCGAGGTCGATCCTGCATACCTTTCCGACAGCACAGATCTGTTAAGAGCAGAACTTAATTCATGTTTTTTCTCTTTTGCTCAGATGTGTTACGATAAAAAAGGAAATATGGTTATCCCCCTGACACACCACATTTTTGCAAGCAAACAGGGCAGATGTGGTAAATCGGCGTGCCACATAGCCCCTCCCCTACGTAAGGGTAGAGGGTTGGGTCGCCCCTTGCCAAGAACGCTGAATTACGGCTATCAGATATTGGTGTGTTAAAGGGATAACCATAAAAGGAAATGAACACAATTTTTGGCAACTGACACAAAAAATAAAATATCAAGGTCAGCATATTATTGCGCTGAAAGCCGAATCAAAGTCTTTTCTGTATCACTGTAAATTCTTCAAATCGGTCAGAAAGAATTTTAGTATGGAAACAAGTTCATACATTCCTTATCTTGATCTTATCATCGGACTTGGTGACGGACAGAACAGGCTTCAGGCTATTTCGTATACGGGCTACGATGTTGAAATACCCGTATATGAGTATGATCTGACCAAACAGTTTTTCGATGTATTCACTGACGGAGAGCATTGGTTTCACGCAAATGCCCGAAGCTGTGAAACGGAGCTGACCTCTGATTTTCGTTTTTCAGTCCTTTACACGCTGGCTAAAATAAGATACTTCTATGAGAATGATATTCCGATAGGATTTCTTGAAAAAGACGGATTGGAACTTAGAGACAAAAAAATAGTCTTAAACGAGAACAAGCTTAACAGTAATGTGGGAAACTATTACGCTTCCGATCCAAATGTCAGAAGATTAAACAGCTTGAAAGGATTAGGGATATACAAGACAATAGACTTCCTCGGAAACTACCGCACACCGCCTGCCGAAATCTTCCGTCACTGTGTGTTGTCTTCCTCCTCACCGTGCGCCAGCACGCTTTTGTCGTCATCCTAACACAGTACTGAAATCTTTCGACATTCGGCACACGTTAGTTTCCGAGGAAGTCTAATAAAGCTGGGTAATAAACTGATAGTGATATTTGATAAGCACTCCCCTCCAAACAGACAGCGGAGACTGATTTAGCTTTCAAATTCTCGTTTTTTCAAAGAAATTTTCGCTTTTTTGAAAGAAATGTTTAATTGTCCCACATAGCGGATAATTATTATGCTATAATAAATTTACAAAAATCGATCAAGGAGGAAACACGCAAATGTACAACAATAAGGTACGTTATATCGGCAGGCTGACCAGGGACGTTGAACTAAGGACTTCCAGGGCAGGCAAGGCATACGCTAACTTCACGATAGCTGTCTCGCTGCCAAAGGATATGGCTCACACCGACGAAAGCGGCAGAGATGCAGACTTCTTCAACTGTATAGCATTCGGCAGGAACGCCGAGCTGCTTTCGGAGCATACTCACAAGGGCAGCAGGATACTCGTTGAGGGAGCGCAGCACGAGGACAGGTATACTGCAAAGGACGGCACTAAGGTGTATGGCACAAAGCTTTACACAGAGGAGATAGGACTGCTTGACCCTAAGCCGCAGACCGCAGCACATACACCTAACAAGCCTACAAATCAGATGACGGCAGAGGAATTTCAGGAAGCACTCATAGCTTATGGAGAAGATGATGAGGAAGAGGCCTTCTATGATGGCAGCATTTTTGATGATTCTGCCCTTGACTTTACATAAGGAGGTATCACTATGAATGTTAAGGAATACCAAAAGGCACTGTATGATGAGATCTTCGATGATATGTCCGAAAAGGAACTTGAAGCTGCGGTGATGAGCATAGACTTCTGCCGGAATGACGAGGAGCGCAGGCTCATGAAAGAGCCTATCCGTTCCTACGGACGTAAATGGCAGGAATGGATAGACGACTTTTATCCCGAAGTGTGCGAGGTAATGAAAGCTACCGGGCGCTTCTGGGTGATTCCCCGTATCATCGACAAGGAAGCGTCGGAAATGTGGGCTGATCTGAGCAAGTCATATGATGATGCGTATTACAGCACCCGTCCCGATGACAGCGATACTCTTGCAGTTATCCGCTGGCAGACGGAAAAGACAAATTACATAGATCATCAGATCACAAGCCTTATCGTGTACAGCAGAACCCGTGAGGGCGAATAAAACCATTTTGGGGCGGCATTGACCGCCCCTCTTTTATGAGGTGAAAATATGCAGAAGAAGAAACGTGATGAAAAGGATAATTCTATAAAGCTGCTGCTGTCTGTCAGCGGCAAGCTCACCGAGATCACAGCACTCGACATGAGGAAGTATGAACTTATAAACTACTACATTCAGCAGAACGGTACACAAAAAGCTGATTTTATGACAAGCATTTCGGAAAAGCTGGAAAAGGACTTTACAGCAGCCATTGAAGCTGAATATAAGAAGCGTGTTCCGAAAGCCGTGAGGGAAATGTATGAGGGTCTGCTTCAGACCTCTGCTGCCTTTGGCGGTGAAGAAGCAGCGCAGGCGGAAGAAAAGCCTGCCGAAAGCGTAGCGGCTGTTACTGTTCAAGCCGCTTCGGGAACAGACACAAATGAAAACTCTTGAAGAAAGGCTGCTGAAAAAGGGCTATGATGAGTTTTTCATTTCTTTTAAAGAAATGAAGCTATATCGCCTTTGCAGTCTGAACAGCAATACGGCTGTTATCTGCTCCGAGGACAGCAGCCATGAATATTATGTTATTGTCAAGCCTGTGCTTGATAAAACAGACATTAAGTGGGATCTCAAATTCGGAGGGTATGAAGAAAAAGAAGCTAAGGAATACGCTAAGGTGCTTGACAGAAAGCTATCGGCAAGTGAAAAGACCGCCAAAGATGAACGTCTGCCTGTGCAGACACATGACAGGATCACAGCCCGGCAAGACCTTGAAACAGAGTATAAGCCCCAAGTCAAAGTCAGAACTTCACGAAAAAAATAAAAAGGGCTTAAAACTAATTTGACAATTATCAAATATTTACAGTTTGTTAATTGATTTTGGTCTTTAATTGTGATATACTTATAATGAGGAAAAATAAAACTCTGAAATAAGGAGGACAATACCATGACAAAAAAGAGAATTATCATATCTGTAGCTTCATGTGCAGCGGCAATAGTGCTTGTGTTCGGCGGTTTGAGCGCTGTACGCAGAAGCAGAGTTCATTCGCTTGAAAGCGACAGCTCGGAAATAACCGAAAGTATAGTTGTGACCGAGGACGATTCTTCTGAGGAAGAAATCACTTCTGTTATCACCTCTGCACCGGAAACGGTCATATCGTCAAAGACTGAGACAACTGCGCTTACTTCCACAACTACTGCAAGAGCAAGCACAACAACAGCAGCCACTACAACTAAAAAGGCAACTACCACTACTAAAAAGGGCAATACTACCGGAACTACCACAAGAACAGTCGGTGGTCAGACAACTGTTGTTGTGAACAATGGCGGCGGCTCAACGGGTGGTGGAAACACAACACAGGCAACTAATACCACTGCCGCAAAGACCACTACCACAACGTCGAAGCCCAACACTACCACCACAACAACGGCAGCAGCTAACGAACAGCCTGAAATAAGGGAGATCACTCCGCCTGATGTTTGTTATATTACTTCAACAAGCGTAAGCGGCACAAGCTGTACTTTGACTTGGGAAAACATTGACTGTGACGGCTATGAAATTTGGTATGCGGCTGCGGATACTCTATTTATGGAAAACTTTCCTATTACATATTACAAATTAGGAATAGATATACCTAATGGTAATATAACTGCTGCAACCGTAAGCAATCTTGTTTGTGAATCTGATTACTGTTTTCAAGTTCAGCCTTATAAGTATGACGGGTATGGAAATAAAATATATGGATTTTATAGTGTAGAAAAAAATCCTTGTTTTGAGGAAATAACAACAGAAGGCAGTGCTGATGAAGAATACGCAAGTTCTCCGACATGGGAAACTACTGTTAATGATGTTACGGTAAGAATTGATTATGAGAAAACAAGAGAATTTCTTGAAGCTGTCAATCAAGAAAGGATCGCCGCAGGTGTTCAGCCCCTTGCAGTAAGTGAAAAATTCATGAATACAGCGGCTTTAAGAGCAGCAGAGTTTTCAGTTGTTGCAAGCTTTCATCATATCAGACCGAATGGTTTAGTTTGTTCATCGGTCGGAACACACAACGAGAATATAGGCGGTGGTTACGCTCCTTTTACAGACACTCCTCACAGAAGTCTAATGCTTGGTTCTCAGTTCACTTCAACAGGTGCAGCCGTTGTCGAATTAAATGATCTTTATGGAACTACATACTTCGTTGTTCAGCATTACGGCGGCGACAGCGATATATCTGAAACCTACAGCTTTCCTTCGACCGGTGACTACACATTTCCGATAGAATCAAAGGTGTATCACTGGAGTTATTAAAACTCTGCCACATGGCAGAAAAAGTTCCCTCTTATAATTGCATAAAAACAATCAAGAAAGTCGAGCAGCTTGCCCGGCTTTTTTGTTATATATAATATTTATATTTAGCCGAAAGGCAGAAAGGTAAGGTGTTGAACGTATGAGTTTTAAATTTAAAAAGCTGGCGAAACGAATATGTTCAGGCGTTATGGCAGGCTTCACGGCGTTGTCCGTTTTAGGCACGTCGCTCCCTGCTATGACAGTACCGATAACAGCATCAGCGGCTGAGGAAAAGATCGAATTTCCTACTTTAGATGAGTTTATCTCCAAAGCCTGCGAACTGTTAGGTACAAAGTACACACTTGGCGGAAAGGGTGCATCAGACCCCTGGGGCAGTAACAGAATATCATCAACTACTGCAACGGGCGGTACGCTCTATACGGCAAGTGCGGTAAAAAGCTACGGTATCGACTGCACAGGTATCATTTACTGGTCTTTGAGACAGCTCGGTATGTCATCATCGGGGTATATCTGGCAGGCTCCTGTCCCCGTTGATACATACCACTGGACTTATGATTCCAACAGCAATCGTATTACTTCGGCATCGCAGTTCCATTGGTACTGCACAAAAAACGGCAAGACAATCGACGAGATCTACAAGACCGTAAAAGCAAATGTTTTCAACGAGGAATATGCAAACACAGCGACCTATAAGAATGCAGCGGATAAGCCTGTTCTCAGACCCTATTGGGAGGACGAGAACGGCAGACCTCTTGCTCCCGGATCTATCATTATCGGTGAGGGCTACGATTCCAACGGGTACAGAGTTGACGTAAGAAACGATCACGCATGGATATATCTCGGTGAGTTTGCTGACCGAAATGCGGTTATCAAGCATCTTGTAAACAAGTGGGGCGTTGAAAGATCGGTTGCTGAAAAATGCACCGTAGACACAGGCAACGGCAGCACCCACTGGAGACTTGAAGCTACCTCAAAGGTACGCAACGGCATTTCGGGTGTTATGGTGGACAACGGCAATGACGGCAAGGTAGCTTCTGCTATGAATGTATCGGGCTATGATGTAATATGGCACGATCTTGATTTCAAAAAGGTCAACTCCGACAGCGCAGCTGTGGCAGGATACAGCAGCACAAGCTCTCTTGCAGGAGATAAATGCACCTATGGTATCTACACCTCGGAAGCAAATGCAAATTCCGATACAAACAGGGTAGCTACCCTTGAGATACCTGCAAGCGGCGAAGCATCTCTCGCACTTCCATATTCTGCAAACGGCTACTACGCCAAAGAAATTACAGCCCCCGCAGGCTTTACTGTATCATCTCATGTTTACAAGCTCGACTACAACAATGTTAATGAGCTGGAGGACAGCGAGGAAACAGGAAAAATAATCATCAACAAGAACGTTGAAAGCACAAAAATCTCCAACGTAGTCTTTGTTGTTGAGGGCGGCGGAAAAACTTACAGCAAAAGTGAAAGAATAAAGAATAACGGCAAGATTGAATTTAAAGATCTGCCCCTTTACACCTACGAAAAGAACAGCGACGGTGCAATATATGCCAAGTCCCCTATAACCTACAGGGTGACTGAGACTGTATCTGTTGCTGATGACGGCACAAAGTTTACTCTGCCTGCTGCATGGACTGTGAGACTTGCAGACTACGGCAGCGCAGACTATACAGTTACAAAGACCTTTACCAACAAGGAAGAAACAGGTGATCTGAAAATCACTAAGTCTTTCCTTGATTCCACAGGCAAGACTGTTGACATTTCAACTGTTTCTGCGACTGATATTAACTTTGTGATCTACACAAGCGACAAGTCAAAGATCGTTAAGGCAAGCAAGAATTCAGAGGGTGTTTATTCCTTTGAAGATCTTGTAAGCGGAACACCAAGCATATCTAACTCCACAAGGTTCACTGTTTCGGCAAACGGCAAACTTATCATTAAAAATCTTCCCGCAGGCAAGTATATCCTGCATGAGATTTCCGGTATCTCTAATGAGTACACTCCCTCCGAGGATATTGAGTTTACCATAGTCGGCGGTAAGACCTCTGACCTTAACGTTGTTAACTGGGAGGTTTCTTCCAATGCGTCCGTTGAAAAGAGAGTCATCGACATTGACGGAGATCCGGTAAGCAATGAGGATCAGCTTGCAAATGTATACAGCCGAATATCTTTCAAGGCTCATATCGTTGGCGGCAATAATTATATAGTCGCCGAAAAGAACTCCGATGGTATCTATACATTTGTTTCGCTGACCACTAACCAATTCGCAGCTACAAATTTCTACCTTGACAACAACAAGTCAAGCGACCTTTTCGGCAAATGCCTGTTAAAGGATATTACCAATAACTATGACATAGAGTTTATCGAAAACGATCTGCCTTATGATATGTGCAACACCAAATCTACAACGGCTGTTTCTCATTACTCAGACGGCACCAGAACGACCGCAGTTATCACCAACTCCTACAAATTCATAAACGCTTCCTTTACTAAGAAGGATTCTGACGATGAACACGATATTAAGGGCGGTCTTTTCGGACTTTACGCTAACGAGGATATAATCGTTGATGGTGTCCTCAAATATGCAAAGGACGAGGAGATCGAGGCAATACCTGCAAACGGCGGAGTAACTGAGTTTATCACAAATCTTCCCGCTGGAAGACGTATCGCATATACTCTCGCTAACGGAAGCACTGCATACAGATACGCACCGTTTGAGTATTATATCAAGGAGATCAATGCTCCTGACGGTTACGTTCCTGATGACACCAAGCATACATTTACCTGCTCCAAGAGCATAGAGATTCAGTTCGACCAGGCTGGTACTGCGTTCAGCACAGAACAGATAGACCTTGTAAATGACAAGATACTCGGTCAGATAAATATTATCAAGACTGATGCTGATACTAACGAGCCTATCCAGGGTGCTAAGTTTGACGTTTACCGTTTTGGCGAAACAACTGCATTTACACAGCCTGTAACTGACAAGGACGGCAAAGCAAGTGTCACTGATCTTCCTCTCGGAAAGTATTCCGTAGTTGAGACTGATCCTGCTGCACCTTACTATCTGCCTGCCGATGCTGCAACAGAGATCGAGCTTACAGCAGATATGCTTGCGGCAGGTACAAGATACGCTGTGGCAGACTATGAAGTTACCAATACCGTACAGCAGGTCAAGCTGACTGTACACAAGAAGGATTCTGAGGACGGCAAGCCGCTGGAGGGTGCTGTTTTTGAGATCCTTGACGGTTCAAAGATAATCGACACGATCACCACCGACAGTAACGGTGCTGCGGTCAGCACAGCAAGGCTCATCGCTGACAAGGAATACACACTTCGTGAAAAGACTGCTCCTGTCGGCTACTACAACAGCGGTTACAGTGAGACATTCAAGGGTACTTACACAGACAAGACTGTTGAATACACTGAGATCGAAAAGACCGTTGAAAATGCTCCTACTATTATCATGGTGAGCAAAAAGGACATTACAGGCGAGAGTGAGCTGCCGGGCGCACACCTTGAAGTGCTTGACCTGAATGAGAACGTTCTTGATTCGTGGAAATCCACTAATACCGAACACAAGATCGTCGGCATACTTGTACCGGGAGAGACTTACATTCTCCGTGAGATCACTGCTCCGAAGGGCTACAATGTAGCTGTTGATATTGAGTTTACAGTAAATACCGACGGTACTGTCCAGCACGTTGAAATGCTTGACAAGCCCACCGAAGTAAGGATAACCAAATACGATGAGGAAACGAAAAAGCCCCTTGCAGGTGCAGTTTTGCAGATACTCGACGGCACTAAACTCATCGAGGAATGGACTTCGACCACTGAGGAACACGTTATAAAAGCAAAGCTGACAGCAGGCAAGGAGTACATACTTCACGAGGTATCTGCTCCCAAAGGCTTCTGCGTTGCTTCCGATCAGAAGTTCACTGTATCTTCTGACGGCACTATCGACAAGATAAGTATGTATGACAAGGCAACTACCGTTTACTTTGAAAAGGTTGACGAGGAGGGCAACAATATCCCCGGAGCGACCTTACAGGTAGTTGGTCAGAATGGCGAGATCATCAAGGAGTGGGTAACTGACGGCAAAGCTTTCGTCATTAAAGCAGAACTTGAAAGCGGCATGAAGTACACCCTGCACGAGAAGGAAGCTCCCAAGGGCTATTATCTCGCTGCTGACGTTGAATTTACAGTTTCGACAGACGGAACGGAAGATCATGTAATTATGGTAGAAAAGCCGACTGTTGTTATCTTTAGTAAAAAGTCACTCACAGGCGAGGACGAGCTGCCCGGCGCTGAAATGTGGGTAACTGACGAAGCAGGTGCTATCTATGACAAGTGGATAAGCACAGATCAGCCGCATATCGTCAAGGCTGTGCTTGAAGTCGGCAAGAGGTATTATCTGCATGAGGAAGTATCGCCAAAGGGATATTGCCTTGCGGACGATATTGCTTTTGAGGTGTCTGCTGACGGTACGGCAACAGTAATAACAATGCACGACAAGCCTACTCATGTAGAGATATTCAAGACCGATGATGATGGAAATCCTGTTGTTGGTGCAAAACTTGAGCTTTACGATGCTGAAAATAATCTTATAGGCGAATGGATATCGACTGAATCCCCATATGTACTTGAAGCACAGCTTGAAGCCGGGATCGAGTACAGACTGCACGAAGCAGAGCCTGCAAAGGGTTATACACTTTCGGCTGACATTATTTTCACTGTTTCTCTTGACGGTAGCATAGATCATATTGTTATGATCGACAAGCCGACCTATGTACAGTTTTCAAAGAAATCGCTTACTGACGAAGATGAACTCCCCGGCGCTGAAATGTGGGTGACAGACGAAGCAGGTGCTATCTATGACAAGTGGATAAGCACCACTGAGCCGCATATCGTCAAGGCTGTGCTTGAAGCAGGCAAGGAGTATATACTTCACGAGGAAGTAGCACCTGTTGGCTTCTGCATTGCCGATGACCTTAAATTCAGAGTATCTGAGGACGGAAGCGTTGACATTGTTACAATGTACGACACACCTACAAGCATTGAGATAACCAAGTACGATGCAGACACCGGTAAGCCCCTTGCAGGTGCAGGCTTGCAGATACTTGACCCCGAAGAAGATATGAAGGTAGTTGAAGAATGGGTATCCACTGATTCAGCGCACCTTATCGTTGCAAAGCTGAAGGCTGGCAAGGAGTACATACTGCATGAGGTATCTGCTCCCGAAAACTACGAGCTGGCAGACGATGTTGCTTTCGTTGTATCGACAGACGGCAGGATCGACAAGATCGAAATGTCTGACGTTCAGAAAAAGGGCAACGTTGAGATACACAAGACCACCGAGGGCATGATAAATCTCGGCGGTATCAAGTTTACTCTGAACGGCACTTCTGACTTTGGTACAGAGGTAAGCATCGAGAGCGTAACTAATGACGATGGTATTGCTTACTTTGACCATATCCCGGTAGGTACTTACGTTATTACTGAGGACGGCGAGACTGCTCCTTACGCATACCTTGTTGCGGATGCAGTTGAAGTGAACGTTATGTATGCCGAGACAAGCATCGTTGAGATCTACAACGATGAAAAGAAGGGCAGCATCGAGGTTCACAAGAAAACAGAGGGCATGACCGATCTCGGCGGCATCAGATTCGTTCTTGAAGGAACTTCTGACAGCGGTCGTGAAATCATGATTGATGCAGTTACCGATGAAAACGGTATCGCACTTTTCGAGAATGTTCCCGTAGGCACATACACCATTACCGAGGACGGAGATACTGTTCCCACTGCTTACATGGTAGCCGAGCCGCAGAGCGTTGAGGTATTCTATGCTGAGACTACCACTAAGGAAATATTCAACGGCGAAAAGTCAGGCAGCATCGAGATAACCAAGAAAACCGAGGGTCAGCTCAATGTTGAAGGCATAGAGTTTATACTTGAAGGCACCTCCGATAGCGGCAGAGAGATCAGCATCAGCGGCAAGACAGACAAGAACGGCAAGGTAACATTCATCAATATCCCTGTCGGCACTTACACTGTAACCGAGAACGGCGAGACTGTTCCCACTGCATATCTTGTTGCAGATCCCGAAACTGTTGAGGTTTTCTATGCCGAGACTACGACTAAGGTCATCTTCAACGAAGAAAAGACAGGTCATTTCTCTGTTCAGAAGAAAACCGAGGGCATGACTGACCTTGCAGGCATAGAGTTTGTTCTCGAAGGCACCTCCGACAGCGGCAGAGAGATCTCTGTCAAGGCTGTTACCGATGAAAAGGGACTTGCAGAGTTTGGTGAAATACCCGTAGGTACTTACACCATTACCGAGGTGGGAAGCACTGTTCCCGCAGGCTATCTTGTTGCAGCTCCCGAAAGCGTTGAGGTATTCTATGCCGAGACAACGATCAAGGAGATCAAGAATGAGGAAACCAAGATCGAGATCTCCAAGCAGGATGCAACTACCGGAAAAGAACTGGCAGGCGCACACCTGAAGCTGGTAGATAAGGACGGAAATGTTATCGACGAGTGGGTATCCACAACAGAAGTCCACAAGATCTACGGCAAACTCAAGGCAGGCGAGGAATACACCCTTATCGAGACTATCGCACCGGACGGCTATCTTATTGCAACGGCTGTTACGTTCAAGGTGAACGATGACGGAAAGGTGCAGAAGGTAGTCATGAAGGACGAACACAAGCCTACTGAATCCTCCAAGCCTGACACTCCCACTACCTCCACAGCTACTCCGACAACAAGCACAAATACTCCCAACCCCTCTACCGGTACGGGAGCAGGAGCAGTTGCAGTTTTAGCGGCAGCCTGCGTTCTTGTTTTCTTTAAAAGAAAAAGATAATCAAGCATAGCTGCTGAAAGCAAACTTACAGAGGACACCTGCACTTTTTAACGAGGACAGGTGTCTTTTTATGAGCAGCAGAGCCGTTTATTTGTGGTTCTGCTGTTGATAAAAAAAAACTGCCACATGGCAGAAAAAAGGAGAAAAATTATGGAAATCAAAACAGAGATAAACGGAAATGAAGTTCGTTATGTATTAAAAATGAATATGGTTATCCCCCTGACACACCACATTTTTGCAAGCAAACAGGGCAGATGTG
>CAMVRM010000009.1 GCA_947169885.1 uncultured Ruminococcus sp.
TGTCGCACTGCAAGGTTTTTCAACGCAGAAAGCGACTGAATATCGTTGAAAAGATACGTACAGAGTCTTGTGAAGACAGGTTCTAATGTCCTTTGGACATTGGGGGTAACGGACTGTTCGTCCGTTGGGGGTTCTTTTTCGGGAGACGCTTCGCTGTCCCGAAAAATTAAAATCGGCATTTTGGTGATTCTACCCTACTTTGCTGTATTCTTTCAATTTGCGTACTTTTGATAGTGTGTATTGGGAATGCCGATTTTTGATGTGGTCTTTACGTTTGTGCGTTTTGGTTTAATTTTGTTTTGCGCTGTTCTTTCTATCGCCCCGTGGGGGCGAATGAGGACTTTGCCCTCAAACTCCCACCAAAGAGGAAACCCTTTTGAAAAAGGGTTATCCTCTCTGGACTCTCTTTCCTAAAACTTTTGATCCTCTGGCGAACACGCTTCATTTGTTTTGACTTTATACGGTTTAACGTCAGTTCTTTCTTATCTCTTATTTCTTATCTCTTATTTCTTTTGACAGCCCCGAGCTTCACAAACGAAAAGTTCTGCACTATCGTTCGTGCGAGGGCATCGAGCCGTCCGCCCGAGGACCCCGAGGACCCCGAGGACACTTACCAGCCTTGTTCCATTAGCCAGTTGTTTAGTGTACGCTCACGATCCCTTAGTGCGGCTTCGCTGCCGTCATATTTGCCTAACTCTATCTCGCTGTGTATCGTGCCGTCTATTATGTATAATACCCTGCTGCACTGCGCCGCAACTTTCGCATCGTGCGTTACACACATCACCGCTGTTCCCGATTCGTTTATCTTTAATAACTCACTTAATACTTCGTCCGATGTGCTGCGGTTAAGCGCTCCTGTCGGTTCGTCTGCAAATATCACTTTCGGCTCGTTCATCAGACTTCGGCAGATGCACGCCCTCTGTAATTGTCCGCCCGATGTCTCGTTGATGTCGTTTTCCGCTATCTCGCCTATCCCAAGCCGGTTCATGAGCGCACGCCCACGCTCTTCAGTCTTTTTGCGGCTCTCTTTATTTTTTTTTGAACGCACCGACGGCAATATAATATTGTCAAGCACACTCAGATTCTTCATCATGTACATCTGCTGGAAAATAAATCCCATTTCGTCCAGCCTTACTTCCGCAAGCTGCTTGTCATTCAGTTTTGAAATGTCTCTGCCGTCAAACTTGACTTCCCCCGCTGTCGGTCTGTCCATTCCCGATACGCAGTAGAGAAGCGTTGACTTTCCCGAACCCGAAGGTCCCATGACTGAGACCATTTCGCCTTCTTCGATCGTCAGGTCGATGTTTTTCAGAACGTTGTTCTGCCTCTTGTTTACAACATATGTCTTGCAAAGCCCTTTTACGTCAAGTACCTTTTCCATGATTATACTCCTTTATCGTCAGATTGTCAAGTTCTGCTTGATTATTGTTAAATATTATTCGTTGCTCGCTGTGTCAGTCGAGGTTATCGTGCGTGTGTAAAGCGCCGTGAAAAATGCTCCCAGAGCCGTGATAGCAAGAAGTATCAGCGGACTTACCACAAATATGTCGAGCGGATCAGTCGCACATTTAACGCCCTTTACTTCGCATACGATAGAAAGAACAGGCGAGATAAGCAGGTTGCTCAGCGGGATCGTTGCCGCAGATGCCACGATGCAGACCACTGCACTTATCATCACAAAACGCAGTGTGTGCTGTGCGACTATCTCGCCGCTTGTCGTGCCTATCGCTTTCATAAGGGCTATCTCGCTCTTTTCTTTCGAGATGAAACTGCGCTCGATAAGCACCGTCATAAGCGTAACAACAAGCACCATTATCACGATCATGAGCGCCTTTACCGCATCAAGAGCATCGCCTACACCAATGTTCTTAGTAATAAGTTCGTTACCGTCATATACCTGATCCGTGTCGAATATCTCACGCATTTTTTTTATGTTCGCCGCTACCTGTTCCTTGTCGGGCGAACCGTCAAAGTGTACCGAAATACCCATTGAACCTGTCATATCCTCTTTCGCAAGGTCAAAACTGTTGTGCAGTATACCGAAACTGCCTGTGTTGTTGAGCGATGAGAAAGATGCTGTTACAAGATACTTTTTCTTGCCGCTGCTCATTTCAAGCGTTACATAGTCGCCTATCGAAGCGCCCAGTTTGTCGAGAAGCTTTGAAGTAAGCGCTATCTCATCGGCAGAAGCAGGAGCGTAACCCTCATTGTAAACGTAAGAATCCATGCTCTCGTCCTTGTTCAGCGACAATCTCACCGACTCGGATTTGTCCTTACAGCAGACTTTTGCGTTTATGGTATGGTTGAAAGTGCATTTTGCAGGCATTCCGTTTTCTTTCAGCTTTTTAGATACTGCCTGTGCAAATTCCTCGCCGCTGTCATCGGTCTTTCCGTAGTTCTTTGATTCTTCTCCGTCAAAGTTTTCATAATAAGCGTCCGCAGGCGCAACGCCCACAAGATATAATAGTCTGTCGCTGTTGAGCGTTGTGGAAAGGTTCGAGATGACCGTTACCAGAAGCAGACAGATAGTGAAGATCGCCGTTATCATGCCGAACTGTTTCGGTGAACTGAATATATCGTTGAGCGCAAGGAACGGCGTTGCGGGAAGTTTGCTCTTTCCGAGGTGGATAACACCTCTCTTGCCGAAGCGTTCGCCCGTCTGACCGCTTCGTACTGCATCTATCGGCGAAAGTTTCTTTATCCTGCCCGTGCATCTGTAACAGAACATCAGTATGATAGCAACTATCAGCACCGAACATACCGCACCTGCAAGAACGCTGTGGATATTTCCTATGTAAATGATGTCCGAAACGGTTTTCAGCATCAGGTTTCCAAGAGGAAGTGACAGCGCAAAGCCAATTGCAGAACCTATGACCGACAGCCCCAGATACTTTGTGAGATATATCTTTCTTATGCTCAGGTCATCTATGCCGACAGCTTTCATAACGCCTATCTCCTGCAATTCATCGGCTATCGTGAACTGAATGGTAAAGCGCAGGATAACCAGCGATATGATGAACAGTCCTATGCTTACTGCCAAAAGGATATAAGCTACTATCATGTTTATCGAGAAAGCAAGTTTCAGCAGATTTTTTGATCCTTGAAAAATAATACCGTCTGCGCCTGCGATGTCGTCTTTAACTGCGTTTTCATCGGTCGTGCCGATATAGGTTATGAACCAGCTGCTGCCTTCTTCTTCGGCGGTATCCTCAAAAAGATAATTTGCATCGCTGTCATCAAGCAGAAGTCTTGCATTTGTTGTCAGCTGTGAACCGAAGATAATGTCCTTAGCGATGCCCTTGTATTCAAGCACAAGTTCCTTGCCGTCTTTTTTGAACGTCACCTTGTCTCCAACTTTCAGGTCGGTGTCCGAACAAAAATGAGTATTGGAATAGAACTGTCCCTTTGGAACATCTGTGATGACCTTGTTGTCGATGTCGAAGTAGTTGAGTTTCATCTCGCCCTCGGGCATACAGAGCGGACTGTCAGACATTTCCTTGATCTTCTCTCCGTTCAGACGAATATCCGCCCACGGCAGCGATACAAAGCATTTCTCGGAGCGGAGTGACGTTACATAGCTTTTGTCCTCAAGCATATCGTAAATATTATCGGGTTTGTCACCTGATATTGCGAGATAATCAGATATGCCCGACTGTTCTGCGAAGAAGTCAAGTCCTTTGGTTACTGCTAAGATGTTGTTCACGCTCGATGATGTGAACATCGACGCTAAGATCACGAACAACAGCAGTATGATGTTCATGGTCTTTTTTCTTTTCAAGTCTTTCTTTAATATCCTGAAAAACATGGAAACTGCTCCTTTCTTCTGTGCGGTTTCTGCCATGGCTTTTTTTCCATGTTTATATCATACAGCAAAAAGTATTAAATAATCCTTAAATCTTTTTCTGAGTAAAAAAACAACAGAAATTCTGAATATTAATAATAAGATGTTAAAAATGTTGCACTTTTGTTGCGCCCGTTGTGCTACACTGTTAATATAATACTTTACAGGAGGTAACTGTCATGACAAATACTAACAATTTCAAAAAGATAACAGCAGTGTATGTCTGCTCGTTCATTGTCTGCACAGCACTTGCGGCAGTCGGAAGTTTCTGCGACTATTCCGTTTCGCAGACGCTTTACAAGCCTGTTGATATTCTGTTCCTGCTCATCTCAAATCTCGGACAGTATATTTTCTTCGGAGCGCTAGTGCTTTTCGGGGCGGTGCTGTTTAAGCAGACAGGCTTGAACGAAAATTTTTCCGCCGTAAAAAAATTCCTGCTCAGGATACCGTGTGTTGTGGTGATGCTTTTCGGTGCGTTCATCGGCGCAGGTTCGCTTTTGCACTCCGAGGGCTTCGGAGCGTTCGATGCGGTAGCAAAACTCCCTCATGCGCTCACGATGTCGGTGCTGGTGCTGATATTCATACCGCTCATCGTATGCGGTGTGAGATCGACCCGTGAGTATGACAAACAACTTGTCGGCAGGCTGGTACGTGTGCTGATACTGCTTATAGTCATCTTTTTCGCAACAACTCATCTCAAAAGCTTTTTTGCACGCCCAAGGTTCAGGACAACACTCAAAGGCTATGAGGGTGTGGGTTTTCTGCCGTGGTATGACTGTCTGGGAGATGCGGATGTGCTTGCAAAGAAATTCGGCACGGACAATAACGACTTCCGCTCGTTCCCCAGCGGTCACGCATGGATGGCAGGCGCAAACTTATTTATCTTCCCGTTTCTTGCCTATGTTTTCGATAAGTTCAAGGGCAGGGAGTTCATGCTCACCGTCTGCGGAGCTGTAACAGCACTGTTGGTCATGCTTTCGAGGATAGTTCTCGGCGCACACTACCTGTCAGATGTTTCGATAGGTGCTTTCTGCGGAACGCTTTTCTGCTTTATCCTTTTTATGACCGAAAAAAAGCTTGATAAATAACCTGCCATAAAAAAGCACCCGATCTGATGCTCTCAGAAAAGGTGCTTGTTTTTTGTCTGTTATTCGTATCTCAGAGCGTCTATCGGGTTCATCTTCGCCGCCTTGTTAGCAGGGTAATAACCGAAGAATATACCGAACGCCATTGAGAACAGAACGCTTCCTGCAATAGCCTTGACAGATGCGTGACCCGCAAAGCCGATAATGCTCGAAATGCCCATACCGCCCAGCAAGCCGAGGATAATTCCTATCGCACTTCCGACTAAGCAAAGCACAACTGCTTCGATAAGGAACTGCATACGAATATCGTTGTTGGTAGCGCCGAGCGCTTTTCGTGTACCTATCTCACGGGTACGCTCGGTTATCGAAACTACCATGATGTTCATAACGCCTATACCGCCTACCAGCAGCGAGATAGCTGCGATAGCCGAGATGGCAAGGGTTATCATGTTGGTGAGTGAACCTATCTGATCGAGCGCAGAAGTCATAGTCTCGGAATATACCTTGTAGGTGTCGTTGTTTCCGTAATACACACGATTGAGATAATCCTCGATCTCCTTTGATACTTCCTCAACGTCCTCAGCGTTCTTTGCGATAGCTGTGAACTCCTCAGTCTCCATAGAATCGCCCATCTGGAAAGTGTGGAGCGATCTTAAAGGGATAAGTGCTATCTGTGTGGGAACATACATCATCATGTCCATGAGCGCACCGTTCGACTTCTTTTTGTAAGTGCCGACAACTGTGTAGTTGTCATAGCGCTTTGTGAGAGTGTCGATGCCCTCGAACAGCTTGCCTATCGCCCTTTCGGGACTGCCGTAGTAAGCAGTTGCAGTGTCCTCAGAGATCATGATGACCTTAGCGCCGCTCTCGAACTCCTGACGGGTGATGTGTCTGCCGTAGGTAAATTCCATAGTGCCTTCACGGAGCGATTCTTCATAGCCGCATTGGTTGCAGCCGTAGAGGATAACGCTCTTGCCTGCACCGTTTTCCAGTTCGCCGTCACTCGTGCTGTAAGAAAGCGAACTTTGCGCACCCATAATGGAGATGCCCTTTATCCTGTCGCTGAAATGTTCTTCAAGGTCTTCAAACATCTCATCGTTGAACAGATCGGCTGAACGCATAGGACGAGTGTCTTTTTGGTAGTTGTTGTCATCGTAAGGATCACGCTGATCCTTCTGGATAACGTAATAATATATCTTTGTAGCGCCCAGTCCTCCGAGCGTGTCCATAGTCGAACTTTTCAGTGCATCGCCGACTGTCATTATGGCAATAACTGCCGAGATACCGATAACGATACCCAGCATCGTGAGGAAAGAGCGCATCTTGTTGGCTTTAAGTTCACTGAACGCCAAAAGTATGCTGTCTAAGATCATACGTTGACCCCCTTGCCTCTGATATTATATTGCCGTCCATGAGCGTCAGCACACGTTCCGTCTCGTTCGCAAGCTCGGGCGAGTGGGTGATAAGAACGATCGTTATGCCTTTTTTCTCGTGGAGTTCGTGGAACAAGTCCATGATAAGTCTGCCCGTTTTTGAGTCGAGCGCACCCGTTGGCTCGTCTGCGAGTATTATCGACGGGTCATTCGCAAGCGCCCTTGCGATAGCAACTCTTTGTTTCTGACCGCCCGAGAGCCTGTCGGGAGTGTGGCTCATTCTGTCACCCATTCCCACCAGTTCAAGAAGTTCCTTTGCTTTCTTGCGGCGTGAACCTGCGCTCTGCCTTGCGTACATCATTGGCAGTTCAACATTTTTGAGCGCCGTGTTTCTCGGGATAAGGTTATAGGTCTGGAAAACAAAACCTATCTCCTTGTTGCGGATATGCGAAAGTTCGCTGTCATCCGCTTCACAAATATCTGTTCCACCCAAGTAGTAGCTGCCCTCAGACGGGCGGTCAAGAGCGCCTATGATGTTCATGAGCGTCGATTTGCCTGAGCCTGACGCTCCGACTATCGAAATGAACTCACCTTTTTTCACTTGAAGATCTATTCCGTGAAGTATCTCCAGTTCGTTAGGTTCGCCCTCATAAAAACGTTTGTATATCCCTTTCAGGTCAATGACCGTTTCATTATAATCTTTCATGTCAGACCTCCGTCAGAAGAACATCTCGTCTTCGCTGTCAGTCTGCTTCGGGAATATGACTTTCATGCCTTCTTTTATCTTGTCGGAGTTTATCTCGATAAAATAGTTTGTCTCCATTCCCGTGTCAACGTCTATCTTGTCTGTTGAGCCGTCATCATTCTGTATCTCAACGAAAGTGCTGCCGTCAGCCGTTTTTGTAACGCAGGCAGCAGGAACAGTCAGAACGTCTTTTTTCTCTTGTATGTTTATGGTGAGCTTTGCGGACATTCCTATCCTCAGACCATCAACAGGCTTGTCAAAACTTACTTCAATATCATAGTTTGTCGAAAGGTTTGTGGAATTGTTGGTCGGGTCAACGTTGACAGTCGGCGTGGGAGCGATAAAGCTGAGTTTTCCATCATAGGGGTCTTTGCCCAGAGCGTTCACCATGATGTCGGTCGGAAGATCGTCTGTCAGCTTGTTTATGTCATACTGGTCGACTGATGAAGTGACCTTGAACTGACTGTCGTCCTGAATAACTGCGATAACTCCGCCTGCATAGGTCTGACCTGCCTTTGCGTTGAGTTCGGTCACAACGCCGTCAATATCCGAAACGATAACGCACTTTGAGATGTTCTCGTTGAGTTTGTCGATCTCGTTCTGCGGAACAGTCAGGTTTTCGTCTATCATTATCTTAATGGTGGTGAGGTTGTCTTCGCCCGTTTTAACAGCGCTTTCAAGTTCCTTGTCGCTGTCGCTCTTGCCCTCTTTTGCGGCAACAAGAGCCTTTGCAGCGGCAGTGACCTCAGCGTTTGCAAGTTCAAGCTGTGACTGGAGTGTTGCTTCTGCGGTGAAAGCTTCTGTCAGCGCAGAAGTAAGATCGGTATAGCTTTCAGAAAGTTCGGCATAAGTGCCTTTTGCATCTGCAAGTGCGCCCGATGCGGTATCTGCGGCTGCGGCTGCATCATCGTATGCTTTTTTAGCCGCCTTTGCTTCTTCAGAATCCTCCGAAATTCCGCTTGCAATAAGTTTTTCATAGGTATCTTGGGCGGTTTTAAGCGTGTCAGCCGCCGCCGAAGCCTGCTCGTTAAGAGCGTTTATTGAACCGTTCAGTTCATTTATCTGTGCGGAAGTGTTGTCAAGCGCCGCCGCACACGAAACACGTCCGTTATAAGCTTCGAGATACTTGTTATAGACCTCGTTGTCCTTTTTAACGGCATCGTCATAAGCCTGCTGTGCCTCAGTGACCGAACGTGCAGTCCTGCCTGAAAGAGTGCTTTGGGTGTCTACTGCTTTTTCGTATCCGCTCTCGGCATTTTCGAGTTCTATCTCGCTTTTGGTCTTTGTGTTTTCAAGAGATTTTTCAGCCGCCGCAAGGGATTTTTTCAGTTCCGCAGAATCAAGCACGGCGATTATGTCGCCTTTCTTCACTCTGTCGCCGACTTTTACCTTGACCTCACTGAAATCCGTCCCTACGATCGCAGAAGTGATCGACGAAACATTTCCGCTCTCGACTGTTCCTGCGACTGCGACTGTTTCTTTCAGGTCACGTCTTTCAACGTCAGCCGTCTGATCCGCACTTAGCTTTTCGACCATTTCGTTAGTCTTTTTCGCCATATTGCTGACAGCGATCGCACCGCCGCCTATAAGAACAACAGCGCCGCCGACTATCCAAGGCCACTTTTTTCTCTTTTTCTTCTTACCTGTCTTGTCTTTCAACTTTGTTTCCTCCGTTCTTTTTCTCTTTATTATGTTATCGCTTTAACAAGCGACATAATTATTGTATCAAATTATTCTTAATTTTTCATTAATTCGGATAAATATATAAGCATTTTTGTAAGCTTGCACAAAATTACTCTTTTATATCAAGGCTGATACCGTCAAAGCTGACAGTGACAGCAGGGAACAGTTTTTTCAGTTCTTTTTCGTAGTATTTAGGGTTCATCTCGGCAGGACTGTAATGTGTGAGCCAAAGCTGTTCCGCTCCTGCATTTTCCGCAAGTCGGCAGGCATCCTGCATGAGCATATGTCCCTTTTCGTTCATGCTCTGTTTTTTGTCGGGATCGCCGTACATTCCCTCGCAGATAAACAGTTGTGAGTCTTTCGCAAAATCAGCGATAGCGTTGAACGGCAGTGTATCTGTAACATAAGCAAGCTTGATCGGGCGGCGGTTGGAGAGCGTTACCATGTCGGGGGTGATGAGCCTGCCGTCCTCTAAGGTCACGCTTTCACCCGAGTGGAGCGTGCGCCAGTATTTTACAGGTATATCGAGTTCCTTTGCCGCCTGCGGCTGAAATTCCTGCCTGCGGTTGAGCGTTACCGAGTAGCCAAGACAAACAGTGCTGTGTCTCAGCGGTATCGACTCTATCTTGACGAGCGGCGAGATCTGTTCCGCAATAAATTCAAAGCGCCTGTCGGTAGGCAGTTCCGTGAACCTCACTTCAAACGGAAGCATACCGCAGATGCTCATGAGATTTTTTATCGTTTGCGTTTTTCCTTCGGGAAGATAGATGTCAAAGGGTTCTTCTCTCGAAGAATTTCCCAGCGAAAGCAGAAATCCCGGCAGTCCCGAAACGTGGTCTGCGTGCATATGTGTCAGAAGCAGCATATCGATGCGGCTTATCTTTCTGTCGGCGGCGGCAAGAGCTATCTGCGTTCCCTCGCCGCAGTCTATGAGCAGTGCATGACCCTCGTACTCATAGTAGCACGAAGTCAGCCAGCGGTTTTTGAGCGGCATCATGCCGCCTGTTCCAATAAGACATATTTCAGGCATAGTAACCTCCTTATTTTGATCCGAAATTGGTCTGTATATTTCTGTTTAGTTTTTTTACTCTATAAGCGACAAAAAGCCGTCTTGTGATATTTTTTTCTTGTAGTAGGTAAGTTCTTCGCTTATCAGGTCATCTATCACCTGCATACCCAGCAGTTCAACGGGCGCTCTGTCATCGGTGAGCGGCTCGCCTTTCTGACCGCAGGGGACAAGGTTCTCAGAAACTGTCTGCATCATATATGCAAGCTGTTCATCGGGCAGAACTGCGATGTTCTCAGCAAGCTTTTCCGTCATGTCGGCGTTTGCAGAGGCAAACAGTTCACGGTTAGTCGAGCCGCGAACGTCCACTGTGTAAGCGGTCGGGAACACATCGCATATCGTGTCGATAAGCTTGTCATTCACGCTCCCTGCAAGGTCAGACCTCATATTCATGTTCACCACCATAACTCCGTTCTCGTTAAGATGCTGACGCACAAGCCTGAAAAACTCAACGCTCGACATCTGAAACGGAATGGTTATATCCTGATAAGCGTCCACCATTATCACATCATATTTCTTGTCGGAAACGTTCAGAAAAGCCCTGCCGTCATAGGTGGTGACGGGTATATCCTCGGGCAGTGAGAAATATTCCCTTGCAAGGTCGGTTATCTTGTCGTCTATCTCAACGCCCTCCAGCTTTGCGCCCTCGATATATTCACTGCACTGAGCCGCATACGTCCCCGTACCCATGCCGAGTATCAGTATATCGCAGTCCTTTCCGCAGGGCTTGTCGGTCATGAGCGGCGCTGCCATTGCATAATCGTAATACAGCCCCGAAAGTCCGCCCTGCTTCATCTTGACCGACTGAACGCCGAACAGAACGTTTGTCGAAAGAATAACTTTGCTGTCGTCCTCACGCACCTGCAAATAGTTGTAAACGCTCTCGCCCTCATAGGTCAGGTCTTTCTCCCAGAATGCAAAGCCTGCTGTTGTGCCGAAGATACAGCATACGATAAACAGCACGGCACTGACGATCGTTCCGACTATACGCCGCTTGACCGAGATGAAGTACACCGCCGCAAGTGCAAGCAGTATCCCTGCAAAGATGAGAAAAGTCACAGCTGTTCCGAAAGCAGGGATAGAAAGAAATGTCGGCACGAATGTTCCGATTATGCTGCCGATAGTGTTCGCAGCGCCAAGCGCACCGACTGTTTTTCCGCTGTCGTCAAGACTGCCGACTGCATATTTCACCAGTGACGGCGTACACGTTCCCAGCAGGAAAAGCGGAAAGACGAATATGAGCATACACGCAAGGAAAGCCGCCCATATCAGGAAATTTGTGCTTATCGTCACAACGAGCAGTCCCGAAACGAGCAGTATGACCGCTTTTCCGAGAATTGGTATCGCCGCCGTCCAGACTGCCGAGATGAGCAGTCTGCGGTAAAGCTTGTCGGGGTCGGGGTCTTTGTCGGCGCTTCTTCCGCCGTAGATGTTGCCGAGCGCCATTGCTATCATTATCGTGCCGATGATTATTGTCCAGACTATCTGTGACGAGCTGAAATAGGGAGCGAGCAGTCTGCTTGCTCCGAGTTCGACCGCCATGACTGACATTCCTGCGAAAAATTCCGTGAGATAGAGATACCATTTTTTAGTCAGTACTCCACGTTTTTTCTGTGATTCCTGTTCCATTTTACCTTCCTTTCAGGACAACTTGTTCGTTAAAAAATAAACCCAAATCATATTATAGCACAGATACCCGTGAAAATCAAGATACCGAAACAGAAAAACACGTAAATCAATTTTACAAATAATGTAATAAGAACTATGTAGGTGCGCCCTTACAAAATCAACAAATATCATCATACAATTTTTGAAAATTGTATTCCGTGACAGAAAAAAATAGGGCACTGCCTTAAGACGAATACCCATATAGAAGTTTTGCCCCGAAGCACTTAAAGCACTTCGGGGCATTGTGGTATAGAAGTTAATGCTCTATCATTTTAATGTCAATGCTATTATTTGCAGATAAACTGACTTTACCGCCGATCGGGAAAGAGATCATGGGAAATACATGACCGAAATCTACACCAAATACGATCGGAATGTTGGGTGACACCTTATCCCTGATAATTTCTTTTACAATATCTTCGGTCATTTTGCAGCTTTCATCAAATCTGCCGAACACGATTCCTCTTATCGTGTCTGCTCCGCTGATTTGAAGAAGCGATTGCAGATTACGGTCAAATTCGCACACGAAGTAATCGCCCATGATATTATCATCTTCAAGGAACAGAACTTTATTCTTAATATCAGGCATATAAGGCGTACCCTGCAACAGGTTCAGGGTGCAAAGGTTTCCTCCTATGATCTCGCCCTCACATTTTCCTTTCTGAATGACTGTATAACTTTGCGAAGCTACTGACGGTGTGACAGCGAAAGAAGCGTCACTCATTATACATTCCGAAAAGTATTTTTCCGTATATTCACGCTCGTTAAGAAATCCGAGTGCC
Source organism: uncultured Ruminococcus sp. (assembly GCA_947169885.1). Lineage (GTDB taxonomy): Bacteria > Bacillota > Clostridia > Oscillospirales > Ruminococcaceae > YE71. The sequence goes on from CAMVRM010000009.1 coordinate 12,244, forward strand.
GCAAGGTGAGGTGCATGGTATGTCACCAAGCCCGTTTTTGCATAAACGGCATTAAGTAAAGCTGTTATATCCGAATATCCGCAAAGTATCTTCGGATTTGCTCTTATCAGCTCATAATCAAGATACGGCAATATTTCATTTGCATTAAATCCACCGATACAAGCCATTACTGCCTTGACGTTTTTATCTGCAAATGCTTCATGTATATCATCGACACGAGAGCGAATAGACGAAGATAAAAACATATTAGTTTCTCTGCAATTTTTGGAAAAGGTTACATTGAAGCCCTTGTCCTTCAGAAAAGTGAATGCGCTGTCATAAATATCAGGACGAACCCTCGTCAAACTGCTTGACGGAGCGATAATGCGAATCTCATCTTCTGGGTTCAATTTTTGAGGTATCATTCTGTTCCCACCTTATTGTATTTTATTAGAATACATTATAGCATGATAATGCTGAACTGTCAACAGAAACGCCATAGTACTTCTGACCTTGCATCAGAAATACTATGGCGAAACACTTCTATATCTGTACTACCCGTATGCAGCACCCTATTTACAGGTTACTTTGTGTAAGCACTTATAACTGTTTTTGTTGTCGGGAAGTCTTTCTGAGAAAGAGAACCTGCTGCGAGCAGCTTTACGGCAAGAACGTCAGTCTTGTTTATGCCGTCGGAATCAACACAGTCAGCGTTTTTTAGACCTGCCTTTGTGAGAGGATATTTCTTCGGGTCTTTGAGATACTGTGACATAAGAACAGCATCCGAAGCGTCAACTTTTCCGTCACAGTTCGCATCGCCGAAGTTTGCAAAAACGTCAGTCTCGGCTGCTTCGGAAGCAGGCGTTGTGCCGTCGGGTTCAGTACCGCCAACGAGCCTGTCGCCGCTGTAAACGCAGATATTGTCGTTCTTCACTTCATTTCCTGTTGCAAAGAAAGCATCGTCCTGATCGAATATCTTCAAACCCTGATAGCTCCAGTCGTCAGCAGGCTGCCATGTGTCGCCGTAGTAAAGCCCGACTGTGAACTGATACTTCTTGCCCGAATTTGCGATGTTGTAATCGCTCCACTTTATCTCCGCATAATAAACATCGTCCATTTTGTCATACTTGTACGGACCGCTTATCGTGCCGTTTGCAGGAGAAGCTTCAACAGCCGCCTGATCGTAAAGCTCGGAGACTTTGATGTTATTAGGGTCTTTCATGCCCTTTGTGCTGAAATAGTAGCGAACGGAAAGATCGTCTATCTTCTTGGTAGAACCTGTCATGACATAGAGCGAAACTTTTGTAACGCCTGCACCGTCAGAGTGAAGATCATCAATGCCGCAGGAAGTCACCCAGCAGGTGTCACTGCCTGCGCCGCCCTCAGAACCAGAAAATGTCGGCTCGGGAGGGAAGTTCTTCGTGGGAGCCATGTCGGAAGTTCCGTAGTACTTGTAGAGCGCCGCACACGCACCAACGAAAGCGGCGTTGTAGTCGATCGTTACTTCGTTGTAAGTCCAGTTGCTCGTAACATCATCGTGTCTGTCCTGATTATCGGGACCGCCTGCAAGTGCGCCGAAAAGCACGTATCTCTGCGGATCGGGGTCTTCGCACTTTGTCAGACCCGAACTTGCTCTGTGGTGAGGATACTCAACGGAATTTTCGTTGTAGCCGACAATAAAGCATCTGCTTCCGTGAAGTTCGTCCTCGCTCCACGGTGCAGGTTCGCCTTTCTTTTCTGCTTCTGTGTTGGCGTTTATGCGTTCAAGGTAAGTGATGTCGTTCTTACCCATGATGTATTCCATTTGACTTTTAGCCCAGTCGCTGTACTTGTTGGTCTTGTCGCCGTTGTACTTTGTGTAGACCAGAGCCATAAGCTGTCCTGCGGTGTTGTAGCGTGCGCTGCCCCACGTATCCAGCCACCAGTAGCCCTGCGGAGTGACCTTGCCGACTTTGCCCGTCATGTAAGCGTTTATAGCCTGTTCGACAGACTCCCAGCAGTTCATCTGCTCATAAGGGCTTTTGTTTGCGGCGACTTTGAATTCGTCAATGAAGTCGGGGTAAACGTACTCGCCTTTCTTGAACGGCGTGTCACGGCATATCTCGCCCAGAACGCACTGAACGCCGCCCCATACGTCGTTCCAGCAGTGAACGTAGCAGGGAGCTGCATAGTAATCGTAGTTGGGATAGATCTCTTCAAGATAAGTGTGGTCGCCTGTTATCTTGTAGAGCCATGCGGCAGCCCAGCAGTAATCGTCCTGCCACTTTTCCGACCTGTAATAGCCCTTCGGACCGTCCTTGTTGTCCGAAAGTTCCTTCGGGTGATCCATTGCGAACTTGAAAAGTGCCTTTGCGTATTTAAGGCTCTGTTCGGCGTATTTCTTGTCGGTATCCTTGAAGTTAAGGTAGTTTATCGCAAGTGAAGCGGCGGCGGAAGCAACATAATCCGTCTGCGGCTTTTCGGGAGTGAGGAAGAAAGCAGGTCTGCCCATTTCGTCCATTTCGGGGGAGTTCCAGTACTTGTGATCCTCGTCACCGTCACCGACCTGATAGCAGTGCAGAACGACTTCGCCCTTGTCGTCAAGGAACGTGCATTTCATAAGGTAATCGTTGAAGTGGCGGAGTATCGTTTCGATGTGTGCCTGCTCGCCTATCTTGACGTAGGAATCACGGAATTCGTAATAGCCCCAGCCGACTGTTGAAGCGGCATAGTTCTCGGGCATACCGAACTCAACGTGGTCGCCTGCATCGTGGAAACCGCCCGAAACGTCAACAAATCCGTCACCGTCAGGGTCAAGAATATCCCTGTACTTTTCGATCTGCGCTTCGGTGAGGTTCACGCCCGTGCAGTTCTCGATAGGGTGGAGCGGAACTTGTGCATCATAGGTGTGGCAGTCACCTCTCCATGTGAAACCGTTGTTTCCCTCAACATCGTCACCGCACATATTCGCATCGTAGAAATACATGGAATACTGCAATGCTCTTGCGAAATCGTACTCGACATCCGAGGCGTTCGCAACAGCATCTTTGAGTTCGTCAGCGGCATTGACAGTCGGAGCGAATGCAACTGACTGCGTTAGTGCAACAGCTACACTTGCGGCGGCTGAGATGAGCCTTTTTCTAAGCTTCATATTCATTTTCCTCCATTAAAATTATAGTCGGCAAAAAACATCGTCAAAAGCGGCTTGACAATTATTTAACATTGAAATAAGTGATCTGACCTGCGGTGTATTTCATTATCTCCTCAGCATCAAGAGCCGTCAGACCGTCACCTGTGTTGTTAACGTCTGCATTGAGTTTGCCCTGTTCGGAAATTGGGTATTTCTTCGGGGCTTTGAGATACTGCTTGACAAGAACAGCGTCTGCAATATCCACATCGCCGTCACAGTCGGCATCGCCGTAGAATGCTTCTGCTTTGACCTCGGAGCTGCTTTCGGAAATGGGATAAGTTTTCAGGTCGGGAAGTTCATCAAGAGTTATGCAGTAATCGCTGTTGTATACTTCGATAAGGTTGTCAACAGGATTGTTCTGCTCGCTTGTGAGATAGTTCATATACCACGGGCAGAAATAGAGCCAGTATGCTTTTTCGTTTGTCAGGTTCTCGATAGAGGGGATAGTGTCGTTTTCGGACATTGCGACCATTTTCTGACCGTCGGTAGACTGTACAAGGCTGTAAAATGTGGACGAGATAGCGCTGAGGTTCGGCAGACCGTCCTTTGCGTTGTACTTGTCATAACCCACGATGTCAACAACATCATCGCCGGGATACCAGTCGGCTGATGTCGGGAAAGTATAGCCCGTCCACTCCCAGATAAGGTTGTCAAGCCCGTAAACGTTCGTCAGCTGATCGTAAAGCAGACGATAGAGCTTCTTGCATGGTTCAGCGCCCTCAGCGCCCCACCAGAACCAGCCGCCCTCGGCTTCGTGCAGAGGTCTCCATATAACGGGAACATCAGCGTCTTTGAGTTTTTTCAGTTCGCCTGCGATAAGTTCGATGTCAGCCATGAGTATCTCATTTTCCCATGTGCCTTCTTCGAGAGCTTTGGATATGCTGAAAGTCGTGTATTTGTCGCTTGCAGATTTAACGTAGAATGCAGTTTCGCTGCTGCCTTTCTCGCAGGGAACGTTCCAGTGCCATGTCAGGGTAGCTATTCCGTGATACTTGTTAGTCCACTCGATAGCACGTTCGGGAGCATCGTCACGCCATGTGGAAGAAGTGGAGTAGGATAGCAGGTCAATTCCTCGGATAGCAGGCTGTTTGCCTGTTTTGTCGAGGATATACTGGAACTCTGCTTCGTTGTCCTTGATGAAAACATCGGGGCTGTTCCAAGAGTTATAGTTGTGAGAACCGCAGTATTCCTGCTGACCCGAGATTATGTGCTTTCCATACTGGTCACGCAGATAGCTGTAAAGGCGCTTTGCGGAGTCGGAAGCGTTGGGGTTCGACAGCTTGTCGGTAGGGGAGAGGTTTGCGATGTGTTCGGGAGCAGGCGAAACTTTGAGGTAGTCGAAATAGGTATAGCCCCAGTAGCCCTCAAGTTCGATAGTGTTCTTACCTTTATTCAACATGACGATACCGCCCGAAGTCTCAGTGAACGACTCGTTGTAGGGGAAGCTTACTTCGCCCTGATTCACGCCGTTTACGTTGAGGTACTGAACTTTCTTGTTCCTGTCGCTGGGCTGACAATAGCAGAAAGACAGCTGATACAGACCGCTTTCGGGAACAGTCACTTCAACGCTGACGGTCGTGCCTTTCTGGTCGAGGTAGGAGAAACCTTTGCCCGAGAAATTCGAGAGATCGGTCTCGTCAGTCCAGTCGCCGCCACGCTTCAAGCCGTCAGTTCCGTTGGAATATATCTTTCCGCCCGAAGTACTGCCGTTTTCAAACTCATAGACCTGAGCAGAGCCGTTATCCGTTGTCACAGCGCAAGACACAATGGGAGGTGTCACCGCCGAGAAAGCAGTTATCACTGCCATAACTGCCGATAATGCGTTAAATACACGTTTTTTCATATCAAATTGTCCTTTCGTGATAAAAGAGATAACTTCACAAAAATAATATATCACGTTTTCGGGCAAAATGCAATAGATTCCATAAAAAGTTCAATAATTAATATTAAAATTGCTGAAATTAGGTTTATCAAGACAAAAAAAGAAACCCCACAGACTATTGCCTGCGAGGTTTGATGGCGGAGACGGAGAGATTCGAACTCTCGAGCCCAGTTAAGGGCTAACGCATTTCGAGTGCGCCCCGTTATGACCACTTCGATACGTCTCCAATTAACATATAATATTATATCACTTCAAACAGTCTGTGTCAAGGGGGTATGTGCGATTTTACGAATTGTTCATAATATTGTTTTGTTGCCTATCGTATATAAAGAATATATAAATCGTGAAATGGCACAAACTGCACAAATTTGAGAACTAAATTTATGTAAAAATATGCCTTGAAAACCTTGACAATTCCGAATAACAGTGCTATAATTATTTTACACAAAACAATAGTCCGACTATTACTTATATGTGCAGATAGGAGTGATGCCGGTGAGCGGAAGGCTTACAAATACCGATTTCAGGATACTTGACTTTATAAGAAGAAAGACCTCCTGCGGTTTTATGGACTTCATGTGTCCGATATGGAGTTTTCTCGGGAACGGCGGTATGATCTGGTTTGCGGCGGCGGCAGTGCTGTTCGCAACAAAACGATACAGACCTATCGCATTCATCATGATAGGCGGTCTGGCTGTGGGTGTCATCATCTGCAACCTGCTGTTGAAATACACAGTGGCAAGACCACGCCCCTGTCACATCCTGCCCGAGTTTGCCCGTATCCGTGTCCCGAAAGACTACTCATTCCCCTCGGGTCACACGATGTCATCGTTCATATGCGCTACGATCATCACCGAAGCCAACTTCTGGCTAGGCATGGCGGCAGTCGCAGTGGCGATGATGATAGGCTTTTCACGGCTTTATCTTTATGTCCATTTTCCGTCAGATGTTCTTTGCGGAGCATTTTTAGGCACGCTTTCGGGCGTAGCGGTGTGGCACGCCGCACTTTTGCCGCAGATGTCATTCATTTTCGGCTGAGTATCCCAAAAAAACAGGAGACTGCACGTTCGCTGTAAAGAACTTGCAGTCTCTTTTTTCTAACTATAAATGAGCGATTTTGTTAAAATATACAAATGAAGCGGAATCGCGCGTAAGCGACTTAGCGCACTCCGGTTGCGCTAGACCGGCGAGGTTTGGAGCAGAGCTCCATTCAAGATCAAGCCGCTCGCAACAAATAAACCGACCACAGCTATCCCTTACGAGCGGCTTGCCTACCTTTGTGCGATGTGAGCCCAGCGGCGAACGGGCGACACATGAAGCGGTATATCAAAAATAGTCCGAGACAATACTTTTGAACAGCTAACAAATGAAGCGGCACATCAAAAGCAGTCCAAAGATTAACTTTTGTGCAAATTGTCAAATCTGCTCATTTATAATTTTCTAAGTACATTTATAATAATGGCGAAGCAGACCGTATATTTTATCTGTTTTTATCCGAGTGCAACGTCAAGGATCATCATGACCGCAAAGCCGAACGCAAAAGCCACTGTTCCAACGTTTGAGTGTTCGCCCGAGGACATTTCGGGGATAAGTTCCTCGACTACCACGTATATCATAGCACCTGCCGCAAAACTGAGCAGATAGGGCATCGCAGGGACTACTGCCGCCGCCGCAAGCACCGTAACCGCCGCACCGACAGGCTCGACTGCACCCGAGAGCGTCCCCAGCAGGAAAGACTTTTTGCGGCTCATGCCCTCGGCTCTGAGCGGCAGGGAGATTATCGCACCCTCGGGGAAGTTCTGTATCGCAATGCCTGCTGCGAGTGCGAGCGCTCCCGTTGCAGGCATCGCACCGCAAAGCACACCTGCATATACCACGCCGACAGCCATGCCCTCCGGGATATTGTGAAGTGTCACCGCAAGCAGGAGCATGGTGTTTTTCGATAAGCGTGCAGGCAGACCCTCGGCTTTTTCGCTGTCAAAATGCAGGTGGGGGATAACGCCGTCTAAGATGAGCAGGAAGAAAATGCCCAGCAGAAACCCCGTTACCGCAGGCAGGAAAGCAAGCCTTCCCCACTTTTCTTCCGATTGTTCTATCGCAGGGATAAGCAGACTCCATACGCTTGCCGCCGTCATCACACCTGCCGCAAATCCCGTGAGTATGCGCTGTATCGTCACGCCAAGCTGTCTTTTCATGAAGAACACGCAGGCAGCACCAAGCGTTGTTCCTGCAAAGGGAATGAGCAGTCCCTCGGCTGTAAGGGATATGTTTTTCATATGCTGTTCCTCCTTTTATATCTCTAAGTTAGCATATGCTAACTAAATACATTATATCATAAATAAGTGTTTGTGTCAACTTATAAACTGCATAAACAAAACAGTTGTTTTTCAGCGTATGTTGTATGATACGCAGGGGGAATGCGCATAATATCCCACACCTTATTTGTATGATCGTACTCCGTGACGGTTTCGGTTGAAAATATTGACATATGAGCCGAACTGTGATATAATTGTATTGTTAATTATTTATTAAGCAGGTATCGGAATTAGATAAATTTGATGTGAACAACGCCCGATGCTGTCATTTATTGCGGTACACCATAGCAATAATTGGATTTGCAAGCGCAATAATCGGCTAGTAAAAAAACGTCCGAAATAGTATAATAAGCTTACAGTGAGAGACATGAAACTAAGATACGGACGAAAGGCGGCATCGGAAATGAGCGTCAGACTTATCGAGAAAGAGTATAAAAACTATGGGAACTGCCTGTTTTTGGATAACGGGAGCGTCACTCTGGGCGTGACAGCTGAGGTAGGTCCGAGAATAATCTACTTTTCGCTTGCGGACAAGCCGAATGTTCTTTTTGAGGACACCGAAAGGCGCTTTGTTGAGGACGTGGGAGAATTCGGGAACTGGTATGCCTATGGAGGTCACAGGCTGTGGACTGCCCCCGAGACTAAACCCGAGACTTACTTTCCCGATAACGGCAGGGTTGAACACGCTTTTGTAAACGGCAAGCTGACTGTCTCGCCTGCCGCCGAAGCGTTCGGACGGAAAATGAGCGTTGAGATAGAACTTGACGCTGAAAGCCCCGAAGTGCGGCTCACTCATTCTGTCACGAACATCTCCGACAAGCCGATAAAGCTTGCGCCGTGGTCGGTCACGGGTCTTGCGGCAGGCGGTGTTTGCAGGATACCGCTCTGCACGAGAAAAAGCGGCTATCTTCCAAACCGTGTCATGAGCCTCTGGGACTATTCCGACATAACCGACCCGAGACTTCGCATGACCGACACAGATGTTCGTCTGAGACAGGACAGATACATAAAAAAAGCTTTCAAAGCAGGCTTTAACGTTGAGGACGGCTTTGCGGCTTATGCCGTGAACGGTCAGACGTTCGTTAAGCAGTTCGGCTTTGAAGATACCGAATATCCCGATTATTGCTGTAATTTCGAGGTCTATACGAATGAACTTTTCTTAGAGTGCGAAGCGCTGGGCGAACTGAAAGAGTATGCGCCCGATGAAAAAGCCGTTCTCTGCGAAAGCTGGACACTTTTTGACGACCCCGACGGCAGCGAACCCGATCTTGAAAGGATAGGGGAGCTTTTGAAGAAAGAAGGAAAAAGCAGATGAAGAAATACCTTGACGAGAGCCTTTCGGCACAGGAGAGAGCAGAAGCGCTTGTCGCTGAGATGACCGTTGAAGAAGCGGCATCACAGCTGAGATATGATGCTCCTGCTGTCGAGCGGCTCGGTATCCCCGAATATAACTGGTGGAACGAGGCGGCTCACGGGCTTGCACGTTCGGGCGTGGCGACAATGTTCCCGCAGGCGATAGGCTTGGCGGCAATGTTCGACACCGATCTTGTTTGCCGTGCGGCAGATATAACTTCGACCGAAGCAAGGGCAAAATATAACGCCTATACACGTCTCGGCGACCGTGATATTTACAAGGGTCTGACACTGTGGGCGCCTAATATCAACATATTCCGTGACCCACGCTGGGGCAGAGGTCATGAGACTTTCGGCGAAGACCCGTTCCTCACCGCCGAGAACGGCAAGGCTTACGTCAGGGGTTTGCAGGGTAACGGCAGTGTCATAAAAGCCGCCGCCTGCGCAAAGCATCTTGCGGTCCACAGCGGACCCGAAGCGCTCCGCCACGAGTTCAACGCAGAGGTCACGCCGAAAGACATGGAAGAAACTTATCTTCCTGCGTTTGAAGCGCTGGTGAAAGATGCAAATGTCGAGGGCATCATGGGCGCTTACAACCGTGTGAACGGCGAGCCTGCCTGCGCAAGCAAGTTCCTCATGAACAAGCTGGACGAGTGGGGCTTTGACGGCTATTTCGTTTCCGACTGCTGGGCGATACGTGATTTTCACGAACATCATATGGTGACTGCAACGCCTGTTGAGTCGGCGGCGCTTGCGCTGAAAACGGGCTGTGATGTCAACTGCGGCTGTACTTATCTGAACCTGCTTGCGGCTCTTGAAGAAGGGCTTATAACCGAGGAGGACATCAAAAAGGCGGCAGTCCACCTGTTCAGGACACGCATAAGACTGGGAATGTTCGACAAGGCGACCGAGTATGACGATATACCTTACAGCGTGACAAGCTGTGATGAGCATAAAGCTGTCTCGCTGGAATGTGCCGAAAAGTCAATAGTCATGCTTAAAAATAACGGTATTCTTCCGCTTGACGAAAAGGCTGTTAAAACTATCGCTGTCATAGGTCCTAACGCCGACAGCAGACAGGCGCTTGAAGGCAACTACAACGGAACTGCCGACAGATATGTGACTTTTCTGAACGGCATTCAGGACAGGTTCGGCGGCAGGGTCATCTATGCGGCAGGCTGTCACCTCTATAAAGACAAGGATTCTGTGCTTGCCAAAACGGGCGACCGTTACGCCGAAGCGATAGCCGCCGCAGAGTGTGCGGACGTTGTTGTGGCGTGCGTGGGGCTTGATGCGACTATCGAGGGCGAAGAGGGCGACACAGGAAACGAGTTCTCCTCGGGTGACAAGAACGGTCTGCTCCTGCCCGACAGTCAGCGCACGCTTCTTGCAAAACTGATGACGCTGGGCAAGCCTGTTATCGTTGTCTGCGCCGCAGGAAGTTCGATAAATGTTGAAGTGGACTGCGATGCACTTCTTCACGTATGGTACACGGGTTCTGAGGGCGGAAAGGCGTTGGCAGAGATACTTTTCGGAGACGTTTCACCCTCGGGCAAGCTTCCGCTGACTTTCTACGAGAACACCGACAAGCTGCCCGATTTCACCGATTATTCCATGAACGAACGCACCTACCGCTATGCCGTGGACAATGTGCTGTATCCGTTCGGCTATGGTCTGACTTACGGAAATGTTATCTGCACCGACTTGAAATATGCTGACGGCGTGGCATCTGTAACGCTCGAAAACAATGGCGAACGCACCGATGATGTTGTCCAGCTTTACATGAAAGACTACTGCGGACAGGCTGTCAGAAACGTTTCGCTGTGCGGATTCAGGCGTGTGAGCATTGACAGGGGAGAGCGCATGACCGTAAATATCCCCGTTCCCGAAAGGGCGTTCACGGCAGTCGATGAGGACGGCACAAGGCGTGTTTTCGGCAGTCATTTTACGCTATACGCAGGAACTCACCAGCCCGACAAGCTCAGCAAGGCGCTCACAGGAACTGACTGCGTGAGTGTTGATATAGATGTTTAATATTATTACATGGAGGTAATACCTATGTCAGAATTTTTTGCAAATATCCCGAAGATCCCCTATGAGGGACCCAAGTCCACAAATCCGCTTGCTTTCAAATATTACAACCCCGATGAAGTTGTAGGCGGCAAGACCATGCGTGAACAGCTTAAATTCGCTCTCTCGTGGTGGCACACCATGGGCGGCGACGGTACTGATATGTTCGGCGTAGGCACTGCCGACAAAACATGGGGACAGGCTGACCCTGCGGCTCGTGCTATCGCTAAGGTAGATGCTGCATTTGAGATCATGGACAAGCTGTCTATCGACTATTACTGCTACCATGACCGTGACCTTTCTCCTGAATACGGTTCCCTTGCAGAAACAAACGCTGAGTTTGACAAGGTAGTTGCTTACTGCAAGAAAAAGCAGGAAGAACACGGCAAAAAGCTTCTCTGGGGTACGGCTAAGTGCTTCGACCACCCGAGATATATGCACGGCGCAGGCACTTCTCCCTCCGCTGACGTTTTCGCATACGCAGCTGCACAGATCAAGAAAGCTATCGAGTCGACTGTCGAACTCGGCGGAAATGGCTACGTTTTCTGGGGCGGACGTGAGGGTTACGAAACTCTGCTGAACACCGACATGGGCTTAGAGCTGGATAACATGGCAAGACTGATGCACATGGCAGTAGATTACGCACGTTCGATCGGCTACAAGGGCGACTTCTACATCGAGCCTAAGCCCAAGGAGCCTACAAAGCATCAGTACGATTTCGACACGGCGACTGTTATAGGTTTCCTGCGCAAATATGGTCTTGAAAAGGACTTCAAAATGAACATCGAGGCTAACCATGCGACCCTTGCGCAGCACACTTTCCAGCACGAACTGAGAGTTGCAAGAGACAACGGGTTCTTCGGTTCGATCGATGCTAACCAGGGTGATCCCCTGCTCGGCTGGGATACCGACCAGTTCCCGACAAACGTTTATGATGCTGCACTTTGTATGTACGAAGTTCTCAAAGCAGGCGGTTTTACCAACGGAGGACTGAACTTTGACTCGAAAGCAAGACGCGGCAGCTTCACTCCCGAGGATATTTTTTACAGCTACATTGCAGGCATGGACACATTCGCACTCGGTCTGCGCATAGCAGTCAAGATGATCGAGGACGGACGCATCGACAAGTTCGTAGCCGACAGATATTCCAGCTGGACAACAGGCATCGGCAAGGACATAATCGACGGCAAAGTTACCATGGCTGACCTCGAAAAATACGCACTCGAAAAGGGAGAAGTCACCGATTCTCTCGGCTCGGGCAGACAGGAAATGCTCGAAAGCGTGCTAAATTCGATCATGTTCACTATCAACGGATAATACCGCGACCGCACACCCCGAAAAGATGTGCGGTCTTTTTTCTTATTTCTGATTTCTTATTTGATCCCGAGGTGTCTGTCGGCTTCGCCTGCCGCCTGACACAGGCATAGTATCACCATTCCGATGACAGAACCTGCCGCAGTTCCTGCAAAAAACAATAACATAGCCATTCCTCCTTTTAACATAATATGCACGCAGTTTCGTATATATATACATTAATATAATATCGTGAAAAAAGGCGAATATTAATAAATGAAAAATTTTTTTGTTTGCTACTTTACAAGGAAAGGGATTTATGGTATAATGTTATGTGAAAAAAATTGCGTAAGGAGGAATTTACAGTGCACAAGGCATATCTAATTCTGGAAAACGGCACCGTATTTGAAGGAAAGAGCTTCGGCGCACAGGGCGAAACTGTTGGTGAAATTGTTTTCACTACCGCCATGGTAGGCTATCTTGAAACTCTTACCGATCCGAGCTATTACGGTCAGATCGTTGTTCAGACATTTCCACTTGTTGGTAATTACGGCGTTATTCCCGCTGATTTTGAAAGCAGCCGTCCCCAGGTCAAGGGCTATATTGTCAGAGAATGGTGTCAGGAACCCAGCAATTTCAGATGCGAGGGCAATCTTGACACTTTTTTAAAGGAAAACGGTATCATCGGTCTTTGCGGTATCGACACCAGAGCGCTCACAAGAATAGTGAGAGAATACGGCGTTATGAACGGCAAGATCGTTCAGGAGGGTTCGGGACTTTCGTTCGCAGACCTGAAAAGCTATACTATCGAGCAGGCTGTTGAAAATACCACCTGCAAAGAGGAAGAAACTTTTGAGCCTGAGGAGAAGAATGGTCACAAGGTCGTTCTGTTCGACTACGGCGCAAAGAGAAATATCTGCCGTGAACTGTTAAGACGTGGTTTTGAGGTGACTGTCGTTCCCGCATCGACAACAGTCGAGCGTGTCAAGGAGCTTGCTCCCGATGGCATCATGCTGTCCAACGGTCCCGGAGACCCTGCAAAGAACACTGCGATCATCGAAGAACTCAAAAAGATCGCAAAGCTGAATGTGCCGATATTCGGTATCTGCTTAGGTCATCAGCTGCTCGCACTTTCTCAGGGCGCTAAGACCGAAAAACTCCACTATGGTCACAGAGGTGCAAACCAGCCTGTCTGTGAGGTGGAGACCGGCAGAGTTTTTGTCACCAGCCAGAACCACGGCTACGCTGTTATCAACGATTCGCTGCCCGAGGGCGCAAAGGCTTCATTTGTGAATGTCAATGACGGCACCTGCGAGGGCGTGAGCTATGACTATATGCCTGCGATCTCGGCACAGTTCCACCCCGAAGCTGCGGGCGGTCCTCTTGACACGGGCTTTATGTTCGACAGATTCAAGAGCATGATAGAAGAATACAAGAAGTGAAAAACTGATAACGGAAGGATTGATATAAATGCCTTTAAATAAAGATATTAAGAGAGTTCTTGTTATCGGCTCGGGTCCTATTGTTATCGGACAGGCTGCCGAGTTCGACTACGCAGGCACTCAGGCTTGCAGAGCTCTTAAACAGGAGGGTCTTGAAGTAATACTTGTCAACTCCAACCCTGCGACGATCATGACCGACAACGCAATGGCAGACAAGATCTATATCGAGCCGCTGACCCTTGAAACAGTCAAGAGGATCATAAAGAAAGAACGCCCCGACAGCGTGCTTTCTACTCTGGGCGGTCAGACAGGTCTTACCCTTTCCATGCAGCTTGCAAAAGAGGGCTTCCTCGATAAGTACGGCGTGAAGCTGCTGGGCGCTCGTCCCGACACTATCGACAAGGCTGAGGACAGACAGATGTTCAAGGACACAATGGAGGCTATCGGTCAGCCCTGCATACCCTCTAAGGTCGTTAACACCGTTGAGGATGCTATCGCTTTTGCTGACAGCGAGGGCGTTGGCTATCCGCTCATCGTTCGTCCTGCTTTCACACTGGGCGGCACAGGCGGCGGCATCGTTCACAACGAGGAGGAACTGAGAGAGATAGCAGGCAACGGTCTGTATCTGTCGCCTATCACTCAGGTGCTTATTGAAAAGTGCGTTTCGGGCTGGAAAGAGATCGAGTTCGAGGTAATGCGTGACTCAAAGGGCAACTGCATCACTATCTGTTCCATGGAGAACGTTGACCCTGTTGGCGTTCACACGGGCGACTCCATCGTTGTAGCTCCCTGCATTACACTTTCTAATAAAGAATTCCAGATGCTGCGTACTGCTGCTCTGAGAATAGTTGATGCACTTCAGGTAGAGGGCGGCTGCAACTGTCAGTTCGCACTTCACCCCGAGAGCATGGAATATGCCGTTATCGAGGTTAACCCCAGAGTTTCCCGTTCTTCGGCACTTGCTTCAAAGGCAACAGGTTATCCTATCGCAAAGGTCGCTACAAAAATCGCTATCGGATATACTCTTGATGAGATACTCAACGCAGTAACAGGCAATACCTACGCTTGCTTTGAGCCGTCTATCGACTATCTTGTAGTAAAGCTCCCCAAGTGGCCTTTCGACAAGTTCGTTTACGCTAAGCGTGAACTGGGCACTCAGATGAAGGCTACGGGCGAAGTTATGGCTATCGGTACTTCTTTCGAGCAGGCTATCATGAAGGCTGTACGTGGTGCTGAGATAGGTCACGACTGCCTTATCAGCCCCAAGCACGAGGCTATGAGCGATGAGGAGATAAGAAAACGCATACACAACTGCGATGACGAAAGATTGTTCGTTGTTTGCGAGGCGCTGAGACGTGGCGTTACTGTTAAGGAAATACACGACATCACCATGATCGACGAGTGGTTCTTAGAGAAGTTCCTCAAAGTAATCGACATGGAGAACAAGCTCAAAGCAGGCGATGATTCCACCGAGACTTATGACCTTGCAAAGAAGATGGGCTTCCCCGATAAGGTCATCGAGAGACTTACCGGCAAGCCGATAAAGAACCACAGACGTGCAGTATACAAAATGGTCGATACCTGCGCTGCTGAGTTTGCGGCTATGACTCCTTACTTCTACTCCACATATGACACCGAGGACGAAGCTGAGGAATTTATCCGCTCGAAAAAGAGCAAGAACAAGACTGTTATCGTATTCGGTTCCGGTCCTATCCGCATAGGTCAGGGCATCGAGTTCGACTATGCTTCGGTTCACTGCGTATGGGCGCTGAAAGAAAAAGGCTTTGACGTTGTTATCGTAAACAACAACCCTGAGACTGTTTCCACCGACTTTGACACAGCTGACAGACTTTACTTCGAGCCGCTCACCAACGAGGACGTTATGAATATCATCGCTGTTGAGAAGCCTTACGGAGTTGTTGTTGCGTTCGGCGGTCAGACTGCTATCAAGCTGACAAAGTACCTTGCCGCAAACGGCGTAAACATCATGGGCACACCTCCCGATTCTATCGACGCTGCCGAGGACAGAGAGCGTTTTGATGAACTGCTCGAACTCCACAAGATCAAGCGTCCGCAGGGCTTCACCGTTATGACTACCGACGAGGCTCTTGAAGTTGCGAACCGCATCGGCTATCCTGTTCTTATGCGTCCCTCTTATGTATTGGGCGGTCAGAACATGATAATCGCATTCAACGATGCCGACATCAAGGAGTATATGGCGATAATCCTTGCTCAGGAGATCGAGAACCCGATACTTATCGACAAGTATCTCATGGGTACTGAACTTGAAATAGATGCTATCTGTGACGGCGAGGATATACTTATCCCCGGTATCATGGAGCATATCGAGAGAACAGGCGTTCACTCGGGCGACTCTATCGCAGTTTACCCTGCATGGAACGTTTCCGATGAACTCATCGAGCGCATAGTTGACTGCTCAAAGAAGCTAGCTATCTCGCTCAAAACTATGGGTCTGGTCAATATCCAGTACCTTATCAACGAGGGCGAACTTTATGTTATCGAAGTTAACCCGCGTTCTTCAAGAACTATCCCCTACATCTCAAAGGTAACGGGCGTTCCCATGGTAGACCTTGCCACAAGATGTATGCTTGGCGAAAAGCTTGCAGATATGGGCTACGGCACAGGTCTTTACCGCAACTCGCCTTATGTGGCAGTCAAAGTTCCTGTATTCTCCTTTGAGAAGCTGATAGACGTTGACAACCACTTAGGACCTGAGATGAAGTCCACCGGTGAAGTTCTTGCAGTTGCAAGCTCGCTGGAGGAGGCTCTGCACAAGGGTCTTACCGCAGCAGGCTACAAGCTGAACGTGGGCGGCGGCGTTCTCATCACCGTCCGTGATACCGACAAGGGCGAGATACCTCAGACTGCAAAGGCATTCTATGATCTGGGATTCAAGATCTACGCAACAAAGGGTACTGCAAACGTTCTTACCGATCACGGCATTCCCTGCGAAGCTGTTGCAAAAATCGGCGAGGCAGACGAGAACACTCTCACCCTTATCGAGAGCGGAAAGGTGAGCTACGTTATCTCCACTTCCTCCAAGGGCAGAAGTCCTCAGCGTGACAGCGTTAAGATACGCCGCAAGACAGTTGAGCGCAACATTCCCTGCCTGACTTCTCTTGATACTGCAAATGCTATCGCTTCTTCGCTGAGATCGAAGTACAACGAAAAGACTACCGAGATCGTTGACATCAACAATATGCGCAAGGAGAAGAAGAAGGTACGCTTCACCAAGATGCAGGGCTGCGGCAATGACTACATCTACTTCAACTGCTTCGACCAGCGCATCGATAACCCCGAGGGACTTGCTCTTGCACTGAGCGACCGTCACTTCGGTATTGGCGGCGACGGCGTTATCCTTATCCAGCGTTCCGACGTTGCAGACGGAAAGATGCGTATGTTCAACCTTGACGGCTCTGAGGGCAAGATGTGCGGAAACGGTATCCGCTGCGTTGCAAGATTCATGCGTGACAACGGTCTTGTTGACAAGGACGAGTTCGACATCGAGACATTGAGCGGCATCATGCACGTTAAACTGCTCCGTCACTACGGCGAAGTAAACGGCGCTACCGTAAATATGGGCGCTGCTATCCTTGATCCTGCTCAGATCCCCGTTACTCTTGAAGCTGACGAGAACGGCAGAGTTGTTGACCGCAAGGTGAACATCGGCGGCAAGGACTACAACATCACCTGCGTTTCCATGGGCAACCCCCACTGCGTAACATTCATGACAGGCAACCTTGACGCAATTGATCTGGAGGACATCGGTCCTAAGTTCGAGAACGATGCGATCTTCCCCGAAAGAGTGAACGCTGAGTTCATCAAGGTCATTGACGATCACACCCTGAAAATGCGTGTATGGGAGCGTGGTTCGGGCGAGACATGGGCTTGCGGAACAGGCGCTTGCGCTGCGGCAGTTGCGGCAGTTCTCAACGGCTACTGCACCAAGGACACCGAGATCACCGTCAAGCTCAAGGGCGGCGACCTGAAGATCAGAGTCACTGACGAAGCTATCTTCCTCACAGGTGACGCTATCACAGTATTCAGCGGCGACATTATCCTCTGATAAAAAAACTTACAAAATAAATTATCCCGTTCCAGCCGAAAGACCGGAACGGGATTTTTTTGTTTGTGTATTTTATTTGATGTTAGTCAAAACGCTCGTCAATAACTCTTGCAGTTTTCTTCATGCTGCGGGGGAGAACGCCGTTCTCGACAACTTTGACGATAGGCGTGAAACCTATGCGGCTCTTGACCCTTTCGGCGATACGCTTTGCAAGGTTTGCAAAGTCAACGGAACCGTTCGTCTCGACATAGATTCGCATTGTGTCCTTGCCGTCCAGATGCGAAATGCGTATCTGATACTCACTGCTTATTTCGGGGAACTGTCCGAGAACTTCTTCGATCTGACTTGGGAACACGTTAACGCCCTTGATCTTCATCATGTCATCGGTGCGTCCCTTGATAGTGTCGATCCTCGGGTACTTTCTTCCGCAGGGACATTCGCCGGGAATGATACGTGAAAGGTCATGAGTGCGGTAACGGATAAGCGGAGCGCCCTCCTTGACCAGCGTTGTGATGACTATCTCGCCCTCCTCGCCGTCGGGAACAGGCTTGCCCGTTTCGGGGTCGATGATCTCGATGTACAGATAATCGTCCCAGATGTGCATACCTGTGTTATGCTCACAGTTTATGCCGATGCCCGGTCCGTAGATCTCGGTCAGACCATAGATGTCATAAAGTTCGATGCCCAGCTTTTCGGCGATAGAATTTCTCATTTTCTCGCTCCAGCGTTCCGAACCGATAACGCCTTTTTTCAGCTTGATCTTGTCCTTGATTCCACGCTTTTCGATCTCCTCGGCGAGCAGCAGCGCATAGGAAGAAGTCGAGCAGATGACCGTGCTTTCAAGGTTCACCATCATTTCAAGCTGTTTGTCGGTGTTGCCGGGTCCCATGGGTATCGCCATTGCGCCCAGTTTTTCACAGCCGTTCTGGAAGCCGATGCCTGCCGTCCACAGACCGTAACCCGGGGTGATCTGGATTCGGTCTTTGTTGGTAATGCCTGCAACTTCGTAGCATCTTTTGAACATGATGCCCCAGTCGTCAACATCTTTTGCGGTGTAGGGGATAATGACGGGAGTGCCCGTTGTTCCCGATGAGGAATGTATGCGGACGATCTCTTCCTCGGGAGCAGTCATAAGTCCGAGCGGATAAGCGTCACGCAGGTCTTTCTTCTCGGAGAAGGGGAGCGCTTCAAACTCCTCTGCGGAATTTACCTCGGTTATGCCTGCGGCTTCAAGCTTTTTGCCGTAAAAGCTGTTTGAGGCAACGAGTGCTTTTATCCTGTCATTCACCAGTTTAAGCTGTGTCTCGTTTATCTTCATTTTCAACAAGTCCTTTCATGTTTAATATTTGTCAATCAAATAATTGTGTACCTGTCCAGCCCGTATCAAAACTTCCGCCCATTGAGTTGAGTTCGGTAAGTTTTATGTTCAGCAGTTCAGGGTCAACGTGGAGCATCATCGCAGTTTCAAAAGCGTCGTGACCGTCTTTGAGCAGTCCAAGCAGTTCTTCATCATCGATGAGCAGATGTGCCGCAAAGATGTTCGCTTCGGATTCCACCTTGTCTTTCATGTTGAAAGTTTTGAACTCTTTCAGGCAGTTTTCCTTAGCTATCTCCGAGTGCAGGAAGAAATGTCCCAGCTCGTGAGCGCAGGTCAAAAGGCTGTCCTCTCTGCCAAGGTCAGGCGATACGAACACAACAGGTTCGTCAGCCACGTAACTGAACAGTCCTCTGAGACTGCCCAGCGGTTCACGCATAAGTGTTATCCCGAGAGCGTCACACAACTCAAAAGGGTCTGATGTGTGGTATTTCCTGACAATTCGTGTGACAAGCTCATAGATATAACTCAATCCTGTTCCTCCAAGCGTTTGTCGATGTGTTTTTCCTTTACCTGCCAGTAAGCCTTTTGCAGGGCGAGCATCACTTCGTCCGCATCTTCTTCCGAAAGCTTGCCGCCCGCAAAAAGTCCTGCCATCTCACTTACGAGCTTGTCCGCCTGAACACGTCCTGCGTTGCCGTGAGCATACATGGATGTTATCTGGAAGTCGCTTTCTTTTTCGGTCTGCCAGAACTCGACAGGAGCATCGAACAGCTCTGCAAGCTTCTGATAGATCTCCTCCGAGCGTGGTTTTCTGCTGCCTTGTTCGTAAAGGATTATCGTTCTGTTGCTGACACCGAGATACTTTGCGACCTCGGTCTGTGTTTTGTGCTGACCTGTTCTTATGTGTCTGAGCTTTTCTGCAAATGTCATATTATCTGCCCCTTTTTCAAGTCTGAAATAATAGCCCCGTATCGGGGTCAAGTGTATTATATCACATACTTGTCTTATTGTCAAGAACTATTTATGTTTTTTGTGCTTTAAACGTTTATTTTTGTGAACCTGCTAAATTTGATGTTCACATTTTTGGGAAAACAGCACTATAAACTTAAAATTGATGTTTTAATATATTGTGACAGGAATTTGCAAATTTATAATATATTTACTTTTTGTTCATAAAAAGTATTCATTATAATGATAAAATTTACTTGAAAAACATTTGCAAATAAGTATTTCGGGATATATTGCGGAGGTGGATAGTATGAGGGTTTTGCAAGTCATTTGTATTATTCTTGCGATTTTTGCATTTTTGCTGTTCGGATTGTTCTTTATATCCGATCCAATGATAGATAAAGAAAAGACTGCGCTTGAAAATGGGACTGAACTCTTTCTTGCAGAAAAGGTCCAGTCGGGCGGTCAGACAAAATATAAAGTTAACGGCACCGAATACACTTATGACTCTTATAAGGAGATTCTTGATACTGCCGAAAAGGCTATGAGTTCCTGCAAGATCATGTTCGGTGCGGCAGGCGGTGTACTCGTTGTTGGAGCGATAGGCTTTGGCATTGGTGCAGGCAAAAAGAAAAGAGGTTGACGGCTGCTCAGCAGTCAGAATCCTTTCGGGACACGACATTCCTTAGCTGAGATATGCCGTGTCTCTTTTTGCGTTGTTTATATAAAGGGGTAAAAAAATGATAATCGTTCAGTATGTGATAATCGGATATATCATTGTGCAGACGGGTGTGAGCCTTTTGACGGAGTTTGCAGTCAACAGAGGAAACCGCCCGAAAGAGATGTTCAGGAAAACAAGACCTCTGCGCATTGCAGTATATGTGCTGTTAGCGGCTGTGCCCTGCCTCGGAGCGTTCCTGCCGAACAGCGAAGTCAAGTATTTCTTCATGGGATCTGGAAATATCTGGCTGGGTTATTTTCTGTATTACTCGGGAATGCTGCTGACGGCTTCTGCGATAGCGGCGATAGTCTGCCTTATAAGACGTGACAAGGAAAAACGTATGTTCAGCATCATTTTCTACATCTCGGCAGCCGCAGCGCTCATCATAACCGTTTACGGCATGATACACGCTCAGAACACTAAGGTCGTTACATACGATATAAGCACAGTTTCAGAGGGTGAGCAGCCGACAGACAAGCTGAAAGTTGTCCTGCTCGCCGACCTGCATCTCAGCGTCAATTCAACGCCTTCAACTACCGAAAAAATGGTGGAAAAGGTCAATGCCTGCGAGCCTGATGTGATACTTGTGGCAGGCGACATCTTCACCAGTTCCTACGGCGGTCTGAAACACCCCGAGAAATATTCAGCCGCACTTTCAAGGCTTGAAGCGGAATATGGCGTTTATGTTGTTTCGGGAAATCACGATGTTGAAGAAAATCTTTTCGGCGGCTTTTCGATAACCACCGTTGACAAGGCTTTCCGCACAAAGGAAATGGACAAGTTCTTTGAGGACTGCGGTTTTAAGATGCTTTATGATGAAGTCGTTGAACTTGACGGCAGGAATGTTGTTGTCGCAGGAAGAAAAGACGGCGAAAAAGCAGGCGACGGCACAACGAACAGAATGGACGAACATCAGCTTCTTGACGGCATCGAACCCGAAAAGCTGACGATCGTTCTTGAACATGAGCCGATGAATTATGCGGCGCTTGCGGAAAACGGCGCTGATATCGTGCTTGCGGGTCACACACACAACGGTCAGATGTTCCCGGGAAACTTCATCGTGCCGTTTTTCAACGAGAACGCATATGGTGTCAAGACGATAAGCGGCATACCGACAGTTGTTACGGCAGGTGTGGGTTACTACGGCGCACCGATGAGAGTTGGAACTGACAGCGAGATAACTGTTGTCAATATTGAATACTGACAGGAGGGAAGTCATGAACATCGAATGGAAATATAAGGATATATTAAGGACTTCATTCTACACTGTTTTCAAAAAAGGCGTTCTTCCGTGGCTGGTGCTGGTGGGCGCAGCTATGCTTTTCTCGCTGTTCGGAGCAGTAGGCAGGATAGATACGCTGGTGCTTGACAGGATAGACAGCATATTCGGGCTTGACAGCTTCATGACCCCTGATAATCTGTCTGTGCTGGAAGATTACGCAAGCGATTCTTCATTTGGAAAAAAAGTCAACACTGAGGAATACTCGGTGACGAACGAACTTGTCATGGCTCTTGCACGAAAGAACACACTTATAGTTCAGCTTCTTGCGATGAACAAGGAATACATGAAGCGCAATTCAGGCGAGGTCTTAGGACTGCTGATCGTTGCCATGCTCTTAATGGTGTTTGCAAACTACTTTTTCGCAAACGTTATGGAGATAGGCAAGGCAAGGTTCGTGTTGGAGAACCGCTTTCAGAGAGAGGGACGATACCGCCGCATATTCGCACCTTTCGGCAGTAAAAAATTTCTGCACCTGATACTTGTTTATCTGCGGTATTTTATCGTTATGTCCCTGTGGATGCTCACTGTTGTGGGATATATCTACAAGTCGTTCCAGTATTCAATGGTGCCGTATCTGCTTGCGGAAGATCCCGAACTCAGCTGGAAAGAAGTCAAAAAGCTGTCAAAGGAAATGACAAAAGGCTATAAATGGAAGATGTTCGTGACATATCTCTGCTGTATACCGCTGTTTATCATCGACACTTTTCCTGTTTTGAGTTTTCTTGTCTCAAAGCCCATTTTAATGCAGCTCGATGCTGAAATGTATATAAGGCTTCGTGAGCGCACCGACATCGACCGCAAGGCATTTATCGAGCCTGTGTTTGACGGCAGGGCTTATGTCTATGAGTACAGGGAAGCAAAAGCCGCAGGAAAAAAACTTTCCGATGAACTGCCTGCATATAAGATGCAGGATATAATGCTCGGTATAACCGACTTCGACAAGGCTGATAAGTACAAGCTGACCGACTTTATCGTTATGTTCTTCATGTTCGATCTGGTGGGCTATATCTGGGAAGTCAGCATACACATCGTTGAAGACCATAAGTTTGTCAACCGTGGCATGATGTACGGTCCGTGGATACCGATATACGGCTTCGGCGGCGTGTTCATAATCTTCTTCCTCAACCGCTTCAAGAACAACAAGCCAAAGCTTATTATCCTGACAATGCTTCTCTGCGGTGTTCTTGAATACCTGACAAGCCTTGTGCTTGACATTGCAATGAACGCAAGCTACTGGGATTACAACGACATGAGCTTCAACATAAACGGCAGAGTGTGCCTTGCAGGTCTGTGCGCATTTGCGATAGGAGGTTTTGCAGGAATTTACCTCATAGGTCCTGCGATAAGGGGAGCGCTTGAAAAGTTCGGCACAAAGCGCACAAGGATACTTTGTTCGGTGCTTGTGGCGGCTTTCGTTACAGACCTTGTGTGCTGTAAGATATTCGGACCCAACTCGGGCAAAGGTATAGGCGGTTCGGCTGTCGAAACGGCTAAACAGTGCCTTATGTTTATAAGATAATTATTTATAGCAATCCAAGAAAATACCAACACAAATCTTTCGGATAAAATTCCACATTGCTGCGTCAAACTCCCTTGCAGTGCGACAGCACGGCTGCGGTCGTTTTCCTTGCACTGTGAAATTTTCTCTCGAAATCTTTATGCTGCTATTTTCTTGTATTGCTATAAAATCAGATATGGAGTGATGAAAATGCACAAAGAATTTTTAATGGGCAATGCCGCTATCGCAAGAGGTGCGGTCGCCGCAGGTCTGAACTGCGTGAGCGGCTATCCCGGTACGCCCTCGACTGAGGTGTTGGAAACTTGCGCCAAGATAAATGACGGCTCGCTCTACGTTGAGTGGTCGGTCAATGAAAAGGCGGCTCTCGAAGTGGGCGCAGGTGCAGCTTACAGCGGTGCAAGAGCAATGGTGACGATGAAGCAGGTGGGTCTGAACGTTGCGTCCGATCCGCTCATGAGCCTTGCTTACATCGGTGTAAAGGGCGGCATGGTGATACTTGTTGCCGATGACCCCGGTCCTATCTCCTCACAGACGGAGCAGGACACACGCACTTTTGCGATGTATTCAAAACTGCCCTGTTTTGACCCGTCCTCGGTCCAGGAAGCTTACGACATGATACAGAAAGCGTTCGAGTATTCCGAGAAGTATCACACGCCCGTGCTGTTCCGTCCCACAACAAGAGTCTGTCACGGCTATGCTTCGGTGGAAGTTAAGGACGAGAACGAATACAGCGTGAACAAGCCCGAGGGCTTTGTGCGTGACCCCTCAAAGTGGGTCATCTTCCCGAGACTGAGTTTCAGGGCGCACACCGAGATAGAAAAGCGCAACACAGAACTTTCGGAGATATTTTCCGAGAGCGGACTGAACCCCGTTTCGGGCGAGAACGGACAGATGATCGGCGTTGTAACTCACGGTATAAGCTATGCCTACACAATGGAAGCGCTCAGCACGCTTGGAGCAGATATGCCCGTGCTGAAAGTCGGCACACCGTTCCCGTTCCCCGAGCAGGCGGCGGTAGGATTCCTCAAAGGCAAGCAGGAAGTTCTCTGCATCGAGGAACTTGACCCCGTTATCGAGAGAGGACTTACGTTCGTATGCGGAAAGTACGGTCTGAGTACTAAGATATACGGCAAACTGACGGGACATATCCCTGCGGCAGGCGAGAACACGGTAGCATCTGTCATGAAAGTTATCGCAGACTTCGGCAAGCTGGCACTTCCCGAGACTGCTTCGCCCGAAACGCCGCCTGCACTGCCTGTACGTCCGCCTGTTCTTTGCGCAGGCTGTCCTCACAGAGCAAGCTTCTTTGCGGTAAAGACGGCTATGCAGGGTCAAAAGAGCGTTTTCTGCGGCGACATCGGCTGTTACACTCTGGGCAATGCGATGCCCCTCGATATGGTGGACACCTGCCTTTGCATGGGTGCAGGCGTGAACATCGCTCAGGGCATAGGACGCTTTGACCCCGACACGACTTGCTTTTCGTTTGTCGGCGACTCGACTTTCTTCGCTTCGGCGATAACAGGCGCAGTCAACGCCGTTTACAATCAGGCTGATATGACGCTAGTTATCCTTGACAACTCAACAACAGCCATGACAGGTCATCAGCCCCACCCGGGAACGGGCAAGACCATGATGGGCGACATCGTGGAGAAGATCGACATAACAGCTGTTCTGAAAGGCGTTGGCGTTAAGACTGTCGAAACAGTCGACCCGCTGAACTTGAAAGCGGCAGTGGAGTGCGTTAAGCGTGTTTCGGCAGAAAAGGGCGTTAAGGCGATAATATTCAAGTCGCCGTGTGCAGTCCTTATCAAACCCGAGAAGCCTGCGCACATCGACGAGGATAAGTGCCGCAACTGTAAGCGCTGTGTCAAACTGCTGGGCTGTCCCGGTATCGTCATGAAAGACGGCAGACCGTTCATCGAGAACTCGCTCTGCACGGGCTGCGGACTTTGTTCACAGGTATGTCCCTTCGATGCGATAGATGTGAAAGGCGGTGTTAAAAATGGCAACTAATATACTTATCTGCGGTGTAGGCGGTCAGGGAATAGTGCTGACTTCAAAGCTCATTGCAGCGGCTGCAATGGAAAGCGGAATGCCTGTAATGAGTGCCGAGACTATCGGAATGGCGCAGAAAGGCGGCAGTGTGTTCAGTTTCCTTAGAGTGGGCGAGGGGCTTCACTGTCCGATGTTCGCACAGGGTCAGGCTGACATACTCATCGCATTCGAGCCTGCAGAGGCTGTAAGGATGCTGCCTTATCTCAAAAAAGGCGGACGCATCATCGTGAACACTCATGCGATAATGCCCGTTACCGCAACGCTGCAAGGTTCTGACTACACAGGAACGGAAATGCTTGAATACCTGAAAAAGCAGGAATGTGAACTCACTCTTATCGACGGCACAAAAGCCTGTGAGGAGATAGGTTCTCCGAGAGCGCTCAACATGATAATGCTGGGTCAGGCTGTACGTTCGGGTGTTCTGCCGTTCACGGTCGGAGAGATAGAAGAGGTCATGAAAAAGACGGTCAAGCCGCAGTTTGTTGAAATGAACTCCAAAGCACTGAACTACGGAGATACGAAATAAGAATGAAAAACAGCCCATGATAAACATGAGTTATCATGGGTCGTTTTGTTAAATTATACAAGAATCATTGTGTGATTTTGGTGAAGTTTACAAATATGCTTAACAGCTGTCACAAAATGTCAATAAGCATGGATTATTATATGTAGTAGTATTAATATATAAGGAGCAACAAAATGAAGAAAAAGATATTTGAGCTTGTGCGTGAGCTTTGGTTCTGCCTGCTTCCGTGTTTGGGTACGGCTGTTCTGCTCATGGCTGTGTTTCACAAATACGGGCTGTATCCGTTCGGGGAGGGGAGCGTGGCATGGTGCGATATGTCACAGCAGAGCGTGCCGCTTTTTGCCGACCTGAAAGACGTTCTTGACGGAAAGGAAAGCCTGTTTCTAAACATGAAAAACGCAGGCGGCATGAACTTCTGGGGTGTGTTCGGTTTTTTTCTGTCAAGTCCGCTCAACCTGTTCGTGAAATTCGTGGACAAGAGCCGCATACCGCAGTTCATGAACATACTCGTCACCGCCAAGCTGTCGCTCTGTTCGCTGACTGCCTGCATCTATTTCCGCCTGTGCCATAAACGGCTCAACAGGCTTGAATGTTCGGTGTTCGCTGTTATGTACGGTCTTTGCGCTTACGGTCTGATGTACTATCAGAATCAGATGTGGCTTGACGTTATGTATCTGTTCCCTCTGCTCATGGTCTCTGCCGAACATTTGTTCAAAAAAGGAAGAAATCTGCCGTATATCGTTCTTTTGTCAATGACGCTCATTTGCAATTTCTACCTGAGTTTTATGGTGGGCGTTTATGTTATCGTTTTTGTGAGCGGATATTTTATTTTTGTTAAGAAAGATCAGCGTTCCCCCGAAGCCGCTTCAAGACTGATAAGCGGAACGGTGCTTTCGTTCATGATAACGGCGTTCGTGTGGCTGCCGAGCTACATCGAAACAAAGCAGTCTATCCGCATGAAGTCGGCAGTCGAAACGATAAGCGAAACGCACTTTCTCTCCAACTATGAAACGGCTATTCCGCTCATCTACGGCACAGCATTTATTTTTGCGGCAGTAGGCGTAAATATATTCGTGAACAAGGTCAAGTCCGAACAGGAGCGCTTTTCGCTGTTTTTGTTCATAATGACGCTTCTGCCTGTTTTTTTTGAGCCGATAAACTTAACGTGGCACACGGGCAACTATATGTCATTCGTCACAAGATACGGCTTTGCAACGATCTTCTCGGGGCTTAGACTTTGTGCGGTGTACTTAGAGCGTGACGGTGAAGAACTGTCCGAAGTCAGAAAAAAGCTGTCCGACAAGGCACTGTTTGCGGTACTTGCAGGCGTGATGTTCGTGGTCTACGGTTTTATAAACCTGAGCGAACGCTTCATGACAACCCACTGGGACAAGCTCACGCACTACACATCGGCTATCTACGGCGACAAAAATTCGCTGGACAAGCTGTCGGCGCTATTCCTCTTTGCTGTTTTGTGCTACGGAGCAGTTTACTTCATATACAAAAAAGGGCTGTTCGACAGAACGCTTCTGGGAGTCGTGCTTGCGGTCATGGTTGCTTTCGAGTCGTTCGGAAACGCTAAGATATACATCGGTTCGGCATACGAAAAAAACACACAGCGGAGCAATGACTTTATCTCGCTCATGGAACTTTCGGAGCAGTTTGACGGCGGTGACGGCTTGTACAGAGTTATGACTGACGGCAAAGTGACCGACTACAACACAATAGGCGCAATGGGTCTGAACACTCTCGGGCATTACACCTCGCTCACCGATAAGGAGTTCATGTTTCAGCAAAAGCGGCTGGGCTATACTTCCGTTTGGGTCGAGACAGGCACGGGCGGCGGCAGTGAACTTACCGATGCGCTCTATGGCGTGAAGTACAGGATATACCGTGGCGAGCCGACCGAGCGAACACTTGCGGCGCATAACGGTTTTCGCATAGACAGCCGCGACTGCGTGCTTTCGCCTGCGATAGTTACTGACAGGAGCATACTTGACAAGCATTCTCTCCCCGAGGACGGCACAAGGGCAGACATACAAAAGTACCTCTTCGGAACGCTTTTCGGCGGCGATGCAGTGACAGTCTATGAGCCTGAAACGAACGGCAGTTTCACCAAAAAGTCAGACGGTTTCTTTGTTTCGGGCGGTACGGAACTTTTATACAAGATAAATGTCACAGGTCGGCAGACGCTTTACGCCGACTGCTTCGGGAACTACTCGAACAATCTTTCCGAGGGTTATTTTGACGGACTTTCGGTAAGCTTAAACGGCGAGACTTTCCGTGAGAACTACCCCACAAAGACGGAAAACGGTTTTCTCTGTCTCGGTACTTTTGACGGCGGAAATGTTGAAGTGCGGCTCAAAGCGAAGAAAAATCTTGACGTCGGTTCGCTGGGAGTGTTCGGTGTCGATATGGACAAGCTTGAAACGGCAGTCAGCGAAACACAGTCTGCCGAACTTTCATACAAATGCGGCAAAATGCTCGGCAGTGTCACATCGGAGAGCGGCAGAGCCTGCCTGCTGACAGTGCCTTACAGCAAAGGTTTTTCCGTTAAGGTGAACGGCAGACGGGTCGCCTGCGAGCGTGTGCTTTCCGACTTTATCGCCTTTGAACTTGACGAGGGAGAAAATGACATTCGTATAAGCTTTGTGCCGCCTGCGTTCATAAGTTCGGCAGTAATTTCTGCGGCAGGGCTTGCGGCGGCGGTGTTCCTTGTCATCTTTACGAAGAAGAAAAAAGCTCCGCTCCCCGAAAAGCTGAACAAACTGTCGGAAGTGCTGGTGTATATCTCGGCAGCGGCAGGAATGTTTATCGTTTATATCTATCCCGTTCTGCTCAATCTGCACTATATCCCCGAATATTAAGAATTGACAAATTATCCGTTATGCTGTATAATATCCTTAAAGAAAGGATATTTGACCAATGTTTGTATTGCTGATACTTGCCGCTGCCTGCCTGCTGGGTGCGGTGTATTACGACAAAAAATAACCGCATACAAGAAGAGCGGATACATCACCGAAGCGGAAGTTCTGAAAAAGGACTCTGTACGTTACAAGCCCTCACCGAGAGGCAGTTGGATAACAAGGTATATCCTGAATGTCAGCTACACAGACAAAAACGGCGTTTCGGCTGAGGGTGTTTTTTCCACTGATAGCCGGCGTGCGAAAAAGATAAATGTCTCCGACAGGATAGAGATCGCTGTTATAGACTGTGAGCTTATGCTCAAACATGACTTGCCGACAAAAGCGGGAATGATGTTCCTTGCAGTTTCAGCCGCTTTTTTCTTCATGATGTTCGTGCTGGGTATGACAGCAGAGCTTGTCTGATTTTTTATGAAAAAATATGCAAAATTATTGACAAATCGTTTGCTATGCTGTATAATATCCTTAATGACGGACAAAAAGTCCGAGCAAGGAGGATCATATCATGATTAGAACAAATCTTTTTCAGGAAAGCGCAGCACACAAGATAACCGCACAGCTGGGCTGTTTTTCGGTGTTGGAGTATGAGCGTGACCTTTCGGTATCGCCTTCGACCGCTTCAACAGCTTACTTCTCGTCTAAAATGGGCGTTCACAAGCGTCAGTTGATCTGCAATCTCAACGGCAACGGCGTTGTTATCCAGTCGGGTGCGATGCAGTGGTTCGCAGGTGCGATAGACGCTCAGACGAACATCAAGGGCGCAGGCGATATGCTCAAAAAGTTTGTCGGAAGCAAGGTGTCAGGCGAGTCGGCAGTCAAGCCGCGTTATGTCGGCACGGGCACGCTGGTTCTTGAACCCACCTACAAGTACATACTTCTTGAGGACATCGGCAAATGGGGCGGCAGTCTTGTTATCGAGGACGGGCTGTTCCTTGCGGCGAACGATTCCGTTGACATAAGCGTTACTGCGAGAACAAACGTTTCTTCCGCAATGCTGGGCGGCGAGGGTCTGTTCAACACCTGTCTGAGAGGAAACGGCATAGCTGTTCTTGAAAGCCCTGTTCCGAGGGAAGAACTCATCATAGTAGACCTTGAAAACGATCAGCTGAAAGTAGACGGAAGCTTTGCTATCGCATGGTCGTCCTCGCTGAACTTCACCGTTGAGCGCACCACCAAAACGCTCATAGGCTCGGCGGCATCGGGCGAAGGACTTGTCAACGTTTACCGTGGAACAGGCAGAGTTCTCATGGCACCCGTTGCAAGCGGCATCCTCAACGTCATCACAGGCTAAACTTAAATAAGAAATAAGAAATAAGAAATAAGAAATAAGGTGCGCCTTCGGCGTTATTTTATGTTTTTTATGTATAATAAAAAAGTCCGAGAGAATAAACTTCTTTCGGACTTTTCTTATTGCTTATAAAGATAAGTGAAACAGATCATCTCGGATACGTCCGCAAGGCGGACACCTTATCTGTTATCTTGATTCAGAACGCAAGCTTTTCTTCGAGGTACTTTTCGAGGTCAGCTATGGGGAGACGTACCTGCTCCATGCTGTCACGCTCACGTACTGTTACACAGCCGTCAGTCTCGCTCTCGAAATCGTAGGTGATGCAGAATGGAGTGCCTATCTCGTCCTGACGGCGGTAGCGCTTGCCGATGCTTCCCGATTCATCATAGTCAACAAAGAACTTCTTTGAAAGATCCTCGAACACCTTGCCCGCAGGCTCGGAAAGCTTCTTTGAAAGAGGCAGAACAGCAGCCTTTACAGGAGCAAGAGCAGGGTGGAAACGCATAACTGTGCGGACATCGGGCTTTTCTTCCGTGCCGATGTTTTCTTCATCATAAGCCTCACATACAACTGCAAGGAACAGTCTTTCAACACCCAGCGACGGCTCGATAACGTAGGGAACATATCTCTCGTTAGTTTCGGGATCAAGATAGTCAAGGCTCTTGCCCGAGGTCTTGATGTGCTGATTGAGGTCATAGTCGGTTCTGTCGGCAACGCCCCAAAGTTCGCCCCAGCCAAACGGGAACAGATACTCAAAGTCCGTGGTAGCCTTTGAGTAGAAGCAGAGTTCCTCAGCGGAGTGGTCACGCAGTCTCAGGTTCTCTTCCTTGATGTTGAGGGAGAGCAGCCAGTCACGGCAGAAGCTTCTCCAGTAGTCGAACCATTCAAGGTCAGTGCCGGGCTTGCAGAAGAATTCCAGTTCCATCTGCTCAAATTCTCTGACACGGAAGATAAAGTTTCCGGGAGTGATCTCGTTTCTGAACGACTTGCCGATCTGAGCCACGCCGAAAGGAACTTTCTTTCTGGTGGTGCGCTGGATATTTGCGAAGTTAACGAAGATACCCTGTGCAGTCTCGGGACGGAGATAAAGTTCAGACTTTGTGTCTTCGGTAACGCCCTGGAAAGTCTTGAACATCAGGTTGAACTGACGAATATCTGTGAAGTTGTGCTTACCGCACTGAGGGCAGGGGATGTTCTTTTCCTTGATGTAGTCCATGAGCTGTTCGTTAGACCAGCCTGCAACGTTCGTGCCGTCAAAATCCTCGATAAGGTTGTCAGCACGGTGACGGGTGTGGCATTCCTTGCAGTCCATAAGGGGATCGGAGAAGCCTCCAAGATGACCCGAAGCGACCCAAGTCTGAGGGTTCATAAGGATAGCGGAGTCAAGACCCACGTTGTACTTATTTTCCTGAATAAACTTTTTGCGCCAAGCGTTCTTGATGTTGGTTTTCAGCTCAACGCCGAGAGGACCGTAGTCCCAAGTGTTAGCAAGACCGCCGTAGATCTCGGAGCCTGCATAAACGAAGCCTCTGCCCTTGCAGAGTGCAACGATCTTGTCCATTGTCTTTTCACTGTTAAGCATATTATCTGTCCTTTCATTTTGATAAAATGATGCCATGATAACTATTATACTACACTTTTCCAAAAAAAGCAATACCCGACATAAAACTTTCATAAATAGTCCTCGGGCGCACGGCTCATATCCCTCGGTGCTCGGGCGCACGGCTCATATCCCTCGCATTCTCATTTTGTTTAGGACGAAAGTGTGTGAAGCTCGGGGCTGACAATTCAGATAACAGATAATAGTTAATAGATATGAGATAACAGTCAAGATAACTATTATCTATTATCTTTTATCTCCTATCTTTTGAAAGCCCCGAGCCGCACACACTTCCGTCTAAAACAAAATGAATATGCGAGGGCATCGAGCCGTCCGCCCGAGGACCGAGGGCATCGAGCCGTCCGCCCGAGGATCCCGAGGACCGAGGAACTTGACAAAAGAAAAAAAATATGTATAATTATATATAGGATATTTTGATTCTGGGGTGTTTCTTATGAAAAGAACTTTTTGCCTGATAATGGCAATTGTTGTCGCACTCGCAATGTGCGGCTGTACTAAACGAAAGATAAAGGCTAATGACATCGAGGGGGTCAAGGCTCTGCTGGAAGAAAAAGGCTTTTACGATGAGAAGAATATGATGCAGTTCACCTATGAAGGCTCTCAGGCTTTCGGCGGCGTTATGACTAACAGCTGGTCGCTCTTTTTCTATGACTTTGACGGTGATGAAGATTCCGCTGAAAAGATAGCCGATGTTATGACTTCTGAAATAGAAATGACTGCCGAACGCTCGGGAAAAAATTATAAGGTAGAGGAATGCAACGGCACTCCGAATTACGGCATTTACGTCAGGGTCGAGGATACATTTATAATGATAGTCGGCAAAAACGAAGAACAGGACGATATTAAACAGCTCGCAGGTGAGCTGGGTTATTACGCATAAAATAAACGGAGGTAATCAACATGAACGACTTTTTACAGCTTGCAAGAGACAGATACTCGGTCAGAAAATTTGACCCCTCAAAGCCCGTTTCGGACGAACAGCTGGACAAGATACTCAAAGCGGCAGAGTTCGCACCGACTGCCGTAAACTACCAGCCTGTTAAAGTGTGGGTCTTTAAGTCGGCTGAGAGCCGTGAAAAACTGCTTTCCTGCACAAAGATGAAGTTTATCGGCGATGCACCTGTTATCATCGCAGTCGGTGCAAAGGCTGAGGGCGCATGGGTCAGACCGTTCGATCAGAAGAATTACTCGGAGATAGATGCTTCGATAGTCTCCACTCACATCATGCTCGAAATACATGACCTTGGGCTTGGTTCAACGTGGATAGGTCACTTTGACGCTCCCGAACTCAAAAAGCTTTACCCAGAAATGGCTGACTACGAAATGGTGGCGCTGTTCCCCGTGGGCTATGCCGCAGATGATGCCGCACCCTCTGAACGTCACGAAAAAAGCAAGCCCAGAGAGGAATTTGTTAAAGAACTGTGATTTCTTATGCAGTAAACTATATATATAATGTATTAAAATTGATGTATATATAAACCGTATATCTTTTTATTGCTGTTTCATGCTGATTTTGTGCATATGGATAAGTTTATATCAAAATCGTAGCTAAAAATATCAAAATTGTAAACATAATTTTTGCGGACTGTTGACATAATAAGAAAAATCGTTTATAATGAATCTATCAAATCACATAATTGATAAATGATTTAACATATGCAGAATGTAGATATGATCGGGAGGAATGAAAATGAAAAGTTCAAAGAAGATCGCAGCCTGTGTGCTTTCGCTGGCACTTGCGGCAAACACCGTGGGACTTATCTCATATGCGGCAGGCGGCAGTTTCAGCGCTTTAACACCGCTGAGCATCACCGAGACCGAAAAAGTCGACCTCGGAACGTTCACCTATGCTGATGAGACAACTCTTGGCAGTGCTAACAAGTATGCTGTTTTCTCTTATGACTATTATCAGAGAAACCACATGGAGGGCATTTTTGCCACCCAGTATTACTACCCCTCGGGTGACGCTTTCGGCACAACTGACAATGTTATGAAGTATATCGACAAGGGCGAGAACTTCATTTACATCGAGTCGTTCAATTTAAGAGGTGCTGTCGGCGAGGAAATGTCTGAGAACATGATGGAGAATATCCACCAGAGAAACGGCGTTACCGAAGAATACCTGTGGAACATGATAGTTCCCGATGACATCACGATAGATTACAGCGCAAACAACGGTAACGGCGTTCAGTTAAAGGACAAAAATGGCAATGCCACAGGCATTTTCAACAATGTGACTGACCTTGCAAAGAATATCTATCACATAAGCGAGACTACTTATGTTATCGACTTTGACAAGGCATTTGCGGCGTTGCAGGCTCATTCTGATGCACTTGCAAAAGTGGATACTTCCGATGAAACAAAAGTTATCATGTATGATCCGCACGAAGACCCGAACAACTGGAAGATAACCATTGAGTGCGTTGAGGGTCAGAACGTTGTGTCTATCCCTGCTTCACAGCTTGCGGCTGCAAGACTTGATGTTGTGGGCAAGGACGGTGTTGAGGACTATTCGCTCGTTATAAACGTTGTGGATGTTCCTTACAATGTCAACTTTGACCGTGAAGTAACGATAGACGGCAAATGCACACTCTACGGCGAAGAGGGCGGCAAGCTGATGTATAACTTCCGTGCAAATGACGGCTCAAACATCACTTTCAATAAGAACCAGCTCGGCGTTATCTTAGCACCCAACTCGTCTGTTGACGTTACTTCGACACACAACGGTTCTGTTTTTGCAGAAAAAGTCTCCAATACAGGCTGTGAGATCCACCAGAACACATTTATTGAGTATGAGGCTCGTGAGGACAGCAGTTCTGACGAGTGGATAGACGATACATCGTCCACTTATGAGGATTCTTCAAGTGAGGAGGAAGTTTCTTCCGTTGAGGATTCTTCGAGTGAGGAGGAAGTTTCTTCTGTTGAGGATTCTTCGAGTGAGGAGGAAGTTTCTTCTGTTGAGGATTCTTCGAGTGAGGAAGACAGTTCATCTGAGGAAGATTCTTCGAGCGAGGAAGACAGCTCGTCTGAGGAAGATTCTTCGAGCGAGGAAGACAGCTCGTCTGAAGAAGATTCTTCAAGTGAAGAAGACAGTTCTTCGGAAGATGATACTTCTATAATCGATGATACTTCAAGTGTTGAGGACAGTTCTTCTGAGGAAGATTCTTCAAGCGAGGAAGACAGTTCATCCGAGGAAGATTCTTCGAGTGAAGAAGACAGTTCTTCGGAAGATGATGCTTCTATAATCGATGATACTTCAAGTGTTGAGGACAGTTCTTCTGAGGAAGATTCTTCAAGCGAGGAAGACAGTTCATCCGAGGAAGATTCTTCGAGTGAAGAAGACAGTTCTTCGGAAGATGATGCTTCTATAATCGATGATACTTCAAGTGTTGAGGACAGTTCTTCTGAGGAAGATTCTTCAAGCGAGGAAGACAGTTCATCCGAGGAAGATTCTTCCAGTGAGGAAGACAGTTCATCCGAGGAAGATTCTTCCGCATTAGACAGCGAGTCCGAGACTGACAGCGGGATCGGAAGCGACTCCAAGTCGGATTCAAGCTCCACCGCAAGCGTTGCTACCGATGAGTCAAGTTCTGCATCTTCAAGCACCGCTTCATCGTCAAGCACTTCTTCTACTGCATCTTCGTCCTCAACTGCAAAGGCTGATTCAAAGGCTACCGCAGCAACAGGCGGCGAGAACCCTGCAACAGGTGCAGGTGCAGCATTTGGCGCAACTGCTCTTGTGGCTGCTGCTATGATCGTTGTTTCTCGCAAGACCAAGAAGTGATCTTGCAATAACAAAACTTAAAACGGCGCACTTGTCTGTAAAAAAGGCAGGTGCGTTTTTTGTATCTGCATTTTAGCACTCTAAACATGAGAGTGCTAATTTTCACCAATATTTCACAAACGTGTGACAATACTTTCATATTGCAGGGGTATCATATATTACAGAAAGAGGAAAGAGAAAAAGAGAAACAAAAGAAGACAAAACTTCACAGAAAGGAATGAGTCCGATGTGCATAAGTGAATATGACCTTTAATAACTGCACATAATATGAAAAAGAAAATTTGGAGGTATGACTTATGTTTGCACTGACACCGTTTGAAAGACACAATGACCTGTTTGATGACTTTGAGAGAAGCTTCTTCGGAGCGCCGCAGAGATTCTCGGGATTCCGCACCGACATCAAGGACGAGGGCGATAAGTTCGTACTGGAAGCTGAAATGCCGGGCTTTGAGAAAGAGGACATCAAGCTTGACATCACGGGCGACTGCATGACCCTTTCAGCCGAGCACACCGAGACAAAAGACGAGGGCGAGGACAAAAAGTATATCAGACGTGAGCGCAGTTACGGTTCGGTCAGCCGCAGCTTTGACCTGAGCGGCATCGACAAGGACAATATCACCGCTGAGTACAAAAACGGCATACTCTATATGGATCTGCCGAAATTGCAGCCTCAGCAGCCCGTTTCGAGAAGGCTCGAAATAAGATAAAGACTTCAACGGATAATTAGGACCTCTGATAAAAGACCCGTCAGGCAGGAAAATAAACTGTCTTTCGGGTCTTTTTTTTATACGAATTTACGTTTTGTTCACACTGAACAGTTAAAAATGTGGTATAATTATAAAAAGTATAATAACAGATAACAGCTGATGAGTGTTGAAAGGGGTCATGATGAACGTTTTATTTGTGGGCGATGTGGTGCGCAAGGCCGGAATAGATATTCTCGAACGTTATATCTACAAACTTAAACGTGACTACAAGATAGATTTCACGATAGTTAACGGAGAAAATTCC
Organism: uncultured Ruminococcus sp.; assembly: GCA_947169885.1. Classification (GTDB taxonomy): domain Bacteria; phylum Bacillota; class Clostridia; order Oscillospirales; family Ruminococcaceae; genus YE71. The sequence continues at coordinate 48,831 of CAMVRM010000009.1, forward strand.
GCCGAGACCAACGGCATCGACAGACGAAGCTACGAACGGCTGATACAGCTGGGCGCTGACGTTGTGACGGGCGGCAACCACTCCTTTCAGCAGCGTGGCTGTGAGGAACTTTATGAATCGGAGCAAACGCTCCTGCGCCCTGCTAACTACCCCGAGGGGGTCATCGGCAAGGGTATGTATATCGCTGATCTGTTCCCTGTGAAGATAGCCGTTATAAGCCTTATGGGTACGGTGGATCTTGAACCTATCGAGAACCCGTTTTTCTGCATCGACAAGCTGATCGAGCAGGCAGGAACGCCGAATATCTTCGTGGATTTTCACGCTCAGGCAACTTCCGAGAAAAAAGGCATGGGACACTATCTGACAGGCAGAGTTACGGCGCTCATCGGCACTCACACTCACGTCCAGACGGCTGACGACTCTATCTTAGGCGGTCACACGGCGTATCTGACAGACGTTGGAATGTGCGGTCCCGAGCTTTCGGTGCTGGGCATCGACAGCGATACGGCAGTCGCAAAGATGAAATATCACTATCCCGTGACATTCAAAGCAAGCACAAATCCGTCATTCATCAATGCCTGCGTTGTGAGTTTTGATGAAAAATTCGGCAAAGCATACAAAATCGAGCGTATCATTATGAGATAACTGCCAAAAAAACTCTTATACTATTGCAAAAAAGCAGTTTTTATGGTATGCTTAAATGTACTAACACGAATATCCCTATATATCAAAGGAGGCAGTTTTTATGGAGATCTTAAAAGTATCGTCACGTTCTGCACCGAATTCGGTAGCAGGTGCTATTGCAGGAGTTATAAGGGACAGCGGTTCGGTCGAAATACAGGCTGTCGGAGCAGGAGCAGCTAATCAGGCTGTAAAGGCGATAGCTGTTGCAAGGGGCTATCTCGCACCACTGGGCATAGACCTTATCTGTATCCCTGCGTTCGGAAGTGTCCAGATCGACGGCGAAGAAAGAACTGCTATAAGACTTATCTGCGAGGAAAGATAACATTTTCGGGGAACGTCTTTTGTTCCCCATATCTTTTCTCAGATAAGAGATAGTTTTGTCTGCACGGAGATAAGGCTGGAGGAGAAAAATAATAGTATCATGTTTATTGATCAGAAAATTTGGGGCTTGATAGCTGTTCTGACAGCGTTTTTTCTCTTTGGTTTTCTCTTAACTGTATTTGTAAGCTATTTTAACGATCCTTTTAAATATCCCAAGATAGTTCAGCATATCGACATAAGCGGACAGAGAAAGCCCGACTATATGGAATGTGTTGAAAACTGGATAATAAATAACCGCAATAAAAGCATACGTGTAATGTATGAGGAAAAGCTTTCTGAATGGAGAAACGTTAGCGAAGCTGTGCTTGCCAGGCAAAAGCTGTGGAAAAAACGAAAACGCAGGATATATGATGAAATGAAAAGCGAAGTCGAAAGCAGTGACTATGCACTGTTCATATTCATCTTTGAAAGAACACATAGAAGGTACAGACAGGTAAATTATCAAAAAATACCTTACGATGCTGTTGATACTGAAATGGAAATGACTTTTTCTGTCAAAGAACTTGCGGCTGTTTATGATGAACTGGAAAAAATAGGTTTTGAAACAACACGTCAAAAGTTTTTTGCGGCTGACCAGCGCAAACTTGTGACGAAAGAACTGCGCCAAAAGATCAAGGTCAGAGATAATTATACTTGCAGAATATGCGGAAAATATATGCCTGACGAAGTAGGCTTGCAGATAGACCACATAATACCTATCAAAAAGGGCGGTAAAAGTGTTGAGAGCAATTTGCAGGTCTTGTGCGATAAGTGCAACAGGCGTAAAGGCGCAAAATGATATACAAACATATCAAAGGAGCAATAAATGGAACCGATACTGACCTGTGAGGGTCTGACTAAGCAATACGGCAGTATGCCTGCGCTGTCAAATGCGTCTTTCAACATTTACGCAGGACGCATAATAGGGCTGCTGGGTCCTAACGGCAGCGGAAAGACCACTTTCATAAAAATGGCGGCAGGCTTGCTCAGACCAACAAGCGGCAAACTAACTGTCTGCGGAAATGAAGTCGGCGTGGAGACAAAGAAGATCGTTTCCTATCTGCCTGACCGTGATTATCTGCCCGATTACATGAAAGTTTCGGACATCATCACGATGTTCTCTGATTTTTACGCTGATTTTGATTCGGTAAAGGCTTTGGATATGCTGTCAAGGCTCGGCATCGACCTGACTAAGCGCTTTCAGAAGCTTTCCAAAGGTATGCGTGAAAAGGTGCAGCTGTCGCTCGTCATGAGCCGTCAGGCAAAGCTTTATCTGCTGGACGAGCCTATCGCAGGCGTTGACCCTGCCGCAAGAGATTTTATCCTTGGGACTATCATGCAGAATTACAACAAGGAAGCGGCGGTAGTCATCTCTACACATCTTATTTATGACATAGAACAGGTGCTGGACGATGTGCTGATGCTGCAAAACGGCACTGTCAGGCTCTACGATTCGGCGAACGCTCTGCGCACACAGACGGGCATGAGCGTCGATATGTATTTCAGGGAGGTGTACAGATGCTGAGCAAGCTGTTCAAGACCGACCTGCGTTCGACTGCACGGAGTTTTGTGCCAGTATGCTTTGGAATACTGGTGCTTGCAGCCGCAATGATAGTCTGCATGGTGATGATACGCAGCAGCGAGGAAGTGACCTCTGCGGCTGAAGCCTCACTTATCGTAGCTTATGTCATAAGCTTTCTTGCACTGTTCGTTTTCTCGGCGCTCGCATTCATCATACCTGTGCAGAGATTCCGCAGATGCGTTATGAAAAACGATGCTTACCTGATGCTGACTATACCCATAAGACCGAGCCTGCATATCGCAAGCAAGCTGCTCTGTTCGGTGGTGTGGTACATCGCCGCACAAATTTGCAGGGCGATAGTCACGGGAATAATGATACTTTCAGATAAAAGCGACCTCATAGGCTTTGGGGAAATGGTGACATACTTCACGTTCGGCAGAAGCAGCGGCGAATTTGATGTGGACAGTGTGCTGTATGTCCTCCTGAGTTTTTTCAATACGCTCATGCTTATCATCATGTCACAGCTGTTTCTGTACATGGTGTTCGTTATCGCTTCGATGTCCAGCAAAAATTCGGGCGTGCTGACGGTGCTTCTCGCAATAGGCGGTTCGGTGCTTATCACCTGGGGTTACAGTCTGGTGTTTGCAATGTGGATGAATTTCGGAAGCGGTGATGCACTTGACTATATGTTTTCGCAAATGAGTTATATTCCAACTTTGATATATTACGCAGTCCTCTCGATAGTTTTTTACTTCGTGACAGCTTATATTATGGATCATAAGTACAATCTGCCGTAATTTAATAGAAAATTTTGCGAAGAAAATGTGAAAAAAAGATGATTTTTTTCTGAGGGGCTTGATTTTTCGGAAAAAGTGTGGCATAATATATAATGTGATAAAAGGCGTGAGAAAAAGTGACCCGCGCTTTTACGGAAGAAGATGAAAAAATGGGAATAAATATCGCACTTGACGGACCTTCGGGCGCAGGCAAGTCAACTATTGCACGAAAGGCTGCCGAAAAGCTCGGGTATATATATGTGGATACGGGCGCTATGTACCGCTCGATCGCATATCATGCTATGACTAACGGCGCTTCGCTGGATGATGCGGAGCAGATAGCCGCACAGCTTGAAGGACTGAAAGTCGAACTGACTTATATTGACGGGGCACAGGCTGTCCTTGTCAACGGCGAGAACGTTTCTGACAAGATACGCACTCCCGAGGTGTCAATGGGCGCTTCAAAAGTCTCGGCTGTTCCTGCTGTCAGGGATTTCCTGCTTGAAACTCAGCGTGAGATAGCAAGGAAAAACGATATTATAATGGACGGCAGAGACATCGGAACAGTCGTTCTTCCCGATGCGCAGGTCAAATTGTTCCTGACAGCTACGGCTGAGGAAAGGGCAGACAGGCGCTTTAAAGAACTTCAGCAAAAAGGCGACACTTCAACTTATGAAGAAGTGCTTGCAGACATAAATCAGCGTGACTACAACGATACTCATCGTGAGATAGCACCGCTAAGACAGGCAGAGGACGCAGTTCTCATCGACTCGACAAATATGACCATTGATGAAGTGGTCGCCGAGATCGTAAAGGCTGCTGAGGCTGTCTCAAAAAAAAAATCTGAACTAAACACAGAGCGCACGAGCCGCAGAGACCGTGAACTGATGCCGATACACGCTATCAGCAAGAGCCGCAGGATAAACCCTGTCAGACAGTTCTTTTACGGGATACTGCGCCCGATAGTGATGCTCATATTCAAGATAAAGTACAAGCTGACTTTCGAGGGTGTTGAGAATATCCCGAGGGACGGCGGAAACATATTCGCCTCAAACCACCGCAGCTACGCTGACCCCGTGCTTATCGCACTGCCGACAAGAGTTCCTATCTCTTATATGGCAAAAAAGGAGCTGTTCGAGGGCAACAAGGCGTTCAAGTGGCTGATAACCGCTTTCGGGGCTTTCCCTGTTGAAAGAGGCTCGGGAGACACGTCGGTGATCGACACGTCTATCGAGAAGCTGGAATCGGGTAGAAACCTTGTTATATTCCCCGAGGGGACACGCTCAAAGGATGGAAAGGTCGGCAAGGGCAAGACGGGCGTTGCACTTATCGCAGCGGTTGCTCAGACCAAAGTTGTGCCTGTCGGGATAAACTTTGAGGGTGAAAAGCTTACTAAGGGCAAAAAGGTAGTCGTGAGATTCGGCAAACCGATCGACCCGAAGGAACTTGGCATAAACGATACGTCTGCGGCAAGCAGAAAGAAGATCAAAAAAGAGATCATGGATTCTATTACCAGTTTGGTGCATTAAATGTTAACTAAGTGTAAAATTTTTGTCGCAAAGACCGCAGGTTTCTGTTTTGGGGTAGACAGAGCCGTAAAAATCGTGTATAATGAATTAGATAACCGAAATGATGTTGTGACTTTAGGTCCGATCATCCATAATCGCAGCGTTGTCGCAGATCTCGAAGCAAAGGGCTGTAAAGCAGTATCGCTTGATGAGGTCAGGGGCGGACAGACTGTTATCATTCGTTCCCACGGTGTACCGAAAGAAGTATACGATAAGCTTGAAAAGCTGGGTGCGGAAACAGTTGATGCAACTTGTCCGTTCGTTGAACGCATACAACAGAAGGCTCTTGAAAAAACAAAGCAGGGAATGACCGTTCTTATCGCAGGTGATGTTACTCACCCCGAGGTGGAGGGCATACGAGGCTATTGTCAGACTGAGAGCTATGTTTTCGCAGACCTCGGGGGACTCGGAGAACTGCTCGACAGGATACCGAAGGAAACAAAACTTTGTGTTCTGTCACAGACAACGTATAATAAACTTTTGTGGGAGCAGTGCAGGGAATTATTGGATAAGCGCCGCCCTGACGCAGAAGTGTTCGACACTATCTGCAATGCGACCGCACAAAGACAGGCAGAGGCTCAGGAACTGTCCTCAGAAGCTGACCTGATGATAATAGCAGGCGGCAGGAACAGTTCTAACACACTGAAGCTCGTGCAGCTGTGCAGCAGAAATTGCCGCACAGTACACGTTGAAACGGCAGCAGAGCTAAAAGAAGCGCTTAAAGGTGAAGATCTCACAAGAGCAAGATCTATCGGCATCTCTGCAGGGGCAAGCACTCCTGCTTATATAATTGAGGAGGTACAACAGGCCATGAGCGAAATGTTGAACAATGTTGTTGAAGAAGAATTTAACTTTGCGGAGGAAATGGAGAAAACTCTTAAGAAAATACATAAGGGTATGAAGGTCGAGGGTACTGTTACAGGTATCGACACAAACGGCGAAGTAAGCGTTTATATCGGCACAAAGCACACAGGCTACATCAAGCCCGAGGAACTTTCCGATGACCCCACCAAGAAACCGCAGGATATTGTGAGCGTAGGTGATACTATCTCGCTGATCGTTCTTCAGACAAGCGATGAGAAGGGCATCGTTGAGCTTTCAAAGAAGAGAGTTGACGCTGCACTGGGTCTTGAAAAGATCGCTGCTGCTGAGAAGGAAGGCACTGTTCTTACAGGTACTGTTAACGCAGTTGTTAAGGGCGGTCTGCTCGTTTCTTCCAACGGCGTAAGAGTATTTATCCCTGCTTCTCAGGCTGTTCCGAGAGGCGGAAACCTTGAGGATATGCTGAAAAAGGAAGTTCAGTTCAAGGTGATCGAAGTCAACGAGGCAAGACAGAAGGCTGTCGGCTCTATCCGTCAGGTAGAGCGTGAGGCAAGAGAGGCTGCAAAGGCTAAGTTCTTTGAGACTGCAAAGCCCGGCGATGTTATCGTAGGCGAAGTAAAGAGCATCACTGATTACGGCGTATTCGTTGACCTCGGCGGCGTTGACGGTCTTGTAAGAAGAATGGATCTCTCCTGGAAGAGAGTTAAGCATCCTTCGGACGTTGTTTCCGTTGGCGATAAGCTTGAAGTTCGCATCAAGGACATCGACACCGAGAACGGCAAGGTATCTCTCTCCGCTAAGAAGGATTCCGAGAATCCCTGGGAGGTATTCAAGACCAATTACGAAGTTGGTCAGACCGTTAAGGTAAAGGTAGTTTCACTTACTTCCTTTGGTGCATTCGCACAGATCATTGACGGCGTTGACGGTCTTATCCACATCTCGCAGCTTTCTGACCGCAGAGTTGAGAACGTTGCAGACGTGCTTGCTGTCGGCGACGAAGTTGATGTTATGATCACCGACATCGACTATGACAAGAAGAGGATCAGCCTTTCTATCAGACAGTTGCTTCCTGAAGGATACGACGAGGCTGAAGACTGAGCCGCTACAAAACAGAAATAACATAAAGGGGGCGGCAACGTCCCCTTGCTTTTATCGGAGATATGACTTTTTAAGAGGACAAAACGAGAAAGGCTGTTTATATGGATGAAAAAAGGAATGGCTCGGTAAAGCGCCGCAGACCGCAGGCACAGCCGAAGAAATACCGTCAGCACCCTGCTGTTACGATCCTCAAGGTCGTGGGCACGCTGTTTCTTTCGGGACTGATGATAATTGTTATCACCGGTTCGATCTTTGCGACTGCTCTTACCATTTATATCCTGAATTTTGCAGACACCACCACAACTGTTAATCTTGATGAGGAAGTTGTGACTTCAAATGTCACTCGGTTTTTTTACAGGAATCCCGATTTCGACCCCGATGATGAGGAAAGCGAAGAATGGCTGTTCTATTACGGGCTGAAAAATCAACAGCGAAAAGCAGTCTGGGTCGACTTAAAGCAAGTTCCGGACTATGCTCAGGACGCTTTTGTGTGCGCTGAGGACGAACGTTTCTATACGCATGACGGTGTTGACTTCAAGAGAACTCTCTCGGCTATCGTTCAGACACTTCTCGGTTATAAGCAGGGCGGTTCGACGATCACCCAGCAAACTATCAAAAATATCACCAAAGATAACGAGACAGACGGCTCTGAGGGTGTTGAACGTAAGATACGTGAGATTTTCAGAGCGATAAACGTTGAGAAAGTTTACACAAAGGACGATATTCTTGAAGCGTATGTGAATGTTGTTGAGTTCGGTACTTCTTCTATGGAGATAGTCGGCGTTGAGCAGGCTGCTAACTACTACTTTTGCAAGGACGTTTCGGAACTCAACTATGCTGAGGCTGCTTCGCTTGCGGCTATGCTGAAAGCACCTGCCGACCTGAACCCGCTCGAAAACCCCGAGGACAACGATGATCGTCTGAGATATGTTCTTCGTCAGATGAATGACAACGGAACGCTGTCTGACGATGAGTGGGATATTGCTAAGAAACAGGCTGATGAGCTTGAAGTTATCGGCGACCCCGAGTTCTCCAGTATCGAGGAGGACAACGAGATACCAGAAGATCAGGGCGATACAGACTGGTTCATGGACGCTGTTATCAATCAGGCGGAGGAACTTATCGCCGATCAGAAAGGTATCAGCATCGAGGACGCAAGACAGCGCCTGTATTCGGGCGGATATGATGTTTACACGACTGTTGACATTAATATGCAGCGTGATCTGGAAAAGAAGATGCGTGACGCATCGAACTTCCAGGAGTGGTCCTTCGACGATGACAAGCTTATGGCAGGGTTCTGCGTTGTCGATTATCAGGGCAATGTGCTTGTCAATGTAAGTTCACGAAATAAGAAAAAAGGTTCGAGAATATTCAACCTTGTATCTCAGGGCGAACGTTCTCCCGGTTCGTGCATAAAGCCTATCGCTTCTTATGCGCCTGCGCTGGATCAGGATCTTATAACCTATTCGCAGATGATACTCGATTCGCCGATCAATGTCGATGCCGATAGTGACGGCATTGAGGAAAAGTGGCCTGTCAACTACTCTGAGTTTGGCGAAAGTGCCAACTGGTCAAATGCGTATATCCCTGCATGGCAGATGCTTGCACTGTCGCTCAATACTGCGCCTGCACAGCTTGTTCAGCAAATGACACCGACTTACTGCTATAATTTCCTGCGTGAAAAGCTTGACATTACAACGCTCGTTGACGGAACTGACTCGGATTATTCGGGTATGACGGTCGGCGGTCTGACACATGGTCTGCACTTGCAGGAACTTGTTGCGGCTTACACGATATTCGGAAACGGCGGCAGAAAATATCCCACAACTTATATCTCGCTTATGGAGGAAGTTGACGGAACAGTTGTTTACGAACACACCGACGGTTACAAGCAGGCAATAAATGACAGCACTTCTTACATCATGAACAAGATGATGCAGAAAGCTGTTACTGATGCAAACGGTACGGCTCGCTATGCAAGACTGAAGAACACTGTTCTTGCGGCGAAAACAGGTACTTCGTCCGACTGGGTCGACTTGAACTTTGTTGGTTGCACTCCCGATTACGTCAGCGGCGTATGGATAGGTTATGAGGAGTGGAAGAAGATACCAACCAGCGATTATCAAAATATCGGTGAGATATGGCACAACCTGTTCGGCGATATTGCTGAAAATGAAACACATCATGACTTCCAGATGCCTGACTCGGTAGAGGTGCTGAAATACTGCACACGTTCGGGAGAGATAGCATCGAATTTCTGCGGCTCAACGGATATTGGCTACTACAAGGAATCGTTTATACCGCAGTACTGCAACATCGGCTGATGAACGCAAAGTCTTGAAAAGACGAATATTTTTAACAGTAATGGGGCTGTTCGACAATGGGTGGATCGCACCCTTCGACAGCCCCTTTTTGTGTGGAAAGGAAAATAATGGATAAGATCAGGATCTGCTGTCCATGTCACTTCGGACTGGAGAGCGTGCTAAAATTCGAGGTAACAAAGCTTGGCGGAGAGGAAATCACTGTCAGTGACGGAAAGGTGACTTTTTCGGGCGGTGTGGAAATGGTCGCTCGTGCGAACATATGTTTATCTACTGCTGAAAGAGTGCTGATAGAACTGGGCAGTTTCAGGGCGATGACTTTTGAACAGCTTTTTGAGGGAACAGCGGCACTTCCGCTTGAACAGTTCATCGGAAAAACAGATGCTTTTCCGGTAAAAGGTCACAGCATCAACTCAAAGCTGCATAGTATACCTGACTGTCAGCGTATAATCAAGAAAGCGGCAAGCAAGCGTCTTGGCAATCGCTATGGCGTGACGTGGCTGGAGGAGAGCGGTGCAGTTCACCAGCTGCAATTCAACATACTCAAAGACATCTGCACGATCTGGCTCGATACTTCGGGCGCAGGTCTGCACAAGCGTGGCTACCGCAAAAATTCCAACTCTGCGCCGATAAAAGAAACGCTTGCGGCAGGGCTTATTGACCTTGCGAGGGTCAGAGCGGACAGCATCGTTTGTGACCCGATGTGCGGTTCGGGTACACTGCTTATCGAAGCGGCGTACAAGGCGATGAACATTGCCCCCGGGCTGAGAAGAAGCTTTGCGGCGCAGGAGTGGCAGCAGATACCCGAGGAGATCTGGAGATACGAGCGTGAGCGTGCTGTCGAAAGTGTCCGCAGAGACACGGCGTTCAAGGGTCTGGGTTCGGACATCGACCCTAGCGCAGTCGACCTGACTATCGAAAACGCACGAAAGGCAGGAGTAGGCGCACGCATTGACGTTCGTGAACGTGATGTCAAAAGTTTCACGCCGCCCGAGGGTGCGATAACTGTCTGCAATCCGCCTTACGGTGAGAGACTGCTTGACATAAAGGCTGCCGAGGAACTGTACAAGCGGCTGGGCGAGCGGCTTCACCCCGATGCACAGCACCCATGCGTTATTATCTCGCCCGATGAGGACTTTGAAAAGCACTTCGGCAAAAAGGCAGACAAAAAACGCAAGCTGTATAACGGCATGATAAAGTGCGATCTATATATGTATTTTAAGTAACGGAGAAAAGGGAAAAATGGAAAAGAAAATATCAGCAGTTGTTTTTGACATGGACGGAGTTCTGCTCGACACCGAGCGGCTTTGTCTTATCGTTTGGAAGAAGATCGCCGAGAAATATAAGCTTGAAAACGTTGAGGAGGTCTATCACAGGACTATCGGCAGGACTACCGCCGACACAAAGCTTATCGTTGCCGAGACTTATCCGCAGATAGATGTTGAGGAGGTTTACGGCGAACTGCGTCAGGTGATGCACTGCACGATAGCTGAGGACGGTCTGCCCGTCAAGCCCTATGCAGAGGACATTCTGAAAGCGCTGAAAGAAAAGGGCGTGCCGATCGCGCTTGCTTCTTCGACACGTCAGGTGACAGTTGAAGCACAGCTGCAAATGGCTGGCTTCTTGCAGTACTTTGATGCAGTCATAGGCGGAGACACTATCGAGAACAGCAAGCCTGCACCCGACATTTATCTTGCGGCTTGCAAAAGGCTGAATGTTTCGCCCGAAAATGCGGCGGCAGTTGAGGACAGTTTCAACGGTGTGCGTTCGGCGAATGCGGCAGGGCTTTACACGTTCATGGTGCCTGATCTTTTGCAGCCCGATGACGAGATGAAGAAACTTGCAGACGTTATCGCTGCCGATCTTAACGAGGTCAGACAGCTGCTTGACAAAATGCTCTGAGGAGGTATTTTTATGTGCGGTTTTGTTGGATTTACCGAGTATCTCGAAAATTCGAGAGAGGTCATCGGGAAGATGATGGACAGGATAGCCCACCGAGGTCCCGATCAGGCAGGCTGTTATGTCAGCAATGAGGTGACTATGGGATTTCGCAGGCTTTCGATAATCGACCTTTCGGAGGCGGGAAGTCAGCCGATGTTCAATGAGGACAAAACGGTGGTCATCACTTTCAACGGCGAGATATACAACTACCGTGAACTGCGTGAGGAACTTATCTCGTGCGGACACAGCTTTGCTTCAAATGCTGATACGGAAGTTCTGATACACGGATATGAACAGTGGGACTATGAAACACTGCTGAACAAACTGCGTGGAATGTTCGCATTTGTTATCTATGACATGAAGAAAAAGCGTATATTCGGCGCAAGAGATTTCTTCGGCATAAAACCGCTCTACTACGGCAGATTCGGCAAAACGCTCATGTGGGGAAGCGAGATCAAAAGCTTTCTCGAACACCCTGCATTCGTCAAGGAAGTCAACGAAGATGTTCTCGAGACTTATCTGACTTTCCAGTATTCGCCCACAAGCGAGACTTTCTTTAAGAATGTCAGCAAACTTCCTGCCGCACATTATTTCGTATACGAAAACGGCAGTATGACCGTCAAGCGCTATTGGCAGATAGACTTTAAGCCTGACGAGAAGCCCACGCTCGAGGACTGGGTGAACCGCATTTCCGACACGTTCAGAAACAGCGTTGAAGCACACAAGATAGCTGATGTTGAGGTGGGTTCGTTCCTGTCTAGCGGTGTTGATTCCAGCTATGTTGCGGCAGTGGCAAATGTGGATAAGACTTTCACAGTCGGTTTCGGCGAGGACGAAAAGTACAACGAGATCGGCTATGCAAAGGAATTTTCGCAGTACATCGGCAAGGAGAACACTTCACGCATAATCAGTCCCGAGGATTACTGGGAGAATTTTGCGAAGATCCAGTATCACATGGACGAACCGCTTGCTGACCCTGCGGCGGCAGCACTGTTTTTCGTCTGCAAGCTGGCTTCCGAGAAAGTCAAAGTTGTGCTTTCGGGCGAAGGTGCTGACGAGATCTTCGGCGGCTACAACATCTATCACAATCCCGATGACATGGCGATGTATGAGCATATCCCTCTGACAATAAGACGTGCGGCCGGAAAGGCTGTCTCGGGTCTGCCGCATAAATACGGCGTGAATTTCCTCATTCGTGGAAGTCAGACGCTTGAAGAACGCTTTATCGGCAACGCTTATATGTTCACGCCTGCCGAGCGAAAAGCGCTTCTTAAACGCCGCACCAATGCTCCCGACCCTACCGAAATAACAAAGCCGTTCTATGACCGCTCGGCGAAGAACGACCCGACCACCCGGATGCAATACTTAGACCTGCATCTCTGGATGACGGGAGACATTCTGCTCAAAGCCGACAAGATGAGCATGGCACATTCGCTGGAATTGAGAGTTCCGTTCCTCGACAAGCGTGTAATGGCGCTTGCTGAACGTATCCCGAAACGTTACCGTGTGACGAAAGAGACTACAAAGTATGCTATGAGAGTTGCGGCGCTGCGTGCCTGCCCTCCGAAGACCGCCGAGAAGAAAAAGCTCGGTTTCCCCGTTCCGACAAGGGTGTGGCTCAAAGAGGACAAATACTACTCTATCGTCAAGGAGAAGTTCCTGTCGGCAGACTCGGAAAGATACTTCAACACCGAACAGCTGGTGAAGCTTCTTGACGAGCATCGTGAGGGCAAATATGACCATTCGAGAAAGATATGGACTGTCTATACTTTTCTAGTGTGGTACGATGTTTACTTCAATAATGCAGGAAAGTATGAATAAAAGATAATGTAATAAAATATTAAACGTAAACAGAAAAATAACAGAAAAATGCTTGTTAAAAATTATTGCGGTGTTGTTCTCAGATACTTGACAATCGCTCAAAAATAGTGTATGATATGTATATGAACATTTTAAGGAATGAACTGAGATGAAAGCAAAGACATTGACACTTGTGACAGCTGTCGGGTTATTGCTGACAGGCTGCGGAGAAACAGCCGATGAGGGCGAGCTGGCTTACGAACAGCCGCTCAACACTATGCGTCTTGCGTTGGATAATAATGATGAGCAGTCGTATCTGAGTGTCTGGCTGCCGTGGGAAAAGCAGAGGTTTCTGAGCGAAGAGGGGCATGAGGATTTTCTTGCCGATGCTTATGACCGAAAGGCTTATGACGGCAAATTGAGCCTCAAAATAACGACAGCTGACGTTATGTCAGAGGACGATCTCGAACAGCTTCGTGAGAAGACGAAAGATCAATACGGAGTGCGCCCCGATTTCACAAAAGGTATGTTGGTGACGGGCGAACTGCGTGTCAGAAAAAAGGGCGAACTGCTCTCAGACCCAAGAGTTTTTCGGCTGGTAAGGCTTGAAAACAATTGGTATATCTGCGGCGAAACGATAGAAAGCTTTTCATTCTCGGCTTCATGATCGAAAGGAAGATAACTATGCCTAAGACCTGTACTAAATGCGGGAATCCGATAAATGAGGGCGAAAAATTCTGCACAAGCTGCGGAACGCCCGTTGAGGTGGTAAGAGTTACCGCTAACCGTTTCTGCCGTCAGTGCGGAAATCTGCTCTCTCCGGGGGCTAAGTTCTGCGATGTTTGCGGCAAGGAAGCACCTCAGGAAAAGAAAAAAGAAGAACCAAAGATAGAAGAGCCTGCAACCATGGAGGGGCTTGTCAGTCCTGTTATCACGGAGGAGACTTTTGCATCGGCAAGAGAACTCAACCATGAGAAGTTTGACGGCTTTGAGGCAGCAGAAATGCCCGGGAGTGCGCCAAGATCGGTGCAGACTCCTTCTCCTGCGCCTTCTTTTGAGATGGACGCAGCAGCTGTTAATCAGCCAAAAGCGGCACACGCTCCACAGCAGCCAAAGCCTGCACCTCAGCCACGTCCGCAGGTAACAGCGCAGTCGATCCAGCAGTCTAACCCATATGCACAGTACGGCGCACGTCAGACAACAGGCAATCCCATGCAAAATCAGATGAGCGCTCAGGCACAGGCTGCCGCTGCAAACGCTGTTCAGAATGCACAGAATTTCAGCAGATCACAGCCACAGCCCGTTATTGATGCACAGCAGATGCAGCAGTCACAGGCTCAGGCGCAGTATCAGCAGCAGTCCGCTCCAATGCCGCAGTCTATGCCCCAGCCCGAGCAGAACGCAGGCGAAAAGAAGCAAAGCAATGCCGCTCCTATAATCATCGCTATACTTATCGTAGTTGTTATCGTGGTGGATATACTGCTTTTTGCAGGTCCTCTGGGCGATAAGATCAAGGAAAAGAACAAGAACGAAAAGGACGTTTCTATCATTCAGCTTCTCGATGGCGAAGAAACAGACGGAAATATAAATATATGAAATTCAAAGGACAGGATTAAACTAAACCTGTCCTTATTTTTTACGGTAAAATGCACAAAAAGAGCGGTTGGACTTTATGCACTTTTTTTGGCAAAAATGTTGAATTTACTCTTGCAAAAATGAAGATTTTGTGATATAATAACAATGTAAGGTCTGTCAGCAGGTCTGGTTTGCTATGTTCAGCAGCAGCTGCCTTTTGAGTGCAGATCATAATAACTGAAAGGACTGACTTTGATGCCTGCATTTGGTAAAAAGGTAAGAGAAGAATCGATCAACGACAAAATGGTGAGACTGTTCAAGGAGGGTGTATCAGTTGCTGATATTTCCAAAGAACTTGACGTTAAACAGGACGTTATCACCAATGTAATAAGAAGACGCTGCGGTGAGGACAGCATTCCTGAAAAGGTCATCCGCTCGAAGAACGCTATGCCCCATGCCGAAGAACCTGCACCGCTCAAAGCAGAAGCTCCTGCGGCGGCTGCTCCTGCTGCTCCCGAGCCTGAACCCGCACAGGAAAGCGCTGAGAACCTGAGCAAACTTGAACGTTTTATGTATGAAAAAGAAGTAAGACGTCAGGAAGAAGCTGACAAACAGGAAGAAATCGCACACGAAGAGCCTGTTGATGACAACACCACAGGAGAAATGGAGGGCATCTCTCTTGAAGGTCTTGATCTTGACAGCCTGGGTTCGGCATCTGACGGTGCGATCGCACCTGCATCTGCACCTGCTCCTGCTGCAAAGGAGATCGAGCCTGAGATAGAAAAAGCCGCTGCACCCGTTATCGAAGAGGCTGCACCTGTTGAAGAAGCTGCTCCCGTTATCGAGGAAGCACCTGCACCCGCAGAAAAGCCAGTTATCGAAGCTGCTCCCAAGGCTGCTGAACCTGTTAAGAAAGAAACACCTGCTCCTGCTGCATCGTCCTTTGATATTGGTGCTGCTGCACACGCCGGAAGCGCATTCGACAAGATGAAAGCGTTCGCTCAGATGCAGATCGCTGCTAACAATGAAAAGCTTGCTGCCCTTGAAGCACAGCTAAGCAGCGCTGAGGGTCAGTATACCTCACAGCTGGAACAGGCTGAAAAGGACGTTAAAGAAGCTAAGGCTGCTTATGAAGAAGTTATCACCAGAGGCGAATCGCTGACTGACAGACGTCAGGAGATCGAAGCTGAACATCGTGCTGCACTTGCAAGGGCTGATGAAGAATACCGCAAGAAAATGGACGAGATCGAGCAGCATTATAAGGAAGCGACTTCTCACGCTAACAAGTCCTTTGAAGAAAAGAGCGCTGAACTGGAAAATGAACTCGAAACGATCGATTCCAGAAAAGAGAACGCTAAGAACAACTTCCTCGAGAAACAGTCTAAGGTCGTTGATCTTAAAGACAAGATCGAAAATGAAGTTGTCGATGTGAAGAAGCAGATCGCTGCACTTCTTGAGGAAAACAAGGGTTACGAAAGCTTTATGGGCTGATCACTGTAAGCCAATTACATAATCAAAGCATATTAAAAGACCCCCGAAAAAAATCGGGGGTCTTGTTTTGCTGTTATTCGCCGAAAAGCTTTTTATTTCGGTAGGTGTGTATGCGCTCGTTCATGGCAGCTATCAGTTCTTCATAGCCCTCCTCGGTGAGAGGGAAGTCAAACTCCTCAACGGGTTCGGACTTTTCAAGACTGAGCGCACCATACCATATGATCGTGTGGAGAACGGGCGGTTCTTCTTTGCTTTTGGGGATTATCTTGTAATTATAATCCCCGAGCAGGCTGCCTGACCAGATGTTCCCGAACTCGTAGTACGCCAGCGGCGGAACGTCTATATAACCGTGATACATTTTAAAACAACTCCTTGTCAGTTTGCATCGGGCTTTTTGCCCTTGTATGAATAATCTTTGCTCTTTCCGTCATCGAACCAGCCCCAGCCATTTCTGCCGTTCTTCTTCACGATATAGAGCGCCTCATCTGCGCAGGCTTTGAGTTCTTTGAGGGTGCGTGCATTTCTCGGATAGAGCGCACCGCCTGCACTGAAACTCAGCCTGAAATTGCCTGTATCGGTGCTGTCAGTTATCTTCATATTGCTTATACGCTGCTGCAATTCTGCAAGCTTTGCATCAGTATCATCGTGAGATATACCGCTCGTCAGCACAAGGAATTCATCACCGCCGTAGCGTGAGATAGTGCCTATGTCGCCGAACAGTGAAGTCAGCTCGGCAGCAAAGCCTTTCAGCACTGTGTCGCCTGCTTCGTGTCCGAAACGGTCGTTGACCTCTTTGAAAAAGTCGATGTCTAAAAACAGCAGAACTGCACCGTTTTTTGAGATCCTGCTGAGAGTGTGTTCGGCAGACAGATCAAATGCTCTGCGATTCATAACTCCCGTCAGAGGATCGTGTATCGAGAGATTTTCAAGAATAAGTTTTTCCTGTACTTGCCGTCTGTGCGAAACGATAAACATAATGAGTGTTGCAAGTGTCAGGACTGCTGAGAACACCAGCACGGAGTAGCGGAACTGCATGAGTGTTTGCGAAAGTGAACTGGAAGGAAGTCTGACCACAACATACCAGCCGTGCATGAAATCGGCTTTTGAAAAGACCTGCGTGTATAGCTGACCGTCCACGCGGTAAACGAGCGTTCCTTGTTCTTCGCCCAGATCCATTTTGCTTTTCCAATCGGAATAGGCGTTCTGATATTTGCTGTCTATCTCCTGTTTTTTGATAAGTGCATTGTTCCAGCTGCCGATCGAATATTTGTTAGAGCCTGCGCACTGGATAATGTTGCTTGAAGCTGCGTCCATGAGCCATATTTCGGTCTGAGATTTTAGCGTGTCGGTCGCAGCCATGTTCTGTATCTCTTTGAGTGGATAAGTCACGAACAGTTTGCCGTTTTTGCCGCCGCCGTAAGTCATGTGGGTGAATATGGTGAACACAAGTTCGCCCGTCAGCCCCGAGCGGTAGGGCGAGGAAATTGAGATGTGTGCAAATCTGTCGGCATCATTAGCGACTGTGACAAGATCCCACTTTTTGAATTCTGCAAGTTCTGTCTCGGACGCATATATCTTGCCCATGTTGTCGATAAAGCCGACACTTTCATAGCTTCCCTCATGGCTTTTTGAGACTTGTGAGTAAAGTTCGTCAAGTTCGCAGTCCTGAGCGGAAAGCACTGCCGACATATTCCGTGCGGAACTTGTCATATAGGCGATAGAACTGTTCATCTTTTCGGTGACAAGGTTGCATATCTCGTTTGTCAGCTGTTCATCGTGCTTTTTTATGAGCGCATTGAAGATGTATATGAGCGTTATGACTGCGGCAAGGCATATGCAAAGATAAATGCCGATAGTGCGCAGCATCGGACGGGTGCTTCTTGCCTGATCGAACAGTTCGGAACTGCCGTTTAAGCCCTTGTTTTTCTTTGAAGCTTTCATCAGTTGTTATCAAGCACCTCCTGAACCTCTTTATCGTTGATGTTGTCATGGTTCACGGCGATAACGCCTGTGTCGACAAATTTCCGTTCGAGAGTTCCGCCGTCTATAAGGATATTTGCCGCCTCAACTCCAAGCTTTGTCATAAGATACTGCTGCTGCAAGACCGTAGCGGCGCTGTATTCATCTGAGGTTATAAGTTCGGCGATCTCGTCGGAATAGTCAAATCCCACAATTGCAATGTCAGTCCTGCCGTTGTCCTTGACTGCTGTTGCAAGCCCGACAGTTGAACTGTTGTTCGTGCCGAACAAGCCCCGAATGTTTGGATATTCATCAAGAAGTTCCTGCGCTACAACAGCCGACTTTTCAGCGATACCCTCGTTGCACTTGATGTCGGTCACAAGTTCCCAATTTTCGGGGGAATTATCCGACCAGTACATTATAAATCCTGCAAGCCGTTCGCTTATGGTCTGGGAAGTCACAGCGCCTATCTCAATGCCAATCTGCAAATGATCCTCATTAGTGTGACCTAAGTCTTCGAGCCTGTTTATCATTTCAGCGGCGGCGATCCTGCCTGCCATAAGGTTGTCTGTCATGTAGCAAATATCATATTTTTCGGTATTCGCAGTTGTGTCGATAAGGATAGTAGGAATGCCTGCATCGTATACCTCGCCTATCTTTTCCGAAAGCATCACCGAATCATCGGGTGCAAGGATTATGGCATCTGCGCCCGCATCGACCGCCTCCTGCATGAGCCGTGCCTGACCCTCCCAGTCAGTCTCGATATACGAACCGCTGTAATAGATATTCGTGTCATAAAGATCGCCTGCATCTCTTGCGCCCTTGATTATGACCTGCCAATAACTGCTTTCTAAGTTCTTGACTATCAGATAGATGTTGTTTCGTCCCTCAACATTCATGTTAAGTTCCTGAAAGGGCGGTGCAGGCTTGATCTCTGCGGTCATTTCGGGCGCTTTGTCGGAAGTGCAGGCAGTCAGCACAATGACAGCCGAGCAGAGAAGTGATGCGGCACGTTTATTCATTTCGGCTGTTCCTCCTTTGATTTAAAGTGTTTTAAGACCCTATACATAACTATTATATCATATTCCGCTTAAAAATACAAGTGCTTATTGGAAATATATGGCACTTTTACATAATTTTTTTATTCGTTATAATACACAAATTATATCTGTTGGATATATGGAACATACACAAAATTGCGGCTGTTAATAAAGCTGTGATTGAATTACGCTTATTTATATGTTATAATGACAATATATGAAAATCCAAACCTAAGGAGGGTCATCCTTGAAAGGGATAGTTGCTTTATTTCTGCCCGGACTGCACACAACGGGCAAGCATGATCATGCGCAGTATCTTCGCAATAAGCTTTTGGATAACGGTTATAAGGTCATGATCTTTTCCTCGTTCACCGACTTGTTCAATAAGGATGCCATAAATGAGGGTGAAAGAAGCATTTACGAGCTTTATGACAAGATAGATATGAAAGCTGCGGTCATCTATCCCGAACTTATCAAGGACGATGATGTCTGCAATGAGATCGCAGGCTACTGCCAAAAGCGCAGGATACCTGTCTTTTCCATGGAACATGACATAAACGGCGCTTACAACATTTACTATGACTATGAGCGAAGCTTTAACAAGATAGTCGATCACATCATAGAGAAGCACAATGCAAAAGACATATGCCTTATCTCGGGTATAAAAGGCAACAGCTTTTCAGATGCAAGAGAAGCGGCTTACCGTGATTCACTGGAAGAACACGGACTAAAATTTGATGAAAATAATGTTTACTACGGTGACTTCTGGACTGACCCTGCCAAAAGAGCCGCACATCAGATCATTTCTGACAGGAACGGACGACTTCCCGATGCGGTAGTCTGTGCCAACGATACCATGGCGATAGCGGCGGCACTGGTCTTTCAGGAACATGGTTACGTTATTCCCGATGACGTTATTGTGACGGGCTTTGACGGCATTGACCGTGCGGGAATTTTCAGCCCCTCGATAACCACCGCTCAGCCCGATTACAAGACGGCAAGCGACTACATCTGTTCAAAGATAATCGCTGCTGAAAAAGGCGCTCCGTTCACACCCGAGAGCAAGGTCTTTGGCTGTCAGCTTTGCAAAGGGCAGTCATGCGGATGTCGTAATATCAAAAAGAACGCCGCAGGCAGTGTGTACTTCAACCTTGATGAAATGATAACATGGCAGCAGACTTACCGACTGCATAACGATCATATGATGCTCAGGTGCATGGACGGCAGGGGCATAGAAAGTCTGCTGGAATCTGTCAGTCAAAATTTTGCCGAGGTAGTCTATATGCCGAGCGAATTGTATCTTGACCCCACCTTTTTCGGCTATACCGACACAAAAGGTTCGGGAAAGGTGCTGGCTATCCAGACGCTTGGAAATAACACTCTGTCTATGCCGTTTACGCCGCTGGAAGAGGGGCGTTTGTGCAGTGATGAGATACTTGAAAAGTCGGATTCGCTCATATTCGTGCCTGTGCATTGTCTCGAAAGAGTCTACGGCTATGCGGTATTCGACTATGAACCGAAGAATGTTGTCGGTGCCTGGCGGATATATGATTTTATCACGCATCTGAACATTCTGCTCGCATCAGTAGAAGCGACTACACAGCTTAATGAGACTATCGAACAGCTGGGCGTTCTGTACATTCACGATCAGCTGACGGAACTTCTCAACAGGCGTGGTTTCTACCGTGAACTCAGACGAGTAGTTGACCGTGCAGAGAAAGAAGGCAAGGGTCTGATGATCGTTTCGGGCGATCTCAACGGTCTGAAATACATAAATGACAACTTCGGGCACAACGAGGGCGATTACGCCATATCCGCAACTGCGAAGATACTTTCTGATGCAGTCGGCGACAAGGGCATATGCGCACGTTTCGGCGGCGATGAATACATGATAGCAATGCTTGATGACGAAACTCACGATTCCTTTGAAGCAAGGGTATACACGGCAGTGGACAAGCTTAACCTCAAAAACAACAAACCATATGACATCTGCGTTAGTCTTGGCTGTGAGAACGCCACAGTCGAGGAAGCCCGAACAAACGTTCAGGAAGTTATGAAGCTTGCCGATGATAAAATGTTCGCCAAAAAGATCAAATCAAGACACCACAGATGAAAGATAAGAGATAAAAGATAATTGATAAAGAGGCAGTGTTTGCATTTTTTTGCAGGTGTTGCCTCTTTTATTTTATGCGGTAAAAAAATATCGCCCACACTTTTGACGTGCAGGCGATATTGCTTTATAGGCTGTATTTTATCTTTTTACGCTGTTTGGTGCAGGCTTATAGGTCGAGACCATTGACTGAACACGTTCACGTATGTCATTGCAGTTGGAGTATGCAGAATCCATAAGACCGCCCAGCTGACCTAAGAACTTGTCCGTGTCAAATGGGATAGGACAGCCGATGTGAATAAGATCGTTTTCGGTGCGCTTCAAACCTTCCTCGCTCATTAGCTTTTCCTCATAGAGCTTTTCGCCCGGGCGCAGACCTGTGTAGACTATCTTTATGTCAACATCGGGCTTGTAGCCGTAAAGACGTATCATGTTTCTGGCGAGTGTGTCGATCTTGACAGGTTCGCCCATATCCAGCACGAATATCTCGCCGCCGTTTGCGTTTGTTCCTGCAAGAAGAACGAGCGCAACAGCTTCTTTGATAAGCATGAAGAAACGGTTTATATTCTTGTCGACAACTGTGACAGGTCCGCCCTGCTCGATCTGACGGCGGAATATCGGAACAACAGAACCGTTTGAGCCGAGAACGTTTCCAAAACGGACTGCTACAAACTCGGTGACGGGGTGTTCGGGAATTTTCACATCGTCAGCGCCGTTTGCTTCAAAAGCGTGAGTGAACAGGTTCGGAAGATCGGCGGCTCTGCCTGCTTTGATCTTAGCGTCAAAACTCTGGATTATCATTTCACAAAGACGTTTTGAAGCGCCCATGATGTTTGTGGGGTTTACAGCCTTATCGGTGGAGATCAGCACGAAGCGTTTAACTCCGTAAAGCATTGCCGCATAAGCTGTTTTGTAAGTGCCGATAGCGTTGTTCTTGATAGCCTCGTTGGGGCTGTCCTCCATAAGAGGAACGTGCTTATGTGCCGCCGCATGATAGACAACATCGGGGCGGTAGGTGGAGAAAACCTGTTGTAGCTTGCGGCTGTCACGTACAGAACCGATAAGCGTTTCAAGATTGAGGTCGGGGTATTTCTCACGAAGTTCAAGCTGTATCTCATAGGCGTTGTTTTCGTAAACATCGAAAATGATAAGCTGTTTGGGATCATGAGCGGCGATCTGTCGGCAAAGTTCGCTGCCTATCGAACCGCCGCCGCCGGTAACGAGAATAGTCTTGCCTTTGATGAAGTTATAGACTTCTTCCATATCCGTCTTGATACAGTCACGTCCAAGAAGGTCTTCGATGTCGACTTTGCGCATCTGACGGGTGGAGAGTTCACCTTTAATATATTGATACATACCGGGAAGCTGGCGAAGATCACAGTTAGTCTCGGCACAGATGTTGAGGATCGCACGCTTGTCAGCCTTGTCCGCCGAGGGGATAGCGACATAAATGCGCTGGATGTGGAATTTTTCTGCGTTCTCCTTGATAGTATCTCTGCCGCCGACAACAGGGACATCGTTAATATATCTGCCCCATTTGTTTGGGTTGTCATCGATTATGCAGACAACTTTTTCGGAGATAAGATCGGAGCGGTTGATGTCGTTGAGTATCTGCTGACCTGCCGCACCTGCACCGACAAGCATTACCGACGGCAGAGAGGCAACAGGTTCTTTGTTGCTTTTTCTTAGTAACAGGACAAAGCGATAAGAAAAACGTATGCCGATAGTGAATATGAACTGCATAGCTATGCCGAAAACGTAATACGAAATAGGCATACGTGTTAAGAATACCGTGATAAGAACAGTATGTGCGAAACCAGTTACGAAAGTGGCGATACACATTCTTGTGAGTTCGCTGAAACTTGCGAACCGCCAGATACTTTTATATAAGCGCATCTTCCAGAAAATGAAGACGGTGTAGATGCCGTAAAAAGGAATGAATTTTGCGTAAGCGAGAAGCATATCCTTGGGTATATGCGAGTAAACGCAGTCAAATCGTACCCAAAGTGCGATAAAGTATGAAGCGGCGCACATTACAAAATCATAGAAGACGAGAAGTAATGTGACCTGCTCCCAGTGCTTAAAGTGTAAGCGTTTTTGAACCATAGGGAAAACAACTCCAATATAATTTTTTACTATATTAATATTATACACCTTTAATAAGAAAAAAGTCAAGAGAAAAAGCAAATTTGAGACGAAAAATAGTCATATTAAACGATTAAGTAAACAAAAATACAGGGCATTTTTGAAATATTATGCAGAATGTAATATTGCACATAAAAAATGTGTGAAAAAAAGGAAAATTATGCAACTCTACAAAACTGAAAAATATATCGAAAAAGGGTTGACAAGAGAGAAAATGTTTGATATAATAATTAAGCTGACTGA
>CAMVRM010000010.1 GCA_947169885.1 uncultured Ruminococcus sp.
TTATCTCTTATCTTTTATCTCTTATCTTTTATCTCTTATCTTTTATCTCTTATCTTTTATCTCTTATCTTTTATCTCTTATCTATCATCTGTATTGAGCCGTCCGCCCGAGGACAAAAAATGACACTTCTGTTTTTTCAGAAGTGTCTTTGTTTTTAATTCAGAACAAATAACTTAAAACAAGGTCGGCAAATAAATTGGGTTGGGTCGGGGTTCTTTCTTTCTGTCTTTGCAAATAAAATATTTTTTCAGAGCGCTACTCTGCACAAAGCGTTACTGAACCGATGTCGGTCGTAAGGATTCCCATTGTGCGGCAGAAGTTCTCGATGAACCTCTGGTTTTTTTCTGCTCCGTCTTCTGTCTCGTAACCGACAGAAGAATCCTCTGCATCGACGATGCCCTTCGACGGGAAAACTTCTGTGTTTCTCTTCCCGTAGTAGGCGATGAGTCCGTTTGCCTTGATGATCTTGGTGTACCAAAGCTTTTTCATAACGTCAGTCACTCCTTTATTCTATAACAGAAAACCTTTAAGCTTTCACCTTTTGAAAACCTTTAAGATTCCCTTAATAATATTATAATACTGTTAATCTGATTTGTCAATAGTTTTTTCTGTTTTCTTATCCTCATAGATGTAAAAATTCTTTTAATCAGGCTCATTTTTTCATGTTATTCAAATTATACAAAATGCTCTGACAATCTGTAAAACTTTTTACAAAAACTTTTTAGGCGCTCCTGATTGACTTTTCACGCTTAATATTATATAATATTAATAGTGTTGTTTCCCGAACAGTCATGAGAATATTTTTTTGCAAAGGAGAAATGATCTTGAAGAGGATAGTTGTATACGACAATGAACCTGCACCTTGTTCCGAACTTGCCGCAATGCTCAGGGAAATGCGCCGTAACGCTATCGTTTTCGAGGCGAACACTTTTGAGACTGCAAAAAAACTCGCAGAAGACGGCTGTTACGCCTGTTTTCTTGACATCGAACTTGAAAACGGCTTAAACGGTATCGAACTTGCAAAGGAATTCAGAGACCAATATCCGAACACTTCACTCGTTTTCGTAACGGCTCATATGCGCTACTGCGAACAGGTCTTTGAAGCTTCTCCCGATGCAATGCTGGTCAAGCCCGTATCACGTCAAAGCCTTGAAAGGGCGCTGTCGCTTATCGAAAAGAAACATTCAGACAGCGGCGTGATAAGCATTTCAACAGGGATAAACTCCGCTCAGACACTAAATGCCGATGAGATCTGCTACGCCGAATCGCTCCTCAGAAAAGTAACCGTTTACGGAACTGACCTTAAAGTGTTAGCAGTTTTTCGGGGGATAAAGCTTTCTGAACTTCACGAACGTCTGCCAAAACAGTTTGTCCGCTGTCACCAAAGCTTTATTGTGAATCTGGGCTGTGTTTCGGGTATAAGCCGATACAGCTTCACGCTCAGGAACGGTCAGTCTATCCCCATAAGTCAGTCACGCTTCAAGGATATGCGCAGACGCTACATAGAATTCGTAGGTGATGCACTGTGAGCGATGTTGTTTATCTTCTCGGGCTGTTCGTGCAGCAGCTTATCGGAACATTTTATCTTTACAGCACGGGCGAGCCGAAAAAAAGCTTCATGATGAGCGTTATTGCGTGGTATCTGCCAATGGCGGCGGCTTACGGGCTTTTCAGCCTTATCTTTCCGCAAACGCCCGAGCCGATACAGGCGGCAGTCAGAGCGCTTATACTGCTCGGGTTCATCATGTTCATGTTCGGCGGAAGTGTGAAACAACGGCTCATCAGTTATCTTTCATTCTATCTGATAACGTTTGCGCTGGAATTTACATCACTTTTACTCAACAAACTGTTCTTCAACATCATGCCTCAGTTTGAATACCTTGCAGGCAGTGACGATGCGGCGATAAATTATATGCGCATCATATTCAACGACTTCCTTTTCTACGTGCTTGTCTGCATAATAACCGTCAAGGAGCGCAAAAAACTGCGCAAGAACGGCTCTATGACTGACATACACATTCTTGGTATGTTCGTGCTTCTGCACTTTTTGTTCCTTGTGTTCCATACTAAGCTTGACGGCGCTATAAATGACGAAGAAAATCTTTTGCAGCTTTCATTTCAGATGCTGTTGTTCACGCTTGTTCTTCTCCACTACCACACCAGTCTCAAACGGCGTGAACTTATGAAAGCGGAGCAGGAACTGGAACAGCTGAGAACTATCCGTGAACTGGAATACAACTATTATCTTCTTGCGAACGAAAAACTTGATGCGGCATCAAAACTGCGTCATGAGATACAAAACCAGCTTGCCGCCGTGCAGAGCCTTATGAACCGTCCCGATGGCGGCGAGGAAGCACACAAGCTGATAGACGGAATACAGCAGGACTTGTCGGAAGTAAAGACAGTGAATTACTGCGATGACCGAACGGTGAACGCCATAATGACCGTCAAACTGAGCGATGAACGCCTTAAAAACATCGACATAACAACAGAACTGCACGACTGCGGAAGCACAGGGCTTGAACCTGCGGAGCTGTGTTCGCTCTTTGCGAATATATTCGACAACGCCGCCGAAGCCTGCCTTGCATCGGGTGCTGACAGCGGCTGTTTTATCAGCATGAAGTGCGGCATAAAGAACGGTATGTTCCTGCTCCGCTGTTCAAACAGCACAGCAAAGCCGCTGGAACTCTCGACCTCAAAAGGCGAGGGTCACGGCTACGGCTTGCGCATCGTCAGCGAGATATGCGAACGTCACGGCGGCGAATTCACCCTCAGCAGTGAAAACGACACTGTCAAAGCAACAGCAGCAATACTTATTTCAGATAAAAGATAAGAGATAAGAGATAAGAGATAAAAAATAAGAGATAAGAAATAAGAGATAAGAGATAAGGTGTCCGCTTTGCGGACGGATCTGAATGGTTCGTTGCTTTTGGTTATTTTGATCGCTGACATCAAAAGACATTATTAAATCTCATATCTATTATCTGTTATCTATTAACTATTATCTATGTATAAAGTGGGTGTTTTTATGGTCGAAAGGTTAAAAGAAGAAGTTTATGAAGCTAATATGGAACTGGTGCGGCGTGGAGTCGTTATCTACACTTGGGGAAATGTCAGCGGTATAGACCGTGAAAAAGGGCTTGTTGTTATAAAGCCCTCGGGTGTGGAGTATAACAGGCTCACACCACACGACATGACCGTTCTTGACCTGAATACGGGCAAAAAAGTCGAGGGCAGGTGGAAACCTTCCTCCGACACGCCTACGCATCTGGAACTTTACCGTGCTTTCCCCGAGATAGGCGGCGTTACGCACACACACTCGGTAAACGCTGTTGCTTTTGCGCAGGCAGGACGTGACATTCCCGCACTTGGAACAACTCACGCCGATTACTTTTACGGCGATATTCCCTGCACACGTTCGCTCACAAAAGAGGAAGTCGAACAAGCCTATGAGCGAAACACAGGGCTTGTCATCATCGAAACACTGAAAGAACGCAGTATCGAGCCGCTTTCCGTTCCGGGGGCGCTTGTGCGTGGGCACGGTCCGTTCACATGGGGCAGTAATGCCGCTTCTTCCGTCTACCATGCGGTGGTAATGGAGACAGTTGCGGAAATGACCCTCAAAACGCTCATGCTCGCACCTGATGCCGCACTTGAACAGTATGTCCTTGACAAGCACTACTTCCGCAAGCACGGCGCAAACGCATATTACGGACAAAACTGACTGAAAGGAAAAATATATGAAAAAGAAAGAATTATTCGCAAGGCTTTCCGCTGCGGCTGTCTCGGCGGCTGTTATGCTCACTGTAAGCGGCTGTGCTTCGCAGGATAAAAAAACCAAAAGCAATACCGAAAGCAAGTCTGACTCTGCAACCGAAAGCACTTCCGAATCGGTAGTTGACGGCAAGAAAGTCGAGGTATATCTCGCTGAGGACGGCACGCCCTATTATCTCAACGAGGACGGCGAGAAGATGATGCTGTTCGCAACGCCGTTCGCAGATGAGAGCGATGACGGCGCTGACGACTCGAACTATGATGTATCCGAGCAGTTCATCAGGGGACATTACAGCGCAAACGGGTTGGAGTTCACTATCCCTGACGGCTGGTTCGCTGAGGATTCACTGGGCGCTCCCACGATTTTTCAGGACTTTGAGCAGGGCGAGGAGATAAACTATGATGAAGCTATAAGCATCGTCCCCACGTCCTATATCTTTGATTCGATTGAAAACGGCGAAGCTGACGAGGACGCAGTTGAAAGCTATTTTTCGGAACTGACCGAAGCAGGATTTTACAGCAGTTATGAACTTCTGGGTTCGGGAAGTGTGAACGTCTGCGGAGTTGATGCAAAGTATTTCGACATCAAGGCTTCGATGCCTATGGACACTGAAAGTGAGGACGTTTTCCGCACACGCTATATCGTCACCCCCGGAGACAACTCACACTGTCTGATACTTTCCTCGCTCGACACGGAAGAATCGGCAAAGCTTGTTCAGGACGTTTTCGACAGCTTCTCCGACACTATCAAGTTCCCCACCGCCGAGCAGATGAAGAACACCGAAGCCGAACTTGAAGCCGAGGAAAGCGAAGACCTCGAAGAAGACGAAGAAGAAGCGGCTCTGACCGAAATAACAGAGTCGGAATGAAGATAAAAGATATTATGTTTGTGGTATTTTTTCACTTGTCTCTCTGACGGTCAATAGGCGAACAGACGAGCAATACCCGATACTATCTCTGATCTCTTATCTTTTAACTATAAATAAAGTGGGGTTTTTACAATGAGGCTGTTGGCAATCGACGGAAATAGTATTATGAACCGTGCTTTTTATGGGATAAAGGCACTTTCTAACTCCAAGGGGGAGTATACGAATGCTCTCACGGGGTTTATGAATATTTATCTTAAAGAACTCGACATCGTGTCGCCTGACTGCGTGGCGGTGGCGTTTGACCTTAAAGCGCCGACATTCAGGCACAAGGCTGACCCGACTTACAAGGCAAACAGACACGGAATGCCGCCCGAGCTTGCTCAGCAAATGCCTGTCATCAAGGAAATGCTGGGACTTATGGGCATAAAGTGCGTTTCCTGCGAGGGCTGGGAAGCTGACGATATTTTAGGCACGCTCTCAAAGCTGTTCTCTGACGGCGATGAGTGCTTTATCCTCACGGGCGACAGAGACAGCTTGCAGCTTATCACCGATTCCTGCACCGTAAGGCTTGCTACCAACAAGGAAACTGTGAACTATACTCCCGAAAAGTTCAAAGAGGACTATGGTCTTGAACCTATACAGCTTATCGACCTTAAAGCGCTCATGGGCGATAGTTCCGACAATATCCCCGGTATAAAAGGTATTGGCGAAAAGACTGCCAGACCGCTTATAAGCGAGTGCGGAAGTGTTGAAGGACTGTATGAAAAGCTTGACGAGATAAAGCTTACACCTGCTAACCGCAAGAAGATAACCGAGGGAAAAGAGTCGGCGATGCAGAGCAAGTTTTTGGCAACTATCGTGACAGATGCGCCTGTTGATATGAACAAGGAGGATTATCTTATCGGCGAGCGTGACGAAGCGGCTCTGAAAACTTTGCTTGCTCGGCTCGAAATGAATAAGCTTTTGCAAAGGCTGGGGCTGACGGGTGCAGCGGCAGAAGTCTCAAAGCCTGTTTCGATCGAAAATGCAGTGCCGCTGTCAATAGCCGAATTATGCGAAAATGACCTTGCAGGCTTTGAAAGCGCTGAGACTTTCTTCACGCTTGACGGCGGAAAACTGTGCATTTGTGACGGAAAGACGGTCTTTCACACGGAAGATGCCGAACTCATGATGAAGTATCTCTCGGCTGAGTGCAAAAAGGCTTGCTTTGACGGCAAGAGCGCTCACAGGTTTGCTTTTGAACATGGCGGCAGAGTGAACGGAATGTATTTTTCCTGCGATATTGCAGGCTATCTGCTCAATTCACAGGCAAGCGACTACACCGCCGAGAACCTCTGTCTTGCTTATGAAACGGCTTACCGCTCGGACATGGGCGAATTTGCCGAAGTAAGTTCACTTCCCGAACTTACAAAGCGCTTGTCGGAAAAGCTTGAAGCGGCAGAAATGACGGCGCTTTACAACAATATCGAATTGCCTCTCTGCGAAGTACTTGCTTCTATGGAGCATTACGGCGTTCGTGCGGACAGCGCCGGAATAAAAACTTTCGGCGAAAAGCTTGACCGTGAACTTGAAGCGCTCACCGCCGAGATATATGAGCTTTCGGGCAGGGAGTTCAACATTCTCAGCCCGAAACAGCTGGGCACGGTGCTGTTTGAGGAAATGGGACTTCCCGGTGCGAAAAAGACTAAAATCGGCTATTCAACAAATGCCGAAGTGCTTGAAGCTATTGCCGACAAGCACCCGATCGTGCCGAAAATACTAGAATACCGCACGCTCTCAAAGCTGAGTTCCACATACGTCACAGGTCTGCTCTCGCAGATACGTGAGGACGGACGTGTTCACAGCATATTCAAGCAGACGGAAACGAGAACGGGACGCATAAGTTCAACTGAACCGAATATGCAGAATATCCCTGTCAGAAAGCCGCTCGGACGTGAGATGCGCAGATTTTTCACGGCGGCTGAGGGTTGTCTGCTTGTCGATGCTGACTATTCCCAGATAGAACTCAGAGTGCTTGCAAGCGTTTGCGGCGATGAAAATATGCGTGAAGCGTTCCTGTCGGGGCGTGACATTCACACTTCAACGGCGGCGCAGGTGTTCGGAGTTCCCGAGGATTTTGTTGACAGTTCCATGCGTTCGGCAGCAAAAGCTGTAAACTTCGGGATAATCTACGGAATTGGTGCTTTTTCACTTTCAAAGGACATAGGCGTTTCTGTCGCAGAAGCAAAGCGTTATATCAGGAACTATCTGAACAACTTTGCAAAAGTCTCGGAGTTTATGGACAGAACAGTTGAAAATGCAAAGCGTGACGGATATGTAACAACGATATTCGGGCGCAGACGCTATATTCCCGAACTGCAAAACTCGAACAAGAACATTCAGGCTTTCGGCAAGCGTGCGGCGATGAATGCACCGATACAGGGTGCGGCGGCTGACATCATAAAGCTTGCAATGGTGAAAGTCTACAAACGTTTGCGTGAAGAACTTCCCGAAGCAAAGCTGATATTGCAGGTGCATGACGAACTGATACTCGAAGTGCCGAAAGATCAGGCTGAAAAAGCCTCGGCTATCCTCAAAGAAGAAATGGAATCGGCAGTAGACCTCGCAGTTCCCATGACGGTCGACGTTCACTCAGGCAAAAGCTGGTTCGATGCCAAAAGCTAAAAAGTAAGGTGGGGGTTTTTATGGAGAAAAAGCAGAATAAAAGTATGTGGACTGCCGAACAGCTCCACGCTATTGAGGAAAAAGGCTCCGGCATAATCGTGCCTGCCGCCGCAGGAAGCGGAAAAACAACTGTGCTGGTAGAGCGCACCGTCAGACTGCTCGCCGATGTGAGCGGAACTCTGCCTGCCGAAAAACTGCTTGCCGTAACGTTCATGAAAGAAGCGGCGGCACAGATGAAAAGCAAGCTTCGTGCCGCTCTTACCAAAAAGATAATCGAGGCGGACGACCCTGCGGCTCGTGAATGGCTCTCACGTCAGCAGGATATGCTTGCTCTTGCACGTATCTGCACCATTGATTCTTTCTGTTACGATATGGTCAGAGAAAATCTTAACGAGACTGAATACCGAAACGGACTTGGCATTGCTGACGATTCTCAAATGACCGTCCTGCTCGATGAGTGTGTTCATACTGTGCTTGAAACTATGCGCCGTGACTGCCCCGACAGAGAAGAACTGCTCGTTGACGCTCTTGTTAAGAATATTGACGGCGACACCGACAACGCCCTGGGAAACTGCGTTAAACAGCTGTATGAGTTCAAGCGCTCGCTCCCTTTTCCCGATGTGTGGGCGAAAAAGGCGGCTGAACTTTTCTCGGACGAAGACTTTCTTAATGAACAGCTTGACGAGATCTTCGATAAGATAAAAGCCGATACCGAAACAGCTCTCGCTTACCTTGAAGAAGCGCTCTCACTCACGGGAAGTCTGCCTGCTCCCGATGATATTCTCGAACGTCTGGTCGACCAGCGTGACACGTTTGACGATGTGCGCACTGCGCTTACTCAGCGTGATTACAAAAAACTTTACAGCGCAGTCGGAAAGGATTTCCCGAAACCGCCTGCCGCAGGTCTTACTAAGCTCAAAAACGATGACAAGCCCGAACAGAAACGCATACACGGCAAGATCGACCCTCTGAGCAAGGCGGCAAAGGCACTTTTTGACGGCATGGGCGATATGCTCGAACCGTTCGGCAATGATATTCGTGAGAACAGCCGCATTGCAGGCATGGTCTTTTCGGCGCTCGACCTTGCCGCTGATATGCTTGACGATCTCATGACTGCACGCAAGACCGAAATGGGTGTGGCTGAATTCGGCGATATTGAGCGAATGGCAATGAGACTGCTGGTGGAAAATGTTGACGGCGTTGTAAAGCGCACCGAATTTGCCGAGAGACTTCGTGCAGAGGATAAGTACAGAATGCTCCTCATTGACGAGTTTCAGGACGTGAACGACTTGCAGGAACTTATTTTCCGCTCGCTTTCAGACACGGATGACTTGTCGATGCTCGGTAAAAATGTGTTTGTTGTGGGAGACATAAAACAGTCGATATACAGATTCAGACAGTCTAACCCCGAACTTTTCAAGAATGCTGTCACTGCCGCAAAGGACAGCGCAAACACACAGCTTACCGAGATACGCCTTACTAAAAATTTCCGAAGCAGACAGGGCGTGCTTGCTTTTGTAAACGCTGTTTTCCGCAGGATAATGAGCAGCGATATAGGCGAACTTGAATATGATGCCGATGAACAGCTCTACTGCGGTGCAATACTTGAAAAGGACGATGAACAGGGCGAAGATACGCTCCTTTCGGGCGAAAAGTACCCTAGGCTTTATAAAGGCTCGAAGTTTGTCGGAGCTGACTGTCCTGCCGAGATAATGCTCATAAACGAGGACGAGAATATTGCCGATGAACTGAAATATATGGTGTTCGGCGGCGAGGAACTTGCCGTTGCACAGCGCATAAAACAGCTTATAGACGAGGGTGCGCCCGTGACCGAAAAAGGCAGACAAAGACCATGCCGACAGTCGGATTTCTGCATTCTTTCGAGAAAGACCGAACCGCTCAGAGCGGCGGCGGCGGCTCTTGAATACGTGGGGCTTACCGCTCACACCGAAACAGGCGTGGGATATATGCAGTCGCAGGAGATAATAGCGATACTCAGCCTGCTCAAAGTCATCGACAACCCCAACAGAAGTCTGGAACTTGCGGC
Organism: uncultured Ruminococcus sp.; assembly: GCA_947169885.1. Lineage (GTDB taxonomy): Bacteria > Bacillota > Clostridia > Oscillospirales > Ruminococcaceae > YE71. The sequence goes on from CAMVRM010000010.1 coordinate 9,355, forward strand.
TGTCATGCTGTCGCCTATCATGGGCTTTACGGCTGATGAACTTGCACGGCTGAGAATGTATTGCTTCGAGACGAACGATAAGGGTCAGACTTTTGAGAGCAGGAGACTTTATCAGGTACTGCTTGCGGTCACGAAGAATGCAAAGCCCGATGCGCCCGATCTTGTGGACGAAGAAGACAGCAACAAGAACAAAAAGCTTGACATCGGCGACAAGGCACTTGAAGACCGCTGTGTGAGAACGGTCAACCAGATAGAACAGCTGAGATTTTTCTCGGTGAGCATGGGGATAGAAGAACTTATCACCTATATTTACGACAAGACGGAATTTTTCTCGGCTTCAAGCTGTTTTGAGGATTCAGACCGCAGACGTGCTAACCTGAGAATGCTCACCCAGCGTGCGGCTGAATACGAAGCAAACTCCACAGGCGGTATCGCAGGCTTTCTGCGCTTTCTCGACAGCCTGACCGCCGCAAAGGGCGACTTCAAGCAGGCTCAGACACGCACCTCGGGAAGCGATTCCGTTCTGCTGAAAACTTTCCACCGCTCAAAAGGTCTTGAATTCAAGTTCGTGTTCATTATTGGGCTGGGCAACGAGTTCAACCTCAGAGACAGGTCACGCCCTGTTCTTCTCAGCGAAAAGCTTTACGCAGGTATAAGGTTCTACCGACACGATGACCTTTCAACAGTCGACACATTAAGCCACATGAAGCTTTCGGACAAGCTGATGAAAGAAATGCTCAGTGAGGAAATGCGCCTTTTGTATGTTGCGCTCACCCGTGCGGAAGAACGGCTGTTCATACCCATTTTCTTAAAGAGGAACAAACGTTCGAGCTATGATGTTCCCGACAGGCTCGCAAGGCTTGCCGATGCCATAGCCGATGCAGGCAGAGTTACCACTGAGATACTTGCGGACAACAATTGCCGCAGTGCCAACACATGGATAGCCGCAGCGCTCATGCTGACCGAGGGATGCGATCCGCTTCTTGATGCGGTGAACGTGACCGCCGAGACTGCCGACACTCTGCACAGGCTCATACCTGCTGACGATATTTCGCCCGAGATAGTCTACCGCACTTATCCCGATGAAAACGCTTCACAAAGGCGTGTGATAAGCTTTGCAAAGGCTCTGCCCGATGAACAGACTGCCGATATTATCGCAAAACGACTTAAAGATGCGGAAAAAGCACGTAAAGCCAAGGCACTTGACGATTCTGAACCGCTTGCCGCTTCAAAACGCACCGTTACCGAGATAGTGACTGAGATGAACATGAAAAAGCCTGCCCCCGAGGATATAAAGGCGATGTTCTATCCACAGCTGGGAACACTTGAAAAAGAGGAACTCTCAAAGCTTTCGCCTGCACAGCGGGGAACTTGCACCCACCTTTTCATGGAACTTGCGGACTACTCCAACTGCGAAAAGAGCGTTGAGCAGGAACTTGAACGGCTGGTAAAGCGTGGCTCGATGACCGTGCAGGAAAGCCGTGGAGTTTATGTCAGCGCCGTCAAGAAGTTCTTTTCGAGTGAACTTTACACACGGATGAAAGCCGCAGGCAGTGCCGTTATGCGTGAAAAACACTTCACAGTCAAGGCATCTGATGCAGGCATAGGCGGCGAATACTCCAAGTATCTTGCACCTGACGGAATGCTTCAAGGCATATGCGACTGTATCTTCCCCGAGGGTGACGGTTATGTGCTTGTGGACTACAAGACCGACTATTTCCAAAGCGAGGAAGAACTTGCGCACTATGATGTTCAGCTTGAACTTTACAAAAAGGCGCTTGACATAATCCTGCCCATGCCCGTTAAGTCATGCTGTCTGTATTCCTTTGCGCTGACAAAGCTTATCGAGCGTGAAACAAAATAAGAACTTGAAAATCCACGCACATTTCTTGTGAAGACAGGTTCTAAAACGACAAAAACGCAGTACCCACAAAAATGGGAACTGCGTTTTTTCTTCTTGTTAATCGGGAAAATCATCTGGCGGTTCTGCACCGGGGAGCGGTTTTATCTCCATGGGATCGCCGTCACAGATCGGAGCAGTCTCAGTCTCGATAACATCTTCACTGCCGTCACCGCCCAGCTGAACGAAATCGTAGTAAAGCACGTCCAGCTTCGGGTCAACGGTGCTTGTGTAGTCGATATGATAATGACCGCAGAACCAGCGGCGGTATTCGGTGCGCTCCTTAACGCCTTCCAGAAACTCGGTCAGCACATTTCGTGTGTAGCTGTCATCGTTTCGGAGCAGGATAAGTTCACGCTGAACGCTTGTAGGTGCGCAGTGGGTAAGGATATAATCGACCTTGAACCCGACTCTTTCGAGCGCTTCACGCCCCTCTTTAAGTTCTTCCTTGCTGGGAAGTTCCTGATGCCACCACGAAACGCCCTCCTCACGGTAATACTTATCGTGGCTGTCAGCGCCGCCGAAAGTGAAGAAAGTCTTGCCTTCTATCTCGAACACCTGCCCACGCATAAGGTGGTAGATGCGTTCAGCAACACGATGTATCTTGCCGCCGTGCCACTCCTCAACGGGAAGCTGTTCGAGCAGGTCGAAGTTTTCGTGGTTGCCGTCTATGAAAAGAGTTGTCCACGGCATACCGTTGAGCCATTCAAGCCAGTAAAGTTCCTCCTCAGTGCCGCCCCATACAAGACCAAAGTCGCCTGCGATGATAAGGTAATCATCTTCTGTAAGTGCCGCAAGACCGGGAGTGTTTTCTATATCAAGTTTTGCGATGTCGATAGAACCGTGAATATCACCTGTTATAACGATCATTTAGCTTCCCCCTTATTGCATTTTGAATAAAAATGCGGTTTAAACTACTGTTATTATAACACATAATATATGATAATTCAAGTCATAACAACGAAAATATACAGCAAATTATTAACGATTTACAGAAAGTTTACATTTAATGATATTCTGCCTGCAAAAAACATCACGTCAGCGAACAAATAAACAACCGTTCTCAAAACAATTCCGCATTCCGAATTAAGAAGTTAGGGGTTGACAACTCAAATCAGTTGTGATATAATAGATAAAGGTTAGTAAAAGCTAACTGTGAATAAATCATTGGACAGGCTTGCTTTCGCAGTGGAAAGTGCGAATATTTGCTGTGAATAACGTGAGCCTGTTTAGCCAATAATGTGAGCGATCACGTTAAAATAAACGCCGAAAGGCAGAAACGGAGTATTCATATGGATTATTTAGAGATCGAAAAGGTAGTCGGCAGAGAGATACTTGACTCTCGCGGAAACCCCACCGTTGAAGCTGAGATCACCCTCGCTGACGGCACAGTTGCAAGAGGAACTGCTCCCTCTGGCGCATCAACAGGCGAGTTTGAGGCTCTCGAACTTCGTGACGGCGACAAGAGCCGCTATCTCGGAAAGGGCGTTCAGAAGGCTGTTGAAAACATCAACACCGTTATCGCTGAGACTATCACAGGCATGGACGCTTCGGACATTTACGCTGTTGACGCTGCTATGATAAAGGCTGACGGCACTAAGGACAAGTCCAAGCTGGGTGCAAACGCTATCCTTGCTGTTTCTATCGCTTGCGCAAGAGCTGCTGCAACTTCCCTCGACATTCCTCTGTACAGATTCTTAGGCGGCATTCAGGGCACAAAGCTCCCCGTTCCGATGATGAACATTTTAAACGGCGGCGCTCACGCTGACAGTGCTGTTGACACTCAGGAGTTCATGATAATGCCTGTCGGCGCTCCCACTTTCAAAGAGGGTCTGCGCTGGTGTGCTGAGGTCTTCCACAGCTTAAAGGCTCTGCTGAAAGCTATGGGCGACGTTACCGCAGTTGGCGATGAAGGCGGCTTTGCTCCCAACAGTTTAAAGAGCGACGAAGAAGCTATCGAGAAGATTCTTGAAGCTATCAAGGCAGCAGGTTTCGAGCCGGGCAAGGATTTCATGATCGCTATGGACGCTGCTTCTTCCGAGTGGAAGAGCGAAAAAGGCAAGGGCTTCTACAAGCAGCCTAAGAGCGGCAAGGAGTTCACTTCTGACGAACTTATCGCTCACTGGGAAGCACTTGTTGACAAGTATCCGATCATCTCTATCGAGGACGGTCTTGACGAAGAAGACTGGGACGGCTGGGTAAAGATGACAAAGCAGATCGGCGGCAAAGTACAGCTTGTAGGCGATGACCTGTTCGTTACCAACACCGAGCGTCTTGCAAAGGGCATCAGCCTTGGCGCTGCAAACTCTATCCTCATCAAGCTGAACCAGATCGGTTCTGTTTCCGAGACACTTGAAGCTATCAAAATGGCTCACAAGGCAGGCTACACAGCAATTTCCTCCCACCGTTCGGGCGAAACTGCCGACACCACCATTGCTGACCTTGCAGTTGCGCTGAACACCTGCCAGATCAAGACAGGCGCACCCAGCCGCAGCGAGCGTGTTGCTAAGTACAACCAGCTGCTCCGCATCGAAGAACAGCTCGGCGCTGCTGCCTGCTACCCCCAGATGGGCGCTTTCAACGTAAAGAAATAAGGTCCTCGGGCGGACGGCTCGTATCCCTCGCACATAAGTTTTGTCTAAGACGAAAGTGTGTGCGGCTCGGGGGTCCTCGGGCGGACGGCTCAATGCCCTCGCATATAAGTTTGTCTAAGACGTAAGTGTGTGCGGCTCGGGGGTCCTCGGGCGGACGGCTCAATGCCCTCGCACATAAGTTTTGTCTAAGACGAAAGTGTGTGCGGCTCGGGGGTTCTCGGGCGGACGGCTCGTATCCCTCGCACGTAAGTTTTGTCTAAGACGTAAGTGTGTGCGGCTCGGGGCTTTCATGGGGCGTTAGCTTTACTCAGGCTTTGATTTTAATTAAATAACGTATAAAAAAAGAAAGTATTTGACGTTTAACGAACAGATCCGCCACGTCAGATACTTTCTTATTTTTTATTTCTAATTTTTAAAATTATTTACGCAGGTATTCGTCTGCCTCTTTGCCTTTTGCGGTCTTGTGGTTGACGATAGTTAAGATTATAACGATAAGAACAGCCACAGCCGCTCCGATAGCGATACCCATGATTATTTTGTAAAGCTTGTCGGGAGCTATGTCGGGAGCAAGTTCAAGGGTCGGATTTTCCTCGGAAGATGCTTCGGAAGTCACAGCAGATGCAGCCTCGGCTTTGAACGGAATGTCATTGTCCTCAGCATAACTCTGCGCTGCGGAATACTCCGTGCAGTGGAGCGTGAAACCCTCGACAGCCTTGCCTTTTGAGGTCTTGCCGAAAGCGTTCTCGCCAATGCGCACAAGCGTGTCGGGAACGGTCAGGTCTTTAAGTCCGCAGTCAGCGAATGCAAGGCTTCCCAACGTGTCAAGCCGTCCGAGTTTCACGTCTGAAAGAGCGGAGCAGCCGATGAACGCTTCGTTGTAAATGGTGGTCACTGTGTCGGGCAGTTCAAAAGCTTCGAGCGCCGTGCAGTCCTTGAAAGCGCTGTCGCCGATAGTCACAAGTCCCTCGGGGAAAGTGACCGCTTTAAGACCCGTGCAGCCCAGAAACATATATGGCGGTATATCCGTTGTGCCCTCGGGGAATGTGTAATCTTCGATAGCCGTGCAGCCCTCAAAAACCGAATGTTCCATGTGTGGATTCGGCATGGAAATCGCACAAAGCGAAGTGCAGTCCTTGAACGCCTGCTGATCGATATAGGTACAGCTTGCAGGAATGTCGATACCCAGCAGAGCTGAACAGCCTTCAAAACAGTTGTTGCCGATAAGTTCAACGCCTTCCCCAAGCTTTACTTCGGTAAGAGCGGTGCAGCCTTTGAAAGCGATAGCACCTATCTGCTTTACCGTATCGGGAACGGTTATCTGTTCTATCTTTGTGTTGCCTGCAAACGGGCTGTAAACCTGACTGTCTGCAACGCTTCCGTCATCGGCGTAGGAAATACCGTGAATATTGCCGTAAAGCACAGGCGAACCGCCGCTCATATACCAGCCGCCGCTTATCGCTGAAACGGTGCAGCCGTCAAGTGTGTCGGGAACTGCGATGTGCCTGTCCTTTCCGTAGTATTTGCTGACGGCAACCGTCCCATCAGCAAGCAGAGTGTAGCCCCATACGCCGCTTCGGTGAAAATTCTCACGGTCACGGTTTTCGTCATCAACTGTGTCGGCGGTCTCTGCGGCATCAGTCTGTGAAGAATCCACAGGCGTAACAGCATCGTCCTTGCTGTCTGCATAAGCGGCAAACCCGTTAAACAGCATAAGTGCCGACAGAGAAGCAAGACAGAATATTCTTTTAAACTTCAATTTTTATCACCCAAACTAAACAGAATGTACACATTTATTATATCACGAAAAACACTGATTTGTCAAGCGTTTTGGGTGCATTTAATTCAGTCTTATCCCAAGCATCGTCAGGTCATCGAACTGGTCTGCTTCGCCCACAAACTCATCTACCGCCAACTTAACATCTGTAAGCAGTGACTCAGGGTCGGTGTCGCCCGTCCTGTTCATCGCTTCAAGCAAACGTGCAGTGCCGTACAGTTCTTCCTCAGCATCTGTTGCCTCGGGAACTCCGTCCGTGTATACAAACAGCGTGCCGCCACGTTCCAGCGTGAACTCATACTCCTTGTATTTCGCACCTTCAAGACCGCCCAGCACAAAACCGTGCTTATCCTTGAAGAGTTCGTACTCACCGTCAGCTTTCCTGATTATGGGATACTCATGCCCCGCATTCGCCGCCGTGACCTTGCCTGTTGAGATCTCCAACACTCCGAACCACGCCGTCACGAACATTTCTTCGTCATTGTTCTGACAGATAGCATTGTTCACTTTCTCAAAGACTTTCGCAGGACTGCCCAGTTCCTTCGCATAGTTGTTTATAAGTATCTTCGACATCATCATGAACAGTGCCGCAGGAACTCCCTTTCCGCTCACGTCCGCAATAACAAGCCCCAAATGGTCGGGGTCGATAAAGAAGAAATCGTAGAAATCGCCGCCCACTTCCTTTGCAGGTGTCATCGAAGCGAAAATGGCGAACTCTTTTCTGTCCGGAAACGGCGGAAAAATATTCGGGAGCATATCCGCCTGTATCTTCCTCGCAAGTTCCAGTTCAGTTCCTATGCGCTCTTTCTCCTTGGTTATTTTCAGGAGATTTGCGCCGTATGTGTAAATATCCGTTTCCATGTCAGCCATGGTCTTTGCGAGCCGTTCTATCTCGTCACCCGTTTTTATGTCGAGCGAACCGAAGCAGTTTCTTCTTTCGCCGTCACCTTTTCCGCCTGATGCAAATTCGTTGCAGGCATCGGCTATCATGTTCACGGGCTTGACCAGCCGTTCTTTGATGCGCCTTGTCTGGAAAAGCGAGATAACAATCGTTACCAGCACTACGAGTGCAGTAATGTGGAGCGAGAATTCAGCCGTTCCCGCAAGAATGTTCTTTAACGAAATGTCCGCAAGAACAAAATAGCATATCTTGCCGCCCGAATAAACAGGCGTTCCGACTGTGCAGAGCATTCCGTAATTCTCAGTCCAGCCCAGATCATACATAACGCTGTTTACATCGCCCGAAAGAAAACGCTTTATCTCACGGTCATAGACTTCTTCCCACTCACCGGGCAAAAGCTGTGTCTTTGTTTCATCGGGGTCGACGATATAAACGATACTGCTTGTCTTTTCATCATACATAGCAAGATAAACGTCCGAAATATCATTATGCGTGTGAAAATCGAGCGTTGTGCCGAGAAGCTTGATAAGAGACTTATAGGTGGGGCTTTCGGTCATTTCATCATCTGGAAAGAAAGCCCTGTACTCCGCAGTACCCATTTTCATGCGGTCTTCTTCGCTCAGACTGTGGTATCTGTTCATCACCTTGTCGGCAAATTCGGCGGCATCAGCGTTGTCACTGCTGATAGTCATTTTGACCTGCTTCACCGTTGTGTCGGCAAAGTTTATATACTGCTTTGTCAGGTGTATCACGAAGAATGAAAGCGCCACCAGCTGGACTGCAAGCCCGAACACGATACAGCTCTGCACCGTTGAGTGGACAGTCTTTGCCGAGAGTGAGTGCGGCTTGGGAGTGTGCTTTCTGCGCATTACTTCCCCAGCCTCTTTACGATAGTAAGGATATTTTTGCCGTCACGGTATTCGTATCTCATATCGTCCATACTCTTTTTCACCATAAAGATGCCCAGTCCGCCGATGTCACGTTCCTGTGCGGAAAGCGTTATGTCGGGGTCTTCCTTTGCAAGAGGGTCATAGGGAACGCCGCTGTCCTCAAAGGTTATGACTGCCGAACCATCCTCGATACCGATAGAAATGACCGCCATACCCACATTCGGCGCATAGGCATAGTGTGCAATGTTTACAAAAAGTTCCTCTACCGCTATCTCTATCTGCATCTGTGCTTTCATCGAGCAATTTGCGGCTTCAAGTTCCGATGTTATAAACTCCGTCACTGCATCAAGATTTTCAACTTGTGCGCTGATCTCCAGTCTTTTCATATTGACCTCCTGTTACATGGGTTTTATCATGATTATAGCTGCGATCGTTATTATAAAGAATACTGCCCAGAAAGCGTGCCTTTTCCACTTGCTCGCAAGCAGACCGACAAACTCTCTGACAAAAGCGTTCGGCCAGAAATAAAGGCTGGTCGATGCGCCTATGCCGTCAGCGTCAAGTCCCTCATTCTCCGAGATGATGCCGCTTCTCAGCACATGGTAATTTGATGTTGAGAACACGATATTCGGCTGATCGCAGTCCGCTTTTATCTTTTCCAGCGAAAAGCGCATATTCTGCTGAGTGTTGACCGACTTGTTCTCTATGATTATCCTGTCCTCGCTTATTCCCTGCGAGATAAGATAGTTCTTCATGCTCTCCGCTTCCGAGATAACTTCGTCACTGCCCTGACCGCCCGACGGCACGAACTTCACTTCCCTGCCGCCTGCTTCTGCCTGCGCACGGGCAAAGCTTATCGCTCTGTCAACACGCCCTCTGAGAAGCGGCAAAGGTGTTCCGTCATCGGATATGGCGCACCCTAAGATTATGACGTGGGTCTTGTCAAGTGCAGTGCGCCTTTTTACCGATATTATGCCGCAAAGCATCGATGCTAAAAGCATCGACTCGAAATATACGAAACCTGTTGTGAGTATGCTGTCGACTGCCATAGCTGTGCGGACTTCACGTTCGCTGCCCATGAGCGGTCTGCCAACGTAGAATATCTGCACCAGATAGCTTATGATTATCAGTCCGCTAAGTATGAATCCCAGAATGTTTACAAAATTCAGCCCCTCACGCTTAACAAGTGTCAGGTTGCAGAATACAAGCATAACTGAGAACACCAGCATGAACGGAAGACTTAGCAGCATAAAAGCAACGCCTGAGTTCGTGATGATATTGTAAATATATCCCATGTGATAAACCGCAGGGTCAAGAAAAATACCAAACACCGATACCAGCAGGTCTATCGTAAATCCCAGCATGAACAGCGCTGCACCTGCGTAGTATATCGTTGTGTAGGAAAAGAGCAGTTTTTTGCAGCGTATGACAAAGGATGCAGTCAAAGCCGCCGTCACCAGCAGAACATAAACGGTTATGAGCGCCACGATGACCCGATAGCCCGAGAAGTTACCGTTCTGTTCGTCCACAACAACTCCGTTCGGCAGGATCTTTATGGGAGTAGTACCCAATGCGTGGTCACCCTCGCCCATATTGTCAATGAAAACCCTGCCCTTGCTTTTGTCTTTTGCCTCAACTATCATGCGGCGTTCATTTTTAGGGTCGGTGCGGACGTTTACAAGGTCGCTTTCGGGCACAAAATCCTCAGCTCTGTCACCCTCGGGAAGATAGATGACAAGACTTCCTGCGCTCACAAACGAAACTGCAACCATTGAAATTATAAAAACAGCCGTCAGGATAAGGGTCGCTATCCCTAAGCGTCTGACTGTTTTTCTTGCTTTCAGCTTGTCCATATCAGAACTGCTTTTTAACGGCAATATCCACCTTGCCGCCCAGCACGCCCACCGTTACGTCATCGGCAAGGTTAGCGATTATCGACTTTTCCAGTTCGTCCCATTCTTCGGCTTTCTGCTTTTTCTTGTCCTCGGAGTCAAAACCGTTTTTATACTCCTGCAAGCTCCATATAGTCTGTTCGTCATAGTCGCAGAAGCCGCTGGACATTGCGCCGTAAGGGTCAGCGCTGCGTTTTTTCTGTCTTGCGGCGAGCAGCTGTTCAACGGCGGCAGTCATTCTGCCGACAATGCCCTTTGCAGAGGCGTTCTTGCCGCTGCTCGAAACAGCGATGACCTTTGAAGTGTCGAAATCCGCCGCATCGGGAGTCACCTGCAAGCGGAGCGTGTAGCACTTTTTGTGCGATTCTATCCAGAAGCTTCCCTTGCCGTAGATAAGCAGCTGAGGCATCATGCAGATAAGTTCCTCAGCGAGAAGTCTGAGCCTGAGTGCCGAGCGGCTGTCAAGCTGTTCATATCGTGCAGTGCGTTCAGTTTCCTCGGGTATTTCACGGAAGTCCGTCTGAAATCTTGTCAGCGTATAAATATCAGAGATCATTTTAAATTTTACTCCTTATCTCTTAAATATCATGTTATCATTTGTACATATTAATTATAACAGTTGAATGTGTCAATGTCTACAAACCACCCGACTAAAAGCAAAATTTTGTAAGAAGCCACAAATTTCTACATCAGCATTTGTGCATAATGTTATAAAAAAGAAAAGGTAGCCTTGGAGAGACTACCTTCTGACTTGTGTAAAAAATTTTGGAGAGGATGAAACGAGCTAAGAGTATGATCACTTAGTTTTTCATTCTTTTTCTTTCCTCTGTTCTACAATATAATTATACAATATATTGCGTAATATTACAACAACAATACAATTACAGAGGGTTACAATTTTATTACAGTTTTGTTATAATTCGTAACTTTCGTGAAATATTTACCATATATCAAATCACGTTTAACAAAATACTAAGTTTTTAACTCTTAGTACTTAACGCCGTACTGCTCACGATAAGCGAGCATTGCATCTAAGTATTCCTTGCCCTCAACAACGCCGTTTCTGATAGCCTCGATGATGTCATCGATAGTAACGATAGAGTATACCTTAACGCCGAAAGTCTTGTAAGCGTCCTGAACAGCCGAAAGATCGCTGTCAAGAGCCTTTTCCATGCGGTCAACGGTTATGACCATGCCTGTCACCTTAACGTCAGCAGCACCTGTCAGCTTAGGCATAACTTCACGCAGAGCCTTACCCGAAGTCATAACGTCCTCGATGATAACAACCTTGTCGCCGTCAGCAAGCTTTCTGCCGACGAACATTCCGCCCTCGCCGTGATCCTTGACTTCCTTGCGGTCGAAGCAGTAAGCAACGTCCTTGCCGAACTTGTTGTAGTAAGCAACTGCCGCCGAAACCGACAGAGGTATGCCCTTGTAAGCAGGACCGAAGAACACATCAGCCTCAACGCCGTTCTCCTCGATGCACTGAGCATAGAACTCGCCCAGACGTGCAAGCTGTGCGCCTGTCTTGTAGTTGCCTGTGTTTATGAAGTAGGGAGCTTTTCTGCCGCTTTTGAGTGTGAACTCACCGAACGTCAGCACTCCGCTGTCTGCCATGAATTTAATGAACTCTTCCTTGTAGGTCATTTTGAACACTCCTTAATAAATTTATTTATCAGGATAATTATACCACATTTTTTCTGCAAATACAATAAACAATTTTTAAAATCCGAGATCGTCTCTCATGAATTTTCAGTTCGTATCGCTGAGTTTTCTTTCTTCCTTGATAATTGATTTTTTCTTACGCTTCTGCTCATACAGCAGTGAGTCTGCATGAGACAGCAGTTCGCCGATCTCTACCGTTTCGGTGCAGTTGAACGGATAAACGCCAACGCTCACATGGATGATATATTCCTTGTCTGATGCGCATTCCTCGTTATACTGCTTCGAGATCGACTCGATATGTTCTCTTATCACCGTCATGTCAACAGGCTTCTTGAAGAAAGTACACACAACAAATTCATCGCCGCCTATCCTGCCGACTATCTCATCTCTGAACGAACGCCGCAGTATCTCAGCCGCCGAACGTATCGCAAAATCGCCCTCTTCATGCCCAAATCTGTCATTGATCACTTTCAGGCTGTCAAGGTCTGCGAATATCATCACCGCATAGGGGTGGTCGCCGACCAAACGCTCATCGTTCAGCTTGCGGCGCACTTCCTCGAAGAATCCACGCCTGTTTAAGCAGGCGGTCAGTTCGTCAGTCTTTGAGATGTCGCTCAGAAGCTGATTGTTCTCCTTTATCTCGATAAGACTCTGACGAAGCATCTTCTGTGTGTGTGCCTGCTCTTTCATCATCGTGATTATCCTCAGCGCCGCACAGAGCTGCACCGTTACCGATGTGATGTAGTTGAAATATTCATGCTCTATCTCGCAAAGCAGAAGACCATAGTGTTCCTCATTGGAGAATAACGGCGTTACTACCATTGTGATGCGCCTGTCGTTCGGCAAATATTTGTTTGAGAAAAGTTTATCAGGAGCGACTGCCTGTTCCTCGGGCGGAAGTATCACAATATCTCCCTGATTGTGATAGCATTTCAGGAATATCTTGTCGGGAAGCCTGAACGTGTCGGTCTTGCGGTTGATTATCGCAGGCTCGTAGCTGAAAAGATAACTCGATGTCATGTGAAGCCTTGAAGTTTTGTCAACAACTGTCTGATAAGCACGGTCATCGTATGCCTCGAACACCAGCATATCCCTTGTGATAGAGTTGGTCTGCCATGTCATGAAGTAGCTGTCATCGAGCCTGTCCTTGCAGAACGCCGCATTCCTCTCGGCGATTATCTTGTATATACGTATGAACAGGCGGTTTATCATAAGCTGTTCATCACGGTCAACATTGCGGGCGGTGTATTTGCTGTGTATATATTCTATCACCGCATAAAGATCGTCCATTGAGACGAACTTGAAGAAGCCCTCGCCCAGCAGAGCATCAAGGTCATTTGCTATCTCATCACGGAGCCGTCTGTCATGCAGGTTCTCCATGTGGACGTATCTGTCTATCTTGAAAAGTATCTGCCCGAATCTTTTGCGGAGTGCATGGGTCTTTTCGCTCGAACGGTATCTGTCAAGCAGATAGTCGCACACTTCGTCCACAAACTCTGCAAGACTGCCCGTGCTGCTCTCACGGAAAGACAGCGTTCCAAGACGTGCGTTTCTTGTGCAGCCGCAGGAATTGCGTATCAGCATTGAGGACGGGACAGAATCGTTCTCAAGCTTGCCGTTGTTGATATAGTTTATCGCTTCGATGATCGAGTTGTAGCCCAGTTCGGCGGCATCTGACTTAACGGTGGTGAGGTGAGGAACAACTTCTTCGCATACGTGGTCGTTGTCAAAGCCCGTCACTGCGATGTCAACGCCCGGGCGAAGTCCTCTCTGTTCCAGCGCCTGATAAGCGGCAGTAGCCATCTGATCGTTAGCGCAGACTATCGCATCAAGATCGGGATTGCGGTCAAGCAGGTCGCCAACCTGCGGTGCAACGTATTTCGAGAAGTTGCCGTAGACCACTCTTTCAGGCGAGAACTCAACACCGTGCTTTTCAAGGGTGTCTCTGAACACTTCAAGACGCTCCTTTGCATCATCGCTCGTTTCGGGACCGCTTACAAATCCGAGCTTTCGGCAGCCGTGAGCGTCGATAAGGTGTTCTATCACCTGCACAAGTCCCGTCTTGTTGTCAACACTTATGCAGGGATAGCCCTCTATCTCGGAAGTTATAGTGATAACAGGTACACCCTCAAATTTGCTGAGGAATTTTGCCTTTTGCTCTTTGTTAAGATGACTGCCGATAGTTCCGATAAGCACCAGCAGAACATCGAATCTGTTATGTATCGGCAAATCGAACAGCGTGTTGTACTGATATTCATATTCGGTGCGCAGTTTATCCGCATAAACGCCGTCGATATAGCGCCCCGGGAAGATTATGAGGTCAACGTCTGCCTGTTCAGCGGCGATCATTGCGCCCTCGCACACCGCATCGTCAAAATCATCTTCCAGATGACTTATGAGCAGCCCTATACGGGGTCTGCGTCTGTTTTCTTCTTTATTTGCCATTTTTGGTATCCCCCGTATCAATCGTTCATTTTGATATTTTTTATTATATGTTCAAACCGAACAGTACCGTCACGGCTTCCGATGTCGAAGCTGTTGCCTGTTCTGAATGCAAGTGTCAGCTCGCTCTCGCTTATATCTACTCTGCCGCCGCCGTTTCGGTCGCCTATGCCTGTTACCTCGCCGCCCTCTGAATAAAGGCTCAGAAGAGCGTGTTTTATATTGCAGTCAGTAACAGCGTTGTTCGAGCCGATGTTCAGCACCGTCTTGCCTCTCATCACCGTGTCAAGTTCAACAGATTCAGCGATTATCTCGGCATTTCCGTCATGCAGAACACCGATACCGCAGAGGTTGTTTCCCGCACTCTGACAATAGAGCGAGGAATTTTTCATTTCTATCTTAGCATTTCCCGAAACAGAACCTATGCACGTTCCGACAGCCGAAGCCATATTCACGCCCATAGAACAGCTGTCGATAACAAGATCGGCATTGCCCGTCACCGAACCCAGACCCGTGCAGCTGCCTCCGGAGCAGCTAACGTCGATCGTGCCGCTCGCTATCCTGACAAAAGCCGACTTTCCGCCGCCGATGCCGATACTCGATTCACCGTTAGCGTTTATTGTCAGGGTAAGAGTGTCGATGTATATCTCGCCTGACGTATTATCCGAGGGACAGCCAATGCCGTAGCTTTCATGCGCTTCGGGGTCTATGAACAGCGAACCTGTTCCCGTGACAGTGACCTTTGTCCCCTCGGGCACGAAAATGCCGCCCATTTTCAGAACGTTTGTGCTTTCGCAGACAAGCGTTAGTTCACTGCCGTCCGAAAGCGAGATCGAAGGCATATCTGATTCCGATTCTATGCAGACATCATGAAGTTCAAGCCTGCACTCCGCATTTTCACGGACAGAGACAGGCATTTTGAAAGTCTTGTCAGAAACGCCGTCAATTATGAACTTTCCGCTTCCGAGAGAGATGCTGTTGTATTTTTCAAGCGCAAGCTTCATGAGCGAGATACGCTCACCGTCCTCCGCTTTGTATATTTTCTGTATGCTTCCTGCCGCTTCAAGGTTTATCTTAACAATATCGTCCCTGACGCTCCATGCGACTTCATTGACGAAAACCGGCTTAGGTCTTGACACCCAGTAGCCTTGCAGAAGATCAACACCTAAGAATATCATCGTCCTGACTTCATCAAAAGTCTCAACGCCCTCTGCAAGTGCAGTATAACCGCAGGAATGGCAGAAATCGATTATTCCCTTGACAAGATTCTGTATCTTCGGCTTGCGGTCGATATTCTCGATGAGCGCACGGTCTATCTTAACATGGTCGGGCGCATATCTCACAAGGTTTGCACTGTTGGCGTAACCCGTGCCGAAATCATCTATCGCCATTTGCATATTGTTCGCTCTGAGCCTTTTGCGGATAACTTCAAGATGCTCATCGCTTATCTCCGTCTGCTCTGTCAGTTCGATGACCGTCTTTTCGAGCAGTTCGCCGTAACGCTCACGAATAAGCTGATAATCGTGATCGGTGGTTATATGGGAAGAAATGGAATTTATAAACAGTCTTCTGTCCTCAAAGAAACTCTGATTCTCGCTGAGCGCCTGCAAAGTGTTATTGAGCGTTGCAAGTTCGATGTCATAAAGTCTGTCATAACGCTCTGCAAGTTCAAGGACTCTGAGCGGATTGAAACCGATAGAGGGGTCGGTTCTCATGAGCGCTTCATAAGCCACGATGCTTCCCGTCTGAGCGCTGACGATAGGCTGGAAGTGATAGTTGAACAGGTTCTGGTCGAGAAGTCTTGACAGCTTTCTGAGGTCGCTGTACTCCGACTTCTGACGTTCATACTGCTCGGCGCTGAACAGTTCAAGTTTTCCCTTGCCCTTTGCCGCAGCGTCATAAAGTGCGAACGAAGCACTGTGCATCCTGTGGACAGCCGCTCCCTCAGAACAGCATATACCTGCGCTGAAAGTCATGTTGTGGTTCTCGCTTATGATACTGCCCGTGCGGTCGGTGAGGGGACATTTTTCAACAGCCGTCCTAAGCCGCTCCGCCTCTGAGATAGGGTCGCCCGTGAACGAGGGAATGTATATCCAGTACTCAAAGTTTGAGTGCGAAGCTATCATAGCATTATCAGGAAGTGCCGCAAAAAGCGCATTGAGTGCGCTGAACACACAGTAGAAAAGTTCCCCCGGGTCAGCATCTGCACCGTCAAGGTGAATGAGCATGACCAGCGAACCGTCCTTTGAAGCGTCCATAGCACGGACTATCTCCGCCTTGGTCGACAGCAGAAAACTGCTCTCGTCAAGTTCACTGCTTGAAGCGTTTATCCAGACTGCGCCTGCTGTCAGCTGTTCATCAGCTGTGTCGATAAGCCCCAGCATTATGGGCGCTCTGCCTTCGGCGTATTCCTCGGTGCGTTCTATCGCCGCCGTAAGTTCTGTATATCCGGGCTGTGAATTAAAGCCCAGAATGCGCATTGCGTTTGCGTCTATCATTATTTCCTGTGTATCGTGTGCGATGATGAACATTCCCGCATCGACTGACGCTTCAGAGAATAGTTCCCATATCTTTCCAAAATATTTTTGCCGCAGCTGCTCAGTTATCCTGTTCATATAAGCGTCCTCATTTCCCGAGAGTTAATAAAAGATACATACATTTATATTATACATAAATTTTTCCCGAAAGTCAATAGAATTATATTCATATTGCGTAAAGATCATAATTTTTGTATTATACTCCCAAATATACCTATGCAGTTTTGTCAGACAGCAAAAAAGAGAGGAAACAGCTTCCTGCTTCCCCTCAGTGTTATTATTATTTTATCAAAGTTTAACTATCCAGCCAAACTCGTCTTTGATCTTGCCCCACTGGATGCCTGTCATGGTGTCATACAGCATCTGCGAAACAGGTCCTATCTCGTTGTTGTTGATAGTCATGATCTTGTCGCCCCACTTTAAGTGACCAACAGGCGAGATAACAGCGGCTGTTCCTGTGCCGAATACTTCGTTGAGCTTGCCATCGTCATAAGCCTTTGCAACTTCGTCGATAGTGATGCGGCGCTCAGAAACTTTCATGCCCTTCTTGCGGCAAATTTCCAGTGCAGACTTTCTTGTGATGCCGGGGAGGACCGAACCGGTCAGTTCAGGAGTTACAACTTCGCCGTCGATAACGAACATGATGTTCATTGAGCCGACTTCCTCGATATACTTCTGCTCAACGCCGTCGAGCCAGAGAACCTGCTCATAGTCCTGATCGTGAGCTTCCTGCTGACCCTTGAGGGAGATAGCATAGTTAGCGGCAGTCTTGGCAAAGCCTGTGCCGCCTCTTACTGCTCTTACATACTGCTTCTCAACATAGATCTTAACAGGGTTCAGACCTGTGGAGTAGTAAGCGCCGGAGGGTGAAAGGATAATGATGAACATATAGTGATCCGCAGGACGAACGCCAACATACGGGTCAGTGGAGATTATGAACGGTCTGATATAGAGCGAAGCGCCCTCAGTGTGAGGAACCCAGTCCTCCTCCATTTTAACAAGAGTTTTGAGTGCATAGAGACAGTCATCAATGTTGAGCTGAGGAATGACCATACGCTCTGCGGAAACGTTCATTCTCTTGAAGTTCTCGTCGGGTCTGAAAAGCTGAACACTGCCGTCAGCGGTGCGGTAAGCCTTTAAGCCCTCGAATATCTCCTGACCGTAGTGCAGGCACATAGCAGCAGGCGAAAGTGTGATCTCACCGTAAGGCACGATGCGTGCGTCATGCCAGCCGAGACCTGTGTCATAGTTCATGATGAACATATGGTCGGTGAAAATGTGACCAAAGCCCAGCTTTGTCTCATCGGTCGGTTTTGCCTTGGGTGTTGCAGTACGTTCGATCCTGATATCTAACATACAAAAGTCCTTCTTTCTAAAAAAATAAGTACAGCGGCTTGCGCTATCATATCTATTATACACCCATTGTCAGAATATTTCAATAGTATACACACAATATTAATAATTTTTTTGCAAGATTCAGCGTTTGAACTTGCAAGCCGTGCCGATACGCTCCACAAAACATAGTCAGGAATTATTTAACTATCTCCACTCTCATCATGTTAGTGTTGCCGCTTACGCCAAGAGGTACGCCTGCGGTAACTACTACTAAGTCGCCGTGTCTGAGCAAGCCCATTTCGAGCGACTTGTCTATCGCCTTGTCGATAAGCTTGTCTGTGTCGGTCTGCTCCTCAACGATACCCGGGACAAGACCCCATGACATATTCATGTGTCTTGCGGTGCGGTGGCTGGTCGTCAGAGCGATTATCGGACACTCTGGACGGAACTTCGACAAGCGTCTTGCAGTCGTTCCGCTCTTTGTAACGGTGATTATTGCCGCCGCATTCAGGTCGTGAGCCGTTGTTACTGTTGCATGAGAGATAGCCTCAGTTACCTCACGGCAGGAATATTCATCGTTTGAGGAACGAATGCTGAACTGCTTTTCATAGTCGATGTTGTTCTCGGTCGTTTCAGCGATCTTTGCCATTGTGCGGACAGCTTCAACAGGGAATGCGCCTGCAGCAGTCTCGCCCGAGAGCATTATCGCCGATGTGCCGTCATAGATAGCGTTTGCAACGTCAGTTATCTCCGCACGGGTGGGACGTGGGTTGGAGATCATCGACTCCAGCATCTGAGTTGCGGTTATGACCTGCTTGCCTGCGTTGTAAGCCTTGTGGATAAGTTCTTTCTGGATAGCGGGTATCTGCTCGAAAGGTATCTCAACGCCCATGTCTCCGCGAGCCACCATAACGCCGTCAGCCGCTTCAAGTATCTCGTCGATGTTCTCAACGCCGTCGCTGTTCTCGATCTTTGCGATAATGCGGACTTTATTCCAGCCCAGCGACTGAGTGAATTTTCTCAGGTAGATAACGTCAGCGCCCGTTCTCACGAATGAAGCTGCGATAAAGTCAAAGCCCATTTTTGCACCGAATGCAAGGTCGTTCATATCCGCATCGGAGATATACGGCATGGACAGCTTCACTCCGGGGACGTTTATGCCCTTGTGGTCTTTTATCTCGCCGCCGTGAACAACTTTGCACACAACGTCAGTCGAATTGACATAAGTAACGGAAAGTTCGATAAGTCCGTCATTTATAAGTATGCGTGTGCCTGCGGAAACGTCTTTCGGCAGATGTGCGAAAGTAACAGCGCACTCCTTTTCGTTGCCCACGATGTCACGGGTGGTAAGAGTGAACTCATCGCCGTCCTTGACTTCTATCTTGCCTTTCTCGAATGTTTTCAGGCGTATCTCAGGACCTTTTGTATCAAGCATAGTTGCAACGTGCAGACCCAGTTCATCGGAAAGTCTGCGGACAGTCTCAAAGCGTTTCTGGTCAACTTCGTAATTGGCGTGTGAAAAGTTAAAGCGTGCAACGTCCATGCCGCTTTTCATCAGTTCTCTGAGAGTTCCCTCGTCCTCAGTAGCAGGACCCAGTGTGCAAACGATCTTTGTCTTTCTCATAGTTCATACTTCCTTTCGGTATTTCCATACACATCTATTATACCACGTATTTTACATACAGTCAAGCACAATAATATTAATAATTCGGAAGTCGGGATCGTTTGACATATTCTTATCATTTGTGCCAACGTTTTTGATGCAGGACAAAAAAACGGCATCACAGTACTTTCCGACCCCGAACGGGTCTGTACCGTAATGCCGTAAATTTATGCGTATTTTATGTTTGCAAAACTATTGATAAGTCCACGCAAATAATTTTGAATCAAACAACTATGTTTACAAGGCGCTTCTTGATAACGATGACTTTCTTAACGGGCTTGCCGCCGATAGCCGCCTGAACTTTTTCAAGTGCAAGAGCAGCTTCCTTGATCTCATCCTCGGAAGCCGAAGCGGAAACGGTCAGCTTGTCCTTGATCTTGCCGCATACCTGAACTGCAAGTTCAAACTCGTCAAGAACAGTCTTGCTCTCGTCATATACACACCAGCTCTGATTGAACAGCGAATACTCGTTGCCGAGCTTCTCCCAAAGTTCCTCGCCGTAGTGCGGTGCGAAAATGCCGATCATCTTTACGAAGTCCTCAACAAGTGTGCGCTCGAATGCCGCATTTCTGTCAGCGCCCGACTGATACTTGATGATAGCCGTGCAGAACTCCATAAGTCTTGCGATAGCGGTGTTGAAGTGGAATATCTCAACATCGTTGGTGACAGCCTTGATAGTCTGATGACGAACTCTGTCAGCCTCGGCATTTACAACCATTTCGCCGCCGTTCGATGCAGTTTCAAGATAAGACTCGACCATACGTGTGAATCTTCTGAAGAACGAAGAAATACCCTCGATGCCGCTGTCCTTCCATGCGCCGCCCGAAGAATACTCAAAGCCGAACGCAAGGTAAGTTCTGAACACGTCAGAGCCGTACTTGCTTACATACTCGTCGGGAGCAACGGTGTTTCCTCTCGACTTGCTCATGCGGAAGCCGTCAGGTCCGAAGATAACGCCCTGATGTACCAGCGAGGGGTACGGCTCATCGCCCTTGACGTAGCCCATGTCACGCAGAGCCTTATAGATGAATCTGCAATAGAGCAGGTGCATTGCGGCGTGTTCGATACCGCCGACATACTTATCAACAGGCATGAACTTGTTAACAGTGTCCTCGCCGAAAGGAACATCGTCACGGTTATTCTCGGGGTATCTCAGCTGATACCACGAGGAGCAAACGAACGTGTCAAGTGTATCAGTCTCACGCTTTGCCTTGCCGCCGCAGCAGGGGCAGGTGGTGTTGACATAAGACTCGCAGGATTTCAGCGGAGACTCGCCTGTGGGCATGAACTCAACGTCATAAGGCAGTTCAACAGGGAGCTGATCCTCGGGAACAGGCACAACGCCGCACTTGTCGCAGTAAATAACAGGGATAGGACAGCCCCAGTATCTCTGACGTGAAACAGACCAGTCTCTCAGGCGGTATGTGACCTTTTCGCTGCCCATGTTCATAGCTGCAAGATCGGCGGTCATGGCTTTCTTAGCGGCTG
Source organism: uncultured Ruminococcus sp. (assembly GCA_947169885.1). Taxonomy (GTDB): domain Bacteria; phylum Bacillota; class Clostridia; order Oscillospirales; family Ruminococcaceae; genus YE71. Next base: position 30,436 of record CAMVRM010000010.1, read on the forward strand.
CGAAGTCAAGTCCGTCATACTTGCCGCTGTTTATGAGTACGCCCTTTTCGCAGTAAGGCAGTTCTTCCGTGCCGTCGCCGCCTGTGATAACTCTGTTTATCGGCAGACCGAACTTTGTTGCAAACTCAAAGTCACGCTCATCATGCGCAGGAACAGCCATAACTGCACCTGTGCCGTAGCTTGCGATAACATAGTCACTTATCCACACCTGAACTTTGTCGCCTGTCAGCGGGTGGATAGCCCATGAACCTGTGAATACGCCTGTCTTTTCGTACTCTGCGGAGGTGCTTGAACGCTCGATCTCGTTCTTCTTCATAGCCTCGGAGATATACTTCTCAACAGCCTCAGACTGCTCGGGCTTGGTGAGCTTTCTTGCAAGAGGCGATTCGGGAGCAAGAACTATGTATGAAAGACCCATAAGGGTGTCAACTCTTGTTGTGAAAACGGAGATAACTTCGTCAGAGCCGTCGACCTTGAAAGAAACTTCCGTACCTGTGCTTCTGCCGATCCAGTTCTTCTGGATGCTCTTTGTGCGCTCTGGCCAGTCGAGCTTGTCGTGGTCACGGAGAAGTTCCTCAGCATAGTCGGTGATCTTGAAGAACCACTGGCTCATGTTTCTCTGTTCAACGGTGCTGTGGCAGCGCTCACATTCGCCGCCTGCCGCCTGCTCGTTAGCAAGAACGGTGTTGCACTTAGGACACCAGTTTACCAGTGCTTCCTTTTTGTAAGCAAGTCCGTGCTTGTAAAGCTGGATAAACAGCCACTGTGTCCACTTGTAATACTTTGGGTCGCAGGTCTTGATCTCGTGATCCCAGTCATATGTGCAGCCGATCTTTGCAAGCTGCTGTTCCATTGTTGCGATATTTTCCTCGGTGGAATCCTTTGGGTGGATACCTGTCTTTATTGCGTAGTTCTCGGCAGGCAGACCGAAAGCATCAAAGCCCATCGGGTGGAACACGTTATAGCCCTGCATACGCTTCATGCGTCCCCAGCTGTCGGGCAGGCTGTAATTCCACCAGTGACCCATGTGCAGCTTGCTTGCGGAGGGGTAAGAGAACATTTCCAGCAGATAGATCTTGGGCTTGTCGGAGTTTATGTCAAAGTGATAAAGTCCTGTATCAGCCCATTTCTTTTGCCATTTTTCGTCAATTTTTCCTGAATAGCTTATTGCGTCCATAATAAACCTCTTTTCATCATAAAAAGAATATGCGTCAAAACCGCATTATCAACAATTTTTATTATATCACAAAAGTACGGCGATTGTCAAGTACTGTAAAAAATATCGCCACGCAAATCAATTTTTAGAACCTGTCTTAACTGCTTTCAGCCAAGTTTGGAGATGCACCGTGATCGTGACACTATAAGACTTCGCTATATATTGGTGTCTGCTCCAGACACCCTGCCTGTCTTATCAGACACCCTTTCAGACGCCTAAAACAACGTAATACCGTCGATAAGACGCCAAGACGCCTTAAACTCAAGTCGGTATATATTTTATAGTGATACTTCTGAAACTTCTGACGGTCTTTCCACCAATGTTACACTTTGAAGCAGTGAAAGTCAACCGTTTTTCATCAAGTTTTGAGATGCTCCGCAATCATGAAATTGAAAAGGGATATTCCACGGTTTATAGTTACCCTACTTCAAAATTCGATAGCAAATGAAACGTTGAAAATGCTCTTTAAATTGTATATACTTGATTTCAAGTAGGACGACTATATTTTGCACATACATAATATAGTGCGACTTACAAAAATGGCGTCTTGGCGTCTGAATGGCGTAATATCGTCGTTTTGGGCGTCTGGTTTGCCGTCTTGTCAGACACCCTGCCTGTCTTATCAGACACCATTTCAGACACCTGAAACAACGTAATACCGCCGATAAGACGCCAAGACGCCTTAAACTCAGGTCGATATATATTTTATAGTTATTACATTATTTGTAAAATTGATTTGCGTAAAAATATCGCATAATGCACATTTATCAAGCAAAAAAGCCACAGCATCTCTTGTGAAACACCGTGGCTTGCGATCTTCTTTATGCGGTCATTTCATCACATCTGAGCCGAGTAGTTCGGAGCTTCCTTAGTGATGTAGATGTCGTGGGGGTGCGACTCTTTAAGACCTGCGCCCGTGATGCGGACGAACTGCGAAGTCTCGTGCAGTGTGGGAATATCCTTTGCACCGCAGTAACCCATGCCTGCTCTTATGCCGCCGCACAGCTGGAAGATAGTGTCGGAAACTGCTCCCTTGTAAGGAACTCTGCCCTCAACGCCTTCGGGAACAAGCTTCTTGCTGCCTGTCTGGAAGTATCTGTCCTTAGAGCCTTTCTGCATTGCAGCGATAGAGCCCATACCACGGTATACCTTGAAGGAACGTCCCTGATATATCTCCATTTCGCCCGGTGCTTCTTCGCAGCCTGCAAGCAGACTTCCAAGCATAACGACGTTTGCGCCTGCTGCAAGAGCCTTAACGATGTCGCCCGAATACTTGATGCCGCCGTCAGCGATAACGGGGATACCATATTTCTGAGCAACACACGCAACGTCATAAACTGCGGTGATCTGCGGAACGCCGATGCCTGCAACTATTCTTGTAGTGCAGATAGAGCCGGGGCCGATGCCTACCTTTACGCAGTCAGCGCCTGCTTCGATAAGAGCCTCAGCAGCGGCAGCAGTTGCGATGTTTCCTGCGATAACGGGAATGTCGGGGAATGCAGCCTTGACTTTCTTCACGCAGTTGATGATGTTCTGCGAGTGACCGTGAGCCGAATCGAGAACAAGAACATCTACCTGAGCGTCAATAAGTGCCTTTGCACGTTCGAGCACGTCATCGGTAACGCCGATAGCAGCGCCGCAGAGCAGTCTGCCTTTTGCATCTCTTGCGGAATTGGGGTACTGAACTGCCTTTTCGATGTCCTTGATTGTGATAAGACCTTTGAGCATACCGTTATCGTCAACGATAGGAAGCTTTTCGATCTTGTGGTTCATGAGTATTTTCTGAGCGTCAACAAGAGTTGTGCCGACAGGTGCGGTAACAAGATCGTCCTTTGTCATAACGTCCTCGATGCGTGTGGAATAATCTGTGATAAAGCGAAGATCACGGTTTGTGAGGATACCGATAAGCTTTCCGTTGTCGTCAACTATCGGCACGCCCGAGATCTTGTATTTGCCCATGAGCTGATCTGCTTCTTCAACAGTCTTATCAGCCGTGAGCGAGAAAGGATTAGCTATAACGCCGTTTTCAGAGCGTTTTACTTTGTCAACTTCTTCTGCCTGCTGTTCAATGGTCATGTTCTTGTGGATAATGCCCATGCCGCCCTCACGGGCGATAGCGATCGCCATTTTCGATTCAGTAACAGTGTCCATGGCGGAGGTGATGATAGGAGTGTTAAGAGTGATGCCTTTGGTCAGCTTTGTTTTAAGGTCGATCATGTTAGGGGTAACGTTTGACTCGGCAGGTATGAGCAGCACATCGTCAAAGGTAAGTCCCTGCTTTCCGAACTTTTCGTCAAAATTGGTATTCAGCATATCAAGATCCTTCCTCTCTGTTATTTACATACATTACATACATATAAAATTAACCTATTATATTTTTATGATTATACTCTTTTCTGAAGAAAATGTCAATAAACATTTTTTTAAGTTTCTGTATATTTCTGTTCTGTATATTCCGACAGCAAAAAAAAGCAGGGCAAGATCTTCTCTCACCCTGCACTTATTTCATATAAACAGAACATACACAACAACTGCCGCCGCAAGTATAATGAACATCGCCATGAACAGCACCCACACGGGCGGCGCTCCGTAGCCGTATTCTTTGCGGTAGTCGGCATATGCCGAAACGAATGCCGCTACCGAAACGATAAGGAGGATCACCAGCGCAGGCAGGAACCATATCCTTATCTTGTCAATAGAATAGTCATTCTTACCGCAGACCGAGCATTTTCTTATCCTCAGTCCGGGTATCTCCAAACCTCTGACGAATTTTATCACTTCATATTCATGCGGTATCGTTCCAAGCGTGGAAGTTGAGAGCGTTTGTCCGCAGTCCTCGCAGTATTCCTCCACCGAACCCTCGTTCACACAGTCGGGTTCGTGAGTCCTTGTTGATGTCTTGCCGTGAAAATACCTTACTCCGCCGCAGATCGGGTCCCACTCGCAGATAAATCCGTAGCAGTCAGCCTTTTCAGTTATGTCGCCTGTGTTCGCATTGTTATTATGCTCAGCCACCCACTTATACTGATCGTAGTTTTCAACAGTAACGTTTATCGCCGCAAAACTTGCACCGTTCTCATAATTATTCGGCTCGTTTGTGCTCCAGTCGAAAAAAACCGCAGTACTGCCGTCAGGATGCACCCATTCGTTTCCGTTGTAATAAGTGTTTGTCCAGTACATCGAACGTTTGTTTTCTTCAGCATCTATCAGTCCTAAAACAAAATCGTTCTCTTCCTTGCTGTCGATCGACACAAGATGTCCGCCTATCCTTGCGCAGAAACGCTGTGCATCACTGTGCGAAAGACCTATCTGAAAGATCTTGTACTGACTGCCGTTGAATTCCTCTGTCGCATTGGGTATCTTCGACTTTCCGTATTCGGGGTCGAACTCGGTTATCATCTTGCCCTCGTCCCACTCGCAGACATAAATAAACGTTTCAGTCAGTTCGTTCATTCTGTCTCTGTCGTAGGTATTAAAGGCTCTGCCGTCCTCCGAAACGCTCACATCAAAGCTGTTCTTCTCGGCATAACCTGCATCTATCTCGATATATACGGGTATTTCGATACCACAGCTTTTAAGATATTCCGCAACGTTCTCATTTTCTTCGTCATCGTTTATCACCGCAAGATGTCCGCCCCGTCTTTTGCAAAGTTCCCTTGCATTTTCCTCAGCATCACTGTCATAGGGTGAAAAGTCATAATACACCTGATAGTAATGCCCATTGTACGAATACGCATCATCGGGCACAAGCGTAAGAGCCGAAGCCTTTATCCCACCTGCAAACAGCACCGAGACAACAAGAATCACCACAGCAAACAGTCTTGCCGAATGGTAGTGCATCTTACCCCTTCTTTCCCCTGCGTGAAAACAGATTCCCGAACAGTCCGCCGCTCTGCTTTGCCCTGTCATAGCCTGCGGTAAGATCGGAAGCCACTCTTTCAAGTTCGCCGCCCGTGTGACCGCAGTCTGTCAGGAATTTCAGCAGAGGTCTGTCCTCGAACCACTTTATGACATCAGCCGCCTTGACCTTATTATGATAAAGTTCCGAACCCATTTTATCAAAGTTCACATTGCAGTCCACCTGCATTATCGCAAACATCTGAGCCGCAAGCCTTGCACGGCTGTCCTTCGGTGCGGTTTTAAGTATCTCTCTAAGCCAGAGGACTGTCATTTCTTCCAGTATTCCAGGGTGACGAAGTTCGTGCAGTTCAAGGAACAGATCATAGCGCACGCTCACCGCCGAACCTGTGACGATACTGCGGCGTGCAAAAGCATGGGCTGTCTCACGCACAACATCTGCAAACTCTGTATCTTTTAAATTGATAATGTCCAGCTTGCCGACGTTATCAATATTGAACGGTATGCTGTTTTCATCGACTGTCTCGGCAAAGCGTGTTATGTAATACATCACAAAGATATTATGTGCCGCCGCATCGTCAACAAAGTGACTGCTCCTGCTCCCCTCAACAAGTTCACGCAAAATATCTCCCTCACGCTCCGTCAGTTTATACCAGCGCCCCTTGTTCAGAAGAGTATTGCTGAACTCTATGCAGATATTGTCTCCACAGTTTTCAAGAGCATCGTGGTCTGATGCAAACAGGAAAACGTGATAGATGTTCTCAGTCTGTGTCTCGCAGTTGCCATTCTCTGAAAGATCGAGAAGCTTGTCGCATATCTCGGGCAGATACTTCTTATAGACTGCCGAACTGTCCAGCATATCCGAATAGCATCTTATCGAAGCTTCAAGTTCCGAGAGTTTTGCATCACAGGTCTTATAGAGTTCATGTCTGAAAGGTCTGTCGGCAGCGAACCCGAAAACAGACTTTCTGAGAGTGCTGTCAGCTTCAAGCATCATCTGCGAGAGCGATTCAACAAGATCGGTCTTGACGGCAGTATCTCTGTCGGCTTTTGCAATAAGCAGGTCATAGAATTTCAGCTTGTCATCAGCAGTGCCGAACATATCCGCAAATACTGTGATAAGGTCTTTGCGGTTTTCGTTTTCGTAAACGACCGAACGATAGACAGCCGTGAGCATTGACACGCAGTCTCTGCTGTAAAGATCACGTTTTGCGTAAGCCGCATCTCTGCAAAGCATCTCCGCCAGGTCTAAGAGCATCCATTTCTTTTCGATGCCGTTTATCGTTTCGTTCAGAACGCTGTTGTCGAGTGAGCCTATGAACGCCTGCTCAAAGCTGTCGCCCTGCTGTTCAAATATCTCTTTTATGCTGTTTTTCGCATCAAAGTATTCTTCACGGGAAAGCGACTGAGTGAGGAACGCTTCTCTTAAAAATCTCAGACAATGCTCATAAACGAAAGCCTTGTCCTCATCGCTGTTTTTGGCACAGCTTTTTGACATAGCGATAATATCATCAAAGTAGCGTGACATTTCATTATTATCAAGCGTGCAGGAATAAGCTATCCCGAGCAATGCCCTTACAGCGTCAGCGCCCATAAATTTTTCCGCAAAATCCTGAGCTTCTGCGAGGTATGAAAGCGTCTGCTGACGGCGCATCTTTGCGATAAGGAAACAGCCGCATCCACGGGCGTAATCGTTGCCGATAGTGCGGCAGTCGGTCTTTTCCATGATAAAGCGGTGGAACTCGTCAAGCTGCTCAAAGCTGCCCAGCATAGCGCTTCTGACGAGCATCATAAATCCGCTGTTTCTCAGGTCAGCCGTTGTAAAAAAATCCTTCTCGAAGTCAAAGAGGGCTGTCTCTTCCCTTTCGGCTTCAAGGTCATAGTCATAGTTAGTTGCTCTGGGATCGGGTTCATCGCCGTTTACTGCCGCAGAATAAACTCCGCATAGCATAACGTCATCAAGAGTAACTGCGCTTGAATCGGCGTTTCCGAGGAAAGAATAAGTTGTGAACGAGAACTGCTTTGCTATCTCGAACGGAAAGACAGACGACACCGCCGCCGCCCAGTAGATGATATTTTCCATGCGGTCGCAGATCATGACCTGACGGTGAGTTCTGTCGCTGTCGCCCTGATCCAGCACGAACTGTATCATCGAGAGGAGCATTTCGACACGTCCCTCATCTGCCATGATAAACTCAGCGGCATCTTCACGGGTAAGTTTCCCGCCCGCTGCGAGCCGTGACTTATATTTCAGCATATCGGCAGGAGTATCGGGCTGATCCACAAAAAACGCCCTGTCATAGTCGGTAAAAATATCGGGACTTCCATAATACTCAAACGGATAAGCCTCAATATCGTCAAGTTCACAGACTATGGTATTCACAAGAATATTTCCGGGTCTGTAACCCTGAATATCCCTGCCGATATTCTTGCCGTATGTGAACACTGCCTTTTTCGTGCCGTTTATTTCCAGCACACGGTAGCTGAAAGCTATGGGGTGGTGAGTTCTTATCGCCTCGGCTTCTTTTTCGTCACGAAGCTTTTCGTCCTGTTCATCAGACCACCACAGTTCCTGATTTCTCGGTGCGGAGTAATTATTTGAAAGCATCGACAGCGCCAGATCGCTGCGGCGCAGTTCGTCCATTCCCTCCGTCGCAGAAAAATAACCGAAGCCTGTTGTCCCCGTTTCTCGCCTTGCACGGCAGCAGGTGAAAATTGACTGTTCTATCGACATAACTTTTCTTCCTTTCTCCGCTGAAATTACTTGTTTACTATAAATGAGCAGATTTGACAATTTGCACAAAAGTGAACCTTTGGACTGCTTTTGATATGCCGCTTCATTTGTTCAGCTTTTTGGTCTTGCTTTGCTCATGAAATATATCCCTGCGGCTATTGATACTATCATCATCAGCGCCGCCGCTGTCACGTCACCGATGTTCGGGAGCAGCATTCCGCTTCTTAACATTCTCACAAAACTTATCGCTCCCGATATGCCGTAGTCTGTGCCGTACATGATCTTCATATAACTCAAAACCGACGGCATAACAGCAACAGCACTTATCAGCGTGAGCGCCGACCTCAAAGGCTTTACCAAAAGCACCGTAACAGCTGTACACATCGCCGCAAACGCCGCAAGCTCTGTAAATTGACGCAGTATTATCCCTGCATCTTCAATGTCTGCAATGCCGCTTCTGCTGAATCCCGATGCACTCAGCTGTGTGAACGCCGCAAAACTCACAAGACAAACCAAAGCCGCCGCCGCCGTCTGCAAAATATTTGAGATACAGACCGAAAGAAATACGCTCCCGTGCTTTGCACCTCGGCTTACAGCGTTCGCCGCACCGCCGAAACGCAGCAGGTCAGACGTGTTATGCACACACATCACCGCCGTAAGTATCAGCATTCCCTCCGTGCATAACAGACCCGTTATGAAATCTTTCGTCCGTAAGAGCCTAAGCTGCATCACCGACCCGAAACGCACCATTCCGAGAGTGTAGCCGCCCTGCGTCTTAAAGCTTGAAAGCGTGCCTTTCGGAAGTTCGCCGCTTAGCATGAGCGCCGAGAATTGCTGTACTAAAACTGCACCGAACAGGCTCATAACCGCCGCCGAGATCAGCATCACGATAAAACGCCTGCTCACAAAACCACGGTAAAGCTCAGTTTTCAGCAGACTTTTCATAGTGTGTCCTTTCCGCTTATGTGCCATATCAGCATTTCTTCTCTGTCGGCTGTCAGCCGTTCAACTGACGTACAGCCCTCGATGAGCGTATCGGGAACTTCCCTGCCGTTCGGCTCGATAACGTCAACGTAGTTTCCCCGTGCGATGCCGCAGTATTCGGGGTAACGCACCGCAAACGCTTCATCGGTAAGTATGCCGCCGCCCAGCCTGAAACGCTTGACGTTCAGCGGGTCTTTTTCCAATTGCTGACAGGTGAGCCTGTGCATCAGCCTGCCGCTGTCCAGCACAAGAAATTCGCACCCCAAGTCAAGAAGAATGCTCAGGATATGGTCTGTTATAACAGCCGTTACGCCCTCTCTTGCAAGCCCCGAAACGGTCATTTGAAGCTGTCCTGCGGCTTCGGGGTCAAGTCCCTTGAACGGTTCGTCAAGAAACACAAGTTCGGGACTGCCGACAAGCGCACCTGCAAGTGAAAGACGCTGTTTCATGCCATAGGAATAACTGCCTATCTTCTGCCCGAGAAAACTGCCTGCACCCGTGAGCACCGACACTCTTTCTATCTCGTCATATCCGCACCCGACAAGCATACATAGTTCCGTCAGATACCGCCGCCCCGTTTTCTTCAAAGGGAGCGTGTCGGCAGAAAGCATCGCACCAACACGTCTTCTCGCCTGCGTAAGCTTGTCCGTCCCGAACAGTTCAAGACTGCCTTTCGTGTTCGGTTCAAGCCCAAGAAGCGCACGTATGAGCGTTGATTTTCCTGCACCGTTTTTCCCGACAAGCGCATATATGCCGCCTTTTTCAAGTTCAAAGCTTATGTTGTCGAGAATGATCTTCCTGCCGATCGAAACGCTTATGTTCTCCGCTTTAAGAACAGTTTTTCCGCTCATCAGTCAATATAATGCTTCTTGTGCAGAAGCCACAGGAACGGGTCTTCAACACGCTTTGAGACGATGTTCGGAGCGGTAGTCCTGCTCATGATGTTCGAGCCAATCGCCGAAAAGCCGAAGAACTTGACCGTCTTGAACTGCTGTTTGGCGAGCGTAACGAAGTTCTGATATTCCCAGTGCGCCAGAAGTCCCTCTATCTCACTGCTCACGTTGTCGCAGTCGTCCTCCGAGAAAGCGCCGTTCATAAAGTGCGGACTGGGGCTTGTGATAACGCCGTCAGGTCTGAGCGAGGGGGAATTCTCTATCAGATCCCACTTTGAAAAGCCGACAGCGAGAGGAATATCTATCTGACCTTTTGTTTTAAGGTGAGAATGGATAACGTTTGCAGTGTTCATGAGAATATCCTCATAACTGCTGTGCTTTTCCTTGTCCTCTTTATAAACAAAATTCGGGTCTTCCGTCAGAAGCGTGTTTAAAACAGCAGGTATCTGTATCGGGTCAAGAAGCAGGATTATCGCAGTAGAATGGCTTATATACGGCGCAACGTATCTCATTATCGACTCATCGTCAAAGTTTTCTCCTGCGGCATCAAAGAAAGTGAACGTTCTTGTTTTCTTGTTGTCGGTTATGTTGCAGAGAACAGGCAGGTTTGCGCCCACGATATTTGCGTTTTCGGCAGGTGCCATGGTCTTGACAAGAACTGTGTGTTCCTTGAAGTTCCTTTCATACCTGTCCTCATAAAGCTGACGTGATTCCTGCGGCATTCTTATCGTGCAGCCGAACCTGCTCATATACTGGATAAGCTGTCTCAGCAGAGTCCCGACATAATAACTCTTGCCCGAACCCGGTCCGCCCACTACCGAGATTATGATGTTCTCATCGGTAGCAGGCAGAACGCTGTGACACACGGGGCATATCTGCTTGTTGGTATCTTCGCCGCACTTGTCGCACTTTACAAAGCCTTTTTTCGGCTTGCCATTGGTGATTATGTGAGGCATACGTTTCTGAGCGGCGTTGATTATGTTGTGGTATTCCGCATAAACGGTATCTTCTTCAAGTTCCGAAGATTTTTTGCACTTGCCTGAGTCGCATCTCCAAAGTATCTTCGAGCGTGGGTATTTATTATAGCAATATGGACAAAGCACCTTGTCAAAATCAAATAATCCCATTTGTGAGCGGATTCTCCTTCCGATAATGACTGTTATCTTGCTGTGTAAGCGTCGTTTTCAATATCGCCCTCAACAACAATGTTGTTTGTCAGGTCAAGACCCTTGACATGGATAAGTCCGTCATCCGAGATAGAGAGCGTTACCTCGATAGGCGCACCCTTGGGCAGGTCGCCGTTAAGTTCAAGGACTGCCTGACCTATTTGGAGATCTTCGTCCACGTCATAGTATTCATCAAAGTTGTTCGCCTGGAAGATACGGATAGGTATTCTTGTGGCGTTGGGAGTGTTGGTCGCATAAGTCGCCGAAACGGACGCAGGAAGCTGAGTGTCCTTTAGGATAAGGTTGTTTATCTTCGGCACGCCGTCAAGCAGTATGCGTACACCTAAGCTCTTTGTAGCAACAGTAACGATGTTTATCTCGTTTTCGAGCGTAACAATGCCCTTGTATGTGTCGATCTCATCTTCAAGGCTCACGAATGCCTTTTCGCCCGAGGAAGTCGTGCGTTCTTCCTTTTCCTTTATCTCATCGGGGTCACGGTTGACATACTTGTTGAACGCAAAGATAGCAGCGCCCTTTGATACCGAGTGGTTAGGCTCGTTCGAGAATATCTCCAGCTGTGGGAACTCTCTCTCGATAGCTTCACGCACCTGCGGCATATAGGTCGAGCCGCCCACCATGAGTATCTTGTCGATAGGCTCGCTGACACGCTCGATGACCTTTCTTGTGAGCGAGATCGCTCTGTCGAGAAGTGTTGCGGTAACATCGTCAAATTCCTCACGGGTTATCTCGATAGCGGCTCTGTATTCACGGCTTATCGAAACGGGCACGGAAGCTTTGAGCGCCTGAGACAGCACGATCTTTGCCTGCTCGCAGGCGATAAGAAGATCCTGTTCGATGTCGGAATCGTAGCTGTCGTCATAGCCTGTCTGTTCCTCGAACTTCTGCTTAACAAGGTCGATAAGTGCGTTGTCCCAGTTCTTGCCGCCGAGATCGTGGTCGCCCTCGGTGGTGAGCGTGGTGAAGCTGTTGCCCTCGATCTTCATTGCGGTTATATCAAAAGTACCGCCGCCCAAGTCGAACACCAGAATGTTCTCGGGCTTGTCGGACTTGTTCATGCCGTAGTAGATAGCCGCAGCGGTCGGCTCTTCGATTATGCCGAGAACGTCAAAGCCTGCGTCTATGCCTGCCTGCTCGGTAGCCTTTCTCTCAGGGTCGCCGAAGTATGCGGGAACGGTTATAACAACTCTCTTAACATCGGAGTTTGTGTGGTTCGCAGCATCGTTTGCAAGCTTTTTGAGTATCTCGGCAGAAACTGCGATAGGGGTCGTGGTGTATTCCGCATCGGGGCCGTAATTAAAGGAAGCGTCCTTACCGATACGGCTCTTTACGAACTGGATAGTGGTATCGGGATAGATGACTGCGGTGTTCTTTGCAGACTGACCGACAACAGGCTCGCTGTCGGGTTCAAGTCTTACTACCGACGGGGTAGTTGTAGGACCCTCCATGCTGGGGCAGGGTGTACACTGCATATTCTCATCGAAGTAGCTTATGCAGGAGTAGGTCGTTCCGAGGTCTATACCGAATACATATTTTTCTGACATTTTCTTGTCCTCCGTTTCACTTTGACTTGTAAACTGCGACTTTTGCACGCAGAAGTACTTTGTTGTTATAGATATAAGAATCGCTTCTGACAGACTGGATAACGCCGTTCATTGCAGGGTCATCGCTCGGTACTGTCCTGACGATAGACTGTTTCAGCGGGTCTATCTTGTCACCGACTTCGGGAGTTTCGGTCTCAACGCCGCTGTTTACCAGCGAACCGCTTATCTTGTCTAAATAATAGCTCAGACTGCTCACAACATCTTCATGTCCCGTAGGACCTTCGTTCTCAGCTATCTCGGCTTTAAGGTCGTCAAGTTCCTTTTTCATCTCGGCATAAAGCGAGATGAGCTGCATAAGAAACGGCGTTGCAAGCTTGCCGTAAAAATCGTTCTTATAGGATTGCAGTTCCTTGTTCAGATTGCCCTCGATCGTTTCGTGCATGGCAACGGCACGGTTTGTGTTTGCCATTTGCGCCGTCATTCTGTCCAGCCGTTCGTTTATGCCGTCAAGCTGTTCTTTGAGCGCCGCATTCTGAGCCGCAAGAGCTTCGTTCTGTGCTTTCAGTTCCTCAAAAGCCGCCCTGCTGTCTTCGTTCATAGTGCCGGCGCCATCCGAGACAGAATTCTCAGCAGCCGCAGGATCAAAAACCTTCTCAGTCTGCTGTTCCTCTTTTCTGCGCCTGCGCCTGAACATTCGTCCCGATTCCTGTGGAGCAGGCTGTTCCATAAGCTTTCCGTTCGGGAAATCGTAATTAAACTTTGGCGGTATAGGAACAGACCTTTCGGAGCGAGCTTGTTCCGTCTCAGGCTGTTCATACTGCGTTCCGCCGCCGTCAAAAGCTTCGGCAGTCTCATTTTCTGTTTCTTCGCTTACCGCTTCGGGCGTGCCGTTTGGTATAACGTCATCGTCCGAGCAGAAGTCCTGAACGTTCCTTTCTTCTGACATTTTGTTCCCTCCTATTTAATTAACAAGCGCTGCTTCAACAATATCGTAATAATCCGAACTGAATCCTGCAAGACGCTTGTGTGTTTTTTCATCAATATCGTGCGGAACATCTTCGCCCAGCAAAGGTGCGAGCTGATTGTCCGACCTTGCGATTATCCAGTACATCGCCGCAAGAACGTGCTCAGGCATGAATCTGACAGGTCCTTTCGGTATGCTGCCCGTTGACGAGCAGGAGAAGTAATGGATATGTTCAAAGTTCTGATCGAGCAGAAGCAGGGCGTTCGACTTGCCGTTAGCTGTGAGGAACTCTCTGCAAAGTGCGTCCATGGTGTCATACCTATCGGTATAAACATCGGGTCGTCCGTTCATGAGCTGCTGCACCGCAGGCATACCTATCCTGTTCCTCAGCGGCGGAGTGTCCACCTTGTTTATGCAGACCGCAACAGGCACGCTGTATTTTTTGCCCCTCTTAGGCATATTCGGAAGTTTTTCAAGCGTTTCGCAGAACACTTCCACAAGCGTGTTGAAGTCCATTCTGCCGACTCTCATGCCGCCCAGATCGTCCTCTGAGTTGAACACCGACTGGAGCGTATAAGGGTCGATAACGAAGATAACTCCCTCACTGAACGTAAAGTGCTGCAATCTCTCCTGTGCATTAGACTGTTCAAACACCTCACCGGGCATATCGTAAATATGTATCTGACGCTTAACGTCAAGGCTCTTGTGGTCAACTGTGAAATCGAACGAGAAGATGTCATATTCCTTACCGGGGCGTGTTTCCGTTACCATACGCTTTCCGATGTAGCAATTTTTTATCTCGTCATAGTCACGCTGCATATCGCCGTTTATGTCGGTGTCAAGTCCAAGCTTTGTGGCTTCATCGGTGATGAACTGATAGAGAAATGCAGTTTTGAAAGTCGTTTTTCCTGCGTTAACGCCGCCTATGAGCGGAATGCTCAGCTGACGAAGCTCATGGTTGCTGTCCTCTCTGCCGCAGAACGGGCAGCGTGCGGAAAGTTCACTTCTCTTTTTACCGTCACTGCACTTGCCGCCTGCCGTAACGGGTATCCTTTCAAGACAGCCGCAGGTGCGGTAGAATATGCCGAATCTGCTGGGTCTGAGGTACTTGTGAGGTATACCGCATCTCGGACAGAGATATATCGGCAGATCATACTGGTTCTTGCAGTGAGGGCAGTGGGGGTGTATGCTCTTTCGGGCAAAGCTTGCCTTTTCAGCCGAGCATACGATAACATAAAACAGCTTGTAGCAGACAAGCACAAACAGTGCGCCCACCACTATCATGATACTCAGCAGCAGCGACACAGTCATGCCGAACACCAGCAGAGATACCATCGAGAAAACATTCTTTATAATAGAAGCAAGCTTTCCAATGAAGCCGTCCGCAAGCGATATGTTATCTGCAAATTCTCCCAGCCGCTTTACAGACTTTGAGAAAGTATTTTTCAGTATCTTTCCTATATCTTTTATAACTCCGCCGTTGAAGTAGGTAGGTTCGGCGGCTTGTTCAAAGAACTGATAGCCCAGAATATTATCAGGGTCTCTCGGAAGAGAATTTCTTTCCCACCTGACAGTTTTAGCCTTGGTCTTGCGGTCGTCCATAGCTTCCATAACAGCTGTAAAAAAGCTTTTAAACGCATAGAACACGCCGATTATCGCACCGACTGCACAAATAGCAGCAATTATTATCCCGACAATATTTATCGCAACAGCCGCAACTTTTGTTATCAGCTTTATCAGCAGGTCTATCACCCACGCTATAACAGCGATGATGATGACCAGCGCAACGCATCCGCCGCCGTCTCCGCTGCCCATGCGTATCACCTCACACTTTCTTAATTATCTTGCAAATATCAGCAAAATAATTTTACCATATTTTTTTAACTTTGTCAATATTATAAACAAAAAAATCACGCAAATTCCGCATAAAAAACGTTTATTGCCGAGCTATGTGTTGTGTTACCCAGCTGTTTCCGTCACAGCTTTCTATGCTGTGCAATTATTTATACGTAAATATTTTTTGAAAAACATATTGAAATCGTCACGATAATATGGTATAATGATAAATGTATATAATTTCACGGAGGAAAATAAAATGAAAGCATTGACTCAACTTCTTACAGACAAGCTTGCTGCCGCTTTTGCCGAGTGCGGTTATTCGGCAGAACTCGGAACAGTGGTAGTTTCCGACCGCCCCGACCTTTGCCAGTTCCAGTGCAACGGTGCGTTCGCAGGCGCAAAACTTTACAAAAAAGCACCCCGCATGATAGCACAGGAAGCCGCTGACAAGCTGAAAAATGACAAAGATCTTGCAAAGATCGAGGTAGTCGGCGCAGGCTTCATCAACATTGACGTTTCGGACGAACTGCTCCTTTCTTACGTCACCGAGATGCTCACAGACAAAAACCTCGGCATTCCGCAGGCTGAAAAAGCCGAAACTATCGTTCTTGACTACGGCGGACCTAACGTTGCAAAGCCGCTCCACATCGGTCATCTGCGTTCGGCAGTCATCGGCGAGTCGCTCAAAAGGCTTGCTCAGGCAACAGGCAGAAAGACAGTCTCGGACGTTCATCTGGGCGACTGGGGCTTGCAGATAGGACTTGTTATCGCCGAACTTAGAGTGCGCCACCCCGAGTGGGAGTGCTTCAAAGAGGGCTTTGACCCTGCAAACTTCACAAGTCTGCCCCTCACCGCTGACGAGCTGAACGAAGTTTATCCTTTCGCAAGCGCAAAGAGCAAGGAGGACGAAGTGTTCAAAGCTGAAGCTAAGTCCGTTACCGCTGAACTGCAAAAGGGCGACCCTGCATTCATGGCTCTGTGGCGTGAGATAATCAAGGTCAGCGTTGCGGACGTTAAGCGCAATTATGACACTCTGAACGTAAGCTTTGACTACTGGTACGGCGAGAGCGATGCTGAAAAGTTCGTGCCACGTCTGCTTGAAACGCTGAACGCTCAGGGTCTGCTCCACGAAAGTCAGGGCGCAATGGTCGTTGACGTTGCGGAGGACACCGACAAGATAAATGTTCCGCCTGTTATCATCAAGAAATCCGACGATTCAAACATATACGCCACGACCGACCTTGCAACGCTTATCCAGCGTGTTGAAGACTTCAAGCCCGACTACATCTGGTATGTTGTCGACAGCCGTCAGAGCCTGCACTTTACGCAGGTGTTCCGCTGTGCTAAGAAGTCCGGCATCGTTCCCGAGGGCTGTTCGCTGGAACACTTAGGTTTCGGCACGATGAACGGCAAGGACGGCAAGCCGTACAAGACCCGTGAGGGCGGCGTTATGAGACTTGAAGCGCTGTATTCTCAGGTGTATGACTATGCGCTGGAGATCGTAGGAAAATCGACACATTCAGCCGAAGAGGACAAAGCCGACATCGCAAGGCGTGTGGCAGTTGCGGCTATAAAGTTCGGCGACCTAATCAACCACCGCATGAAGGACTATATCTTCGATCTTGACAAGTTCATGGCGGCAGAGGGCAAGACAGGTTCGTTCCTGCTCTATTCGGCGGCTCGCATAAACTCGATACTGAACAAGACTTTCACGCCCGACAGCTTTGATACAAAGGGCATCTATTCCGATTCGGAGAGAGCGCTGTTACTTGGACTTGCGATGAGCGGCGAAGCGTTCGCAAACGCATTCAGGGACAGAGCGCCGAACATCGTGTGCGAGAATGCGTACAAGCTTGCCGACCTGTTTGCGAAGTTCTACCACGAGAACCACATAGTTGACGAGCCTGACGAGTCGAAAAAGCGTGCATGGGTAAACCTGTGCTTTGCAACAAAGACGATGCTTGAAAAGCACCTTGACATTCTGGGCATAGAAACAGTAGAAATGTTCTAGTCCTCGGGGTCCTCGGGGTCCTCGGGCGGACGGCTCGATTCCCTCGCACATAAGTTTGATATAGACGATAATTTGTGCGGCTCGGGGCTTTCAATAGTTGATAGCAGATAAAAGTATAAGTATATTTCTGTCCGTGATACAATATCAAACCAAAATCATAATCCCGATATTATCAAGAATGTGTGGTGAGAAGAATGAGAGTTGTTAGTACAAGAGGTTTAAAGTCGCCGATCGGTCAGACGGTCATAGGCGTGATAATGATAGCGTTCGGACTGTTCGTAGCGCTTGTCCTCGCAGGCAAGCAGGAAAAACTCCAGAAACGCTGTACGGGCGAGACTACGGGCAAGATAGTTTCCGTTTCAGTCCACTATGACAGCGATAATAACGCTGAGTATTCTTACAGGATCGAGTATGAAGTCAACGGCAAGAAGATCACCGATGAGTCGGAGACAAGCCGCTCGGTCAGTGAGGGCGAAACTTACACCGTTATGTATGACCCCGATAAGCCTGACGATCACTACGTCAAGGAGTTCAGCGGCTCGCCAAAAACTATCAGATACGTAGGTTTTGGTGCATCGGGCATCGGCTTGATATTTGCGGCAGTGGGCATCATCCGTCTTATGCGTGGCAGATAAACACGATAATAAAGCAAAAAATAACCGGCGTGACTTATCTTAAAGAGGTCACACCGGTCGTTTTTATTTTTTGACGGGCAGGATATTATTTAAATCAGTGCGCAGCGGCGGTCTTTTTGGGCTTGTGAGTTCCCTTGATTATCGGGGACAGCGGTTTGTAAACGATCGCTGTAACTGCCGCACACAGGATACCTTTGATAAACGTGAAAGGTACATTAAAGATTATGAGCGCCGAAAGAGTGTTCTTGACGCTGGGGAGAATTGCCTGATACATTCCAAGAACTCCTGCTTCGCCGCCAAACTTTGCGAACAGTTTGAAGTAGAACGGGTAAACCACAAAGTAGTTGAGGGGCAGGCTGACAGCGGTGAACACCAGTGCGCCGATGAGCGTTGCAGTGACTGCACCTTTTTTAGTCTTGTTGCGCTTGTAGATAAGACCTGCGGTGAAGCAGAACGCCGCAGAGGTCACGAAGTCGAACAGATTGCCGACACCCATTGTTGAAGCGTAACCCTTGAACGCAAGGTGGAGCAGATTCTTGATAAGACACACGATAACGCCCTCAACAGGACCCAGTGCAAACGCCGCAATGAGCGATACCACGTTTGACAGATCAAGCTTGATGAAGCTGGGCATGAGCGGCGCAGGTATCTCGATGAAAAATACGATGAACGCAAGCGCACTCATCATGCCTATAACGGCGATGTCTCTTGTTTTTGTTTTTGTCATGATGTATTCCTCCTAAAATAAATTTTTTTTAGGGAGAAACAGCAGAAAAAACGTCCCCAAAGAAAATACCTTCGGGGACGAAAGCTATCGTGCGTGATCATGCTGAAAAATCAGGCGCATATAGTCTGTCGTTTCTTCCATCCGGACTGTAAGAAGCGGACTAATGATAGTCTGCCTCAACCGTCGGTATCGGAATTTCACCGATTCGGCGAGTGTTTCCGGCACTCGTTTGCGGACTTTGACCGCCGGTGTGGAATTTCACCACCCCTTGAAACATATTGTATGTGTTTGCTAAGTTTATCCTGCCCTGTGGATAAGTCTTAACCGAATTGCAGTTTAACGCCGCAGTTTCCGCAGAAGATAGAACCTCTCGTAAGGTCAGCCTGCGTGATAGGGATTATCATGCCGCACTCGGGGCACTGGCATTCAAGACGCTCCTCATTTTCGGGAGCAGGCTCAGTTTTTTCTTCCTGTGCAGCAGGCTCTTCGGGAGCTTTGACGGGTTCTTCGGGAACTTCGGCAGCCGCCGAAAAAACGTCATTCTCGCTGACATTTTCCGATGCTTCTTCAAATTCGTCAGCAAGCTTGTCAAGTTCGTCTGTCTCAACTTCAAGCTTGTCAAGTTCTTTAAGTTCGTCAGCAGTTTCCTCCTGTTTAACAGTCGGGTCACTGTCAAACACCTCAGTCGGAATATCGCTGAGATCGTCCTCCGTGTCGATGTCATCATCAAGGCAGTCTGAATATTCGTCAAGATCATCAATGAACATACCCAGTTCGTCAATAAGCTGAGCATTAGTCTCGATCTCGTCAGCCATTTCCTCGAGCAGATCGCTCATAGCATAAAGCACCTTGCCCTCGGGAGTAGAATCGCTGATAGACAGCCCCGCCATAAGACCCTTGATATAACCGACTTTCTTGGAAAGCTCCATTTAAAAACCCCCACTTTCTTTCATAGATATAGTTGACAGATAACAGATACCGAAAACGTGCGTCAGCGCTCAAAATGAGCCGCAGTCACAAGCTAGATCTTTTATCTGTTTATGCACGCTCCATGTACTCGCAGGTACGTGTGTCGATCCTGATGCGGTCGCCTGTGTTGATGAACAGAGGAACTTTGATCTCTGCGCCTGTCTCAACGGTAGCGGGCTTGGTAGCGTTTGTAGCGGTATCGCCCTTGATGCCGGGTTCGGTATCAGTAACTTCAAGTTCAACGAATGTGGGAGGCTCAACGCCGAATACCTTGCCCTTGTAGGACAGGACCTTACATACCATGTTCTCCTTAACGAACTTGAAGTTGTCAGACAGCTCGTTGGAGTTTATCGGAACCATATCGTAGGTCTCGGGATCCATGAAGTAGTAAAGATCGCCGTCGGAGTAGCTGTACTCCATGTCTTTTCTCTCAACGTAAGCGGTCGGGAATTTAGCAGTAGGGTTGTAGGTCTTTTCAACCACAGAACCTGTGATAACGTTTCTGACCTTTGTTCTTACGAAAGCCGCACCTTTACCGGGCTTTACGTGCTGAAACTCAACGATCTGCATTACGTTGCCGTCTTCCTCAAAAGTCATACCGTTTCTGAAATCGCCTGCTGTTATCATATTATTTACCTCCGTGTTTTTTGTGTGAACGAATGTCCGCATCTTAACGGCTGAACACTCCTTAAACCTTATTATATCAAATTTCTTCCGATAATGCAAGTGCTTTTGCGCTCATTCATATTTTTTTTACATATACAGCCAAATCTTTTTTTCGTGCTGATATTTTGTTCATGCTGTCTGCGCTGTACAGACAAATAATATTTCACACATTATTTGTAACGTGCCTGCTTTCTATCTCTTGCAAAATCAAAAAAAGTGTGCTATAATAAAAGTATCAAAACTCTTGGGGGTGTTTGCTTACGTTTGAACGTGTCCGGCTCGCCGCTCTGCCTGCGGCAGCAGCCTTTCTGCTTTCGGGCTGCACAGGGGTCAACCTCACTGTCGACAGCCTGCTCGCCGCTCCGAAACTTACCGATGAACAATCTCAGATACACGCTGCACTTATCGCAGCAGTCGGCAGAAATATAACCCTTAAATACCCCCGAGGCGGCGCAAACCGTTCCGCTTACGTTATCGCTGACGTTGACGGCGAACCTACCGAAGAAGCACTCGTCTTTTACGAATACACAGGTGCTGAAAATGAGGGCGTTCGTGTTAATCTTCTCGACAGACGTGAGGACGGCAGCTGGTACTCCGTACGTGAGATAGCAGGCGCCGGCACTGAGATAGACAAGGTAGTTATCTCCACTATGGGCGAGGGAAACGATCAGGATATTCTTATCGGTTATCAGAATATCACGGGCGAAAATGCTCTTGAGATCTATACCTACTCGGACGAAAATTTCCAGCGTGTGGGTACTGACAGCTACTCATTGCTTGAAACGATAGACATAAACTCTGACGGCAAAGAAGAGATAGTCACTATCCAGCGCACTCAGGAGGTAGAAACAGGTACGGCTTACACTAAGGCGTATCTGCTGAGGATAGATGACGGCGAGATAATAAAAGATGACGGCATCGACATGACTGCTGGCGTTCAAAGCTACGTCAGGGCATATAAGGGACGGCTGGAAAACGGCGACCCTGCCGTTTATATCGACGAGACTGACTCCGACGGACAGCTCCGCACAGAGATAATCTTCTACCGATACTCGGGACTGCAAAATCCCGTCCAGCTTCGTTCCGACAAGATGCTCCCACTCGTCACACGTCCCTCGGGTTACAGCACCGCCGATCTGAACGGTGACGGTGTTTATGAGATCCCCTCATGCAAGCCGATGCTGGGCTATGAAGATGCTGTTGCGGAAGAACAGGTATTAAAGACCACATGGAACGTCTATGAGGATTTCTACAAAATGACTCCGACCGTTTCTGGTTATCACAGCGTTGCTGATGGCTACACAATGGAATTTCCCTCACGCTGGACAGACACGGTAACGGTCAAAGTCGATCCCGACACAGGCGAGGCAGTATTCTACAAATATGAGGGCGACATAAACGCCGAAATGCCCGAACTCATGCGCATAATCTCCGTTCGCAAGGACGAAGCGGAAGAACTGCTCCACAACGGCTATCGGCTTATCGTTTCATCGGGTCAGATCGACTATCTGGTAAAACTTCCGACAAATAAGCGTGAAAAACTTATCCTCACCATTGACGAAGTTCAGAACAACTTCTACCCGATAACTAACTAAAAAGAAGAGATATCGTGTACGCCCGGCGTATCTGTTATTTGTCAACTATTTATATTTTATTATCTATGAAAGGAAAATGAAACTTATGAAAAAGGTACTTGTTTGCGAGGACGAAGAATCTATAAGAGATTTTGTGGTGATAAACTTAAAGCGCAGCGGTTATGACGTTGTGGACGTTTGCTGCGGAGAAGATGCTATCAAGGCTTATGACAACGAGGACGGCGGCTTTGACGTTGCACTGCTGGACATCATGATGGACGGCATGGACGGTATGCAGGTCTGCAAGAAGTTCAGAGAACGCAGTGAGACTATGGGCATCATCATGCTCTCGGCTAAGTCGCAGGAAATGGATAAGATCTCCTCGCTCATGATGGGCGCTGACGACTATATCACAAAGCCGTTCTCTATCTCCGAACTTATCGCCCGTGTTGACGCTGTTTGCAGGCGTGTGAGCATGGTGCATTCAAAGGCTGAAACTGCATCTGTTATAACCAGCGGACCTTTCACGCTCAACTTAAAGAGCCGTACTGTTTTCAAGAACGGCACACAGATAGACCTGACGCAGGTAGAATACCAGATAATGGAATATTTCTTCAAGAACCAGAACACAGCGCTTGACCGTTCGAGCATACTCAACCACATCTGGGGCGAAAGCTACTACGGCGATGACAAGATAGTTGACGTTAATATCCGCCGCATACGCATGAAGATAGAAGACGAACCGTCAAGCCCCAAGTATATCCTCACGATATGGGGCTTCGGCTACAAGTGGAGCGCTAACTGATCCGAATTATTATGGGGGTGTTGGTTATTCCTAAATGGAAGAAAAAGGCAAAAACCAAGACGAAAACAAGATCAAATACCGAAAAGTCGGGCAGAAATCCGTTCGGGCGGAAAAGCATCGTAACGCACTGGCAGACGACTTCAATGGGCATGGTCGTGGCACTGCTCATAATTATCGGCGTGCTTATCGGGGCTATGCTCAGAAGCTACTACTACGGCTCGGCAAGGCAGTACCTCACAAGCCGCATGAACATCATAACGGGTTCGCTTGAAAATTATTCGGGTGATACCGCCATAAATTACTCCGCTCAGATACGTTCGATAGTCGAGGGCTACGAGGACAAGGACAAGATAGAACTTATGGCGATAAATGCCGATGACCATGTTGACATCACTTCTTCGGGATTCTCCCCGGGAGAGGGTCTGAGTTTCGAGGACTACACCGCCGCAAAAACAGCTGACGGCGGCATGGCTTACGCTATATTCAAGCTTCCCAGCGGAGAAAAGGTCATAGCCGTTACTTCAATGATCTCGCTGTCGGGCTGTGAATACAAGGCTCTGCGCATGGTCAGTTCCATGAAGAACGTTGACCACCAGCTTCTTATCATCATGCTGGGAGTTGTGCTGGTTTTCCTGCTCATAACACTGCTTATTTATCTTTCGGGAAGATTTTTCATACGCTCGATAGTTTACCCCGTAATAAGGATAGGCGAGATAGCAAGAAAGATAGCAAAGGGCGACTTCTCTGAGCGAATAGAAAAAACCTCAGAGGACGAACTGGGCGACCTGTGTGACTCGATAAACTATATGGCGCAGGAGCTTTCACGCACCGAGAGCATGAAGAACGAATTCATATCCTCGATCTCGCACGAACTGCGCACTCCGCTGACAGCTATAAAAGGCTGGAGCGAAACGCTGACGGCGATAGATGACCGTGAGACTTTTGTCAAGGGTATGCGTGTCATAACATCAGAGACTGAGCGCCTTTCGCAAATGGTGGAAGAACTGCTCGACTTCTCACGCATTCAGGACAACCGCCTGACGCTCATCATGGACAAAATAGACATTTTAGCCGAGATAGGCGAGACTGTGCTGATCTATCAGGAACGTGCAAGAGCGTTGGGGATAACCCTTAACTACTACGAGCCGACTATACTCCCCTTTGTTTACGGCGACAAGAACAGGCTCAGACAGGTGTTTATCAACATCGTTGACAATGCTATCAAGTATTCCGACAAGGGCGACACCGTTTCGGTCGAAGCTTACGAGGAAAACGGCGACATCTGCATACTTGTTTCGGATACGGGCATCGGCATAAAGAAAGAAGACCTGCCGAAAGTCAAGACAAAGTTCTTTAAGGCTAACCATACAAGACGCGGTTCGGGCATAGGACTTGCAGTTGCAAACGAGATAATCACACGGCACAACGGAACGCTTGCGATAAACAGCGAGGAGGGCGTTGGAACAACTGTTCTTATCACGATCCCTGCGATAAAAGACGGCAAACAGCCCACTGAGAACAAGCCGACTGTTGAGGCTCAGTTAATATCCTCAGACAGAAAAAAGACAGAATAGAACAAACGGACAAAACGGAGGACAACAAATGAAAATAATCATGAAAAGCAACAAGTCAGCCGCAAAGCTTGTGGTCATTATCGTTTCGATACCGATGTTTCTTACGGGAGCGGTGTTCCTCACGATAGGGATAGTCATGAACAGGGCTGACAAGGCACTTGACAAACGCTGTACCGAGACAGTCACTGCCGAAGTCACAGAACTTGACTCAGAGACAGGTTCCTATCAGACAGGCAGGCGAGGTCACAGGCGAACAAAAACATACACGACATATGCGCCCAGATTTTCTTACACAATAGACGGCAGAGAATATAACACTCTGTTCAGCAGATATAGTTCTCCGCCTGAGTTTGAAGTGGGCGAACAGACCGAGATACGCTATGACCCCGATGAGCCGACTGTGATATACGTTGAGTCATCAAAGTCGATGCGCACCATGAGCATCATATTCATAATAATCGGTTCGGCGGCTCTTGCAGTCGGCGTGATACTTGTCATCGCCGGTATCGCAGTATCCCG
Organism: uncultured Ruminococcus sp.; assembly: GCA_947169885.1. Lineage (GTDB taxonomy): Bacteria > Bacillota > Clostridia > Oscillospirales > Ruminococcaceae > YE71. The sequence continues at coordinate 55,132 of CAMVRM010000010.1, forward strand.
AAAGAAGCCTGCCGATGAAATGCAGCAGTATTACAGCGGCAATGACAATTACAGCAATTTCTGACGAAAGGAGCAAAAGACCATGCTCGAAAAAGGCATCACCGCCCCCGACTTCACACTTCATGACAAGGACGGAAATGAAGTCACCCTGTCGCAGTTTCGGGGCAAAAAGGTAGTTCTCTACTTTTATCCGAGGGACAACACTCCCGGCTGTACAAGGCAGGCGTGCGCATTTGCGGCGGCATATAAGGACTTCAAGACGCTTGACGTTGTGGTGATAGGCGTGAGCAAGGACAGCGAAGCCTCACACAGAAAATTCGCAGAAAAGCACGGACTTCCGTTCATTCTGCTCTCCGACCCCGAACTCACTGCTATCAAAGCATATGACGTATGGCAGGAGAAAAAGAACTACGGAAAGGTGAGCATGGGCGTTGTCCGTTCGACCTACATCATAGACGAAAACGGCATGATAGAAGCAGTTATGCCGAAAGTAAAACCCGACACTAACGCACAGGAAATACTTAAACAGATAAGAAACAAATAAGATAAGTAGCGCCTAAGGCATGATCCTAAAACCGTTCAACTCTTTTATATCCGTCCGCAAAGCGGACACCATATCTGTTATCTGTTAACTGTTATCTGAAAAAGAGTGGTGAGTTGTTGTGACATCGTTTTTTCCACAGCGCCTCGAACCGATGAAGGACGAGGATTTTTTCAGGCTCACAAGCTGTATAAAGCAAAGATACGGGCTGAATCTCGGTGATAAGAAAACGCTTGTCGAGAGTCGGCTTTATAACTATGTCCTCGACAGGGGGTTCACCTCTTTTGCGGACTTTGTTTCAACTGCGCTTGCGGCTGACAACGAACTTGAAATGGCAAACATCATCAACCGACTGACAACTAATTATACCTACTTCATGCGTGAACAGGAACACTTTGACCACTTTACAAAAGTATTCCTGCCGAACGCCGAACAGACGATAGATCGGAATGAACTTTGCATATGGAGCGCAGGCTGTTCTTTCGGGCATGAGGCTTATACTTTTGCCTGCTGTATGGAGGACTACTTCGAGGACAAAAATAACAGCTGGGACAGGCGCATACTTGCTACCGATATTTCCCACAACGCCCTCCTTACAGCCAAACAGGGCAGCTACGGTGCAGCAACGCTTGATTCACTCCCCAGAGCATGGAAGAAAAAATACTTCACCGAGAAAAACGGCATCTATACCGTTAATGAAAGACTTCGCTCGCAGGTGCTTTTCAAGTGCCACAACCTTATGGAGAATATCAGCTTCAAGAAAAAATTCGACCTGATAATCTGCCGAAACGTTATGATCTATTTTGACAGAGAGACTGTGCGTGACCTTATCAGGCGGTTCTATGACGCTACGAATGACGGCGGTTATCTCTATATCGGACACGCCGAAACGCTCCCCGAGGGCAGTCCCTATGTACGTGAACGGGCGGCTGTTTACCGAAAAATGTTAAGGAGGGAATGAAAATGAAAAAACGCATACTTATCGTTGATGACTCCCCTCTTTACACCGAACTTGTGAAAAACATCGTGAACGGATTGCAGGGCTTCGAGATATGCGCAACGGCAGGCGACCCTTATGAAGCTGTTGCGGCAATCGAAAAACTCAAACCTGATATGCTCATATTAGACGTTGAACTGCCTGTGCTGGGCGGCGCAAAGTTCCTCAGAAAGCTTATCCCTCAGTACGCCATTCCCGTTATCGCCTGCACCACTCACAAGGGCATGGCGGCAACTATGCTTGCGGCAGGAGCGGCTGATTTTGTACTGAAACCCAACGGAAGCGCTCTCGAAGAATTTCGTGCGGCACTGGGTTCTGCACTCGCAAACGCCGCAAATCTGCGTGAGATAACCTGCGAGGGCAAAGTCTACAAACTTCGCCGCACCGCCGAAAGACCGACAGCGGTTGACAGGAGGCTGATACTCATAGGCGGTTCAGCAGGAAGTACTGATGCGCTCCCCGTTCTGCTCAAAGGCTTTGACAGCTCCATGCCGCCGACTGCCGTGACACTTCATCTTCCCCCGGGGTATACTCAGCTTTTTGTTGAACGGCTCAAAAAGGAATCCAAACTCAACGTTCAGCGTGCAGAAGACGGAATATCACTCGAAACGGGAATGATCGTCATAGCAGAGGGCGCAAAACACATGAGGATAACTCAAAGCACCTCGGGTTATGTTATCCGTTCGGCTGAGGGTGAAAAGATCTCGGGTCACTGTCCCTCGGTGGACGTACTGTTTTCTTCGGCGGCAGAACTCAAAGCCGACCGAATGATCGCCGTTATGCTCACGGGAATGGGCTATGACGGCGCTGACGGTATGCTCAAACTTCGGCAGGCAGGCGCTTACACCATAGGACAGGACGAAAAAACTTCAATGGTATACGGAATGCCGAGAGCCGCATTTGAAGCAGGCGCAGTCGCCAAACAGTGCGGACTTGGGAGCATATCTTTCAACATTCGCAAAAAGCTTATGGAGTGGAAATAAATGAAAAGCTATCTTACATTCAAAACGGCAGGCGTTGACTTTGCCTGCGATTTCGATGACGTGATACGTATTGAAGCGGCTGACGGAAAGGCTGTTACGGCTGCGCCCTCTTTCCCCGATTATATGCCCGGAACATATGTTTCCGAGGGTGAAGCTATCCCGATAATCGACACTTCAAGGCGTTTCGGGCTGGGTGGCGGCGTTAAAGGGGCTTACAGCTGTTTTATAGTCGCAAAGCTTACCGAGGGGCTGGAAGGCAGATATGAAAAATGTGCGGCACTCGTTGATGAAGTTTGCGGTTCGGTACGGCTGGAAAGCGAACTTGCTCCGCCGCCTGCTGTAAACTCCGAAAGCTTTGCAAGATACGTTTCGGGAATGTTCGTTTCTGACGGAAAAACCTACTACGTTATTACACCGCAGCTTTTATGCGGAGAATGATAGTTTAAATAAGAGATAAGAATGAAGAAATAAGAAAGTTTTTAAAGCGCTCTGTATTTCTAATTTCTTATTTATAAAAATACGAGGATATAAAAAATGCAGACTTTGACCGAAAAGGCTTACGCCAAACTGAATCTTTACCTTGATATTACGGGGAAAAGGGCTGACGGCTACCACGACTTAAAGACCGTTATGCAGACGATAGACCTGTGCGACACGCTGGAATTCTCACTCACGGACGGTGTAGGCATCGGGCTTTCATGTGACCGTGAGGACGTTCCCTGCGATGACAGCAACCTCATCTGCAAGGGCATACTTGCGGTGCTGAGTTACGCCTATTTCCAGCCCGATTGCAGGATAGACGTTAAACTCACAAAGAAGATACCCTCGCAGGCAGGCATGGGCGGCGGAAGTGCCGACTGTGCGGCGGCGATACGAGCCATGAACAAGCTGTTCCACCTTGACATGAGCGCTGACGAGATGCGTGAAGTCGGGGCGATGTGCGGTGCGGACGTGCCTTTTCTCATTGAGGGCGGTACAGCGCTTTGTGAGGGCATCGGCGAGAAGCTGACACCGCTTGAACCGCTGAACGGTGTATATTTTGCGGTCGTGAAGCCGAATGACGCTATCAGCACTCCGCAGGCGTATAAGCTGTTTGACGATAAAGGCACACCGAACGCAGGCGACTATGAACGTTTCGGGACTGCACTGAAAAGCGGCGAAAGTGCGAAGCTGGGCAAGGCACTGTATAATGCGTTTACCGATACCTGCGGACTGACATCTGTTGAGTCGGCGATAGCCAAACTGCGAAAGTACGGTGCGTTGGGTGCTGAGATGACGGGAAGCGGTTCGGCGTGTTTCGGCATTTTTAACAGTGAGGAAAAAGCGAGAAAAGCGGTAGAAATGTGTGATATGCCGTTCGGAGGAATATACTTAAATAAGCAATAAGAACCTGTCTTAACTGTTTTTCATCAAGTTTGGAGATGCGCCGTGATCGTGACACTGAAAAGGGATATTCTGCACATACATAATATAGGGGCGACTGACTAAAAGGGCGTGTAGGCGTGTAAACTGCGTAAATACGTTGTTTTGGACGTGTACCTATGCCGTGTAAAGTGTCTGACGGCGTGTAGTTTACACGCCATTTCTGCGGTCACACGCCTGACCTACACGGCAAAAAGCTCGCAATTGCGTGCTTTACACGCCTACACGCCTTAAAAGCAACTTGCTTTATATTTTACAGTGATACTCTTGAACCCTCGGACATTCCTGCTCCCACTCGGAATATTGAGATCATACTTGATATGCCGTTTCATTCTGCCTGAACCATGAAATAAAAGTATCATGTTTCAAGGCAGTCAGAGCGTTATCCTCACACAATTTATAATAGCGGTGAAAGTCAACTGTTTTTCATTCATCAAGTTTGGAGATGCGCCACAATCATGACACTGAAATCATGACATTGAAAAGGGATATAGTCGCCCTACTTGAAATCAAGTATATACAAAATCATGACACTGAAAAGGGATATTCTGCACATACATAATATAAGGGTGACTGACAAAAATGGCGTGTAGGCGTGTAAACTGCGTAAATACGTTGTTTTTGGCGTGTACCTATGGCGTGTATCGGCTTGTATGGCGTGTAGTTTACACGCCTTAATAACCACTCGACTTAAACCAAAACAAACTGAAAAAAGAACTACAAATGTCCGAACAGGACATTTCGCAAAACACAACAAACAAAAAGACAAGGAGGCAAAAAATGGCATACAAGTGCAAGACGTGCGGTTATGTGTTCAAGAAGTCGGATTCCGACCTCTGCCCCGAATGCTTTACCGCCCGTGATGATATTGACTGTTTCAGCTTCGGTGAACAGCATAACCACTTCAAGGACACTTCCGACGAAAAGGACAGCTTTATCGCTGAACAGCTGCGTCAGGAGACTTCCGCTACTCCCGAAGAACTGGGCGAAAAGTTCAGAGATATGACCGACAGCTTCAAACGGAGCTTTTCTCAGGATACACCGCCGAATACTTATCAAAAGGCAAGCACGCCGCCCCCTGCTCAGCCGCAGAACAAAGTCCCCGACTTAGGCAGTTACAAAACTTCCAACAGTTCCGCAAACTACACGCAGTACCGAACAGGGAGCAGATACTTCACCAGCGCAGATCAGATGCACCGCTCTGACGGCTCACGCCCTGCGGTCAAACTGCCTAAATTGTTTGCAGTCGTCTTTGTGCTTATGTTCCTGATGCCGTTTCTTATAACGTCCATTGTCACGATCTCGAACTTAAAGAATACCGTCAAAGACAAAATGGACAAATCCAACGCCGCAGAGTTCGGAGATATAAGCCTGCCCGATATGTCAGAGGAGGAAGAACCGCTCTTAACAGACGAAAATGACGGCACACTTCATTTTGCTTCGCAAGACCCCTTAGATGAGGAGATATACCTAACGATAAGCAATATTGAATGCGCCGATACGTTCAATAATCCCGAGGACACTCGCTCTATCGCTGAGTTTTTCGGTTATCAGATGTCGGAAGAAACTTTGCAGAAAGAGTTCAAGCTTCTTTTCTGCACTGTTACGCTCGACACTGAGGGATACCTTATTAATAATGCAGACTTTATGAGTACCGACAGCGAAAATGCAGTTTACTGCGAATCGAAAGAAGCTTACTCCGATACTTACATCGACCAGTTCCCCCTGCTCGTCACGGAGGACTTCGGCGAATATCTGCTCGTTCTTGACACCATAAACGAGGACGGCAGCGAGGAAGAACGCCACGTTTTTAACTGCTATCTCGACTTTTCACAGCTGATGACACTTGCAGGCGTTGAGGGCTACTCTTACGATGCTGAAAACGAAAACGGCGCTGACGGCGCTTCTTTTGACTATAACTATGGGCGTGAGCCGTTCCCAACTTCCCTAAAAGACGCTGACGGCAGAAACGTTCAGCTGAAATTCACAGGCAATTCCGCCGAAATGGTCAAGACTTCCCCCGAAAATGAACTTATCACACTTTTCGATAACTCGCTTTCCGATGACACATGGGGACTTTATGAAGTGAAACTCGTCTACGCCGACCAGAGCCACGCCGACATAAACTGCCGCTGTAAGTCTGTTTCGCTTCTCGGCTACGATACTAACGGCATATGCGTTTATACTTTCAGAGAGGAACTTAGCGGCGACCTGCCCGAACTTCCCATGGCTAAACTTGTCCAGTATTACAGCTGTACCATTGAATATGCTGAACCTGACGGCAGTATCGTTCAGGCAGTGTTCGATATTACCGCATCGGAGCTTTATAACTCATGACAGCAGACATCTTAACATACATGAAAAACTGCACACTCTGCCCGAGAATGTGCGGCGCTGACAGAACATCGGGCAGGGGCTTCTGCGGAGAGGGCGTGAACGTCCGCATCGCAAGAGCTGAACCGCATATGTGGGAAGAACCGCCCATAAGCGGCACAAACGGCGCAGGAACAGTCTTTTTCAGCGGCTGTACTCTGCACTGCTGTTTTTGTCAGAACCACGAGATCTCACAGGGCGGCAAAGGCTTTGAACTGACCGTTCCCGAACTTGCGCAGGTGTTCCTCGATATGCAGAACAGGGGCGTTCACAATCTGGAACTTGTCACGCCGACACAGTTCACGCCGCAGATAGTCTCGGCGCTGGAAATTCTCGGAGACAAGCTCACTATCCCCGTTGTGTGGAACTCGGGCGGCTATGACAGACCCGAAACTTTGCGCCTGCTTGACGGCAGAGTAAAGATATTCCTGCCCGACCTGAAATATTTTGACGGCACGCTTGCGGAAAAATATTCCTCGGCGAAAAACTATCCCGAAGCGGCTTTTTCCTCGCTGAGAGAAATGGTGCGCATCGCAGGAAAGCCCGTCATCGAAAACGGCATCATGAAAAGCGGCGTTATCGTCCGCCACATGATACTCCCCTCCTGCCGTCACGATTCTATCGCACTGATACGGCGGCTTCGTGAGGAATTTTCCCCCGACCAACTGCTCCTGAGCCTTATGTGTCAGTACACGCCTATGCACAAGGCGCAGGAACACAGGGAAATAAACAGGCGGCTTTCGGCGTTCGAGTATGAAAGCGTTGTAAAGGAAGTCGAGGCGGCAGGCTTTGACGGCTTTTTGCAGGAACGCTCGTCAGCGAAAGAGGAATACGTTCCGCAGTTTTATTCGGAGAAGTATTTTTGATAAAAAACAAATTTTCGGGCACATCGGGAAAAATATTCCCTTTGTGTCTGTTTTTACTTAAAATAAAATATGCACTTAATTTATTGACAAATGCCTGAAACAGTTGTATAATATATATTGATAATTATTTCACAAAAGGACGGAGACATTATGTCAAAAAATGGTTCGATCTCGGCTTCGGTCATAAAGCGCCTGCCGAGGTATTATAGATTTTTGGGCGAACTTAAAGCGCAGGGCGTGAACAGGATCTCGTCAAGAGAACTTTCGCAAAGAATGCGCCTTACCGCTTCGCAGATACGGCAGGATCTCAACTGCTTCGGCGGCTTCGGTCAGCAGGGCTACGGCTATCATGTTGACGAACTGCGGCATGAGATAGGCAAGATACTGGGCGTTGACCGCAAATTCAGCACTATCATGATCGGTGCGGGAAATCTGGGACGTGCCATTGCCACTCACATAAATTTTGACACAAGAGGCTGTCAGCTTGAAGCGATCTTTGACAGCAACCCTGCACTTGCAGGCTTGAAAGTCGGCGATCTGGAAGTTAAGCCCTCGGAGGAACTTGCGGAATACTGCAAGAAAAACAACCCCGTTGTGGCGGTGCTTTGCATTCCGAAAGCTTCAACGCAGGACACGGCTGACACGCTGGTGAGCCTTGGCGTTAAAGCGTTCTGGAACTTTTCGCACTATGACCTGTCGATCGGATATGACGATATTATCGTGGAAAACGTCCACTTAGGTGACAGCCTGCTCACGCTTACTTACGGCGTGAATGTTCTTTTAAACGACGGGGAGGACGCTGAAAATGAATAATGATCTTCCCAGAGAGATAGAGCGAAAATATATCATAAAGCGCCCGACTGCACAGCTTCTTGAAAGCATCGGCGCATCGCACACGGAGATATTTCAGACATATCTTGCTGTTCCCGAAAGCGGTGCAAAACGCCGTGTCAGAAAGCGCGGCAGTGAGCAGAACGGCTGGGTCTACACCTACACCGAAAAGACAGATGTTTCCTTTGGTGAGCGCATCGAGATAGAGCGTGAGATAAACCGTGAGGAGTATGAAACGCTTATCAGAGAAGCTTCTCCCGACCGTCCGCCTATCGAAAAGACGAGGTATGTGTTCAAGTCTGAGGGGCAGACCTTTGAGCTTGACATTTATCCGTTTTCGGAAGAACTTGCGGTGCTGGAAATAGAACTTGACAGCATTGAACGTGAAGTAAAGCTTCCCGAATTTCTTGAAGTTATCCGTGATGTTACAGGCGACAAACGCTATGAAAATTCTCAGCTTGCGGCGGCTCAGAAGCTTGAACTGCTGCCTTTGGAGTAGTAAGATATGAAACTAAACATTAGCAGAAAAACTGTGCTTACAGCTGTCATGGCGCTTGTTGTTGCCGGAATGTTCACAGCGGCGATATTCATGATCGTGCGGATAGCAGGCGAGATAAAACGTGGCAAGGAACGCCCCGATGAAGCTGTTCCGATCATCGTGACAGCTTCTGCCGACACAAGTTCAGCGCCTGCCGAGACCGAGAGCAAGCCCGAGAAGGAAGAGACTGACCCGACTAAGAACCTCCAACCGCTCAAAGAAAAGATAATGGACAAACTGCTCAATGCAGACGGCAAGTGGTCGGTGTACGTCAAGCATTTAGGCACTGGCGAGGAGATAGTCATAAACGACTGTGAGATGTATGCGGCATCGCTCATAAAGCTTTACTGCATAGCGGCGATACAGCAGGCTGTTGAGGACGGCAATCTCACTCAGGAAGAAGTCCGTGAGGACGAAAAGCAGATGATAATGTACAGCGACAACTTTGCGTTCGATGCGCTTGTTGAGCTGCTCCCCGACGGCTACATCTCAGACTGGTGCATCAAGAACAACTACTGGGACACTCAGCAGACTCACGAACTGTCTAACGACTGGGCGTATCAGGTGCGCAGAACAGGCATCGAGGACAACATGACAAGCCCGAAGGACTGCGGAAAGTTCTTGGAGAGCGTTTACAGGGGCGAGTGCATTTCTGAGGAAAGTTCAAAGTGGATACTGAAACTGCTCAAAAAGCAAAAGACCGTCACAAAGATACCCGCAGGACTTCCCGAGGGTGTCAAGTTTGCGAACAAGACGGGTGAAACTGATGATTTCAACCACGATGCGGCGATAGTTTACTCAAAGGGCGGCGACTATATACTTGTTGTCATGGGCGAGATCGAGGGATATGCCTACACCTGTGACAGCTATATCATCGACATATCAAAAATGGTATACAAGTATTTCAATCCGTAAACTTTTCGTGAACTATCGAATTTTACACTTGACAAGTATTTGGATATGTGGTATAATATTCTAGTCTGAAAAGGCAATTATCACGATCACACCATAGAACTACTGTCCGAACATTACTCTGATGGGCTTCTATGAGGAATAATCTTGTTCGGAAGGAGGAGTTAAAAGTGAAAGAAGGCATTCATCCTATTTACGAGGAGACCACCATCACCTGCGCTTGCGGCAACGTTATCAAGACCCGCTCGACCAAGAAGGATATAAAGGTGGAAATCTGCTCCAAGTGCCACCCGTTCTTCACAGGCAAGCAGAAGCTTGTTGATACAGGCGGACGTGTTGACAGATTCAAGAAGAGATTCAAGCTCGACTGATCCTGTCACATCTGACTATTGCAAATATGCAAATTCGTGGGCGGCATAATAAAAATGCCGCCCTTTTTGTCCTCGGAGTCCTCGGGGTCCTCGGGCGGACGGCTCATATCCCTCGCATATTCATTTTGTCTAAGACGAAAGTTTGTGCGGCTCGGGGCTTTCATTTTGGTTTAGGCTGTACGTTAAACTATCAGCAACAGCACATACATTTATAATCGGCGCAAAGCGCACACCATATCTGTTATCTTTTATCTATGATCTTTTATCTGAATAAATCATCGGGGGTTTGTCATGGACGATTACCGCACAATTGCCGCTGGATCTGTGGGCGAACTGGAGGAGAAGAAGTCGAAGTTCATCGCTTCACTCGTTCACGTTTCAACAGAAGAAGAAGCGATACTTCACATAAATTCCGTAAAAGCCGCCAACCGCAAGGCTCGCCACAACGTCTACGCATATATTCTCCGTGAGGGCAACACCAGCCGTTACAGTGATGACGGCGAACCGCAGGGAACAGGCGGCGTGCCCGTCCTCGAAGTGCTTAAAGGTTTCGGGCTGACTGACGTTTGTGTTGTAGTGACACGCTATTTCGGCGGAATACTGCTCGGCACGGGCGGGCTTGCAAGAGCCTATTCGGGAGCGTGCAAGAACGCCGTTTCTGATGCCGAGATACTGGATATGTGCAGTTGTTCAAAGTTTGAGATAAAGTGCGACTACAACCTTTACGGGCGTTTAGCAAGACTCTTGCCCGAACTCGGTGCAAAAACACTGTCTGAGGATTTCGCCGATTCGGTGAACCTGTCGGTCATCGTCAGGACTGCTGACTGCGCCGCTTTCCGTGAAAAGGTGATAAACGCCGCCAACGGAAAAGTTGAAATGCAAGAAACAACTGATCTGTTTGAGAATTTCAGATAAGATATTATAACAAAAAAGGTGTCCGCTTGCCGAACACCTTTTCTTTTTTATTTGTTCCAACATCTTGATGAAAAAAGAGCCGCAGCAAACGTTCGCTGACGGCTCAATAAGCATTTTACCCCAACACCTGATCTGCTTCCCCCCGAAGCAGATTTTTAATGTCTGTTAAAATAATATCACATTAAAGTAAGAAAATCAAGGTTTTTGCAGAATTTAAACGAAAAATGACAGAATCAATAATTATCAATAAGCCGTCTTGTATATTTCGAGTATCGACTCAACTGTGCAGGGGCGAGGATTGCCGCCTGTGCAAACGTCCTCGAATGCCGACTGCGCAAGTGCAGGAAGGTCTTCTTCCTTAACACCTATCTCGTGAAGCTTTTCGGGAATGCCAACATCCTTTGACAGCTGACGAACAGCGTCAACGGCTGCTTTTCTGTAAGCGGCTTCGTCCATGCCTGTTGTGTCAACACCCATTGCCTCAGCGATGTGCTTGAACTTGTCGCCTGTGAATTCTGCGTTATATTCCATTACATACGGCAGAAGAACAGCGTTTGCGATGCCGTGGGGAGTGTCATAGAATGCTCCGAGAGGGTGCGCCATGCCATGAACAACACCCAGACCAACATTCGAGAAGCCCATGCCTGCAACATACTGACCGAGCGCCATGTCTTCTCTGCCCTTGGGGTCATTTGCAACTGCCGCACGAAGCGATCTGCCTATTATCTCGATAGCTTTGAGGTGCAGTGTGTCGGTCAGCTCCCATGCGGCAAGAGTTGTATAGCCCTCGATAGCGTGTGTGAGAGCGTCCATGCCGGTCGAAGCGGTCAGACCCTTGGGCATAGAGGACATCATATCGCTGTCTACTACCGCAACAACGGGAATATCATGAGGGTCAACGCAAACGAACTTGCGCTTTTTCTCATCGTCTGTGATAACATAGTTGATCGTTACTTCGGCAGCCGTTCCTGCGGTGGTGGGAACGGCGATAATAGGTATACTTGGGTTCTTTGTATCAGCAACGCCTTCAAGCGAAACAACGTCAGAGAACTCAGGGTTCGCAGAGATAATGCCGATAGCCTTTGCGGTGTCCATAGCCGAACCGCCGCCGACTGCAACTATCGAATCGGCTTCGGAATCCCTGAACGCTTCAAGACCAGCCTTAACGCAGAAAACCGACGGGTTAGCCTTAACGTTCGAGAACACTTCATAAGCGATGCCTGCGCCGTCAAGCAGGTCGGTGACTTTCTTCGTAACGCCGAAAGTCAGCAGGTCGGGGTCAGTGACCACAAGTATCTTCTTAAAGCCACGCTTATTAGCCTCGGTCACGATCTCGGAAATCGCACCTGCGCCGAAATACGAAGTCTCATTGAGTATCATTCTGTTTGCCATAACGATCATCCTTTCAAAAAAACGGCTGACAGCTCCACATTTCAGAGCTGTTCTTATGCCGCATAATCTATAAAATATTTTACCATATTTTCGTAAGATTTGCAAGTAATATTTTTATATTTCACATACTTTTTAACTAATATGTCAGAGAAAGTCGGTTTTGTGGAGTAAAAACAAGCATATCGCTGTCAAAAATCAACACATTATACATTTTTACCTGTAATGCACAAAATAGCTATTCTATGTTACAGATGTATCTTTATTAAATCTGGTAATTATGCACATAATCGTAAATAAAATAATCAATATTTTAGGCGTAACGCTGATTTTAAGTAATAAGCAAGTAAATACTTAACAAAATACTTGACAGCCGCAAATAAGTATGATATAATAAGTTTACAATAAGCAAATACGAATATTATACTTGGAGGTATTTTACCATGAATGACTTCACGCCCGATATGTTTTTAAAGGAAATGAGCAAAGAGATCAGCAAGATCGTCGTCCACTATAACGATGGAACTACTCGGGAATTTCTGCCAAAATTCCCCGAGATCATCTCCGCAGAACAGCAGACTAATGTTGGCGAACCGTCCGCCAAAATCAAGCAGATCGTTGCAGTACTGGAAACAGTGCGCTATAAGTTCAGAAACACTCCGAACGCTGACAGGAACTCGATCAAAACCATATTCGCCCAGTCTGTAAAAGATGTAAGTAAATCTGAGTCTATCACATATCAGTCGGTAATCGACAAGCTCTGTCGCCAAACCGGTGTCAAGTCAGATCACTATACAGAGAATCTTATCCCCGCATGGCTCATAGACAACAATGAACAACCTCTGTATGAACATCTTATTAATAATATCTCGGAGCGCAGGGCACTCGCAGACAGCGCAACCATCGAACAGCTATTTGATTAAAAAAGGAGAATGAAAAAATGAACAACATTAAAGTATCACGCAAGATCGAGAATATGCTCGCAGTTTTAACAAAAGTCAAAGAAGGCTATGATGACAGCATGGAGTACATTGAACTGAACGAATTGTTCCGCCAAGCGATCGATGAAGTTTCGTCAGAATCCCGCTATCTCGGAGACAACAACTCAACTGTTAAGTCAAACTTCACACGCAAAGGTAACACACTTAATGAGTGGCTTTCGTGGATATTTCTCTGGCTTAACGGGGATAAGAGCGAGCTTGAAATGCACCTTGACAACGAAAGAACAGAAAGATATGCCTCGGGAGACTACAAAGCCATAAAAAAATTCTTTGCAGCCTGATTTTTTGGAACAAAATAAGCATCAGTATAACAGACCTATATAAAGCCGCAGGGACGTACACATAGGTGCGCCCCTGCAATAAAAACAGGTTGGTGGACAGATCTAATTATACATTTTTATCTGTAATACACAAAATAACAAAAACACCCTTTACAAAACTTTATTTTTATGTTATAATTATATAACAACTTTGAAAGGGATTGATGCTATGGATTGGGCAGAGGTAAACATCTACACCTCATCGGAGGGCGTTGAAACTGTTACAGGAACGCTCACGGAACTCGGGATAACGGGATTCGTCATCAAGGATGCCAAGGATTTTGAGGCATTCCTCGCAGATAAAACGGGCAACTGGGACTACATTGACGATGATCTCATGGGGCTGAAAAACTGTGAAACAACTGTCACGCTCTATCTGCAAAAGGACGATGAGGGCGCTGAAATGCTGAACAAAGTCCGTAAGGCTGTCGAAAAGCTTAAAGCCGCAGACAGCACGGGCAAACTCGGACGGCTGGAACTTGACCTGGGGAGCATTCGTGACGAGGACTGGGCGAACAACTGGAAGCAGTACTTCAAACCTATCGAGATAGGCGAAAAACTGCTGATAAAGCCGTCATGGGAAGCTGTTCCCGAGGGCGAGACAAGGAAGATACTGGAAATAGACCCTGCATCGAGTTTCGGCACGGGTCAGCACAACACAACTCGCCTGTGTCTGGAACTCATCGAAAAATACATCAGTGAGGGCGACAGGGTGCTTGACCTCGGGTGCGGAAGCGGTATACTCTCGGTCGGTGCAATGCTTCTGGGGGCATCGGAGGTAACGGCGGTCGACATCACTGACGACAGTATGCGCATCACGAAAGAGAACTTTGAGAAGAACGGTTTCAGCGAGGACGTTTTCAAGTGTTATTGCGGCGACATCAGTTCGAGCGAACGGCTGAGAGAGAAGATCGGCGGCGGTTTCGACATGGTAAGTGCGAACATCGTTGCTGACGTGCTTATTGCGATGAGCCCGTATTTCGGGAGTTTTCTCAAACCGAACGGCAAGCTGACAGTTTCGGGGATAATAGATGCAAGGCGTGAAGAAGTGATAGAAGCTATAAAAAGTCAGGGCTTTGAGCTTATAGAGGAGCGCCGTCTTGACGACTGGAACGCAGCTGAATTTAAGCTTAAATAAAGCGTGTTCGCCGGAGATCCAAAAGTCTTTGGAAAGAGAGTCCAGAGGGAATAACCTTTCTCCAGAAAGGTTTTCCCATTGGTGAAGGACATAAAATACCCAAAACTCACCCGTAAAGTTTCGGAGTTTAAAGCGTATACATTCTAAAACGGTAAACAATAAAAAAATTTATAAAACAGGAAGGACTGATAATAATGCAGGCAATATTTTTGGTATTAAAACAGCTCAAACTGGTGGACAGCATAATGGAGGCACTCGCTGACGCAGGAATAAGAGGTGCAACGGCGATCGACTCGGAGGGAATGGCTCGTTCACTCACACGCCTGAATCAGAACGCCGCAATGGTGCATCTGCTTAAAGGCATTCTCAAAGGCGAGGACGAAGCACACAAGTCAAAGACCGTCTTTATCATCGTGAACGATGAACAGGTCGATGACGTTAAACAGGCTATCAAAAGCGTGACAGGCGATCTTTCAAAACCAAATGCAGGCATTATGTTCGGCATTCCTGTCAGCTTTGTTGAGGGTATCTCCTGAAACAGCCTTTACCGCTGGAAAAACAGCATAAACACAAAGAGAAAAGCCGTCCGCATTTTTTACCTGCGAACGGCTTTTCCCGATAATATTAAATGGAAGTCTCGAGAGCTTGATTATGCGTTCGGATCAAATTCGCCTGTTTCAGCGACTTCTTTGATCTTCTCGTTTGTTTCCTTTATGTAGAAATTCACCATTGTTTCATATTCTTCAATGCACTCAGTCCATGTCTCGGAGTTTCCGCCTGTTACCATGGTCGCCTGAGTGACGTTCTGCATGGCGGCATTCAGTTCGCTCGAAACGCCTGACGAAATGTTCACAACGGGATTCGTCTTGCAAAGTTCAAGGACTTCGTTGCGCATATCCACCATTTCCTGAGTCCACTTGTACTCATTCATGAGCTGTTCTTCCTTGATATTCTTCGTGCTGTCACGGCATACCATGGAACAATTCATAAACGCCGCAAAACCGTCGGGATTCGGTGCGTTGCGGCACATAACGTAACCCTCCATTCGGGAGGTTATGTAGTACTTGTCGCTGTCGGGGTCTTTCGGCATCGGGCAGAACATTATCTCGCCTGCTTCCATGTCGCCGAAAGGTTCGGTCGATGAGAGCGGAACTTCAAGCGCCCACAAGCCGACAGGGATAAACAGCGTCTGATATGAGCCTAAGCCCATGCCTGTTGTGCCGTCACCTCTTGTGTACCAGCCGTTGGTCGAACGGTCGAACATGACATTCTGCTTGCCCAGTTCATACATGAAATTCTGAGCCTTTTCAATAGCAGGGTCACGCATATTATTTATAAGCTGATCGTTTTCATAGCTGATTATCGGTTTGCCGCTCGTCTCACAGATCGCATTTGTGTAGCCGTAACCGTCAAGACCGCATTTGTCATTTTCCTGATCGGTAAAATCAACGCACATCTCATAGAACTTGTCCCAGTCCCA
>CAMVRM010000011.1 GCA_947169885.1 uncultured Ruminococcus sp.
TGTACTTTCAACTTTGGCTGTTTTGCATATTGATTTTTCTTAGCAGGTTTCATTTCTATCAATTTACTATGATATTATACACTCTTTTTTCCAGCTTGTCAAGAGCGGCATTTGTTTTGGTGCAAAATGAAAACAATTTGTAAAAGCACTTGAATTTGGCTAAACTCTATGTTATAATAAAATTTGTTAGTTTGAAGATTGTTATAGGAGGTCTATGTTAAATGAGTGCATTAACATTATTTTCCGCAGCAGGTGCCGGTGCTTCTATGTGGTCAACGATTATCATGTTCGTACTGGTCATCGTATTTTTCTATTTTCTGATAATCCGTCCGCAGAAAACTCAGGAGAAAAAAGAAAAGGCGATGCGTGATTCCCTCGAAATAGGCGACGAAGTTATCACAAACGGCGGTATCGTCGGCATTATTTTTTCGATAAAGGACGACACAGTGCTTATCGAAACAGGCAGTGACCGCAGCAAGATAAGAGTAATGAAGTGGGCTATCGCAAAGAACCTCACCGTTCACGAGGGTGAAGAAAGCAAATAATTCCCGACAAACAGTTTTCCCCGAAGGTCATTCAAAGACCATCGGGGAATTTTTTATTCGCTGTCGCTTTTTCAGAACCTGTCTTCACAAGAAATGTTTGTGGATTTTCAGCGAGATTTAGTCGATTTCAAGGCGAAAAACCGCAGTTGTGCTGCAAGGTTTTTCAACGCAGAAAGCGACTGAATATCGTTGAAAAGACACGTACATTTCTTGTGAAGACAGGTTCTTACTTTTTGCTGTCTGAACTGCTGTCCTTGTCTTTCTTCGATGAACTGTTCTTGTCAGCTTGGGAAGAACTGCTGTCATTCGGAAGTTTTTCAAGGATCGCTGTGATCTTTTTGGCAGCATCTTTGTTTTTGTAGGTTTTGCCGTCAAGTGTCAGCTTTTTCAGATAGGTGTCGCTTGCACCAAATCCGTCATAGTCGAACTCGAACTCGGCTGTAAATTTTGCTTTCTCGCAGGCAGCAGTGACTTTTGTGGTCTTGCCCGAATGCTCGACTGTCCATTCAACTTTTGCGTCCTCCGAGAACGTTTTAGCATATGCCCTCAGACTTTTGCCTATCTCTCTGTCAATTTCTTTATCGCCTATCTCATTTTTCACCGCAACTATATCTGTCCATTTTTTCAGCTTGACAAATTCTGCATATGCGTTGTTGTCAAGCATATAATAGCGTGTGAAACCGTTGGCATAAAGCGCAAAAGCGAATATCATAGCCCAGACTATCGGAGCAGCCGACTGCATACCAAGTATCCTGAAACGCTTGTACATATAGATCGGCGGAAGCAGCGCAAGAAACGGACTTAAACTCCCGATGTCGATGCCCTCACGTTCAAGATACCGCCTGTCAAAGATCAGTGAGATAACGCACATCGCCGCTGTTGCCGTCCAGACAAGCGCACCCAGAACAGCATTCGTGGCGTATGACTGGATATACATTGCAAGCAGCGGCATGACCGCCGTATACCATATCCTGCCGTTGTTGATGCGCCTTACCGTGTGCAGTGCCGATGGCTGTGTCATCGTTGGCGGTATATTATATGAATAAAACTGCTCCAAACTCAGTTGCTCCTTTCATCGGTCAATAAATCCGGAGCGCATAACTCCGATGATCGTGCTGCACGTCGGCGCTAATATTTCGGCTGTTTTGTAAATAAATACCAGCTCACTTGCCGCTCTGCCGCTCTCCTCGAAAAAACTGCCGTAAAAGTACTTTTTTACTTCATCTGAAATATCCTTGGCGATGCTCTTGTAACAATGCTTTATCCCGGCGGAGACACTTTCTTCTTTTTCTCCGCAGTTGTCTTTTATTGAACTGCAAAGCTCATTCAGCGTTGTGAAATAGGTGTAAGGGTGTATCATGATATACACCACCGCATGGATCAAAAATTGAAGTTCGGTATCTGTATCCTCGCAGCCAAACCGCCTGAAAAACTGCATTGTGAAATTGAAAAGCTTTTTATACAGTATCTCACCGCCGACTATTTTCGACATGAGCAAGCTCCTAAGATCACGGGCAATTCTGAACAAGTCGAACGAGGGTTCGCTTATCAGGACAGGATCACTGAAAAACTCTGATATATCAGACAGCAGTTTATGATGCTTGCTGCCGACAGCAACGAGCATCGGCATTGACGGCAGCTGCAAACGCAGTTTGACTGTAAGGTTGTTCACATATTTACTGCCCAGCTGGTCAACGTTTATCATCAGAACATCGGGGCGGTACTGCCTGAAATGTTCTGCAATATTATCATCGGGCGAGATCATGTCAACAACAAAACCCCTGTTCTCGTTGAGCTGTTCTGCAAGCATATCGACTTTTAAAGTGCAGTCTCTGACGGCTGCAACTCTGCAAAGGCTGTTCAGAGTGTAGTCAGCCGACAGAAACCTTTGACCGCATAAGCGATCTGAAAAATGATTATTGTCAATCACCAAATGAAATACCCAACTCTCTTGCAGTTTTCACCATCTGATCATCGGCTGGAACAAACTTTGTTTTGCCTGCAACGTCAGAAAGCTTATTAGCCGTGATCTTGTCGCCGACTTTTGCGACTGCAAGACCGTATTTGTTCTCTGCAATGAGCGCTGCTGCATGAACGCCGAACTGTGTCGCAAGAACTCTGTCATAGGCACTTGGACTGCCGCCTCTGAGCATATGCCCCGGAACGCAGACTCTTGTTTCAAGACCTGTCTTAGCTTCGATCTGTTTTGCGATACGTGTAGAAGCTGTTGTGATGCCTGCTTCGGCTCTTGTCTTAGCACGCTCTTTTTTCTTCATCTTTGCCTCTTCCGTATCGAAAGCGCCCTCTGCAACAGCAAGTATAGAGAAGCCCTTGCCGTCAGCCGCACGCTTTTCGCAGGCAGCCGCAAGCTTGTCGATGTCATAAGGTATCTCGGGAATAACTATCATGTCAGCGCCGCCTGCAAGTCCCGAATAAAGTGTCAGCCAGCCTGCCTTGTTGCCCATTATCTCAACAACAAGGATACGTCCGTGAGAATTGGCTGTGGTGTGCAGTCTGTCGATGACATCAGTTGCAATGTCAACAGCCGTGTGGAAGCCGAAAGTGACGCTTGTACCCCAGATGTCATTGTCGATAGTTTTTGGCAGACCGATAACGTTCAGACCCTCTTCCGCAAGCAGGTTCGCAGTTTTATGAGTGCCGTTTCCGCCGAGTGTCAGCAGGCAGTCAAGCTTCTGCTCCTTGTAGGTATGCTTCATGTTCTTTACCTTGTCGATATTATCTTCGCCGACAACTCTCATCATTTTGAACGGAGTGCGCTTTGTGCCGAAGATAGTGCCGCCCGTTGTGAGTATCCCCGAAAAATCCGCAGGCTGCATCAGCTTGCACTGATTGTTGATAAGTCCCGAGTAACCGTCATGAATGCCGATTATCTCAACATCGCTGCCGAAGCGTTCGTAGCAAGCCTTTGCCACGCCTCTGATAGTAGCGTTAAGTCCCGGGCAGTCGCCGCCGCTTGTGAGTATTCCTATACGTCTTTTCATGGTGAATTCCTCCTTGAAAATTAATATGCCTGTTTCATATTTTTCTTTACTGTTTAGTACTTGTCATCTTCATCGTCTATATTGATAATGATGTCCTCGCCGTCTGCCTCGTCCTCAGGCTCTCTGTAACCGTCATCTTCATCGTCTGCGGCTGTCTCTTTGAGCGGAGTTTCCTGAGTATCTTTATCGGTAAGCTTGAAGCGTGCGATCATGTTTTTCAGGATAAGCGACTGACCGCTCAGCTCCTCGGAAGCAGATGCCGAACCGACTGCTGTTGAAGTGTTTGCCGCAACAACTGCGCTTATCTGATCCACACCCATGTTTATCTGCTGGATAGAATCGCTCTGTTCACTGGAAGCAGTTGCAATGTCCTTGACAAGCTTGCGTATCTTTTCGGAGCTGTCAACGATATTGCCAAGCGACTGTGCTGTTTCCTTAGCTATCTGCTGACCTCTGTCAACTGCATCTGAGGAACGCTTGATAAGTGCGGCAGTCTGTTTTGCGGCTTCTGCCGAACGTGAAGCAAGCTGACGAACTTCGTCTGCAACAACTCCAAATCCCTTTGAACCCTCACGGGCAGCCTCAACTGCGGCGTTGAGTGCTAAGATGTTCGTCTGGAAACTGATGTCATCGATAACTTTGAGTATGCTTGCGATCTCATCGGAAGTCTGATCGATAAGTTCCATAGCGTCAAGCATCTTTGTCATGTCATCATTGCAGCCCGAGATAGCGGCAGAGTTCTCGCTTACGATCTTATAAGCATCATCAGCGTTCTGAGAGTTCTGAACTACCTGATCGGACACGCCCGAAAGCGTTGCGGAAAGTTCCTCGATAGCGCTTGCCTGTTCAGTAGCGCCCTGACTGAGCGCCTGTGCGGAATTTGAAACTTGAATAGCACCGCTCGTAACTTGTTCGGCAGAGTGATTTATCGAGTCGAAAGTGATAGTCAGCTTTTCAAATATCTCGTTAAAAGTGGTCTTTATGCGCTGGAAATCGCCCTTGAAGTTGCCCTCCATGCGGTGAGTGAGGTTGCCCTCTGCTATCTGCTGGAGCGCTACTTGTATAAGGTTGATGTATTGTCTCAGATTAACAACTGTTTCTTCAAGAGAATTTGAAAGAATGCCCAGTTCATCGCGAGAATACCAAACGTCAACTCTTGTTGAAATATCGCCGTTTGAAAGCTTGCGCAGACGGTCTGTTGTAGAAACGATAGGCTTTGAGATCCTGTTCGAGAATATTATCGAAAATGCAACAGTCATAAGTCCGAGAAGTATAACGAACAATATGATCGTCCGTAAAGTTGATGTCGAAAGCAGCGATGTATATGCGTCGACAGGTGCATAGGCAATGAGCGTTGCGCCAAAATAGTCCACGGGGTCAAAACCCATTGCGTAGATGTCGCCCTTGAATTTGTATGTGTCGCTGCCCGAACTGCCGCTTATGGCAGTAGTGACCGAGTCGGCAAATTCGGTGTAATCGCTGTCAGTTCTTGAAAGTTCGGTAAAATTCCTGCCTGTTGCCTGATCGCCCGTGTGGAACAGCACTTTGCCGCTTTTATCGACCACCATAAGATTCGAGCCTGTCCCTGTGAGCATGGACGAAAGCGAGTTGTTGACAAGCTGAACGTCAACGGCTGCGCAGGCTATCCTTGTGACCGCACCGTTTTCAACGAGCGGCATAAGGATACAGAAACAGCTGTTTCCCTCATCCTTAGCAACAGTCGTGAGTATAACAGCCTGCCGCTGCACTGACATAACAACATCATCAGGCGTTACTATCTTTGAGCAGACCGTTCCGACCTGAGCGCCAAGCTTGCCGTCAGTGCCGTATATCGCAAAATTTGATATATAGGCATTTTCGGTCATGTTGGCAGTCATGTAGTCAGCACGCTGCTGATCGGTAGTCAGTTCTGCAAAGGCTTTGCCGTTTGTGACCTTGCCAACATCTCTGACACATTCGCTGATGAAGTAGTTAAAGTTCATCGATGCTTGTTTCGACTGAGTTTCGATCGAGTTGCTTATCGTCACATATGCCGACTTCTGGAAAAACCAAAGAAAAATACCTGTCAGAGCCGCCATGACTGCAATAACAAGTCCCAGCATTGCAATTGTGATCTTGATCCTGATCGTTTTCATGATATATCCCTCCCGTAAGGCATAAATTTTTTTCTATACAATATATATTATATCAGATTTTCACAATAAATTCAAGAGGAATTTCAGATTTTTTTGCAATTTGCGTAATATTTTTTGGAGGTTTTTAGAAATGTATGGAGTTTTCAGGCTTTCAGGGAGCATTTGTCTGAGTTTGGCTATGGGTGTGACGGCTGCGGCGGTCGCAGTTCTTTCACTTGTTTCGTCTGCGGAAGAAGAACCGCAGCAGTCAAAGGGCAAGCCGCTTCCTATTATAATGTATCACAGTGTTGTTCCGGATGGAAATGAAACAGGAGAGTATGTCATAAGCCGCTCGCAGCTTGAAGAGGACTTGCTCGCACTCAAAGATATGGGTTATGAAACGGTGTTCTGTTCTCAGGCTGAGGAATATGTGGACGGCGGCAAACTTCCCGAAAGACCTGTGATACTTTCCTTTGATGACGGATGCTACAACAATTTCTCAGTGGTGCTTCCGCTTCTTGAAAAGTACGATATGAAAGGGACTTTTGCACCTGTAGGTGAATGGTGTGAGGCGGCTTGCGATGAACAAGAACCCAGCGAAGTGTGGTCATATATGAAACCTGAGAACCTGCGGACACTTGTTCAAAGCGGCAGATGTGAACTTGCATCACACAGCTATTCGATGCACGCTCTTGATAAGCGCCGAGGTATGCTGCCAATGGACGGAGAGAGTTTTGAGGAATACAGGCGTATCCTATGGGGTGATCTTCATGAGGAAGAAAAGCTTTTTTCAATTGTGGGTGCGGAGGATCACCACGTCATTGCTTATCCTTACGGCTTTGCGAACGAGGATACCGAACGTCTTACCGCCGAAATGGGATACACCGTGTCACTTGGCTGTGGTGAGTTCACGAACAGACTTGTAAAAGGTGAACCCGATTGCCTGAAACTGATGGGCAGATACAACAGAACAAACGTTCGTTCAGTCAAAGACATACTTGATGAATGTAAATGATGTAAGATCTCCGCAGAATATGTGTAACCGCTCTTTCATTCATGGTGATCTTGTATTGCAACTCTTTGTACGTTTTTTTCTGACATAAAAATGATCCCCTTAGAGTTACACACTTTTTTCGTGTTTCTACTCTAAGGGGATCATATCACTCCGACTTGCAGAATGTTACACTGTTATTTGTTATTCATCAAAGTTTGATAACTGCACTTGTTCCGCCGTTGATCTTTACAGACTTATCGGTATTGGAGACTTTGACGGTGAAACTCTTGGCAGTCTCAGTAAACGAGAGTGCGATCTCGCTGCCGTTTCTTGCTGCTGTTATCTCGAATACCTTGTTGGCTTCGGTATCGTAGACGCAGGCAGAAGCAGTCTTGCCGTCTTCAAGTTCATAGATAACGATCTCGGAATTATCCAGATAATCGTACTCAATATCTTTCTTGAAGTCGCCATAAACGATCATGCTGTTGGGCTTTGCGAGTGCAGGCATTTCGAGATAGCTGCACTTGTGGTTGTACCACTTGCCGCCTTCTAAGACCTTGCCTGTTATGATGTCAGTCCATCTGCCCTCGGGAACGTAGTAGAGTGCCATGCTCTCATCGTTGAGGATAGGTGCAGCGAGGATATTGTCGCCGAACATATACTGACGGTCAAGGGTCAGACAAGTGGGGTCGTTTGCGTAGTCGATGACCATTGCACGCATAACAGGAACGCCTGTTTCGTGGGTCTTTATAGCCTGCGCCCAGATGTAAGGCATAAGTCTGCCCTTTAAGTTTGCGAAGAATTTCAGAGTGTTGCTGCACGAATCGGGAGCTTTGCTGTCATCATCGAACAGCCACGGCACACGGTAGCTCTGATTGCCGTGCAGACGGCTGTGAGAACTGAACATACCGAATGCAGCCCAGCGCTTGTAGATGTCAGCAGTTGCTGTTGCTTCAAAGCCTGCCATATCGTGTGAAGTGTAGCCGAAGCCCGAGATGCAGAGAGACAGACAGCCACGAACCACCTCAGCCATTGAGTTGTAATTGCCCGAGCAGTCGCCGCCCCAGTGAACGGGGAACTTCTGACCGCCTGCTGTCGCCGAACGTGCGAACAGACAAGCCTTATTCTCGCCATAGAATTCTTTCAGGACGTTGAACACACACTCGTTATAAAGATAAGTGTAGAAGTTGTGCATCTTTATGGGGTCACTGCCGTCAAAATACTTGATGCCCTTGGTGGGTATGCGCTCGCCGAAGTCGGTCTTGAACGTGTCAACGCCCATTTCGCAGAGCGCTCTCAGCTTGCCTGCGTACCACTTGCAGGCATCGGGGTTGGTGAAGTCGACTATCGCCATACCCGGCTGCCACTCGTCGCACTGGAACACACTGCCGTCCTCACGCTTTATGAAGTAGCCGCCTGCCATACCCTCGTCAAACAGCTTGCTGCGCTGTCCGATATAGGGGTTTATCCATACGCAGGTGCGCAGACCCTTTTCCTCGTGCAGACGTTTGAGCATTGCGGGAGGGTCGGGGAACTGTGTGGTATCCCACTCAAAGTTGCACCACTCGAACTCCTTCATCCAGAAGCAGTCGAAGTGGAACACCTGAAGCGGAATGTCACGCTCAGCCATGCCGTCGATAAAGCTGTTTATGGTGTCCTCATCATAGGAAGTGGTGAACGAAGTTGTCAGCCACAGACCGAAGCTGAATGCAGGGGGAAGGCTGGGTTTTCCTGTAAGAGTTGTGTAACCCTCCAACGCCTGTGCGACAGTCTCGCCGCCGAACACGAAATATTCAAGATTCTCGCCGGGAACAGTGATAGAGACTTTTGAAACGGTGTCGGAGCAAACTTCATAGCTCACCTTGTCGGAACTGTTGACGAACACGCCGTAGCCCCTCGAAGAAACATAGAACGGAATGGACTTGTAGCTCTGGTCGGAGCAAGTGCCGCCGTCAGCGTTCCAGACCTCAACGTTCTGACCGTTCTTTGTGAAAGTGGTGAACTTCTCGCCGAAGCCGTAGAAATACTCGCCAACGGTGGTGTCAAGCTGTTCACGGATATAGGTGCGGTGAGCATCGGCAGGATAACTCCAGAAGCTGTCATCTGCCTGAGTTTCAAGCCTTGCCTGCGACTTGTAAGCGCTCTCGAAAACAACGCCTGTCGATCTCCAGCCGCCGCTTGTCAGCTTTTTTTCCTTGTAGAAATATGTGAAGTTCCATGTCTCTCTTGAAACAACAAGTTTTGTGTCGCCCGAAATAAGCACAGCCTGTTTGTCGGTTATCTCGACAGTTGGCTTGAAAGTGCCCTCGTTCAGGACGAAGTGCGGACCGTTGTCAGCATAGCCTTTGTGGTGTGTGATGCTCACCTTGATGCAGTTTTCCTGAGTTGAAGTGTATCTTATTTCGAGATTAGCGCCGCCCAAAGTCATCGCACGGTTATAGATGACCGAAGGTGTTGCCACAACAAGAAAACCGTTCTCGATAGGGTGAACCTGATAAGCCTGATTCATGTAGTTGACCTCAAAGCCACGCTGATTGAGCCAGAATCCGTCAGCAAATTTCATAAGCTTTATACCTCCAATATAAGTTTCATATTAAAATTTTAGCGAAGAGCAAATTTTACGGTCTGCTTTAAATGCCTGACCGTTATATTTATTTTAAACCAAACCGCACAAAAAAGCAATAGTAAAATAGTGATTTTCGGCAGAATTTTAACGTTTTGAGCAAAAAGAAAGTAAATTTTTTGTTAACCGGCAAGTTCAACATATAAATATTTTAATTATACTTTGCAAAGAACACCTGCATTTAGAACATTATACCATATCATGAATAAAAAATCAAGTCTTTTTGAAGAAAATGTACAAAAAAGCTCTGCACTTTTCTCGCAAGCGCAGAGCTGATATGTTTTTTGTGTTTGTTATTCCACTATCTCGGGAGGTGTTGGATCGTCAATAACAGGAGGGTCAGTCCACACGGGGTCTGTGTCTGTCCATACGGGTTCAGTGTCTGTCCAGCCTGTGTTTGAATCGTCTCCCCAGTAGGGCTGAGTATCGGTCGGAGTATCAGTCCATGCAGGCTGTGTGTCGCTCCATTCGCTTTCCTCGGAACTTGTGCTCTCCTCAGAAGCTGTGGTGGTATTGTAGTTCTGCCACTGTGTCCAGCCTGTTGTGGTGGTCGTGGTGAGTGCCGTAGAAGTGACGGTTATTACTTCCTCTGGTTCTTCTTCCTCGTCGCCGAAGCGGATAACGCCCCACATTCCGTCAACACATACCCACGCTTTTCCGTGGTGAACAGGTCTTGCCTGACTGAATTCGCTGGAACGCACAAGGCACTTGCCCTCGTGGTTGTAGTAGCCGAAAGAGTAGTTGATGCTCACCGCCACGATGTCCTCGGAGAACAGATAGGGGTGTCCCGAATCTATCGCATCGGAAAGTTCACCGTTATAGGAACTGTATACCGACTCGCAGTTGAACTTTATGAGTTCTTCGCCCTTTTCATTGAAGTAGCCCCATTTGCCGTCCTTTTCAAGAGCAATGGCTGTCTTTTCGGCGCTCTCGAACCTCGGCGCATAGAAACCCGTGTACTCAAAATCAAGGATCACTTTGTTGTCGGCAACAAGTCCGTACTGCTTGATAGCGCTGTCAGACTCGATGACCTCGATCCTGCCAAATTCCTCGGAAACGTCAGCCTTTTCCGCAACAACAGTCTTGCTTTCGCTGAACGCCTGAACTCTCCACTCGTCCGACTCACGGGAGATATAAGTCTTCTGATTGTCAACATCGTAGTAATACTTGACCCTTGTGCCTGTTGTGGGGGTATAGCTGGTGGTTATATGTCCATCGCTGTCCATGGTGCAGTATTCACGGACATTGTGCTTTTCATCGGTAACATTATAAAGCACCACCTGTCCGCATGGGTCGAGCATATAATACTTGAACTTTGGCTGGGCGAGAAGATTGCCCTTGTAGTCCATAAAACCGTACTGTCCATTCTGACAGATTATTGCGACACGTTCATACATATCGTTCAGGTCAGAGCGGTCAGGGTCTATCTGACTGCCGTCAAAAACGATCATGTTCTCAGCCTGCACAGTCGGTTTGAGCGACCATGCGTAGTTAACGACTCCTTCGCCGCCAAGTTCAGCTTCTTCGTAATCAAGCTCAGCGTTATAGAAGTCGGTATCGGTCTTCTGTAATCCCGGCATGGAGCAGGCTGCGAGCGAAAGTGCAAGAGCCGCCGCCGAAATGACCGAAAGCAATTTTTTCAATCTCATTTTTTCCCTCCGTAAAAAAGTCTCCCTTTTTCTTTAAAAGCGCCATTATCTGTTTTTATTCGGCTGTAAGTTTAATTATACAACATTTAGCGCCGTTAGTCAATGACAAAACCGTGAAAATCCAAGTGTTTTAAGATGATAGTTTGGTAATAATTACCCAAATTTCACAATATTTTTCCGTCTTTGCATTCAAGGATTATCGTGAAAGGACCGTCATTGAGAAGTCTGACTTTCATATCAGCACCAAAGCTTCCGCACTGAACTTTTCCGCTTATGCGTTCGGCACAGAGCGACTTGAAATATTCATAAAGCTTTTCGGCACGCTCAGGCTCGCAGGCTGTCCCCTTGAAACTCGGGCGGTTGCCGTGTGAGCAGTCGGCGCAGAGCGTGAACTGCGAAACGATGAGCAGATCGCCGCCCACATCATTGACTGATAGATTAGTTTTGTCATTTTCGTCTGAAAATATGCGCAGTCTTGTTATCTTGTCCGCAAGCTTTTCGCAGTCCGTTTCAGTATCGCCTGCCGCCGCTCCGAAAAGTATCAGCAGTCCGCCGTCTATCTTTCCGATAACTTCATTATCCACCGTGACCGAAGCCTCAGTCACACGCTGTATCACTGCCCGCATTTGTGCTTACCTGCCTCGATCGAGAATGTGTAATAGTATTCTTCATCGGGAGAAAGCTTTATTGCGTGGGGCTTTTTCTCGATGTCGATAAATTCATCGTCCGCATAAACAGGCACGCTCGTCCACGGTTCAAGGCAGACAAACTGCGCAGTCGGGTCAAGCGCCGTCCAGACAGCTATGCACTTTGAGTTCGGGAAATATACCCTCACAAAGCCGCCGTCATCACGCAGAAGGGTTATCTCCTTTGATTCGGGAGCGTCCTTCATGATAACATCATACTTGAACTGTTCCCTGTTTATCTCGATAACACGTTCGTGATCGAGGACTGTGCGCTCGCCGTCAGGTGTGGGCTGAACGATCGTTTCTGCCTGTTCATATCTCACAAGGCATTTGCCGCCCTCAACGTTGCAGGCAAAAGCAGGATGCCCGCCAAGATAGAAATACATATCCTTATCGCCCGTGTTCGTTACCATGAACGAGCAGAAAACTCTGCCTGCGGCGATAGAATAGTTGACTTCGAGCCTGAAATCATAAGGATACCACTCACGGGTAGTGTCATCGGAAGTCAGCTCATAAGTAACGCTGTGGTCAGTCTCGCCAACGAACGTAAATTCGCTGTCTCTTGCAAAGCCGTGATTGCCCGGCATATGATATTCCACGCCGCCTGCCTTATAGACCTTTCCTGTCGGCGAACATATAAACGGAAAAAGTATCGGTGCATATCGTTTCCATGCGTCGCCGCACTGCCATAAATATTCTTCATCAGCAACTTTTACAGAATGCAGTTCTGCGCCGTCGGTGCTTGCGGTAAAGCTTATGTTTCCTACTTTTTTAGTTGTAAGCATAGTGATCTTCCTTTCTGTTTACAGTCCGAGCAAACGTTCGGCATTTTTGCCTAAAATAAGTTCCCTGTCATCGTCCGAAATATTTATCCTCAGAAGCTTTTCGATCATGTGCTGTGAGCTTTCCCAAGGGCTGTCACTTCCGAAAAGTATCCTGTCTGCGCCGTGTTTTGAGATTATATCCTCCATGAGCCTGTCAGGGCATTTTGCGGTGAAAGCCGTGTCGAAATAAACTTCGCCCTCGATGCCTGCGAGCAGTTCATGAACTAAGTGCCACTGATCGTTGCCGCCCAGATGCGCAAGTATCAGCTTCAAGTCGGGGTGACGTTTTATCAGCTTGACCGAACGTTCGGGCGGACAGTGTATAAGATCGGGCGACACCCAGTCCCAGCCTGCGTGAACGATAAGCGGCAGACCGCTCTGCTCGATAGCGTCATACATCGGGTCGAGCCGTGGATCGTCCACCATGAATTTCTGATAGTCGGGGTGCAGTTTTATGCCTTTTAAGCCCAGCGACTTGATGCGGCTGACTTCTTCAACGCAGTCGGGAGCATCGGGATTGACACTTCCGAACGGTATGAACCTGTCATTTTCTTCAAGCAGAGATGCCGCCCAGTCGTTGACAATTTTCTGCTGATTAGGCTTTGTGGCGATAGAAAGCACGCACGCCTTGTCAACGCCCCATTCGTCCATTCGTGCGAGAAGCTGAGAAGTAAGCCCTCGTGTGTACGGTTCAAGGTTTGAACGCTCGGACAGCTGTGCGATAGCTTTGTCAGCGATCTTCGGGCTGAAAGCGTGGGTGTGAAAATCTATAATCATGCTATTACTTCCTTACATATATTTACAAAAATCAAATTCTCCTGTCAGTTTATGCTCGGCGCTGTCAAGCTGTGCCCGAATTTCTTCATCGGGAGTTTTATCCGTGACTTTGAGCGTATTCCACAAGGGTTTCAGACAGCGGTAGAGCATAAGCACGCAGTCCTTTTCCGCCTGTGAAAAAGTGTAATGCTCCCGTGCGGTTTCAAGCGCCTGACAGATGCGCTGACGTTCTTTTTCGGGTTCGTCATCTCCGATCTCACGGATAAGGTAATTCAGAAAAACATCTCTGCCGCAGAGGTTGAAATCGAACACCCCCACGAACTTTTCCTCATCATCGAGCAGGATATTCGTGGAGTTCAGGTCAGCCTGAAAAACAGAAGTCGGGAGCGTGTGATAGACCTTTTCGAGCCTGTCCCTGTTTTCAGTCCATAAGCGCCATATGCGTTCGGTCTGCGTCCTGAACTTTTCGGGCAGACTGTCGGCAGTTTTCTTCCATTCCAGCGCCACTTCAAGCACTTCATAGACCTTGTCGCTCGGGCAGAACCGTTCAAACAGACAGTACCCCGAGGGGTATACCGAATAGTCAAAATACTCCCCTGCGACCTTTGCGGTCATCGTCCAGATGTCGGCGAAATACTTGTCATAGTCGGTCTTTGCGGCATTTTCATCGTTTCTGTCCTCGGCTGTTTTATAGGGCGAAAATTCTTCCGCATAAGCAGCACATTTTCTGCCGTCAAAGCGGACAGTCGGGAAACGCCCCGTCTTATCGCAGAATATCTCGGGGCAATAGTACCCGAGTTTGCGATACTCCGTGACAGCTCTCTGCCACACAGCTATTTTTTCAGGAAAAGTGAAATCGTTGTCCGCAAGCTTTATCACACGTTTTACGCCGCTTTTCTCGGTGATGATGAACGTTCTGCGAAAGTCCTGCTCTCCCCTGCCCGTGTCGATAAAAGTATACGAGACAGGTTCGCCGTCAAAGAACAGGCTGTATAGTTCTGCAATTTCCTTATCAATAGTCATACATCATTTCCTTAACAGCTTCTTGTAGAACAGCCCCGTCAGCTTTCTCGGGAGCATGAACAGCACCAGCTGTGCCGCACAGGGTACTAAAAAATCCATAAATGAGGAAAATCCCAGCCTGTGTATATGCCGCCTGACAGCGATGAAGCTTACAGTGTTGTTGAAGTCACGCCGCCGTGTCAGGTTGCTGTCCGTGACCCTGTAACGCACCAGTACTTCGGGCAGATTTGCGCCGACTGCGCCGCTCATGAGCATTCTGACCACAAATTCGTAGTCCTCGCACCGCCGAACAGTAGTGTAACCGCCTGCCCTGAGCGCCGCCGAACGTTTGTAGACAAGCGTCTGATTGTTGAACGGATTGCGCCGCTTTGCAAACTTCATTATCTCGGAATGTGTCAGCGGAGTGCGCCGCTCGGCGATGTGTTCACCGCTGTCGGAATCGAATTCCTCGATAAAACAGCCCAGCATATCCGTTTCGGGATGCTCTGCCATATACCGAAGCTGACGTTCGCATCTGTCGGGAAGTGAGATGTCGTCAGAATCCATTTTCACGATATACTCGGTCTTTGCACGTCTGAGCGCTGCATTTGCACACGCTCCAACGCCCTTCGGTTCTTTTGTCCCGATGATGTGCAGAGCAGGATATTTGCCGCAAAGTTCACTGATAACGCTGTCAAGCTCCTCGGTGAGCCTGCCGTCACAAACTAATATCAGTTCGGTGCATGGGTGTGTCTGTGTCAGCATACTCACAAGGCTCTCACGCAGAAACTGCGCTTTCTCACCCGAGTAGACCGACATCACGACCGTATATTCGGGCAGCTTGTCCGTTTTGTCCATATGCTCACCTCCGAAAAATCATCTATACCATTATATTATACTACATCTGCAAAAAAAATGCAAGCGCCGACCGCACATTTTACGAAATCAACACGAAAAAAGCCGCCCGATATTCATGGACGGCACACATCAAAGTGCTTCGGGACATTGGAACTTGATTGTCTCATCTTCCGGATTTCTCAAAAATACACCTGCATGAGCGCCGTACATTACGACATCACCGTCAATTTCGGTTTCCATAATGGCGGTGTTGCCAAAAAAAACGTCACCATAGGGATCGGCGCTTTGATCCATAAGTCAAATGCTGACGCTCTTGTTGTTTGTACGGGGTCTATTTCTTTTGCGCTCATATTTAATAAAATGCCCACAAGTCAATAGAAATGCCATAGCACTTCCGACCTTGCATCGGAAATACTATGGCGAAAAAATCTATATCAGGGCAGACGGCTTTTTCTTAATGCCTCATTCGCCTTACAAAGAACACGATAGCGGCTATACCTGTGTAAAGATAGCTTGTTCCGAGGTCGCTCTCATATGCTTTTCTGACTGCGCCGATATCATCGTATGAGTCGATTATACTGCCGAACTGTGTGAAAGATGCTTCAACGAGTGTGGGAACGTAAACGTCCTCGGGTTCCATATCATATTCTTCAAGAAGCTTTGTGTCGCTTCGCAGTTCTTTCTGTGATTCAACGATCATATGACCGTAGCAAAGTCTTATACCGCAGAATACCGAGACGATTATCGCAATGCCGACTACCAGCGCACCGCCTGCACCAAAGCCCTTTGCAAAGAGTGTGTAGCCGAAAAAACAGCACACAACGATAGCAAGCGCACCCCATGACGAGATAAAGCCCGTAAGCCCTATCAGATACCAGATGCCCGTGCCGAGAACTGCACCCAGCAGAGTTCCGACGATGCCCATGCCCATATTTTCGTCGCTGTTTCTGCTTAAAGTACTGCGGCGTTCACGGATAGTCTGATACGTTCCCTGAGTGCTTCGTGTTGCGTAATCGTAGTTGGTGGCACGTTCGTAATCCTCGGCACTGTAACGTTTCTGAGTGTTGACAGGCTCGGCGCTCTCCATGGGGATATTTGACGGCTCACCGTTCATGCCGTTCATACCACCCATGCCGCCGTTCATGCCCATGTCCATAGGCGCAGGCTGACCGACAGGCTCGTCCATAGCGAACGTTTGCTGAGGCGCAGACCCGAAGTCGGAATAGCCCTGAGCAGGCGTTACCGGGTCCATGGGAATATCCGACTGCGACTGCTGAAATTCCTGCTGTTCAGCTTCTTCGTCATAATCGGGATACTGCTGTGGTTCGGGCTTAGGCTGTTCGGGAGCCATATCATTTAAAAAAGAACCGAAATCTCTCATTTTGTTTCTCCTTTATCACAAAAATTACACAAATATTATAACATATTAACCTTTCATTGTCAATACTTAAACGTTTATTTTTGTATACCTTTATGACTTT
The DNA here is from genome assembly GCA_947169885.1 of uncultured Ruminococcus sp. Taxonomy (GTDB): domain Bacteria; phylum Bacillota; class Clostridia; order Oscillospirales; family Ruminococcaceae; genus YE71. Next base: position 16,556 of record CAMVRM010000011.1, read on the forward strand.
TATCATCTTGACAGAAACACAAAGACTTTTTTCAGGATTTTTTCAAAAAGTGTAACTTTTTCTGCACATTTCTTGATTATCATAGTGAAGAAAGAAAGGAGGTCAGACCAATGGATGAGCATATAAAAGACAGTGAACTTGTGGAGCTGTATTTGTCCAGAAACGAGTTGGCAGTTGAGCAGACAGAAAAACTCTACGGAAAACGTCTGAAAGGACTTGCCAAAAGTTTTCTGAGTGATATGCGTGATGTGGAGGAATGTGTGAACGATACCTATCTGAAAGCATGGAACTCTATCCCCCCACAAAAGCCCGATGACCTTTTTTCATACCTTGCAAGGCTCTGCCGATGCACCGCCTACAATATCATAGATAAACAGCAGACATCAAAGCGCTCGGCACAGCTTGTTGAACTCACTCATGAAATGGAAGAGTGCATTCCCGACAACAGCCGCAGTGCTTCACAGGACGACAAGTTTATTTCAGCGCTGATAAACGAGTTCCTGAACACGCTTTCCTGTGATAAGTGTGATATGTTCGTCAAGCGTTACTGGTACGGTGAAAGTGTGGAGCAGATCGCAAAGGAAATGGGATTCACAAAAAGCAAGGTCAAAACTACACTCCACAGAACGAGAGATAAACTCAGGAAATTTTTAGAGAAGAAAGGAGTACAGCCATGAACGGAAATGATATATTAAGAGCAATGAATGAGCTGGACGAAAGATTCATCGTTTCGGCAAACAGTGAACAGTCGGTAACGCTGAGCAGAAAGCCTGCTAAGAACATATTCAGGATCACTGTCGGGATAGCGGCGGCTGCGGCGCTTGTGATACCTGTCGGGGCGTATGCTTATTCACAGCTGACCCACCGTGAAAAGGTGAGCATATACTACACCGAGGACGGTGTGCAGAAGCTGGAGAAAAACGGACTTGCAAGCGGTCGGACAGTTGAAAACGGACAGATAAGGCTCACAGTGGACACTGAATTGTGCGACGGCAATTTCACTCAGGGCGTTTACACACTGACTGCACTTACCGAAGATGCCAAGGAACACCTTGAAACTGCAATGTCGAAACTGGTATATGCCGACACGGGTGAGGAAATATCTCCTGTCGGCGGAGGATTCGAGGGTTGGAACGGCGAGGCTCGCAGTGACTATGAACTGACAAGTACATTTACCTATCCGATAAAAAATGCCTATATCGACAGCAACCGTCCCCTGCGGCTGGAATTCTATGAATTTGTTGAGACAGGGGAAACAGATGACTATGGCGGCAGAGTTGTTGTTGACGATCTCACATACTATGACGGCATATCTTTTGACCTGCTGACCGTGCCGAACGTTCCCTGCAAAACGCTCTGTTCGGCAGACGGAACAGAAATGATACTCTCTCCCTACGGTGTGAGCGAACAGGACGAAAGCTGGGCATATCCGCAGGACGGTCATGAAGAGGAAGCATTTATACATTCATTTATAATAATATCGACAGACGGCGAGAGAACGGATATTGAGGATACTGTAAAAGATACAGAGAATGCGACCCGTGAGTATTCGGGCACACCCGGCACGGGAAGATTCAGCTATCGCTTCGGAACGATACTCGATATTGAGAACATCAGCGGCGTTGAGATAGACGGCGTTGAATATACGGAAGAATGAACTTTTTTCGGCGTGCTTTCGGGTGCGCCGATTTTTTTACAATAACAAAAGCGACCGTCTGAAAAACTCTCAGACGATCGCTGTGAACTATTGCTCCCCCAATTAAACCTTGCCAAATAAGTTAAGGCTTCGAGAATAAAACACCGTAAAATCATGATTTTGAATTTACAAGTGCATTATAAGCGGCAAGGTTTAGTTGGATTATCAATATTATTTCTCAAAGTGCCCCTTAGCCGTATTGTAGAAAATATTCGCTGTTTCCTCAACAGTCGCCTTATCGAACAGAACCTCATTCGAGGCTGTGAAGAACTCGTCGATCAGGTCGCCGTCCTCCATGACCGCCGTCAGCTGACGCATCTCAACGCCGTTCATCTTCTGCGAAGCGTCATACTGCAAGCCGTTCATCTGGGACTGTATCGCCGACTGCGCCGACTTGCTCAGAGGTATTCCCTTTTCAACGCCTTGAAGTTCCGCCATTTCGGAACTGTTGAGCAGAAAGTCGAGAAGCATTCCTGCCTCTTTCGGATGTTCGGTGTCCTTGCTGACTGCGTACATCGTGGCAGGTTTTGCGTACCAGCCTGCGCCCTGCGAACCGCCGTCAATGGTCGTGTAGTCGGCAATGACTATCGTTCTTCCCTTTTCTATCGCACTGCCGAAGTAGTTTGCCGCATCGCTGACCCACGCAACACAGCCCGCATATTCCTCGTCGTCAAGGCTGAGACGTTCGTAATGCTCCGCCTGCGGAAGAACTTTTTCGTCAACAAGACGCTTGTAGAATGTGAACATCTCGGTGAAGTCCTCGGCGTTGAAGTTCAGTTCACCGCTGTCCGTCTGGAAACTCTTGCCCCTCGCCTGCTCGGTGTAGGTGATAAGATACAGCCAAAGCGACTTTGAAGCCGCAGACATGGGATAGATACCGTCAGCGCTCATAACTGCCGCCGCCTTGAACAGATCGTCCCACGTTTTCGGAACGTCAAGACCGTATTTGTCATATATAGTCTTGTTGATATAGACCGTCTGAGTGTTCATTGCGATAGGCACGGCGTTGAGCGCATCGCCCTTTATGCCGTAGTCAAGTGCCGACTGCTCAAAGTTCGACAGGTCGATCTGCTCGCTGAGTTTGTTGATGTCATAGTAGCCCGTGCCGTCCTGCGAATATGCTGAGAGCCACCCGAAGTTTATCTGCATAACGTCCGCTTCGGTGTCAGAGATCATCTGAACTTTATTTCGCATCTCATAGCCCGACCATTCGGAATAACTCATGTCGACTTTTATCTCGGGGTGAAGCTCCTCGAATTTCTCTATCGCTTCAATGGTGTATTTGTTGCGTGAATCGTTGCCCCACCATGAGAATTTCAGTTCCACCTGCTTGTCATAGGTCTTGACGATCTTGCTGTCAGAGCAGGCTGTGAGCGAAAGCATCGAAGCCGCACACAAAACAGCCGCTGTCTTTCTGAATAGATACATAACTTTTTTCGCCCCCTTTTACCTGACCGTGCAGATGCTGCCGCCCTGTTTTTTCGACTCGCTGAGGGCGATGTATGCTCTTTCTCTGAGTTCGCCGTAATTCTGAGCGGCTGACGGATAGACCGAAACGCCTGCGCTAACTGTAACGCTTAAAATGCCCATAGTGCTTGTGCGCATATCTTCCCTGAACTTGTCGCAGACAAGCTGTGAATCCTGACTGATAAGCGCCTTGAAGTCGCCTGCGGAGTGGTCTGTCTGCTTGGTGAACACTGCAAATGAGCATTCGCCCGTGCGTCCGATCTCTTCAAGACGCTGACCGAACACTTCCCTGATAACGTTGTTGAGTTTTGTAAGCTGTTCATAAGCCGCATCACTTCCGCACTTGTCGAGTATTTCGTCATAGTTATCTATCTCAAACACGGCAAGCGAACGGACGGAATTTGCACCCGAAGTTACCATGACAGACGAACACTTATCGTTGAAGAAACGCCTTGCAAGAACACCCTCAAAGCCGTCCTCTCTGAGTTCATCGGAAAGCGAAGAAGTGATAGTCTTTACAGGGTCAGCGATCTTCCTTATGAACAGAACGCCCGTCCCGACTGCCACAAGACCTGCTATAACTGCGATAAGAATGATTATCTTTCTCATGTCGGCGGCTTCTTTGAGGATAATATTCGTGGGGATAGAGCAGATAACATACCAGTCGCCGTTGGTAATGTTGACAGTTGAAAGGTTGTTCTCGTCAAGAACGGTGGCAGTGTCCTGATCTCTGACGCTCAGCAGAATATCTTTCGGAGTAACAGAACCCAGAGCGTCCTTTCCCGAGCTGTATATCATGCGGTAAGACTTGTCGGTGAGCCTTATCTCCATATCTTTCATGGTGTCGGGGTTGTCAAAGACTTCTTCAAGCTCGGTGGTGTAGAACGATATGAGGAACACCGCATTATCATGTATGCGCTTTACGTAATAAATGCGCTCGTAGTCGTTTTTATAGCCCGTGTACCAGCCGTCATGAGTGCGCTCACGGATTATCATGCCTTCAAGGTCATTGAACAGCGAGTCGCCGAAAAGAGCCGTTGTGCCGTTTGAGACTTTGCCGACTGTGTGGTTGTTGCGGTAAACGATGCCGTAGTCAACAAAGTTTTCCATAAGGCAAAGGCTGTAAAGATCATCGGATATCTGCTTTTCCGTGCCTATCGCTTCGTACTCATCGTTATCAGGGTCAGCCGCATCATAGGTGTAAGCGTTGTCCACCGAGAATGCGAGCGTTCCGACAGTCTCCATTCTCGAAAGATAGCTGTCAAGGTTAAGCTTCATCTGAACGTTCAGCGAAGCGGTCATGGTGCTGACTTTTTCTTTCAGCACGTTGTCATAGCGGCTTATGGCAAAAGTTGTAATGATAAATATGGCTAGTATCACCATGATAGCATAGCCTATGACCATCCACCTGCTGAGGCGGCGTATCTTCACAAGGCTTTGCGCCTGTATCTCGTCTCTTGTCATGCTTTTTCCTCCATAAAACAATACAAAATGCGTTTATAAAAGAGAATGACTTCGGTAACTGCCGCCATTCTCTTTTTAATAATTATACCATAGAAAACGATTACATTCAACTTTTAATTAATAATATCATGTTAAATAATATTTGTATGCAGCAGATACAGGCTCAAATCAGCTTTTCAAGTTCACCGGAAAATTCTTTCGGATGCTCCGATATAAACAGGTGAGTGCTGTCGGGAAATGCCACAGACTTATACGGAACGTTCACATTGTCTCCGTACCACTTCGCAAGTTCAGGCGAATAGAGAGTCCCCTGTTCCGAATAAAAATATGTCAGCGGAACTGTGATCTTCCCGACATTTTTCCTCAGATCCTGACCGTTCATAGAGTGGAACAGGCTCAGAAGTGTTGCTTCGTCACATTCTTTGAGTTTCTTTCTAAGCCCTGCTTTGAGAAGCGGAGCAGGGACACGTTCCAGTTTCGGATCGGTTTTAAGGGCATACTCATGAAACAGCGTTTTGCAGTCCTTCAGCTTGTCTGCAAGACTGTCGCTCCCGGTGTAGCCGCCCTTGTAAAGTCCCAGGTGCCAATCCGCATCGTTTATCTTTTTAGGGGTCATATCGCAAAGCACCACCTGTGACAACCTTGAACAGCCATACTTCCCGATGTATGTAAGCGCTGTGCTTGCACCCATGGACCAGCCCAGCAATATGACCTGATCCAGCTGAAGACCCTCGATAAGTTCATTAAGATCATCTGCAAGCATCTCAACGCTTACCGTATTGCTGCCTGCCGCCTTACTGCCGCCGTGACCTCTGTGGTCATAGCAGATAAATCTCGCTTTTCCTGAGAGCAAACTTACAGGCTTTGAAAACACATCATGAGTGCTTGTCCAGCCGTGCATCATCACAACGGGCTTGCCGTTTCCGTGTTCCTCGTAATAAAGCCCATCATTGTTTTTCATCTTGTAAATGCTCAATCATTCTCACTCCAATAACTTTTTGATCTTTCCTGTAAGAAGTTCTACTGATGCGATGTCACTGTCGGAAAGCAGATGCTTTTTCTTTATCTGTCCGATAAGACGAACATATGCAAGAACAGCCGCCTTTCGGTCGATCTCGTTCGTAACGGCCGGGTCGTCAGTTCCTGTGTAGTGCTTTATGAAGCTGTGATAGAAAGCCTCAGCCGTCTGCGCCGAAAATCCCATAAAGTTCTCGATCGTTTTCGGGTCAAGCACAGCATAACCCACATAGAACAGGTACATACTGCTTATGTCAAGAATAGGGTCGCCAACGGACATTCGGTCAACGTCAATGAACAGCGGCTCTCCGTTCGACAGGAACACGTTCGAGGTGTGCAGATCGCCGTGAACAAGATACTTCGGCTTCGGGAGCGCCCTTATCCGTCCGATAAGTTCGGCTTCGAGTTCGCCGTCAAGCTTTGCACGCTTCACCCAGCCCTCCAACTGTTTGTTAGCATTCGGGAACAGCTTTTCATCGTCAGGCTCGGTGGAATGTATCTGCTTTGCAATGTCAGCCATTATCCCTGCAAAGTTGTCAAAATGCGTGGGGTTCATGGCGATAAACTCCGAGATAGTCTTTGCATTTATCAGCTCGAACATTGCGCCGTAGCCCTTTCCTACCGAAACGATGCCGAAGGAGATCGCAGTCGGCAGACCCATAACAAAAGCCGTTCTTGCAAGCGCTATCTCACGCTCAACATCTTTATAAGTGTTCTTTTCGTTATATACCTTGACGATAAGTTCATCATCATAGCGGAACACTTCGCCCTTTGCGCCCTTTCCGATGCGTGTACAGCCTGACACATCTATCTTGCGGTATTCCTTGTACTTCGCCTTTGAGGAATCAAAAGTCCCCGGCCACAGATAGTTTATGCGGTCGATGTATTCCTTGTATCTGCCTGTTTTGTTCAGTTCCATTTCAACTACCTCGGCGATAGTCTTGTAGTACCAAAGCTGTTCGGCAGGGTCGCTCTCGTGAAGATAGTCCCACATTTTCTCGCCCATTTCGCCGTAACTGCCTGCAAGCGAGCGCAGATTGGAAAGCTTGTCCGCAAGCCACAGCATCTTCACGCCATGGTCGGAAGAACTTATCAGCTTGACAAGGCACTCCTCCTTGCGGCGCTTCCACGTTGCGGACATTTCCTCGTTTTCGTACTTATTTTCGGTAACAGCGTCAACAAGCACAGCCACACGCCTGCCGAAACGCTTTTCTATCTCGGCAATAGTGCCGTCAGTGTCCTCAACAATATCATGCAGAACTCCTGCGGCGATTATCTCCATATCATCGGTCATTGTCGAGAGGATATGCGCCACTTCCAGTGGGTGGAGGATATAAGGTGTGTTGTTTATTCTTCTGACTTTGCCCTGATACATAACAGTCGAATAGATTATTGCTTCTTCAAGTAGGTTCATATGTCTGCTATCCTTTCTTTAAAGAACTGTTTCACTGTAAGAAAACTGCATATATTTTTTTGAGTTTACAGCTTTATCTTTGATAATTATAAACATCTATTGTGGTATCAAAGTGTGTATGCAGTGTTAGTAATGTGATATTAAGCTATTTTGTTACAAACTTTTAAAATATGTAACAAATCAGCACACAGTTAAGGCACAGACTAAACTATTTTTACCTCTTTAAATAATCAGCCGAAACAGGAAAATCAAAATAAGTATCGGGATAAGGCTCATTTCTGAGGGTGAAGTGCCACCACTCGCAGTAGATCGGCTCAAAACCGTTTCGCACCATAACGTTTTGCAGGAGCATTCTGTTTTCGTACTGCGCTTCTGTGACAGCCTTTGAGTCGGGGTGGCTCATCTCATCGAACAGGTCGAAAGGGCTTCCCATGTCGACTTCCCTGCCCGTTTTCATATCAAGCAAAGTCAGGTCTACCGTGCTTCCTCTGCTGTGGCTGGACTTGCTTGCGATATAGCCCTTTGCGAACAGTTCCTGCTTTTCGAGCGTCGGGTAAAAATACGGCTTCATGCGCAGGTCAAGATCCTCGATGCCCCACATCACAAAATGCTTCACCGCCGAAGCAGGACGGTATGTGTCGAAAATTTTCAGCCGATAACCCTGAACGTTCATCTCGTTGCTGACGGACAGCAGCGCACGGGCAGCCTCTTTCGTGATGAGTGCGCAGGGCTGTTCGTAGCCGTTTATGCGGTCGCCTATAAAGTTGTATGTGGAATAATAGCGTATCTCCTGCACCACCGCAGGAACTTGTTCGGCAAGCACCACAAATCCCGATGAGTCAAGTGCTATCTTTCTTTCAGCATCTGTCATAATAAACACCTCACATCAAAAATCCAGCGGTACAGAATTTTGAATAGCAGGAATAAGAAGCCCTCTGATGAGCATATTAACACGTTTATTTATTTCTTCTTCCGAAAGGCTCTTATTTATGCGGAAAGAGTGATAAATGCTTGCAAGGTAGCCAGCAGGAATGACCATTCTGACATAGCGGTCAAGCTGTGTTTTGTCAGTCGTTCCGAAGTATTCCTCAAGAAAAGCCTGCCAAACTTTGTCAGTAAGTTCAATGTCAAAGCCTGTATATTTTCTCTTGTATTCATCGGAAAGAGCTGTACGCTTGATGTAGCACAGATAAACATACACGCCACCCACATCGTGAACAGGGTGTCCTATGCCTGCATCGCCAACATCAATGAGCATCAGTTCGTCATCTCTCAGCATGATATTTCTGAAATTATAGTCGCCGTGCAGAAAAGTTTTTCTGTAAGGGATACTGTCGAGATAATCCTTTATGATCTTATTTTCCTCGTCAGTCAGATAGTCAGAAATATTATTAAAAAAATCGTAATACAGCTGTTTTTTATCGTGGAACAGTTCATCGTCTATCTCGACACTGTGGAACTTTTTCAGTTCAGAAGCGGCGAGCCTTGTGAATTTCTCATAGTTTTCAGGGTCGCTGTCGATAAGCTGTGCTAACGTTTTAGATTCCAGCATCTCATAGACCACGCCGTAATTTTCGCCGACTTTCACCATATCGAACGGGATAGCAGTTGGCAGACCGTTGACGAACGCACGCTGAGACATGATACGCTCGCTGTCAATTAATTCGGGTGTGCTGTGGTCATAGAGTTTCAGGATAGTCTCGCTGTCAAGGCGGTAAACAGTACCGTAACCGCCTGCGCCTATCTTCTCACAGCCCTCGACAGAGAGTTCTCTAAGCGCCCTTTTAACATCGAGAAGATCGGTGAAGCCTGTTGTTTCAAGTATCTCATAGACCTCGCTCGATACATTAATAAAAGGCAGACCGTCAGGTATTTTTTTGCGCAGTTTGAGCAGAACACGAAGCCCTGCACTGGAAATGTATTCCAGCTTTGCGGCATCTATCACGACCCCCTGAGTTCTGCCGCCCACAGCTTCAAAAAGTTCTGCTTCTGTCTGTGCGGCGTTGTTCGTGTCTACTCTGCCTTCAAGAAAGACTGTCAGAACGCCGTTTGATTCGTTTGTATTCATTTTAACATTCCTCCGTGTTTTTTTGTTTATTATAGCATACTCGGTGCAACAAATCTGTAACAAATTCAGTGATAGTATATATGTAGATATTCACAATATTTTCATGTGATTATTGTAGACTTTATCCAAATTTAAGATACACACTGTATACTTGCACAAAATCAATGTTCAAATTTCGTCAATATTTCTTTAAAATTTGATAACATTTTGTTGCAGATTTATTGCATTATATGTGTTATGATATGAATATAAAATCTATCAAGGAGGCAGTTCACAATGAAAACATCAATAGAAAATAACACGCTCACAATATTCCTCGAAGGCAGGATAGACACATCAAACGCCGCCGAAACAGAAAGACAAATCTTTGAGGCAGTCGGCGAGGACGGATTTGATAACATCATCATTGACGCAGAAGCACTTGAATATATTTCCAGCGCAGGGCTGAGAGTGCTGATGAAGCTGAGAAAGGCGCAGGACAAGATCCTGCCGCTGATAAACGTCAGCCGTGATGTGTACGAAATTCTGTACACAACAGGCTTTACCGAGCTGTTCAACGTCAGAAAAGCGTTCCGCAGAGTCAGCACCGAGGGTATGAAGCTTATCGGGAGCGGCGTTTCGGGCGATGTTTTCCGCATGGACGAGGAAACTGTCCTGAAAGTCTTTCGCCCGAACATCAGCTTTGATTTGGTGATAAGCCGTGAGAACGAAAAGGCGAGAAATGCCCTTATCGCAGGTGTTCCGACAGCTATTCCCTATGACATCGTGCGTGTCGGCGACTGTTTCGGAACAGTTTATGAAATGCTTGACGCTGAGGATCTTGTGACCGTCTGCGCAAATGACAAGGCGCATCTTGACGAGCATATCGCCGCATTTGCGAGGACTGTCAAGGCGATGCACGCTGTTGAAGCCGACCCTGACAAGTTCGGACTGACGAAGTATGAATCTATTGGCGCTCTGCCCTATCTTGCAGGGGCGCTCACTCCCGAGGAACTTGATACTCTGCGTGCGCTCTATGAGTCAATTCCCGACAGGAACACGTTTATTCACGGTGACTGCCACATTGGAAACGTTATGGTGAAGGACGGCGAACTGATGTTCATAGACCTTGGAACGGCAGGCGTGGGACACCCGATATTCGACATGGGCAGTATGTATTCGCTGTTCGTTGACCGTGCCGACAATCCAAAAGCTATCGCCGCAAGCCCTGTGCTAAGGCATTTCACGACTGCCGAGATAAAGCGCATCTGGAAAGTGTTCATCGAGACATATCTCGGCACAAGTGATCAAGCCGTCATAAAAAAAGCCGAACATCAGATCGCCGCACTTTCCGCCGCAAGACGGCTGTTCATGATAGTCGCCATGCCGGGTATGCTCACGCCCGAAGCTTTGACCGCTATGAAAGAACAAGTGTTCTCGCTCTGCAACAGCGAACTCGGTGAGATAGATTTCTGACAAAAAAACGCCGAACGGGAAAAGCCCCGAACGGCGTTTTTGTTATTTCAACTCGGAAATGATCTGGATAAATTCCTCAACATCGGAAAAGTCCTTATAAACGGACGCAAAGCGAACGTAGGCAACATAGTCCAAATCTTTCAGACCTTGCAGTACCATATCACCGATCTCCTCGGTGGTAGTCTCGGTCTGCATACGGTTTGCGAAAGTGTTCTCGATGTCGTCAACAAGCTTGTTCATGTCCTCAACGCTTACAGGGCGCTTTTTAATAGCGTTCTGTATTCCCTTGAACAGCTTCATCCTGTCAAACGGCTCAAAGCTTTTATCACGTTTATAGACCATGAGCAGCGGCTTTTCGATGACTTCGTAAGTCGTAAAGCGCTTGCCGCAGTTGGTGCATTCTCTGCGGCGGCGTTTTTTTGCGTCGCTCGGTCGGGAATCTATAACCTTAGTGTCGGCAAAGCCGCAAAAAGGACATTTCATGACGATTTCTCCTCTTGCATAAATATCAAAAAAATCGAAGCGTATACTAATTCAGTACATAAATCTGTACAATCAAATTATAGCACGATTTTAACTTATTTGCAAGAGAAACAAGTAAAAGTTCACAGTATAGTCTTGAATTTTAAACAATTTCAATTAATTCACTCAAAACCGTCCAGAATTTTATACAGTATCCTGTAAAGTTCGTGAGCTTCCTCCGCTTCAAGGCAGATACAGCCTGCTATCTTCCCGGGGACTGAGAGCGCTTTTTCACGCAGTTCCATTCCCTTTTCGGTAACAGTTGCCATAACGATACGTTCATCATCGGGGCAGCGTTCACGGACGATATAGCCTTTCGTGTCAAGGCTTTTCAGAACGGGCGTAAGCGTTCCGCTGTCCAAGAACAGTCGGTGTCCGAGTTCCTTGACGCTCACCGAACCTTCCTCCCACAGCACCATGAGCGTGACATACTGCGTGTAGGTCAGACCAAGTTCGTCCAGAAGTGTGCGGTACTGACCGATCACTCTGCGTGAAGCGGCATAGAGCGGAAAGCAAAGCTGGTTCTTCAATGAGAGCGGTGCATATTTTTTGTCCTCTTTTTCGTACATATCATCATCTCCGTTTATAAAGCTTTATAAAAGTGCCTTGACCTTAGCGGCAAGCTTTTCGGGGGTAACAGTGGGTGCAAAGCGTTCGATCACCTTGCCGTCACGGTCAACAAGGAACTTTGTGAAATTCCACTTTATCTTGTCGCCCAGAATACCGCCCTGCTCTTTTTTCAGGAAAGTGTAAAGAGGGCTTTCGTTCTCGCCGTTAACGTCTATCTTCTTGAAGCGTGGGAAAGTCGTGTTATATTTCAGCGTGCAGAACTGCGTTATCTCAGCATCACTGCCGGGTGCCTGATTGCCGAACTGGTTGCAGGGGAAGTCAAGTATCTCAAAACCTTTGTCTCTGCACTCCTGATAAAGCTTTTCAAGTCCCTCATACTGCGGAGTGAAGCCGCACCCCGTTGCGGTGTTGACGATGAGCAGTACCTTGCCTTTGTATTCACCCAATGAAACGTCATTGCCCTTGTTGTCCTTAACGATGATGTCATACAGTGCCATAGAATATTCCTCCTTGCAGATGTTGTTCAGTTGTTCTAAATACGTTTGTGCTAAATTTGATTGAGTACAATTTAATTATATCCAATAGTTTATCCATTATCAATAACATATCGTAAACATTCCGTAAACAATATCCGAACAAGGAACTTACAGCCTTATTATAATATCCAATCGGTTGTCGTTATATTCCGCAGTTATGCTCCCGCCCATGCGTTCAACGAGCGTTCTTGCGATAGAAAGCCCCAGACCCGTTGAATGGTGCGCCGCTTCGACCGTGTAGAACCTGTTAAAGAGCTGTTCCACCTCAACGGCAGACAGCCCTTTTGCAGTATTCGAGAAAGTTATAACGCCTGTGTCGGTCATGGTTATGGCAAGATCGCCGTCGGAGTATTTCAGAGCGTTGTTCAAAAGGTTGGAGAATATCCTCGAAAGATGTTCACGGTCAAGTTCCCGAATAACAGCCTGCTCGGTAAGGCTTACCTGCGGCACTATCCCCTTTTCGCTCAGCGCCGCAAAATAGCCCATTATGCTGTCCTCCAGCACCTGTCCCACGTTCACCGTTTCGATAACGCTCCTGTTCTCCTCCGACACTATCACCGAATACCTGAACAGTTCCTCGGTCAGACGCTTCATCATCTCCGCACGCTCTTTCATTATGGAGATATATTTCAGCTGTTTTTCGTCAAGTTCCGTCTGCTCTATCATGTCAAGATAACCGTAGATAGCAGTGAGCGGCGTGCGGATGTCGTGGGATATATTCGTTATGGCGGTCATAAGTTCGGTATTGCCCTGATGATACTGCAAATGCTCACGGCGCAGTTTTTTCAGCTGACTGTTGATGCTGTCGGCTAAGTCAAGCATATCCTTGTCACGGGAGGAAATGTCGATGACCGTATTCGTGTCAGACGAGAGCTTTTCAGCAAGCCCCTCGACTATTTCCCTCGCCGCTTTTTTAAGAAGATATATCTTCACCAGAAGCGCAATTATGATAATAACTGCCGCCGCAATACCGATGACCATTTTTTCCACCTACTTTATGTCACATTTCCTGAAACGTAAGAAACCGATCATGTTGAGCAAAACGATAAGCCCCAGCGAAGTGACAAGCTTTTTAACAAGTCCGTCAGCAACAGCGATGTATGAAAAATCAAAGATACTGCTCTGAGGGAAAACGTTCGTGAACAGTTCCAGAACTTTGTTGTTCGTCTTTTCAAGACCCATTACGATCGTCACGTTGAAAGCATACTGAACAACAAGGATAAGCACAGTTCCCTTTTTGCCGACAAAGCTGTTGCCCAGAAGCAGAGACACAACAGTGCTTGTGCTTATGAACATGACGAGCATGACCGACAGCGATGCAAGAACGGCTTTGAGCGAATAGCCGTCAAACCCGAACGCAAACACCGCTATCAGAAACACAGGGAGCTGGTTCATCACAAAATAGATGAGCGCCGCCGCAGAAGTTGTGATAAGGTCTGAAAGATATATCTCGCTTCGTGTGTGTCCGCAGGTCAGCATATTCCTGACAGTTCCGTGGCTGTAATGCGATTCGAGGATAAGTGCGACTGTTGCTGCCGCCGCAAAGGGCATTGCTATCGCCGCAAAACTGGGGACGTATGCAAGTATCGTTTCTTTTGTCAGCATGACCTTGCTGTTTTCGGGCATATTGAAATTTGGGTAAAGATACATTCCCGCCGTTATGAACGCTCCGAAAAATGCACACACGAAAGAAGTTATCCAGAAATACTTCGATTTAAAAAGTTCATGAAATTCAGCATTCAGCAGTTTAGTCATTTGCTCCGCCTCCCACCAGTGAAATATAAAAACTCTCTAAGCTTTCGTCATGTTCCTCGACCGACTGCACTTCACAGCCCTCATTCGCAAGCGCCAATGTCAGCTGAGTTATGTTCGGCTTGGCGTAAATATCGGCGTGAGTGTCGTCTATCATGGAGTATTCAAGTCCCATGCCGTCAAGCACCCTTGCAAGCGCCGCCGTATCTGTAACGGTTATCCTCATGCACTTGCGGCAGGCGGCTTCAAGTTCCTCAGTGCTCATCTCACGGACTATGCGTCCGCTGTCGATAAAGCCGTAATGAGTGGCAAGGCGTGACAGTTCATCAAGGATATGCGATGAGATAAGAACAGTTATCTTTTGTTCACGGTTAAGTTTAAGTATAAGTTCACGTATCTCAACGATGCCCTGCGGATCAAGACCGTTTATCGGTTCGTCAAGCACCAGAAGATCGGGACTGCCGCAAAGCGCCACGGCTATTCCCAGTCTCTGACGCATACCGAGCGAGAAGTTCTTCGCTTTCTTCTTGCCGGTATCTTCAAGACCTACCAGTCTGAGCAGTTCGCTTATGCCGTCAAAGCTTGGCAGACCCAGAATGCGGTACTGCTGTTTCAGGTTGTCCTCAGCCGTCATGTCAAGATAGATAGAGGGAGTTTCGATGACTGCCCCCATTCTGCGCCTTGACTTTGAAACTGCCCTGTCGGTGTTCTTTACACCATACAGCTCGAACTCTCCGCTTGTGGGAAGCTGCAAGCCGCATACAAGGCGTATGAGCGTTGTTTTTCCTGCGCCGTTTTTCCCGACAAATCCGTATATCGAGCCTTTCGGCACGTTCATGGTCAGTCCTTGCAGTGCCTTGAAGTTTTTATAATCTTTGCACAGCTCTTTTGTTTTCAGAACGTATTCCATTAAGTATCACCTTTCCTTTCTGAAAACATTATACCACACAATGGTCAAGAAAGCGGCAAAGAAAACGTCAAGATTTCGTCAAGATCTTGAACCGAAAGCCGATACCATAGACTGCTTCGATATAGTCCCTGCCGTTCACAGCCGAAAGCTTGCGGCGGATATTGCTTATGTGCTGTTTGAGCGAACGCTCAGTGCAGTCGGGAGTGTCATAGCTTATCTTATCCAGTATGGTCGTCCTGCCGACAGGCGTGTTTGGGTTCTGCATGAGAAGTTTGAGTATCGCACATTCAGTGCGTGTAAGCTGTATCTCGGTCTGTCCGACAGTTACAGTCAGCGTGTCACAGCAGAGCGAAAGCCCCCCTGCGGTCATAATGTTTTGGTCGACTGTCTCTTTCTTACGAAGCTGTACGGCAACTCTTGCGAGCAGTTCTTTTATATTGAACGGCTTTGTTATATAATCGGAAGCACCGCCCATAAGAAGCCCAACTTTGTCGGAAATATCTGCTTTTGCGCTGACAACTATAACAGGTATATTGCCGATCTTCGGCAAAAGCTGTTCGCCCGTCAGCCCCGGGAGCATCAGGTCAAGAAGTATAAGGTCGGGAGTCACGGCTGAAAGCAGCATGAGCGCCTCAGTTC
Source organism: uncultured Ruminococcus sp. (assembly GCA_947169885.1). Classification (GTDB taxonomy): domain Bacteria; phylum Bacillota; class Clostridia; order Oscillospirales; family Ruminococcaceae; genus YE71. The sequence goes on from CAMVRM010000011.1 coordinate 32,066, forward strand.
CCGAATAAGCTTTTCTGACAGCGTAGCCCTCGTTTTCCAGCGCTTCTGTGACCATATCGCTTATGCTTACATCATCGTCAACTATCATTATCGTGGACATAAACTCACCTCGTTACCTATTATAACATTTATCGGACGATATTTCAAGTGTGAAAACACCTCCTTAAACTTCAAGACAAAAAAGCGGTCAGGAAGATCGCCTCCCGACCGCTTTGTATGCGTTTGTCTCGGATTATCTCAGGTACGGTATTGAACGAGCCGTTCAAATATCATTTTTTAATGTTAGTTTTTTATTAAGAACCTTTCTAAGACCACCTATGCAAGCAGATCGCATCAGCCGAAAGCATGATCTTTTATCTGTTCAACGCTTTCCGGTATATCGGGTTTTCTAAGAGAGTAACAGTTATTAAAAGCATATTCGCCAATGATTTTTAAGTTTTTCGGGAAATGTACGATCTCAAGTGAACTGCATTCATAAAAAGCACCGTCCGGTATCTCGGTAAGACTGTCAGGCAGGGTTATTTCTTTTAGACTGTCACAATAAAAAAATGCGTCCTCACCCATCTTTTTCAGATTTTCGGAAAATACTATCTCCGTCAGCGATCTGCAGCCGTTAAAGGCACGCTGTTCTATTTCTTCAACGTTTTCAGGCATAATGATCTTCTCAATGGCATCACAGCCTTCAAAAGCACTGTCACAAATGATCTTCGTGCTTTTCGGGAGCTGTATGTTTTCAAGTGATTTACAATTGTGAAATGCGCATTTCGGTATCTCTGTAATTTTATCGGGTAATGTTATTGTTTTCAGAGCTTCGCAGTCCCAAAAAATTTCTTCACCTATCTTTTTCAGGCTTTCAGGGAATACTACTTCTTCCAGCAAGCCGCATTCTCCAAAGACACTGTTTTTTATTTCTTCAACACCTTCCGGGATGATGATCTTTTTAAGGGAACAGCCCCAAAAAGCACCATGTTCAATGACCTTCAAGTTTTTCGGGAGCTGTATCCTTTCAAGTGATGTTAAACCTGAAAAAGCACCGTCCGGTATTGTAGATATATTATCTGACAATATGATCTCTTCCAGCGAGTTACAGTCATCGAATACTTTATCGCTTAATTCCTTTACTCCGTCGGGAATTGTTATCTTTTTAATGGCGGAGCAGCGTGCAAAAGCACTGTCCCCTATTTCTTCAACACTTTCAGGTATAGTAATGCTTTCAAGTGAAGTGCAATACTCAAAAGCAGACCAGCCGATAGTTTTGACACTATCGGGTATTTTTATGCTTTTAAGAGAAGTGCAATACTTAAAAGCACAGTTACTTATTTTCGTCAATTTATCGGGAAGAACTATTTCTTTCAGATCCTGACAGTAATAGAATGACATATCGCTTTCAACATCAACTGTATCGGGGATCACAAGGCTTTCGATCGAAGAATATTGAAATGCACCGCCAATATATTTAACACTTTTCGGTATCTCAACAGTCTTGATCTTTTTACCTGTCCAGAAAGCTCTGCCGCAGATAGTTTCTATGCCGTCGGGTATCACCACGTTTTCATCATCACCGCTATATTTGTAAAGCAGCACATCATTGAATATAACAAAACCGTCTGCCGCTTCCTTTTCGAGAGTTTCCTCAAACGGAGTTCCTCTGAAAATACAGCCGCAGTTCGTTACAAGATTTTTTGGAATATTACACTGTGTAAGACCGCTGTTCTGAAATGCGCCGTATTCTATTTCTTCAATACTTTCGGGAAGTGTTATCTTTTTAAGAGATTTGCAGTTTGCAAAAGCATTGTTGCCTATCTTTTTCAAACTGTTTGGAAATTCGACCGTGCGAAGATACTTCATATTGGCAAACGAATCGTAACAGCTTCCGTAGTCAGTGTTGCAGCCTATCTCGGTAATGCCCTCGGGGAAAACAAGTTTTCTCACATGAGTGTCGGCAAGGATATGCCCTTCTGTATATTTGAGTTTTGACGGGATATTTATCGTTATGAGATTAGTGCAGCGTTCAAATGCCCAATAATGTATCTCCTCAACGGTATCAGGCAGATGAATACTTATAACAAAATATTTCATGAAATTATATTTTCTATCAACTATCTTATCATTGTCAAACACTGACTCTTCAAATAAGTCATCGCCTATTGATGTAACAGGTTTGCCCTCAATAGTGTCGGGGATATTGAGCAGAAAAAACGGAGCAGAGCAATAATATATCTCCACAGTGCCTTTTTCTGTTATCTTGTATTTGAAAAAACGCTCGGGCGTGCCTTTATGCCAGAATACGATATTCACTGTTACATATATCAGTGTCAGCACCAATAATACGATCAATGTGATCTTGCGTGCTTTTTTATTTGTCTCCTGTCTTTGTTCTGTATTTTCCATAATATACCTGCTTTCCGAGCATATGATTTGTTTACTATTATTATATCATATGAACACTATCTTGTCAATAAGCAGTTTTTTTTGTACAATAGTAATTTCAAAAGTTAATAAATAGAAACTCACAGTCTGAGATACGACAAAAAAAGACTGCATGACCGTCCAAGTCATACAGTCTTATCTTCAATTATCCAAAAAGTTCTCAGATAGTGCCTTCAACAGCTCTTGCCGAAATGCTTCTCAGATCCCACTTGCCGTTGACCTTTGCGCAAACGACCATTTTGTAAGTGCCCTTGCCAAGCTTCGGGGAAACGAAAGATGTAACATCGGCATCGGTGTAAGCCTGAACTTTCCACTTGCCCGAAATGAACACGGCGATACCGTACTTTTCAGCGCCCTCGACCTTTGTCCAGTCGAGCAGGAATCTGTTGTTCTCTGCTCTGACAGTCAGCACGGGGAACGAAACTTCCGTCTTTGCTGAGATGGTCACAGCGTTTGAAACGTCATAGTTCCAGCTGCCGTTTATCTTTGCGATAACTGCGACCTTGTACTCGTTTCCAGCCTTTAAGCCGTCAAGCTTGTAAGAAGTTTCTTCGCCCTCGGAAAGTATCTGCCACCTGCCGTTCACATAGCCGCACACAGCATACTTTTCAGCACCCTTTACAGCGTTCCAGCTGAGTTCCGCACTGCCGCTGCCCGTGGTGTAAGTGATCTTTATGCTCTCTTTTTCCTCATCGGCAGGAGCGTTCTCGGGTACTTGTGCAAGAGTTGCTTCTACCTGCGGAACAATACCGTTAGCATCGCCCGTTCCGAACCAGTAGAACTCACTCTTTTCGGTAGTCTCGCCCTTACCGCTGACTATCTTGCGTGCAGTAGTGCCGGCAACAGTTACGTCACCTTCGAGCGCTTCTGCACCCTCATGGAAGCTTGAACCACCTTCAAGATATGCCTTAGCGACTGCAACAGTTCCCTTTCCGCTGACAGCCGCACCGCCGCTGCCCTTGGAGGTGTCGCCCGTGATGTTCATGCCGTAACCGCCGATAGCGATAACACTTCCCTCGCCTGTTATACTGCCGTTGTCGAGCTGTATCGCATCGCCGCCGTCAGCTGTGAGCATGGAAGTTCCGCCGCCGTAGCAGGCAAGCACAGAACCCTCCGGAACGTTCAGTGTTCCGCTCACTCTGAGTGCAGGCTGTCCGTTCTCGCCCGAGGGAGCTTCTTCGCCTAAGATATAAACATCGCCCTTGACAGTAACACTGCCCTCGGTGACAACAACAGGCTCAAAGTTGCGGCGTGTGTCGTCCTCAGTCTCAGCAAGGTAATTTCCGTGAGCGGTTATGCGTGCGTTTTCAAGAACAGAACCGTCTTTCATGCGGAGCTGACCGTTTATCATCGAACCGTGCAGCCATTCACCCGAACCGTAATCGTTGTAGTCCATAGAGAATGTTCCGCCGTTTTCCACCTCGACAATGCCCTCAACAGTTGTCTGACGGAGTGTCAGCTTTGCGCCGTTCTCAACGACTATCTTAACGCCGCTGTGGACTTTCATGTTCACCATTGTAAGGTTACAGCCCTCGGGGATGATGAGCGTCTGGGAAGTCTCCTCGCCGTCTGACAGTGCCGCAGTAACGCCTATCTCGCCGTAGTTCACTTCTGGAAGAACAGCGTGTGAACCGTACCACGCCTTGATGTCCTTGGGAACTGTCACAGTCTCATTCTCGCCGCCGAAAGTCTTCATGTTCCACGGCTCGTTGTCGAACATATATTTCCCGTCAGCCGTCTGAACGCAGTTATCGTAAGTCAGCTGATCGATAAGCTTTTCTTCGCCCGAGTATACGATATAATCTACCTCGTTGCTGTAAGCTTCGCCCTTGTCGGTGACAAGATGAACGGATACCTTGTATCTGCCTGCCTTTTCGGGAACACCTCTGAGGAACAGGTCGCCGCTGAACTGATTTATCTCGCCGTAAACGCCGTCACATTCGGGAGAAATGACTATCTCCGACTTTGCGCCGTCAACTTGCAGAAGGTCGCCGTTCTTGAAATAATCGGGCTTGTCCCACGCTTCTTCGGGAACATCTTCGAGCGCAGTGCCCTTTTCCGTCAGAGCAAACTCAACGTGTGCGGAACTTGACGAACTGATATAAGATGCACTGCCCGTTGTTGCCGAACTTACTGCGTCAACATCGTCCTGCTGACCGACTATCTTGTGTTCAAAACCGCCGACAATGCGCACGAACAGCTGCTGATCCTGCTCCTGCGGCGGTTCTTCCTGCGGTTCGTCTTTTGCAAGTTCTACCACATAATCGTAAGAAGTGCTTTCGTACCAATATTTCGGCGGAACTTCCACCTTTGACATAGTTACGTGAACGCTCTTGTCCTCACCGCCGTCGGGAGACTTGAAAGTAAGAGTATTGTCGCCCTCTGCAAGCAGGCTTGAATGGAACTGTATGGTATTTCCTGTTACGATGCAGTCGCCCTTGTTCACATAGTAAAGCGAACTGTATGAACTGTTGTAGTTAAGCTTTGTGCCGTTCAAGACAACGCCTGCGGACGCTATCTGCGACAGTTCAGCATAATCATTGCCGAAAGAAGCGACTGTGTAAAGCGAATTGTCACTATCAGCGCAAACATCTTTGAGGTCTATTGCAAGTGCAGACTGTTCCTCGCCGCCTGTCTGCTCCGAGCCGCCCGAAACGGTCTCGACTGTGTAAGTGTAACCGCTCCAATAGTCGCCGCTCTTTGACATTTTAAGGCAGACGGAAACATCTTCGCCGTCAGGAACTGTGAAAGTAACAGTGTTCTCGCCCTCGTTAAGCGATGCGGTGTAGAACTGCACAGTGCTTCCGCTGACGATACATTCGCCGACCTCCGCAGAACTTATGTAGCTGTAATTGCTGTTGTAGGCAAGCTTAGTTCCGTTGACCTTAACGCCTGCCTCTGCGACCTGAACAAGTTCCGAGTAACTGTTATCGAAAGAAGCGGTGATGTAAGCGCCTCTGCTCCCCTCAGCCGTCACCGAAACAAGCTTGATGCCCGACTGCTGTTCGGAAGTCTGTGCCGTGTCATCACTCTCGGCGTATGCCGTCATTGCCGCCGCAGCAGCTGTTCCTTGCAGGATCATAAGGCTCATGATAAAGCTCACGGCTCTGACCCAATTTTTCCTTGATCTGTTCATGTTGATACATATCCTCCCTGATCTTTTTATATAACTGCCGTTTTTTTCGACAGCTGATACCTTCTCCAATTAATTAGCAATAACTAACCATTTGATAAAAAATAAACAAGCTGAAAAGCCTGCTATAATTAGATAAAGCTAACCAAATATCAAAAAATATGTATATATCGTTCAAAACTATACCGTCAGACCGATATATACTTTGATAAGCAATAGGTAACTGTTCTCACAAGGATAGTATAACACACTTCTGAAAAGAATGCAATAGCTTTCACAAAAAATTAACCAAAACTAATTTTATACGATTATTTATATATTATATATTTTTCAAACGTGTCAGAAGTATCACGCACTCAACGTGCTGTGTCCGTGGGAAAAGGTCGGCGGCTCTGACGTTCAGCGTTTTGTAGCCCAGCTTTTCCAAAGCGGCGCAGTCACGGGCGGCGGTGGCAGGGTTGCAGGAGATCATGACGATGCGGCGTGGAGACATCTGCGCTATCGCTTCAAGAGTGTCGGGAGTACAGCCTTTTCGTGCAGGGTCGGCTATCACCACATCGGGACGTTCGCCACGCTCCGCCAACAGCTTTGCAGCTTTTCCCGCATCGGAACAGATGAACTCGGTGTTGTCAAAGCCGTTGAGTGCCGCATTTTCACGGGCATTCTCTATCGCCTGCGGTATTATCTCAACGCCTATCAGCTTTTTCACACGGTCAGCCATTGACAGCCCTATCGTGCCTGCTCCGCAGTAGAGGTCTAAGAGCGTGTCGGTGGGTCTGAGCTGTGCAAGTTCGGCGGCGCAGGCGTAGACACGTTCTGCCTGTGCGGTGTTTATCTGGTAGAACGAGTGGAGCGAGATGCTCACTTTCCTGCCGCACATTATGTCGCTTATGCAGTCACTGCCCTTTAACACAACTGTTTTTTTGCCAAGGATAACATTGGTGCGTTCGGGGTTTATGTTCAGCTGGAATGATTTTATCTGCGGATATTTTTCGCACAAAACTTCCGCCGCCTTTCGGTAAGCGCTTTCACTGTCGGCATTCTTTGCGATAAACGCCGCCATTATCTCGCCGCTGTGAAAGCCCTGCCGCAGATATATATGCCTGAGTTCTCCCTCGGAAGTTTCCTCGTTATATGCAGTTATATTATGTTTTGTGCATATATCAAGCATATCATTTGCAATATTTATGAATATCTCAGGCAGAAGCAGACAGTCGCCATTCCCGATGACACGGTGCGAGCGCCTTGCATAGAACCCGAAATACAGTCTGCCGTTTTCGTCCTGCGACACAGGGAACTGAGCCTTGTTGCGGTAACGGCTGTCGTTCTCGGCGGCAAGCATCGGGAGCTGTTCGGGGTTCAGACCGCCTATCCGCTCGAAAGCATCGGCGGCTATGCGCTGTTTTTCACGGCACTCTGCTTCGTAGGTCATATGCCTGAGACAACAGCCGCCGCATTTTACGCTGACTTCACAGCCTGTGTCGTCAAGTCTGTCGGGGGAGGGAGATGTGACAGTCTCGGCTCTGCCGTAGCAGTAGCTTTTCGCCGTCTTGACGATACGGCAGGTCAGCTTGTCGCCCGTGCAGGTATCGGGCACGAAAACAGCTATGCCCTCGTAACGCCCTACACCGCTCCCCTCGCTTGTGACAGCGGTTATTTCAAGAGGTATTATTTCATTCTTTTTCAACATAAGATTTTCTGTCTCTCACTTTAAATTTATCTGTTTTACTTTTTTGTAAAGAAGTTTTTTATCTCTGCCTTGCGTTTAAGGACAGTCTCAAAGCGCATATTGTAATCAACGGGATATTTGAAATTGAAAATGCGCTCGATGTTTCCGTCAGGTAATACAAGCTTTGTCGATGCCGCCGCTCCGACTGCGATTATCGTCTGGACTTCCTCCATGATGTAGATGTTGTAAAGGCTCTCGTGCGAGGGCTTTACCCAGCCGATGTTTTCAAGATTGTCCACCATATTTTTCTGACGATACATATAATAAGGCAGATAGCCGTTTTTCCCGAGCTGTTCGGTGGCGTGGTCGACCATGAGCGAAGCAGGGCTTTTCATGAACGCCTGCTTTTCGTCGGAACTGTTCAGGTTCGCCGAACGCTTTATCGAAAGGGTGTGGACGGTTATGCTCTCGGGAGAAAGCCTGATAAGTCCGTCCATTGTCGCCCTGAAACTTTCGGGCGTGTCGGTCGGCAGACCTGCGATGATGTCAGTGTTTATCGAGTTGAAGCCTGCTTTTCTCGCAAGCTCAAAACTCTCGAAGAACTGTTCTGCCGTGTGACTTCTGCCTATCGCCTGCAAAACGCTGTTGTTGAGCGTCTGCGGATTGACCGAGATCCGTGTACAGCCGTTTTCCTTGATCGCCGCAAGCTTTTCAGCCGTCACGGTGTCAGGTCTGCCTGCTTCTATCGTATATTCGGTGACAAGGCTCATGTCGAAACTCTCGGCAACCGTGCGCATGATACGTGCGAGCTGTTCGGCTGAAAGCGTTGTCGGAGTGCCGCCGCCGAAGTAAACCGTATCGGGCTTTAAGCCAAGTGATGCGGTTATCTCGGCAGTTGTGCGTATCTCGTCACAAAGATTCTCAATGTAAAGCGGTATCAGTTTTTTCACCGCCGCCCCCTGCGCCGACTGTGATATGAACGAACAGTAACTGCACCTTGTCGGACAGAACGGTATCGAAACATACAGTCCGAAAGTCTTTCCGCCTGTGAGTTTCAGCCTGTCCAGTATCGGCTTCTGGACTGCGGCTGTCTGATATGCGATAGAACATTTGTTCTCGGTAACAAGATACTTCTCTCTGAGCGCCGAGAAAACGCCCTCACGGTCAAGCCCTTTTTCCATGAGCCGATGCACCTGCTTGACGGGACGAACGCCTGTGAGTATCCCCCACTCGAAAGTCATTCCCGTCAGTTCACTCATGCAGAGGTAAAGCAGTTTGCTCATGAGAAATTCGCAGGAATCGTCCGAAATGTCCTCAGACTTCATCTGCTTTTCTGACGTTTTGCCGCCGAAAAAAACTGTCACGCTTATGTCAGCACAGTTGTCCGCACGTTCCAGCGTCATGAGCGCACTGTCGCCCTCGCCGTCAAATGTGTCGCCGTCATCTAAGTAAGTGAACCCGAACCGCTGTGCAGGCAGAAACAGCTTCATGACAGCTTCCGTCTGGTACTTGAAACTGTTGCCCTTATAGATCAGCTGCATTTTGTTTTCCTGCCTGAATAAGATAGTGGTTGTAGGAACGTTCCTCATCAAGAGTTGTCTCGCCCATATGCCCTGGGAGAACACGCAGGTCGCCCCGCAAATTCCATATGGTGCGCATCGACTTCATGAGCGTGTCATAATCGCCGTCGGGCATATCAGTTCTGCCGACACTCCTTTTGAAAAGCGTGTCGCCCGAGAACATGACTTTCTCAATGATAAAACATACCGAACCCGAGGTGTGCCCGGGAGTATGCAAAACTTCAAATTCCAGTTCGTCCAGCTTTATTATGTCGCCGTCAACGAATGTCACAGCCTTGCTGTACGTGCGGCAGCCTCTCACTCTGAAATGCTCACTCAGCATTCCGTCACCGAAAGCAAGCTTGTCAAAGTCATTCTCATGTATAAACACCTCACAGCCTGTCATTTCCGCCAAGTCTGCGACTGCGCCGATGTGGTCGAAGTGACCGTGTGTCAGCAGTATCTTTTTGAGCGTAAGCCCACGTTTTTCTATTTCGCTGAGCATGAACTTAGGCTCTGCGGGAGCATCTATAAGCACGCAGTTCCCTGTTTCTGCGGCAACGATATAGCTGTTCGTATCGCAAATGCTCAGCGGTTCAAGTTTGATTATTTCCATAAATTAACACCTCTGTATCCTTTAAAAAACAGGACTGCCCGTCAAAGACAGTCCTGTCCGAAAAATTACTCACTTACCGCTTCTTTCAACGGAAATGACGTTCTGTATCTTTTTGAGCTTGTTGATAACGCCTGCAAGCTGTTCCATGCCTGCCACGCTTATCGTGATAGACAGGATCGCGTTGCCGTTTTTCAGCTCTCTTGAAGTTGATTCGTAGATGTAAATGTTTATCATCGCAAGCGCCGAAGAAACGTCCGCAAGCAGACCGATCCTGTCGACAGCGATGATGTCGAGGGTCGCCTTGAAGTAAGTCGACTCCGACTTTGTTTCAGCCCAGTGTACGGCTATCCAGCGTTTTGCCTGTTCCTCGTCCTGTGACTGACTTATGTAGTTCACGCAGTCACGCTTGTGGACAGAAATGCCGTGACCTCTTGTGATAAAGCCGATTATGTCATCACCCGGGAGAGGATTACAGCACTGTGCGAACTTCACCACGCAGTCTGCTATGCCGTCTACCACAACGCCCGTACTGCTCTTGATGATCCTGGGTTTGAGTTCTTCCTGAGCGTCAGCCTTAGCGCCGTAACGCTTGTCATATTCCAGTTTAAGGCGCTGCATGACCTTTGACAGCTGAACGCCGCCGTAGCCTATCGCCGCAAAGAAATCTTCCAGCGTCTCGCAGTTGTGGCGCTTCATGTCCAGCCTGAGAAAATCGTCAAGCTCTTCCTCGGGAACTCTTATGTTGTGCTTTCTGAACTCACGTTCCAGCGCACGCTTGCCCTCAAAGATATTTTCCTCACGGCGTTCTTTCTTGAACCATGAACGTATCTTCGACTTGGCTTCATTTGTCTTTGCGATGTTGAGCCAGCTTCTTGACGGACCGTGACCCTCAACATTTGTTGTGAGTATCTCGATTATCTCGCCCGTTTTTATCTGGTACTCAAAGCCCACCATTTTTTTATCGACTTTTGCGCCACACATTCGATGACCCACCTGCGTGTGGATAGCGTAGGCAAAGTCGATGACAGTCGAACCGACAGGCAGAGTTATCATGTCACCACGGGGAGTGAAAGCAAAAACTTCCTCGGGTCCGAGATCATTCTTGATAGCCCTGACGATCTCCTCAACGTCATTCGATTCCTGCTGGGACTCGATGATCTGACGCACCCATGCAATGCGAATATCGTCCTTGGAGTTTGTCTTGATGCCCTCCTTGTACTTCCAGTGAGCGGCGATGCCGTATTCCGCCATGCGGTGCATCTCCCACGTTCTGATCTGCACTTCAAAAGGCACGCCCTCTCTGCCGATAACGGTGGTGTGGAGCGACTGATAAAGGTTCGGCTTAGGGGTGGAGATATAGTCCTTAAAGCGGTTTGGTATCGGACGGAACATATCGTGGATAATGCCCAAAACGTTATAACATTCGCCGATAGTGTTAACGATTATGCGCACGGCATAACGGTCATACACCTGATCTATGTCCTTGCCCTCACGGTAAGACTTCTTATAAATGCCGTAAGTCGACTTAACTCTGCCGTCTATCTGCGGCATGGGTTTGAAGTTTTCACGTTCCAGTCTGTCACGTATCTTCTGCTTTATCGTCTCGACAAGGCTTTCCCTGTCGGCACGGCGCATTTTCATCAGTTCCTCTATCTCCATATAAGCATAAGGGTCAAGATAGAAGAACGCAAGGTCTTCCATTTCATCTTTAAGCGAGCTTATACCCAATCTGCGGGCTATGGGCGCATAGATGTTCATAGTCTCGTGAGCGATAGTCCGGCGCTTTTCCTCACGGCAGTATTTAAGGGTGCGCATATTATGAAGTCTGTCGGAAAGTTTGATTATGATGACCCTTATGTCTTCGCTCATGGAAATAAGTATCTTGCGGATATTCTCGGCTTTCTGTTCTTCCTTGGTGAAGATCTCGACTTTGCCCAGCTTTGTCACGCCGTTGACGAGCATCGCCACATCGTTTCCGAAGCGTTTTCTAAGTTCTTCAAGAGTGCATTCGGTGTCCTCGACAACATCGTGAAGAAGAGCGGCGCAGATAGTGTCGGTATCCATGCCGAGTTCCAGCAGGATATATGCGACCGAAAGCGGATGCGTGATATAAGGCTCGCCGCTCTCACGCTTCTGATCGTGATGATAATGCTCGGCAAGTTCATAAGCCTTGACTATCTTATCCAGGTCATACTGCTTTTCGCTGTCGAGTATCTTCTGGATAAGAGCATCTATCGTGATTATCTCGTCAGTTCCTGCAAGATAGTCGTTCTCGACCTCTTTTGCAGGCATCGCCTGCGGCACGACAAGCGGTGCAAGAGGTTTAGCCGCCTTGTTCTTTTCGCCTTTTCCCTTAGTCTTTTCCTCCATAATACAAACCCTCCTTCTCAACGCCAAAGCAAGAGCCGCATGAGGCGCACGCTCCCCTGCCCGGGCTATGAACAAACTTTTCCTGTTATTACTACTTGATCGCCTTACTATAGCAATACAAGAAAATAGCAGCATAAAGATTTCGAGAGAAAATTTCACAGTGCAAGGAAAACGACCGCAGTTGGGCTGTCGCCCTGCAAGGGAGTTTGACGCAGCAATGTGGAATTTTATCCGAAAGATTTGTGTTGGTATTTTCTTGGATTGCTATAAACTCGGGTCAGTCTTCTGCCTGTGCAAGAATACTGCCGAGATACCTCATCGTCTTTGTCTGCTGCAAGTCTGCCTTTCCCGTGACAGGCATGAGCTTAACTTTCCCCGTTGACGCAGAAAATTCCGCAAGCTTTGCATCACAGAACACCTGAATGCTAAGCCACAGTTTGCCGTAATTTATCTGCGGCAGACCTATCATCAAAAACAAATCGTCTGCCGAAACAGTTCCGACTTCTCTTATCTTCTTATAAATAAATGCCATTTCGTCACGGCTGGGTATCATTCTTTCGATATACTTTTTAGGGAGTTTTTCGCCGTTCATGAGCTGCTCGCAGCAGTTCTTTGCGGCTATGTATCTGTTCGTGTCAAAGCCTTTCGGCTTGATGTCCTTGACTTTCAGCGAGATAGACTTGTTCCCGTTGAACTCGTTTATCTCGGCGCTCGCAGCGATGTCGATGTGTGCGCCTGCCCTGAAAAACAGATCATCGGGCGAGACTGAGAACATCAGTGCTTCTGCGTTCACGCCTGCATAGGTTATCTTCAATTTTGTGTGCTTGCCGCCCGACAGCGGAGTTACCGCATTAACGGTGCAGTCGGGGAAGAAGAACACGGGCGAGGGATTCCCCACGCCGAACGGCTGCAAAGCATCAAGCGAACTTATCGCTTCGATGTTCATATCCTGCGGCGACAGAACCATGTCACATTCGGTCAGCGCACAGGGCATTTCCTTCATACCTGCGGCATATTCGTTTACCAGCCGCCTGAACTCGGGTATCTTGTCCTCCGTCAGTGAAAGACCACCTGCGCATTCATGACCGCCGAACTTGTCAAGCAATTCTGCGGCGTAGTCAAAGCAGTTATATATATTGAACCCCGGCAGACTGCGTGCGCTTCCTCTTGCACAGCCGTCCTCCTCGATAGAGATTATGACGTTCGGCTTGCCGTATTTTTCCAGAACTCTTGACGAAACGATACCGATAACGCCGTGATGCCACCCCTTGCCCGAAATGACAAGCACTCTGTCGTTGAGCAGTTCGGGGTGTTCGTCGATAGTCCTGCATATCTCCTCGAAAATGAGCGCTTCTGTCTTGCGGCGCTGTTCGTTTAGCGATACCAGCTTTTTAACAAGTTCTGCCGCTTCCTGCTGATCTTCGCAAAGCAGCGCTTCAAGAGCAAGGAGCGGAGAAGCGAACCGCCCTGCGGCGTTTATCCTCGGCGCTATCTGAAATCCCAGCACGCCCGAATTGAGCTTGTCACGCTTTATGCCTGCGCTGTCGATAAGCTCGTTTATCGCATAGTTCTCGGTATTTTCAAGGTACATAAGACCCTTGCGGACAAGCACTCTGTTCTCGCCCGTCAGCGGAACAAGGTCGGCGACTGTGCCTATCGCAACAATGTCGGAATACTGTTCAAGCATCATGTCATAGTCGCCGCCGTCAAGGGCTGCGCACAGCTTGAACGCAACGCCCACGCCTGCAAGATCCTTATACGCCGAGGTGCAGTCCGGACGGTGAGGGTTTATGCACGCCTCACACCTTGGCAGTTCGGGGGAGGGAGTGTGGTGGTCGGTTATGACGAGCTTCATGCCAAGCCTGTAAATTTCCTCCGCTTCCTCAAAGCACGATATGCCGTTGTCGACCGTGACGATAAGTTCAACGCCCTCGTCATGCAGTCTGCGCACATTGTTTATGTTCATGCCGTAACCGTCAGCACGTTCATTTATAAAGTAGCTGACGTTCGCACCCATGTTCATAAGATAGCTGTAAAGCACGGCGGAAGATGTTATGCCGTCACAGTCATAGTCGCCGTAGATGCAGATCTTTCTGCCGCTGTCGATGTATTCGTTTATGGTATCGACAGCAGCCCTCATATCGGTGACGCTGAACGGATCTTCGATGCCGTCAGCTGAAAAGAACTCAGCTATCTGCTTAAATTCCTTAAATCCTCTTGAAGTCAGCAGTTTAAGGGCTAACAGACTTAGATCGCACTGTCTCGTGAAATCTTTCGCAAGCGCTTCATCAGGCGAATTCACAGTCCATTTTTTCATTATTTAACTCCTTGCTCGTTTTTTCTTTCAACTTTCCTTGTTAAGTGACAAAAAAGCCGAAACGTTCTTTTTGCAAAATGAGTTTCGACAGTTTTGAAAAGTATTATATTATCAAAAAGTATATATAGTTTAGTATAACACACAAACCTGCTCATGTCAAGTCATCAGGCAACAACTTAACAATTATTTAACATTTACTATGAAGTTCAGAACCTGACGCTCACTTCCCCCGAATTGAGATACCCTCTTGTGCCGTCAGGATATTCGACTATGAGCGCCGCCGCAGAGTCGATGCCTATCGCACGGCAGGGGCGCTCACCTGCCGCCGTTACCGCCGTTATCTCACGCCCTATGAGCATTGACCTCGAACGATACTCGTTCACATCGGTAAAACTTCCGTCGAAATACAGCCTGAAAAGTTCGTAAGCAAGCGCCGCCGAGAACTTTTCCTCAAAGCCCTCGGGCGCTTCACCCTCGAAAAGTGCCGCCGCTTTGTCGGCTATCTCGGGCGGAAAACCGCCTTTCGGGTGTGCAAGATTCACGCCTATGCCCACGACTGTCCACGCCGTTTTATCATGTTCTATCGCCGACTCGCAGAGAATGCCGCAGACCTTTTTGCCGCCTATATAAACATCGTTGACCCATTTTATCTGCGCCGTCAGTTTGGTGGTGCGCTCGATCGCCCTGCAAACCGCAACAGCCGCCGCAGTCGTGAAAAACAGCGTCTGTTCAGGGGGCGTGTTCGGGCGAATGAGAAGCGACATATAAACGCCGCTGTCGGGCGAGAAAAAGCTTCTGCCCAGCCGTCCCCTGCCTGCCGTCTGCCGCCGTGCGATAAGCAGATAACCGTCCTTGTCGGTGGTGACGGCAAGCTTTTTCAGCACATTGTTTGTTGAATCCGTCTCGGCGATAACGTCTATCTCATAGCCGCAGCCAAATTTCTCGGCATAAGCACGTATTTTTTGTTCATCAAAGCCATTGGGCATGAAATTCACCTCGTAAAAAATAGAGAGCGGCACACAGACCGCTCCCGTGAAAAGCATTATTCGATTATAGAAGCCTTAGTGATGACGATAGGTTTTGTGGGCGCAGATAAAGCACCGTCGCCGCCCATTTCACGCTCGACTTCGAGGAACTTGTCAACAACCTCCATGCCCTCGGTGACTTCGCCGAAAGCCGCATAGTTGCCGTCCAAGAACGATTCATCGCCATAGCAAATGAAGAACTGACACGAAGCACTGTCCATATCATCTCCACGTCTTGCCATGGAAACAACACCACGCTGGTGGCTAAGAGCATTTTCAACGCCGTTTGCGGCAAATTCGCCCTTGATCTTAGGCGATGTGCCGCCCGAACCTGTTCCCTCGGGGTCGCCGCCCTGCGCCATGAAATCATCAACGACTCTGTGGAAAGTCAGACCGTCATAAAAGCCCGACTCAACAAGCTTCTGGAAGTTCTGACAGGTTATAGGCGCATACTCGGGGTGTGTGGTTATTACGAAACTGCCCACGCTCTGACCGTCAATGGTCATATCGAACTGCGCCTTAACGCTCTGAACTTCGCCGTCAGCTTCGGTGAGAACATCGGGGGTGTCGGCAGCAGCTGCATCGGTGCTGCTGAACTCGAAGGAAGAATTTGTCTTTTCCTCGTCAACAGAATGAGCCTTCTGATCCTTGTCAGCACAGCCCGAAAGAACTGCACAAATAACAGCCGCAGCGGTAGTGAGCATTGTTATACGTCTTAAAAGTTTCATTTTCTTCACCTTTCCTTACCAGTTTTGGTAAAGATTATTATATCACACAACATATGAAATGTCAAGCAAAATCCTATTAAAAATCATCGGTTGTCAACGCTCTCGGGGTAAAGATCGTGATGTGTGAGCCGCTCCCATGCGACCTGCTCCCACTTTGTCCACGGCATTCCGTAGTTGCAGTAAGGGTCGATCGAGATGCCGCCCCTCGGCAGGAATTTGCCCCAAACTTCGATGTATGCAGGCTCCATGAGCTTGATAAGGTCATTCATGATTATGTTCACGCAGTCCTCGTGGAAATCGCCGTGGTTGCGGAAGCTGAACAGATAAAGTTTAAGTGACTTGCTCTCGACCATTTTCTGCCGTGGAACATAGCTTATATAAATTGTTGCAAAGTCCGGCTGACCCGTTATCGGACACAGACTTGTGAACTCGGGGCAGTTGAACTTCACAAAGTAATCACGGTCGGGATGCTTGTTCTCAAACGTTTCCAGCACTGACGGGTCATAGTCTGTCGGGTATGAAACGCCCTTTTGTCCGAGGAGCGTCAAGCCCTCCTGAGTTTTGTTTCTTTCGCTCATATATCCTCCTCAGCCCTTTGATAATGCAGGGTCTTCAATACCGTTAGCCTTGAACGCCGCCGCTCTGTCACGGCAAGTTCCGCACTTTCCGCAGGGCTTTTCTCCGCCCTCGTAACAGCTCCAAGTCAGTTCATAAGGCGCACCGAGCCGCAGACCCTCGGCAACGACCTGAGCCTTGTTTTTGTTCACAAATGGCGCTTTGACAGTAAGCTGCATCCCGCTGCCCAAAAAGATCGCCCTGCTTATCGCATCGTTGAACTCGTCGCTGCAATCGGGGTAAGCGTTTCCTGCCGCATCGTCCGAATGTGCGCCGTAATAAATGACCTCACAGCCGTTCGAGAGCGCCACGCTCGCCGCCGATGAAAGAAACAGCCCGTTGCGGAACGGCACGTATGTCGAAACAGGCTTGCCGTCAGTCTTTTTAAGCTGTTCGGCATAATCCTCGAGAGGTATCTCGCCCTCGCTCCCCTTTAATAAGGTGCAGTCAGAACCTGCGAAGATCGCCGCCAAGTCAAGCGTTCTGTGTTCAACGCCGTAAAACGCCGCAACAGAACGTGCCGCTTCAAGCTCTTTCGAGTGCTTCTGACCGTAGGACACAGACAGCGCCATGACCTCGGCTGCGCCGTATTTTTCCACGGCGAGCGCAAGACAAGTCGTGCTGTCAAGTCCGCCGCTGAACAAAACTAAAGCCTTCATTTTACGCCCTCCATAAGCTGCCGCTGAAGTATCAGGTCGGTCTGATATTTTCCGCAAAACATCTGTGTGACGGTGCGTGCGTTGGTGTTTTTGATGCCCCGTGCGGTCATGCAGCTGTGCGTGCCTGCGATGACAACGCCCACGTCGGACGTGCCTGCCGCCTCCATGATTATCTCGGCGATGTCCCAGCCCAGACGCTCCTGCAATTGCAGGCGTTTTGCCGCCATTTCGCAGATGCGGGCTATCTTGCTCAGCCCCAGCACACGTCCATTCGGGATATACGAAACAGTCACCGACATATCGTACATGAGCGCCATGTGATGTTCACAGTAAGAGAACACCTGTATGTCTCTGACGGTCACAGCGCCCGTGTTATACGGCGCATCGAAAGTCTTGCCGAACATCTGAGCGATCTCGTGGTTGGAATAGTTCATTCCCTCGAAAACCTCGCTGTACATTCTCGCAACTCTTTCGGGAGTTTCAACAAGACCCTCACGGTCGGGGTCTTCTCCCAAAGCAACAAGAATGCCCCTGATATGCTCCTCGATAGCTTTTGTGTCTATCATTTTATCCTCTTAAACTCCTCTCATATCAGGCTGCCATATGAACTTATGAAGCTGTAATTGCAGTCTGACACCGCCTAAACCGTTTTCTTTCATAAACTCCACTATATCTGACGGTTCTATCGAACCAAACACAGGGCTAAAATATGAAACACATTTGGGACGATATTTTTCAATGATCTCTTTTGCACGTAAAAGGTCTTGTCTCGAACCGCATACGAATTTCAGCGTGTCACACTTTCGCAGTTTCGTAAAGTTTTCGAGACACATCATATCTTCCATGCCGCTTGACGGCAGTTTATAGTCCATTGTGAACGTTGCGCCGCTGTCGTACACATCATCAGAAAGTGGTACAGAGCCGTTAGTCTCGATCTCAACATTCATACCGAGAGATACAAGTTCTTTGATAAGTGCAGAAATATCCTTTTGTAACAATGGTTCTCCGCCTGTTAGTGTTACATTCCTTACGCCGTTTGAATAGGCATCTTTGGCAATATCCATAAGTTCGTCCAAAGTCATCAATGTGAACTTTGCGTCCTCAGAGTTCGCCCACTTGGTATCACACCACGAGCAGTCCAAATTACAGACGGTAAACCGCAGAAACAGCGCCAGCTCCCCTGCTCTGCGCCCCTCGCCGTTGATGCTAACAAAATGCTCGGCTAAACGAAAATCTGCCATATCACACCTCAAATGAAGCACAGTTTTCGGGGGTTTCGTAGACTGTGACTTTTGTGACCGAAAGCCCAACATCAGTCAACTGTCCAAAAAATATCCTTGCAAAATTCTCGGCAGTCGGACGGCATTCAAGTTCGATAAGCCTGAAATTTTCGTCTTTCAGCGCCGCAAGCGTTGCAGGTTTGAGCGTATCTTTTTCGTAGATCAGTGCGTGATCGTAACTGTCCGCAAGCGCTCTGACGGCTTTTTTCAGGTCGCCGAAATCAATTACCATACCACGTTTTTCGCCGTTTTCGATAAGGTTTTCGGAAGCCGTTTCGACCTCGACAAGCCAGTGATGACCGTGGATATTTGCGCATTTTCCGTTGTAGCCCGAAAGAAAATGTGCGCTGTCAAACGATGCGGATGTTTTTAAACTGTACATTTTTTTACTCCATAAAAAAATCTGTCCGCCAAAAAGACAGACAGAAACACTTTGCTCATATCTGCCCTGGTTTTGTTTAACGACAGGATGGCGCAAACGAACTGTCGATGCTTTCGCATACATTTTATTTTACTACTAAAAAATGTGCTTGTCAACCCAAAAGTTTAGATTTTACATATTCTTAACAGCATTTTGATGAATATAAAACAATCAGACAGCATATTATGTAAAAAACGATTTCGGAGGTAACACATGAGCGAAAGATATTTTCTTGGAGCAGTCAGCGGCGGCAGATTCGTTACGGAGTTTGACAGCATACTCGGTGATAGCAGGATATTCACATACATCTTAAAAGGCGGAGCAGGAACAGGCAAATCGTCACTGATGAAAAAGACAGCGGAACATTTCGGGCAAAAATATAAAGTTATTCGCTTTCACTGTTCGTCTGATCCGAATTCTTTGGATGCGATAGTCATACCCGAATTTGGAGCGGCGATCTGTGACGGAACTTCTCCTCACGTTTTCGAGCCGAAATATCCCGGTATCTGTCAGCGTTATATCGACCTCGGCGAATACTGGAACAAATCGGTCTTAGACGAAAACAGAGATAACATTATCGCATTTTCAGACAGGAACAAATACCTGCACGCTTGTGCAAAACGCTGTAATTATGCGGCTTTTGAAGCTTATTCGGAATTATATTCAATCGGAAAGAAATGCTTGCTTCATGAGAAGATCGAACAAGTCACCGATAAGCTTACAAATCAATCATTCGTCCGCAAAACTTCACACGCAGGAACTCTCACTGCAAGAAGGCTGACAGCTCTTACGGAATACGGATTTATGACGCTTGAAGATACGCTTACCGAATATAAGAATATTATCGCAGTAAGTGACGCTGTTTTTGCCGCAAAGTGCGCCCTTTTTGACAGTCTGTGCGGCACTGCACATTCTTACGGTTATGATACGATATTCTCACCAGACCAGATGCTTGACGGACAAAAGCAGCATATCCTTATCCCCGAAATTTCAACGGCGTTTGTCAGTGCGGACGTTATCGGCGAAAACGTTTCAGTTACCGAAAACATTGACCTTTCCGACTGCTATGATGCCGAAAAACTTGAACATTTCTCCGCAGAGGTCGAAACGGCAAATCTTAAAGCCGAACAAATGTCAGCTAACAGCGCAAAATATCTCCGTGAAGCAAAACTCGTCCACGATGACCTCGAAAACTGCTACATCAGGGCTATGGATCACACCGCTCTCGACAGGCTGACTGAACGATTGATAAATGCTATTTCGGATTGATTTTGCAAAAACAGAGTTGTTTTTTATCAATTTGTTACATTAAAGTTAATTATATATTTATTTCATTGACAAAATGGAGTAGAAATGCTATGATTATATCGGGTAAGCTTTGGCTGACCCGATATTTTTTGCCTAAAAGTTAGGTTTATCTAACAAATGTAAGGAAGTGAATCAAAATGATACCGCTCAGCATGGCAGACACAAACACTGAGGTCACGATCAAAAAGATCGGCGGCAATCAGGAGCTTAAAAGACACCTCGAAGAACTCGGTTTCACGATCGGCGGAACTGTTACTCTTGTAAGTGTTTTAGGCGAAAACGTGATCGTTAAGGTCAAAGATTCAAGGATCGCTATCGGTGCAGATATGGCACGGAAAATAATGGTGTAAGGAGGGAAACACATGAAAACATTACGTGATGCCGCTGTCGGAGACGTTGTTGTTATCAAGAAACTTCACGGCGAGGGCGCTGTAAAACGCCGCATTATGGACATGGGTCTGACAAAGGGCACTCAGGTGACTCTGAGAAAAGTTGCTCCGCTGGGAGACCCTATCGAACTCAACGTCAGGGGCTACGAACTGTCTCTCAGAAAGGCAGATGCTGAACTCATCGAGATCGAGTAATTTTTTTAAGCATAGGTTAGCTTCATACAATTATGTATGTTGTCTGAATCGAACGATGGAGGAAATTTTCTATGGATTTAAGGATCGCACTGGCAGGCAACCCAAACTGCGGTAAAACTACCCTGTTTAATGCGCTGACAGGTTCAAACCAGTTCGTCGGCAACTGGCCCGGCGTTACTGTTGAAAAAAAGGAAGGCAAACTAAAAAAATATGACGGCGTGACCGTTACCGACCTGCCGGGTATCTACTCGCTTTCACCATACACGCTTGAAGAAGTGGTTGCGAGAAAGTACCTGCTCGATGAGCGCCCCGATGTTATCTTAAACATTGTTGACGGCACGAATCTTGAACGAAATCTTTACCTGACAACACAGCTCACAGAGCTTGGTATCCCCGTTGTCATGGCGATAAACATGATGGACGTTGTTGAGAAAAACGGCGACAGCATCGACTTCAAGGCTCTCGAAAAAGAACTGGGATGTAAGGTCGTGCAGATCTCCGCACTCAAAGGCACGGGCGTTGCGGAGGCGGCTGAGGTCGCAGTCGAAGCGGCTAAGGGCAAAAAGACCGTTCCCCAGCACAAGTTCTCGGGGGCTGTTGAACACGCACTTGCTCACATCGAGGAAGCCTGCGTTCACGATATGCCCGAGGAACAACAGCGCTGGTATGCTGTTAAAATTTTCGAGCGTGATGACAAAGTCCTCGAAAAACTTTCGCTCCCGGAAGATGTCAAGAAACATATCGAAAAGGATATTCTTGCCGCCGAGGAGGAACTTGATGACGATGCCGAGAGCATCATCACAAATGAGCGTTACATTTACATTGCAGAAATTATAAAGACTTGCTATGTCAAGAAAAACAAGGGCGCACTCACCACTTCCGACAAGATAGACCAGATCGTTACAAACCGAATTTTAGGTCTGCCGATCTTTGCGGCTATCATGTTCGCTGTTTATCTCATTGCGATGATGGGTCCCGGTGCATGGGCTACCGACTGGACGAACGATAACCTTTTCGGTGACGGCTTCCACCTACTGGGCATAGGCACTTCCGCTTACGAAGAAAAAGCTGAGGAATACTCAGATGCCGCAACAGCCGTCAGCGCTTTCTACGAGTTCGATGCAGAAGCAGAAGATTTTGATGCTGAGACTGCTCTTGAAGAAATGGCGGCGGTCAAAGGCGCAGAACTTGCGACGATCGCAGTAGAGGACGAAGAAACTCTTGAAACTACCGACAAGACCGTTTATTACTCGGGACTGCCCTCAAATGCAGGCGAAGATGTTGTCGGCATTTCCTACGTTGATGCGGTGGAGTATTTCAAGACGAACGGCTTTGACGAGCCTGACCCTGCGGACTACGGCGTTTTCGTGCCGAGTATCCCCGCTCTTGTTGAAAAGCTTCTCGACAAGGCAAACGCCGCCGACTGGCTCAAAGGTCTTGTGCTTGACGGCATCGTGGCAGGTGTGGGCGCTGTTCTCGGATTCGTTCCGCAGATGCTCGTTCTGTTCCTGCTGCTCGCATTCCTCGAAGCCTGCGGTTATATGGCACGTATCGCATTCGTTCTCGACAGAGTGTTCAGAAAGTTCGGTCTTTCGGGTAAATCCTTTATACCTATGCTTGTCGGCACAGGCTGCGGCGTTCCCGGTATCATGGCGAGCCGTACTATTGAAAACGAACGTGACCGCCGCATGACGATCATCACCACAACATTTATCCCCTGCGGCGCAAAAGTTCCGTTCATCGCAATGATGGCAGGCGCAGTTTTCGGCGGTTCACCGTGGATAGCTGTTTCGGCATACTTCATCGGCATGGCTTCTATCATCGTTTCGGGCGTTATGCTCAAAAAGACAAGACCCTTCTCGGGCGAACCTGCACCTTTCGTAATGGAACTGCCTGCTTATCATCTTCCCACCGCTTCAAACGTTCTGCGTTCAATGTGGGAGCGCGGCTGGTCGTTCATCAAGAAGGCAGGCTCGGTGATACTCCTTTCGACGATCGTTATATGGTTTTTATCAAGATTCGGCTTTGCGGACAGCTCGTTCGGAATGCTGGAAGAAGACCAGTTAGACAGTTCACTGCTCGCTAAGGTCGGCTCGGCTATAAGCTGGATATTCGCACCGCTCGGCTGGGGAACATGGCAGGCGGCAGTCGCAAGCGTTACGGGACTTGTTGCAAAAGAAAACATCGTCGGCACTATGGGCGTGCTTTACAGCAGCGAAGATGCTACCGTTTGGCAGAACCTTGCCACCGTTTTCACAGGCATCACAGGTTTCTCGTTCCTGCTGTTCAACCTGCTCTGTGCGCCCTGCTTTGCGGCTATCGGCGCTATCAAGCGTGAAATGAACAGTGCTAAGTGGACATGGTTCGCAGTCGGCTATCAGTGCGGTTTTGCCTATGCTATCGCTTTCATGGTAAACCAGATAGGCGGTGCGCTGACAGGTCACTTAAACGTTATCGGTCTTATCCTTGCGATCGCAGTTCTTGCAGGAATGATATACATGACATTTATCAAGAAATACAGCGAAGCAACACGTTTCACAAAAAGAGTTACAGCATAAGGGGGCATAGAAAATGCTTGCATGGCTTTCGGCAAACGTTGGAAATATCATTGTTTTAGCAATTCTTTCAGCTGTTGTATTCATGGCGGTACGGTCATTGATAAAGCAGAAAAAGAGCGGCAAAGGCGGCTGCGGCTGCGGTTGTCAAAGCTGTGCCATGCAGGGCAGATGTCACCAGACTGAACAGAAATAATACGAAGTCCGCAAGGTTTTGACGCTTTGCGGACTTTTTGTTATATCCAATAAATGACAGGTTCTAATTTGTATATTTGTACAAAACATATGTTCGGGGGTTGTGTATGTTTTGGAATTGTGGTATAACTATATAAACTGAAATAAGGCGGTGAGATCATGTCTGAGTGGTTATCGGCGAACATCGGGAACATCATTGTGACGGCACTGATCCTGTTGGCAGTGTTTTTTGCGGTAAGGTCTATCGTCAGGGCTAAAAAGAGCGGTAAAAGCTGCGGCTGCGGTTGTCAGAACTGTGCCATGCAGGGCAAGTGTCACGAAAAGAAAGAGCATTAAAAACAGCATAAACGTTTTCGTGATATTTGACTATCGCTGTCAAATAAACACTTGCAATTATTCCGCAAATGTGCTATAATTATATTGAAGGAAGTGAAAATATGGACAAATACTTAGATCTTAAAACACCTGTGATCTTTCGTCAGCTTATGAAAGATCCCGTTATAGCAGGATTTGTCAGAACGCTTGAACTTATCGAAACTCACCACACAGCGTCTTCGGTCATGTCATACTGCGAATTTATCGAACAGCTTTATAACTACACAGATGACTTTACACAGTATGTCCTCGAACGTGTTCTCGAAAGCGAAAATCTTTATATAATCAAACGTGCAGAGGGCAAACCGACAGGCGAACTTCTTGACGAATGCCTTGCAAACGAACTGTATCTTCTCGAACAGCTTGCAACTATCCCCTGTGACCGGCTGCTTGACAAGATAGACTATGACGGCTTTTTGCCGAGATACAAAACTTCTGCGACCGACTTTTCAAAGATATACGCCGACCGGATCCACGGTCTTGACAGATACGGTTACGGAATTTTTGCACAGTTTCATATGTTCATATGCAACAACGGCGAGATAGTTCCCGTCAAGTATCCCGACAACATTTCACTGTCGGATTTCTACGGCTATGAGCGTGAACGGGGCGAAGTTATCGACAACACTTTGGCGCTTCTCTCGGGCAAGCCTGCAAACAACGTCCTGCTTTACGGCGACTGCGGAACAGGCAAGTCCTCGACCGTCAAGGCTATCGCAAACGATTTCGCCGACAGAGGGCTTCGCCTTATCGAACTGAAAAAGAAACAGCTCCACGAACTTCCCGACATCGTAAAGCAGATAAGCCGCAACCCCCTTAAATTCATCATATTCATCGACGACCTCAGTTTCACCGAGGACGATGATGATTTTGCGGCGCTCAAAGCTATCCTCGAGGGCAGTGTGGCTTCATCGGCGAACAACATCTGCATCTATGCGACTTCCAACAGACGGCACCTTATCCGTGAAACGTTTTCGGCACGCAAGGGTGACGAGATACACTTCAAGGACACCATGCAGGAGCTTATCTCGCTTTCCGACCGCTTTGGTCTGACGGTCACTTTCGTTAAGCCTGACAAGCAGAAATACTTGACAGTTATTGACGAACTTGCTAAAAAGTATCAGCTGGATATTCCGACCGAACAGCTTCATAAGCAGGCTGAGGCGTTTGCGCTGTCACGTGCAGGGCGTTCGCCGCGAGTTGCAAAGCAGTTCATCGAATATCTTAAAGGAACGGAGGCGCTTGGAAATGCAGACACTTGAATACATCGCCTGCACGACCGACGAACATTTGCGCTCAGTCGCCCTGCTCGCCGACCAGATATGGCACGAATGCTACCGAAAGATCATCTCCGCCGAGCAGATCGACTACATGGTGAATAATTTCCAGAGCCTTGAATCGCTCCGTGAACAGGTGAAAAACGGCACGGAATACTACATGATCGCCATTGACGGTCTGCCTGTCGGCTACTACGCTTTCGAGCGCCGCAGTGATGACAAGCTCTACGGCAAGGAGTACCTTTTTGTCTCGAAGATATATCTGCTTGCGGACATACGCCACAAGGGTTTCGCCTCGCTCATGTTCAAGCAGATACACAAATACGCACGCAAAAACGGTCTTGAACTGATAAAACTGCACGTCAACCGCAACAACGAACACGCAATAAGCGTCTACAAACACAAGGGTATGCGCATCATAAACGAACTTGATACCGACATCGGCGGCGGGTTTGTGTGCGAGGATTATGTGCTTGGTAAGATGATATAGACAATCAAGCATACATATTTTTATAAATAATTGTGCATAACAGCGAAATTTCAGATATGATATTGACATCTGCCATTTCTTGTGCTATAATAGTAAAGCACTCAACGAGTGAATGAGTTATTAGCTCAGTTGGCAGAGCATTTGACTTTTAATCAAAGGGTCCGGGGTTCGAATCCCCGATAGCTCACCATTTTTACCCTGTGTTATTGCGAATTTTGTTTGTGATAGCGCAGGGTTTTCTTTTATATTTGCGTTCGGCATCAAGGAAGTGAAAATATGAAACAGAACAGCAGACCCGACATACGAAACGTCATAAGCATCATGCTGAATATCATTATCGTTATTTTCGCCTGCATCGGAACGGTCATAATGCTATCGCAGAGGGAAAACGGCGAGGCACTCACTTCAAGAGGTGTGAGCAACCTGAAATACTTCACAGTGCTGTCAAACGAATTTTGTGGGATCACTGCGGCGGCGTGGCTCGTCTGCAAGGCTGTCGGGCGCAGATTTCCTGTTCTTCCGAAGCTTATGGCGGCATCGGCTGTCGGGCTTACATTCTTCATAATTGCGGCGTTTTTAGCGCCCATGTACCCCATGCTCAACTTGTATGAAAACGCTAACCTGTGGTTTCACCTCATACTTCCGCTCACAGGCATGACCGAGTTCATATTGTTGAAGCAGTCCGATAAAATACCCTTTAAGTACACGATCATTTCCGCATCGGCGGCGCTTGTTTACGGTGCAGCGTATCTTGCGAACATTCTTATAAACGGCAAGGGCGTGTACCCCGACACCAATGACTGGTACGGTTTTCTCAACTGGGGTTATCCGATAGGTATTGGCATATTCGCCGCTGTTGTGTTAATGGACTTTGGAATGGCGGTCATACTCCGAGGGGTCAATATCCTTATTAACAAGCCGTATAAGACCGCAGAAAAGGAGCAGTAAAAATGTATCAATATGACGAAAACCGAAGTTGGAGCAGTGTCCGTGACGAACTGAAAGCGGCTGTGACTGCGCTGGGTTTTCCTGCGGAGCTGGGCGACATGATCGCTGCGCACATCAGAAGTCCGAAAGGTATGCTGCGAATGATCAGCTATCTGAACTACGTCAAGCCCGACAGCATGGAACTTATCGCCGATGAGATGATCGCCATAAAAAGCGATGTTGACAGGTGGCGTGAGATGAAAGAGAGCGAACGTGCGAATATCGCCTATAACAATGTGCTTAACGGCGGTCTTGACACTGACGATGACAATTAAACCAAAAGGCATTTGTCACCCCGAAATCCGAGCGGCAAATGCCTTTTTTACTGTACAAATTTTCACTCATCTGCGCCGTCTGTCATGTCCACGCCGGCGGTAGTATGCCGATTTGTCCTCATACATGAATTTGTCGGCAGTGCGGAACAGCCCCTCAGTCGGCAGTTCCTTGTATTCGTAGCGGCAGGCAAACCCCACCGAGAGATAGACCTCATTGACAAGCTTGCCCTTGTGGTTTGCGGCTGCCTGCTTCATGATCTTCACCTTTTCGGAGATGTCCTCACGGCTTCCGTAAGTGAGTATCGCAAATTCATCACCGCCCGTCCGTGAAATGATAACGTCCCTGCCGAAAGCTTCCTTCGCAAAATCGGGCACAGCGCAGATCATCTCATCGCCTGCGGCGTGACCAAGCGTGTCATTTGTCTCTTTCAGACCGTTCACATCAAGCACTGAGATACACAGATCGTCTCTTAGCGTTTTCGGGTCTTCAAGCCGTTCGATGAAATACTTGCGGTTGTAAGCGCCCGTCATATCATCGGTATAGACCTGCATACGTGTCAGCTTGTAGTAATATTCGGAACTGAGCGACAGCATCATTGCCGTGAGTGAATCTGTGATGAATAGCACGGGAAAACGGCTCAGGAAATTGCTTGTGTAAAGGTCAGCGATGCAGCTTTTCAGGGGCGTGTAGAACAGCAGTATCACCAGCAGTGTGAAATATGCGTTCATCGTCAGACCTATCCTCATGCCGAACAGACTTATGCTGAAAAGCGGTATGAGCAGGATCCACAGCACCGCAAAGCCCTCATTGCCGCCTGAGATCGGAAAGACGGTGAATACCCCTGTCAGGATCAGTGCCATGATAACTGTCGAGACTTTTGCGTTCTTGAAAACGCCTGCTATCACGCCCGTAAAAGCAAATCCTCCCACAAGCACCAGTGACGTGACGGTCATCAGTACCGAGTGCCGCAGGATATTCATAATGAGCATTATACCTGCTGACAGACATACTATCACCGACATTGCAATGTTTTTGCTGATCTGCCGCTCGCTGTCCTCGCTGACCCTCAGCCGCAGAACGCTTAGTATGTTGTTTATCTTATCCATATATGCACCACTTCATAAAAAAATACAAAACAAATAACAAAAAATAATTGTGCTAAATCTTTATTTATAAAAAACAGCTATATATGCACATCTTTATTATAGCATATTTCATAATAAAAGTCAACTATGCTATTAAAAATAGTATATAATTTTATGTAAAATTCTGCAAAAGAGATGTAAATGATGCTTATAATTGTATACATTTACTATCCTTCACAATTCTTCTGTAATGTTTTTGTTTATAGTTCCAAAAACAGCTGACATAGCAGCGGTTATCAGTGACAAAACAAAATTTTTATGGTATAATATATTACAGAAGTATTTATAGCGATATGTCGCCGCAAATCATCCATACATATTAAAGGAGAAATACAACATGAATAAGAGAGTATTAGCCGCTGTTTTAGCGCTCATGACAGCTGCGGCACTGGGCGGCTGCGGAAAATCAGAGGACAAGTCCTCGTCCGAGACTGAAAGCAAGACCACAACTACTGCCGCCGTTTCAGAGACTGACACCGCTTCCTCCGAGGCTGGATCTGCCGCTGACAGTGCAGAGGAAAAAAACTCTTCAAAGACCGACCCTGCCGACCAGCATTTTGTTGAATCGACATACGAGGGCGATTTGGAGTTCAAGGGCGTGACTATCAAGACGATGGACGATGCGTTCGGCGTTATCAGTGATGACCATGACATCGGCGCTAACGGCGACCAGTTCATCTGCGTACTAAAAGACAAAGATGCCTGCTATCGTCTTTTCGCAAATATGCCTGCCGACATCAAGGACAAGTTCTACGAGATAAGCATTTTTGACGAAGATTACACTAAACAGCAAATGGATCTGGTAAAAGATCTTGAAGTCGCTGCTGTGCAGGATCTGACGAAAAAGATCGTGGCTCAGAAGGAGCTTGACAAGTTTGTGGGCAAGACTGTCGATGATCTTGAAAAAGCAGGTTATGAACAGTCGGGCTGGGAGTTTGACGGTGAAAACGGTATCTTCTTCTACCGAAAGGATATGATAGCCTACAACGTTGAATTTAACGAAAAACTTCCCGAAGATGCCGACTTTTCGGAAGACGGCGCTATGGACGGATTCACGATAAAGTCCATGACTTACTTTGATGTTGACAACTCGGTATTCGATTACACCGAACTCGAATAAAAAAGCAGCCGATGCACCACGTTTGATGCGTCGGCTGTTATTTTTTTACAGATACAGCTGTTTGAAAATATCCGCTCGGGAAAGTCTTTTTATTTGAGTTTCGTCAAATTCTAAGATGTAGCGGTCAAATCCGTTGATTATCCTAGCGCCGCTCGGGTGGTCTATCACTCGCTTGAAGCGGTTCCCATAAGTCGCATGGACGTGACCGTGGAGCAGGTACTTAGGACGGCATTTTTCAAGCAGTTCGTTGAAGCACTCGAAACCTCTGTGCGGAATATCGTCCATGTCGCCGTAACCACGGGCAGGCGAATGCGTAACGAGAATGTCGAAACCCGAACTCAGCAGAATGCTCCGCCGTGAGCGTTTTATGCGTTTTCGCATCTCATTTTCGGTGTACATGAACGGACCTTCGCCGTATTTCATCGAACCGCCGAAACCCAGCACTCTTATTCCGCAGATGTTCACCACCCGCCCGTCAAGACACTCGCACCCCTCGGGAGGGTGCTTGACATATCGGCTGTCATGATTCCCGGGGACGTAGAGAACGGGCGCTTTGCCCATTGTCACTAAAAATTCGAGATACTCGGCTCTCAGGTCGCCGCAGGAGATTATCATATCTATCCCCTCCAGCTTGTCGGGAGTAAAGTAGTCCCAGAGGAATTTCGATTCCTCATCAGCGATAATAAGGATCTTCACACGCTCACTCCCCTGCACTTTTGCTTGTCAGAGACTGTCACACTCTATGTTCTCGTTGAGCCAGTCCATAAATGCGATGTCGCCCGTTTTCAGCTTCTGACGTTCAACAGAGATGCCCGGTTTTTTCTCGGTATCCTGATGGAAGATGTTGCCGTCCTTTGTGTGCAGTTCTCCCGAGAACGGGTCAAATCCGCCGTTGACGATAGAATTCTTGAAAAATGCAAGCAGTTTGTTCGTCTGATAAGCCGCATTGCTCAAACGTATGTCAACTACGCCTGTCGAAAGTCCGAACCAGTAGCTTGCGGCGTTTTTGCGCTCGCCCAGTTCCCACGCACCCGACAGCACTGACTGAACTATCTGCACGTAATACTTGCCCCAGCTGAAATACGGCACGCCAACGTGTTCATCTTTCTTCCCGCCAATACGATAAAGCCCGGGGCGCTTCATAAGGTCGGCGGCTTCGGAGTAGTCGAAATCGGCGTAATACAAAACGCCCTGCGACTTCCACTTATCACGGCACTCAGTCCTGCTGCTGTCCTCTGCGAATTCAAGAAGAACTTTTGCATCGGGATCAACAAGTGACACTCCCACCGCAAAGGCGTTCAGGTCACGATGAGCCAAGTCAGCCCTTGACCGCACAAGATAACCTATCCGCCGCTCACCGCCTGCCTGCTCCATAAGAAGCCTGTCAGCCGCAAGGATACCCATGAGGAAAGTCGCTTCGTAAAGTTTGCCGTCATAGTATCTTACGGAAGTGTGGCTCTGCCCTACCGAACAGCAAAGCACTTTGAGGGCAGGGTTTTTGACAGCCGCCTTGACAGCTTCGGGTATGAGCGATGTTGAAGCCGCAAAAATTATCTCGCACCCGTCATCGACTGCCGTCTGCATAGCTTCGGCAGGGTCGGGAGAATAATAATTCTTCGTAACAACATTGTCGCCCGTCATCTTGTCGACATAAAGTCTGCCCGACTCATGGCTGTCTGCAAAGCGTGACTCGTCAGGGTCGGAGGCATAGACAAAACCTGCTCTGAGGGGCGTTGCAGAAGTGTATTTCCTGCGCCCCGAAAACAGCTTTCTCTTGAAGATAGATGTTTCGGCAACAGGCGCAGAGTCAAGGAACGAGATGTTGTCGGGGGCTGTCACGGCGTAAAGCTCATCAGACGCAAGCTTGATGTTCCTGATTATCTGTTCCTCGGTGTCACTGCATAGAGTCTTCATGGGGAAGATAGATATATACATGAGGAACATATCCGAAAGTTCACGGTCATTATTTGTTTTCAGAACCATTCTGCACTTTTTGCAGAAATTGAAAAACGCCCATTTGAGATCGGAAGAAAGTCCGTCAGACCATTTTGCGCCGAGTTCCGCACCCAGCAGGTCGGCAAGCTTGCTGTAAGACCCGGGTTCGGAAAACACGATATAAACGTTTCTGGTCGAAGCGTAAAAATCGAGATATTCGGTATAGACCTTATATTCCTTGCTGTCATCGGGCTTAGGTTCAAGCCTGTAAACATCGGCGAGAATGAACTCCATGTCGCCGAACTTCGAGACAGAAACACGCTTGTTGCCCTCCTGAACGTAATAGTCGTTCATGAACTCATAGACTTTTATTGCGTCCCTGATGCCGACAGAAAGGAACGAGTCATAGAGATTCGACCACTTTGAGGCGAACTCCGAACCTTCCTCCAGAAGCGGCATAAAGTTGTTTGCAAAGGCGCTGTTCCTGC
Source organism: uncultured Ruminococcus sp. (assembly GCA_947169885.1). Taxonomy (GTDB): domain Bacteria; phylum Bacillota; class Clostridia; order Oscillospirales; family Ruminococcaceae; genus YE71. Next base: position 63,623 of record CAMVRM010000011.1, read on the forward strand.
CCGACTCCTTGTTGCCGACTATCCTCCGAAGCGGCAGTTCGATAAGCCCCAGATGCGTTTCTGAAATGCTCTCACCTGCGGCAGGCAGTTCGTCCAGCACAGGCAGATAGGGCGAAATATTCTTCTTCTCAGCTTCTTTCACCGCTTCATCGGCAAGCTTTTTTGCGGCTTTGTAATCCTCTCTCATGGTTTACCTCCTTCTATGTCGGCGAGTCAGTCCCTGTTGTCAATAGTGAAAAATTCGGTGAAGCCCGTGATTTCGAATATCTCCATGACTTCATCGGTCGCACCGACTATTTTCAGCGAACCGTTCCTGTTCTCAAATACATGATCGACTGAAACCAGCACACGAAGCCCTGCCGATGAGATATACGAAACATTCTTAAAATCAAGATCAAGTGCCTTTATTTCCGCAGGAAGTGCGAGCAGTTCCTTTTCAAGTTCGGGAGCGATCTTTGCATCTATGCGCCCTTCAAGTTCAACTGTTGCTTTATTTCCGTTTATGATCTTTTTTAACTCCATGATGATATTACCTCCATAAGACTTTTATTATTAAATTATAACATTTTTTTAACGATTTGTCATCTATTTTACGGCAAATATATATCATTTTTGTAGACTTAAACAATTTTCAAAGCCCGATTTTGCATATATTACACATCAAAATTGCCGCTCCCCTTTTATATAATTATAGCATACAAAAATTTAAATTCTTTTTAAATGCCCAAACTATTCGTTAACAGACTTATTAACGAAATAATATTATCTTTCATCTATTATCTATAAAAAAATGCTCCCGAAGCCTTTTATGCAAAAGCCTCGGGAACATCTCATTTACTCACGTTCGTGCAAATGCCGAACTCGGTGAATATTTATTCCTTTTCTTTCCTGCTGACAACAATGCCTGCACACGCCGCAAGCAGAACTGCCATAACCGCAAGCGCACCTCTTCCCGTGTTGGGGACAGCATCGCCCTTGGCAGCTGCCGCAGACGTTGCTGAAGCTGTTGAATTGGTCTGACTTGCAGTATTGGTATTTGAAGAACTGCTGTCAGTGCCGCTCGGAGTGCTTGTTTCAGCGGACTTGACTATCCTGACAGCCGCCTTGCCGTGGAAAGTGTTGTATCCGTCAGCGGTAACTTCGTAATAAACGGCATACTCGCCGACTTCGGTAAATGCAGGGCTTTCGGTCAGGTCATATACCCCTTCCTCAGTGCCGTACTTAATGGTGTAGCCGCTTGCAGGCTGAGTTACTTTGACGATTATGCCGTGAGCATTTCCGTCATACTCGGCGGTAACATCTTCCGCAGATGCGATTATCTCGCCCGCTGTTTTGCCTGCCGCTATCTCAGCTGTTACGTAAGCAGGCTCGCCCGTAAAGCCGACATAACCTCTGTCATCGCAGAATCTGTACCAGACATAATAAGTTCCTGCCTCAACTGCGGTGGGTATCTCAGTACTCCAGCCGCTTTCGGGAGCGGTGCTGTTTTCAGTGAGCGCATATTCGATATAGCCCTTGTTTGCAATACCTGCGGTCACAAGCGCCTGAGCCGTTCCGTCAAAGGTCAGACCGCTTACAGCCGTGGGTGCAGTGCCGTTGGGGTCTTCCGTTTCGTAAGCAGGGACGATATGCGGAACAAAGTCCTTTCCGCTTCCCTCGCCCTCGCCGTCAAACTTCTCACATTTCTTCAAAGCAAGCATTCCAAGTTCAACATAAAGGCTCTGAGGGTCAACGCCAAGCTTTGAAATATTTGCCGAAAGCTGTAAGTCGGGACGGTCTGAAACTGCGGTGTTCCACGCATCTACTGCCGCCGTTGCACAGTTGTTGCTGAATACCGAATAGTTGTTATGCTCGGGAGCGCTTATGAACGCTCTGAACGCTTCAAGTTCATCGGCGGTAAGCTCAACGGTGTAGTAGTTGTTGGGGGTCTGTGTGTAGGTCGTGGTGAACTGTCTCATTATCTCACGGTTGAATGTGAAACCGCCCTCGCATATGCCGTCAAGCGGATTGTGACCTGTCATAACACTCATCTGATACATAGTCAAAAGGCTCTTTAAGAAGCTGTCAAACGCAACATCTCCGTCAAGTTCGCCCTTTTCCATGTATGCTTCAAGCTGTGCCAGCAGCGCACTTCCCTCGGGAGTTTTTGCAAGAGTGCTTCCTTCAAGAGCGTGCTTTAATATCATAAGGGAGTTTGGCTCAAAGCAGTAATCTGAAAGGGTTATTCCGTCACCTGCTCTGAGTTTCAGAGTTTCAGGCTCAGCACCCGATGAGTTGTGGGAGATATTGAACCAGCTTTCTCTGTCAGCTATCTCTATCTCCTCGCTGAAAACAGCAGGGTCGGAGGGGAAGTTTTCGGGGTGGTCACGGTATTCCCTCATAAGGTCGATAAATTCGATAGTCGGCTTATAGAGTTCATAGTAACTGAGATCCAAGTCTATGTCCTCATAGCTTGTGAACTGAACTGCGCCGTGAGGTGTGAGATTGTCCTTGACAGAGGGACGTGCCCAGATAGTCAGTCTGCCGACTGTTTTTGCGCCGTCATAATCACCGAGAATAACTTTTGTCTGTGCATACACACGTTCATTGCTCGAACCTGCGTAAGCCGTAACGATAACGCACTTGCCCTCCTCGGGAATATCGCCCGTAACGGTTATCTTTCCGTCCGCATCGACTGTTACGCATTCATCCGAACTGGTGTAAGTTATGCTCTTGTCATAAACCGGTATCAGGCGGTATAAAAGATCGCTGTAACGAACGTGCGGATCAAGTTCATAACTGCCGTCCTTGTCCGCTATCTCAACAGTATCAGGCATACCGACTATCTCAGCGTTTCTGAAATCCATAAAGATATTCGTGTCTTTCTCCACGTTGATAAGTTCTCTCCAATCGGCTTTCTTTCCGTTCACCTTAAAGGAAGAAACAACAACGGGTTCAGACTGTCCGAGCGCAATGCTGAGTTTTGTGCCGTTCGGAACAAGATAGCCCGAATAAGGCAGGTAATTTTCACTGTCTTCTTCGTCAAAGCATACGCCGTAACTGCCGAGGTTCGGCTCGTTATAGGTTATCTTTGACATATCCGCAGAACTGTCAAAAATGTGGATAAGCAAAAGCTCAAACACTCCGGGACAGCCCTCGGCTTCGATAATAATGCTCGCAGTGCCTGCTTCTGTAAATCTCAGCTTTTTTCCGTCCTCGGAAATTATTGCCGTTCCGTCGGGATCGGTATAGAACACTTTCCACAAAAGCTTTTCAGAACCAACATCTTTGCCGTCAATTTCAAGCGTTGCAAAGTCTGCGATGTCAAGCTCTTCGCCGACCGCCGCCTGTATCTGAAAACTATTAAGTTCAACAGACGCTTCCGCATAGCTTATCGAAAGTGTTGAGTTCTTGTTCGGCATCTCAAAGAAATAAGCGCCTTCGTCAGCATCGTAATTATCAAGTATCGAAGTTCCGCTGAGAGTTATGTCACTGAGCATATGCCCGAAATCTTCGTCAGGAACTGATGTCTTTACATAGACTTTCGTTCCCTTTGGAACATTTGCGGCTTCGCCCAGCGGCAGTTCAACAGTGCCTGCGCCCTCCTTGTAGTAAACATCTGTCCTGCTGTCCTCTATGCCTTTTACACGAACTGTCAGTGCAGGCATTTCATCGGGTTCGGGAACAATTTCTTCCATGCCGGGAATATCCACCTCGGGAGCGCTTACGTATACCCAGCCCGTGTCATCTATATAGCCTGCGTTCGGCTCTTGCACCATTTCGGAATTATTGAGATAATAGCCCGGAAGCTTGTTCACTATCTCATCTCTGACCGTTTTCGGAGCGTCAACAAATGCAAATATGCCGCTTCCCGTCGGTTCAAGCTTGTAAGCCGTTTCTTCGCCGTCCCTTGTTCCGACTGCCGAGTTCCACGCATTCAGTGCAACCGTTGCACAGCTGTTTTTGAGTATCGAGAACTTATTCAGGTTGCCTTGCAGACTGTCGATGAGCCTTTCAAGCTGATTCTCGGTTATGTCCATTTCGTAGGTAACATTTTCGTACTGATCCCATTCAAGCTTCTGATTGAAAAGTTCACGGTTGAAGCAAACGCCGCCGTCCACAACGCCGTCTAAAAGCTGGTTGTAGTCGATACCTTCCTCTTTCAGCTTTTCAAGAAATTCAGCCGTTTCCGACTCTGAGTCTGCCGAACCCTTTTCAAGTATCTGAAACAGTGCTTTCATGATGTCAGTCTTTACGCCGCTGCTCAGGCTTTCCCATATCGTGCTGTTTTGGAGCGAGCCCAGAGCCGCCTGCGGAACACTCAGGTCAAAGTCACGGTACATTCCGATTGTGACCAGTTCGCCCTTGTCGAGCGTTACGGAAGTCATGCTGTCGTTAAATGTGAAATAATCATCGGTGTAATTTCCAGTGTGATTAGAGCCGTTCGAGATGTCAGCCCTTATGTCGGCGTAATAATCATCGCTTATCTCATAGCCTGCATAAAGGTCATCAACAGTTACTTCAACGCCGTCCTGATAGGAAGTGAACAGCAGATAAACATGACCGTCATAAAACTGCATATCGTCATTATATCTCGCAAGCAGTTTAAGCTGACCCACCACCTCCGAGCCGTCCTTAAAGTCCTTGACTGTGACTGTTTTGTCGCCCGTATCGGTGTGAAGTGTTGTCGTGCCCTCTTTCATCGCCCTGAGCGTGCCTGCTTCATCGACCCACGCTATGGCAGGATCATCGGAAGTGCAGCCTGCAAAGCCTGCTCTGATGTCGCCCTCGATAAGTGTCAGTTCAGCGTCCTCCGCATAAACGGGAACGGTCATCATCGAAAGTCCGAATCCCGCCGCAGTCAGACAGCTGAGCGCACGTTTACCTAATGACTTGTTGTTTTTCTTCATTGCTCATTCCTCCTTCATGATCTGTCATAAATAAAATTTTAAACGTTAAAAATCAAGTGTCTCCACTCTGTCAGCAAGTGTTCTCAGCCGTTCCCGTGTGTGCTTTACACGCAGTTTAAACAACTCATCACCTTTGCCGTCCATAACATTGATAAGAAACAAAAACCTGATGCACCCAACAAGACTTATCTTGTCACGCAGACTGTTCACCTGTGCAGGATCGTCCGTCCCGAGATAATACTCTGGGAATTTTTCCCACACCCGTGCCGTAGTTTCCTCCGGAACGCCGATAAAATCCGTGCTGTTGTTCGGGTCGTCCTCGCCGAACGCAAAGTAAGTCACAAACACCGCCTGAATGTCAAAGATCGGGTGTCCCTGACTGAGCGTATCCATGTCTATGAGCATAGGTTCACCGTTCGAGATCATGATGTTCTTCATCTGAGCATCGCCGTGAACTATGTTTTCCTTTTCGGGAACAGCCGCAAAAAGTGCTTTTATCTTCTCATACACATCATCGTCAAGATACGTCTTAACAGTGTCAAGATACCCTATGAACTGTTCCTTTGATGACCTTAATCTGCCCATAGGAACAGTGTTTGAGTTGACCATGTGCAGAAACTCCGCATACAAACGCACTATCTCGTCCGTGTTCTGCGGTTCTTCGATAAGTCGGTCATTGAGCGTCTTTGCATCAAGAAGCTCGAACACCGAACCGTAGCTGTCGCCCACACGCACAATATCATATGATATAGCTGTCGGCACGCCTGCCACAAGTGCCGTTCTTGCAAGTTCCTTTTCGTTGCGTATCATCGGTATGCTGTCGGGCGAGCGGTAGACCTTGACTATCGTTTCCGCATCAAGCCGATAAACCGTTCCGTAATAGCCCTTGCCGATAATGGGACATCCCTCAACACTCACCACCCGGGGCTTTCGTGTCACCTCGAACAGTTCGGTAAAACCCGTTGTTTCAAGTATCTCGCATATAGGACCCGGGGCGTTATCTATTTTCAGCGGTCTGCCGTACTGCTTGCGCAGTTTCATGAGCACTCTCAGCCCTGCGCTGGAAATGTATTCCAGATCCGAAAGATCCAGCACGGGAAGCTGATAACTTGCGGTATCAACAATGGCGCTGATCTCCTTTTCCATTTCGGCTGAATTGGTCGAATCAACACGTCCCGTGACCGAGATGACAAGAATGCCGTTCTTTATACTGCTGTTGACGATATTGCCCATATAAACACCTCGCTATTATAGATTTTCGTTAAATAAATATGTTCAGTTCTTTTACTAAAAATATCTATATTGTTATTATAACACATTTGAAACAGATTTGTCAAGAGCAAGTCACGATTATTCACACAAATCATTTTTTTTAATAAGAAATAAGAGAATTTTTTTAAATAAGAAATAAGAGATAAGAAATAAGAAATAATGTGTTCGCTTCGCTCACGGATCTAAATAAAGCTAAAAGATGAAAGATAAAGTTCTGTACAGGCGTATTTTTATACGCCGTTTTTGCGCTCATACGCCTGAACTATACGCCAAAAACCACGCATTTACGCCCTTTATACGCCTATACGCCGTAAACAGATATTAGATAATAAAACAGATAAGATACAATAAATAAGAGATAAGAGATGAGAGATAAGAGATAAGAGATAATAAATAAGAGATAAGAATTTATATAAATATTTTAAACCGTTCGTTATTTTGACGGGAGCATTTTCTTATATATGCGGCTTTTTCGGCTTTATTGGTTCAAAACATATCAAAATTACTATTTTTGATATAAAACGGCTGAAAGTGTGAACATTCATATGTTTAAAATTCACGCAAATGCCTATTTACTTTTTTGAGTATGATATTACTTGAAAGAGAGACGATGATATGTCGATATTCAATATGGTAAAAGAACTTGTGGATGTGCCTGCCGCCGCCAAGCTATCAATAAATAATATGCTGACCGTCAAAAACGGCGTATAGGCGTATAAGTGGCGTAAATACGTGGTTTTTG
>CAMVRM010000012.1 GCA_947169885.1 uncultured Ruminococcus sp.
TCGTTCAAGGGTCTAAATAAAGATAAAGTTCTGTACAGGCGTATTTTTATACGCCGTTTTTGCGCCTATACGCCTGACCTATACGCCAAAAACCACGTATTTACGCCCTATATACGCCTATACGCCGTAAACAGATATTAGATAATAAATAACAGATAAGAGACAAGAATTTATATAAATATTTTAAACCGTTCGTTATTTTGACGGGGAGCATTTTCATATATATCCGCTTTTTTCGGCTTTATTGGTTCAAAGCATATCAATATTAACTTAAAATAGGTCTAAATTACTATTTTTGAAATAAAACGGCTGATAGTGTGAATATTCATCTGTTTAAAATTCATGTAAATTACCTATTAACTTTTTACTTTTTTGAGTATGATATTACTTGAAAGAGGGACGATAATATGTCGATATTCAATATGGTAAAAGAACTTGTGGACGTGCCTGCTGACGTTCAGCTATCATTCATAATATATACTGACCGCCAAAAACGGCGTATAGGCGTATAAGTGGCGTAAATACGTGGTTTTTGGCGTATAGGTCAGGCGTATGATTCTTATGACGGCGTATTTTTATACGCTATGTAGGGGCGCACATTATTTCTTATTTCTTATCTCTTATTTCTTATTTATTATCTCTTATCTTCTTCCAAAGCTCATGCCTGTTGAGTTCGAGGTAACTATTGATGAAATTTCAACTTTCTCAGACTGTTCGCCTGCCGTCAGCGTGTAAGTTCCCTCTGCAAGCTTACTGCTCGAAAACACCGCACTCTGCCAGCTCTTTGCCGAAGTGAAGCTGAATATCTCGTTCCCCTCAGAGTCGGCAACAGTGAACTTGCTTCCTGCTTCGGCTGTCGAGGAGAAATTGTGAAGTATGCTGTACTGCGTGGAAGTTTCGTCAAAGCCCACTTCCATGCCGACTGCTCCGAGTGCTACGAGCGTGCCGCCCGTTATCTGCGCCGTACTGCCGAAGTCGCCGTAATCGAGCGCACCGTTTCCGCCGTTTGTTGTGCCGTCAACGCAGACAATGCCGCCTGTCACGTACAAGTCGCCGTTCGAGTCAAGACCGTCACCGTCAGCATTTACATAGACTTTGCCGCCCGAGATAGTCAGTCTGTAATTTGTGCCGTCAGAAGTGTTGAAGCTGTCTCTGCCCATGCGGTCAAACGAACCTGTGTCACTGCCGCCTGCCGCATTGAAGCCGTCATCAGCCGCTTTGACTTTAACATCGCCGCCTGAAACGGTTATGTTCAAGCCCTCGATGCCCTCATAGCTTTTCTGAATGTCAACACTGCCGCCCGAAATTTCAAGTTCACTGTCGGCGTGAATGCCGTCATCGCCCGAATTTGCGGTGAACGTACCGCCCGTGATGTAAACATTGCCGCCCGAGTGAACAGAATCGTCCGAACTGTCGATCTTTATACTGCCGCCTGCGATCTCGACCGACTTGCCTGCTTTGAGCGCCTTTGCGGAAGTGCTGCTCTCTGAATTGTCGGTGCTGTCCGCAGTATCGGAGGGCTGTGCATTTTCAGCAGGCCGCATCATATCATCATTCATCTCGCCGCCGAAACCGTCGGGAGGTGTCATGCCTTCCATATTTCCCATTTCGCCGTCAGGAGGTGTCATACCTTCGGGGGGCGTACCCATTTCGCCCGTGCCGTCAGGAGGGGTCATATCACCCATGTCGCCGCGTTTTCCGAAGCCGCCTCGCTCACCGCCCATACCGCCGTGACCGCCGCCCCAATTGCCCCAGTCTCCGTTGGGACTGCCGTCAGACTTCATGCTTGCGTTTTCAGAGCCGCCGCCTGTTGTTATGTCAAGAGTTCCGTCCTCTATGCGAAGTGTCGTTTCAGCCTGAATGCCGTCACCGTCCGAATTTATCACAACAGTACCGCCCGTGACCGCAACAAATCCCTTAGTCTCGTCCTCGGAGTTTGCCGCCGCAATGCCGTTCGAGCCTGCGGTAATGTCTATCGTGCCGCCGCTTATCTTAACAGCATCCTTGCCCTTTATTCCCGAAGAAGCCGCCGTGACGTTTATATCGCCGCCCGTTATCACCAGTTCGTCCTTGCAGACTATACCATGTTTATAGTTTCCGCTGACGGTGAGCGAACCGCCGCCGTTTATCGTCAGATCCGAGCGTGAGAAAACAGCCGCATCGGTGTTGTCATCATCGCCCGAGAGTTTGTATTCACTGCCGTCAGTAAAGCTGTTTTCGGTGTTGTCGTTGAGCGTCAGCGTTACCTTTGAAGCCTTGTCGATAAGAAGTGCCGCATGAGTATCGTTCACAACGCTCACGCCGTTCAGTACAAGCTTTATCTCACTGCCCTTGCTCTGAATGAGTACCTGACCGTTGAAACTTCCCGAGAGAACATATGTTCCCGCTTCGGTTATGCTAAGCGTTCCGTCAGAGAGCGCCGCACCCGAGCCGTTTATCTCCGCATTACTGCCGCTGAACGTTATGTTCGTGGAATCGCTTTCCTCGTAGCCCACGTCTTTGTCCTCGGCTGAAACGCTTATATCCTCGGCAGAAAGTGAAGAAACCGCCGTTTCATTATCGTCAAAAGTTACTGTGTCGGAAACCGCCTGAGAGCTGACTTCATCGTTTATATTCCCGTTACAGCCCGAAAAGCTGACTGCCATGATCGCCGCAAGTGACGCTGACAATATTTTCCTATTTTTCATATATGTTTACCTCACTTTCTGAGTTTAATTTTCGACCTGCCCGCATTTGTTGCAGACAGGTCGAATAACTAAAATGATAAGGGAGAGTTGTATAAAGCTTATTTCTTATAATCTGCCGTTGTTGACAGGTCTGCCGCAGGAGATCTCAAGGTTGCCGTTGCGTTCACGCAGTTCGTCGATCATCTGCTTTTCTTTTGAGGAGTCTTTCATGGTTATGGTGTAGCTGAGTTTGTAAAGACTGCCCATGTTCGAGGTCTTAACTTCGTCAAGAGTGTTTGTTTCGGTGTATTTGCTGAATATGTCAGAGAATGCTCCGCTGTAATCGAGCGATTCGGGGATAGTTATTTTCAGACACTTTTCTTCGGTCGTCTTAGCACCCAGCGTTCCTATAACTGCAACTACCGCACAGATGATAGCCGTGAAGATGATCGCCGCTAAGAGGTGCTGTGTCGCAGTCGCAAGACCTGCCGCCATTGCGAGGAATATCGCACATATCTCCTTAGCAGAACCGGGGGCGGAACGGAACCTTACCAGTCCGAATGCACCCATTACCGCAACACCTGTTCCGACATCGCCGTTGACGAGCATTATCACCATCTGCACGATCGCAGGGAGAAGCGTCAGCGTCATTGCAAAGCCTTTTGATGTTCTTTCACCTCTGCTGAAAACGAATGCGATAACTGCACCGATGACCAGCGAAACTGCCGTGCATATCAGCATGGTGCTGAGTGTGAGCGAACCTGTGGAGAAAGTAAATAAACTTGAAATGCTTGAAGAAAAGATAGTCATGGATAAGTACCCCTTTCAGATAATATGTATTTTAAAATAGTATAGCTTAAAGCCGTGTCGTTCCAACGTATATTTAACATTTGTCAGATAGCAGTTTTATAAGGCTTAGGGTTTCTTGCCTTTCTGTCAGCTGTGAGCTGATCTCTGCCGCCCAGTTTGTTCTCGAGCATGAGTGTCGTGTAAGCCTTGCCGTACTTCGAGAATGACGAGGGATATATTTTCAGGTCATCTAAGATGTGCGACAGCCAGAGCGGCATTGCGTTCGGTATCTTTATTTCCATAAGGCGTTCGCCCTCGTTGAGGAGTTCCCTGCCGTAGATGCCGTTTCTCAGGTCAAGTTCATAACCTCGGTAGATTATCATGTCATCAAAAGTGATGCGGAGGTTGGGGTCTTCGATGCCCGAGTAAGCAAGTCTGTGATAGCTTATGAGCATTCTCGGAGCAAGATCCTCATAGATCTTGAAAGCGTATCTCAGTTCGTTTTCTATCTGAGGGTTGTTCTCCTCGACTTCCTCGCCGTCAATGAACCTGAGAACATCATCAAGAGCCATAAACGTTCTTCTTTTGTAGACCACGCCCTTGAACTTGCGCTTGTATTCAAGAAAAGCGGTCGAGTTGTCGGTCGGCACGCCATAGGTGCGAAGTCTGACCTTTTCCTTGAAAACGGGCTTGTCGAGCGATGCACGGATAAGGCGGTAATCGGGGGTATCGTAATAAACGCTCATGATGTCGCTCTCGAAGAATTTGTCTTTCTTCATATATTCAGCGAGCCGCAGATTCAGCAGATCGTATTGTTTTTTGGTAAGAAGATATTTCTTCTCGGTTCTCTTGAAAACTTCCTGTGCCATAGTGTTTCACCCTTTCGTATTCTCGGTGTGTCCCTTGCTTCTGTAATAAATTATATAGTGCCTAACTTAAACGAACCTTAGATTTTGCTTTAAATATAGCTTAAACGTTATTTTTGTAGGCTTGCACAAAATTTATATCAAAAATCCGTAATTTTGTACAAATGAGTGTTATGTTTATGTCTGATATGAAAATATTAAACTGTTTTTCTCTTTAAAATGTAAAAAATACACATAAAAATAGCAATCAATGAAACAATTATATCATAACAGGCATATATATTAAGCAGCATATTATGAATATTGTGCAAAAATTTATAAGTTCATGTTAATATTGACTAAACCACACCGATGTGATATAATTTCTTTATAAACTATTATCAAAGGGGCTAAAAAGCATGAAAGAGATCTCAATAAAAGACATCGAAAACATAAAGATAGGTCAGACCGAAAATGCCGAAGCAGGAACAGGCTGTACTGTTTTTCTGTGCGAAAAAGGAATGCGTGCAGGGCTTGACGTAAGAGGAGGCGGACCGTCCTCGAGGGAGTCGGGGCTTCTCGACCCTATCACGCTCGAACAGATGATACACGCAGTCGTGCTGGGCGGAGGCAGTTCCTTCGGGCTTGACGCATCGGGCGGTGTTATGCAGTATCTTGAGGAACACGGCATCGGCTATGACGTTGGAGTGGTCAGAGTTCCGCTGGTGGTGCAGTCTGACATTTTCGATCTTGCTGTCGGCAGGAGCGATGTTCGTCCCGACCGTGCCATGGGTTATGAAGCGGCAAAGCTTGCGGCAGAAACCCCCAACTACCGTGACGGAAATTTCGGTGTGGGGTGCGGCGCAACAGTCGGCAAGCTTTACGGCCCTGACTTCTGCATGAAAACGGGCATAGGCAGTTATGCTTTACAGATCGGCGAATTGAAGCTGGGCGCAGTTGCGGTGGTAAATTCCTACGGCGACATTTTCACACCCGATGGCAAAAAGATAGCAGGGCTTCTGACCGAGGACAAAAAAAGACTTCGCAGCACAGTCGAGTTAATGGCTGAGAGCATCGAAGTAGTCGAGAACAAGTTTGTCGGAAACACAACGCTTTGTGCGGTCATCACGAATGCGGCGTTCTGCAAGACACAGCTGTGCAAGATCGCAGGCATGGCGCATGACGGCATGGCACGTTCGATAGACCCCGTTCACACCTCAGCGGACGGAGACAGCATCTATGCGCTTTCAGTCGGCGGTGTTTCGGCAGACATGGATCTTGTCGGGGTGCTTGCGGCAAAAGCTGTGAGCCATGCGATAGCAAGAGCCGTCACCTCTGCCGAAAGCGCCTACGGTCTGCCTGCTTCTAAGGATCTTGATATTTAACACGTAAATTCCCCCCCTGTCTGTGTCATCTGCACGTTCAGGGGACTTTTTATATGTATCTCAAAAATTTTATATCGTTTTTCGATAAAAAAGTGTTGACAAACGTTTTGGTGTGTGGTATAATTACTTTGTAAGGACGGTTCGTGCTATAAAAAAATGGTCTTTGGACATTATGAGTTCATTTGTTTTGGTTCACGTCAGTTCTTTCTTCTTTCTTATCTCTTATTTCTTATTTAAAAAAGTTGGTGTTTTTTATGTGGGATTCTACTCGGTCACTTAAACTTTCACGCATTCTTGTTACCGCTTTCTCTGTCATGATCTTTATGATGACTTTCTTCGTGCCTTTCTTCGCCGAGTGGTACGAAGAAGCCTCTCAGGGCATGGGTCTTATCGGCGGCTCTGTCATCATACCGACTATTATCTGCTTATATATCAGCGAGGGCTTCGCTGTATGGGCTATCGTCTCACTGCATATCCTCCTGCATAATATCTCCCGTGAACAAGTGTTCATCGAACAAAACACTCGCTGTCTCCGCAGTATCTCATGGGCGTGTATGCTCGCAGGCGGCGCTTTTGCCGTTATGATGCTGTGGCGCTATCTGTTCATTCTCCCTGCTCTTGCGGCACTCATGCTCGGACTTATCATGCGTGTGCTGAAAAACGTCTTTGAACAGGCAGTCGAAATAAAGTCGGAAAACGACTTTACTATATAAAAAGGAGGGATCGTTATGCCTATCATTGTTAACCTTGACGTTATGATGGCAAAGCGCAAGATCTCCTCCAATGAACTCTCGGAGAAGATCGGCATAACTCCTGCTAACCTGTCCGTCCTCAAAACGGGCAAGGCTAAGGCAGTGCGCTTTTCCACGCTCGACAAAATATGTGAAGCACTGGACTGTCAGCCCGGAGATATTCTCGAATGGCGGCCGCCCAAAGATAAGGAGAATTAACATGGTCGAAGCTGTATTTTCAGGAATATTACTTCTCGCAGGCGTTGCAGGATTTGTTCTGACAGGCGCTGCAAAGTTCGGGTTCGCAGTCATCGCAGTCGGTCTGTGGCTGGGCATTTCGGTAAACAGACTTTTCAAAAAACACCCGTCTGACGGCAAAAAAACAGCAGGGCGCATAATTGCCGCCGTGATAATTACAGCACTCGGTCTAAGCACGCCGCCTATAAATATTCATTCGGAAAATTCGTGGCAGCTGCCCTTTCAGAAAGCGTATATCGGCTTTTATAAGAATGTCCGTTTTCCCGACTTTTTCCCCGATGCAAGAGAAGTTGAGGAACACAAGGACTTCTACCGCATGGAATATTCTCCAAGTATAATGCAGGGAACAGGCTTCGTGACGGTGAGTTTCACCTGTGATAAGGAGTACGCCGCAGAAGTTGCAGAGCGCTTTTCGGGTCGGGCGGCGGCAGAGTTCCCGCTGCTTGCTTACACTGACTTCAACGGGTATTACCACAATTACCTGACCGAGGGCGGCACCGAGGAAATGCTTAAAAAGATGGAAGCGAACGATTTTGTTGACCCCGTTCCCGAGGGCACGAACCTGCATCATGATATTATGTTCGACAAGTATTTTTCCGAAAGTGCCGTGGTGTATATGCTCGATGACAACCGCAATTTCAACCACCCTCACAGTTCGGCGGTGATAGTTGATACAGAAGCAGGTGCAGTGGAGTTTGTGAAATATGGATAATATGGATATTCGGGAAACAGAAGAATACACCCCATGCAAAGCTGACAAAGCTTTCAGCGTGCTGATAAAGATACTTCTGCTTTCTCCGATCTTGCTGTTTATATTAAAGTACGTCATAGCATTCATACTTGCGATAATAATTGCAAATTATATTCGGGCTGATGATCTTCCCCGTGAGATCGACAGAGCGGAAAGCGGAAATTATACTGTTATACTGGAAGCGACAGATGACCCGTTTTTCTTCAGTTCGCAAAATGGCAGGCTGATCCTTCAGAAGAACGGCAAAACTATCAGCCACACAAATTTCATACTGTCAAATGACGGTGGAGGTATGAGCAGTAATAACTGGGAAGTCAGTTGGATGAACGACGGAGCAATTGTAACGATAAAAGGCTGCGAACAGAAGGACGAAACTTTTCTATTGTATTTCAACGAAAAAAATGACGTGAACTCCGAAAAGTCCACGTCATTATTTTTTATTTTCTCTTATTTAAGAACGGTTCAGCCGTTGTATTCAGTGCCGTAGTAGCAAGCCTTGTAAATTTCTTTCAGCTCGCTGATGAGGGGGTATCTCGGGTTTGCACCTGTGCACTGATCGTCGAATGCGTCCTCAGACATCTGATCGAGAGTTGCAAGGAAGTCCTCCTCGGTGACGCCGTAGTCTGCGATAGTTTTCTTGCAGCCAACATCTTCTTTCAGCTGTGCGATCATGTCGAGCAGACCGTTGAACAGTGCCTTGTCGTCCTTGCCCTCAACGCCCAGAGCCTTTGCTATCTCAGCGTATCTTTCAAGGGTGTGAGGATATTCATACTGCGAGAAAGTACCCATTTTTGTAGGAACAGGGTTAGCGTTGAACTTCATGACGTTCTCGATAACAAGCGCACAGCAGATGCCGTGGGGCAGGTGGTGATATGCGCCCAGCTTGTGAGCGAGCGAGTGACCGATACCTAAGAACGCATTTGCGAACGCCATACCTGCCATTGTTGCGGCGTGAGCCATTTTCTCTCTTGCCTTGACAGCTGTCTGACCGTTATTTACGCACTCACGCAGATTCTCGAAAGTCATTTGCAGTGAGCGGATAGCGATACCGTCAGTGAAATCGGTAGCCATAACAGAAGCGTATGCTTCAAGGCTGTGTACCATGCAGTCAAGACCCGATGCAGCGGTAAGACCCTTGGGGGCGCTCATCATAAGGTCGGTGTCGATGATAGCCATGTTAGGCATGAGCTGATAATCAGCAAGCGGATACTTGTGACCTGTTTTCTCATCGGTGATAACTGCGAAAGGAGTTACCTCAGAACCTGTTCCCGAAGAAGTCGGTATGCAGATGAAGTATGCCTTTTCGCCCATTTTCGGGAATGTGTAAACTCTCTTGCGTATGTCGATGAAGCGCATTGCCATGTCCATGAAGTCAGCTTCGGGATGCTCGTAAAGAACCCACATGATCTTTGCAGCGTCCATTGCAGAACCGCCGCCCAGTGCGATGATAACGTCAGGCTCGAATGCTCTGATAGCCTTAACGCCCTCCAAAGCGCAGCCGAGTGTGGGGTCGGGAGCAACGTCAAAGAATGTGCTGTAAGCGATGCCCAGTTCGGTGAGTTTGTCGGTGATAGGCTTGGTGTAGCCGTTCTTTCCTAAGAACTGGTCGGTAACGATAAACGCTTTCTTCTTGCCCATAACAGTGCCCAGCTCGTCAAGTGCAACGGGCAGGCAGCCTCTCTTGAAGTAAACCTTTTCGGGCGCTCTGAACCACAGCATATTCTCTCTCCTCTCAGCGACTGTTTTGATGTTAAGCAGGTGCTTTACTCCCACGTTCTCGGAGACCGAGTTGCCGCCCCACGAGCCGCAGCCCAGTGTCAGCGAGGGAGTAAAGTCAAAGTTATAGAGGTCGCCGATGCCGCCCAGCGAGGACGGAGTATTCACGATAAGACGGCAGGTGCGCATTCTCTCGCAGAACTTAGCGTATTTTTCTTTCTCGGTCTTGGTGTCGATCCAGAGAACGCTTGTGTGACCCAAACCGCCGTTGTTGGAGAGCAGTGTGTCAGCCTTGTCGAGAGCGTCATCAAAATCCTTAGCCTTATACATACCGAGGATAGTTGTGAGCTTTTCATGACCGAAAGCTTCGGAACGGTCGGTGGAAGTCGCTTCACCGATGAGGACCTTTGTATCTTCGGGAACGGAGAATCCGCACATCTCAGCGATCTTGTAAGGTCTTTGACCAACAATCTTTGCATTGAGTGCGCCGTTTATGAGCATGGTATTTCTTACCATATCTGCTTCGTCGTCTTTAAGGAAGTAGCAGCCTCTTGCCTTGAATTCCTTTTTAACATCGGAATAGATAGTCTTGTCAACGATAACGGTCTGTTCGGTAGCGCAGATCATGCCGTTGTCGAAAGTCTTGGAGTGGATAATGGAGTTGACAGCTGTCTTGATGTCAGCGCTCTTGTCGATTATTGCGGAAGCGTTTCCTGCGCCAACGCCGATAGCGGGAGTTCCCGAGGAATAAGCGCTCTTTACCATTCCGGGACCGCCTGTTGCGAGGATTATGTCAGCTTCTTCCATGACTTTCTTAGTCATTTCAAGCGAGGGAACATCTATCCAGCCGATGATGCCCTTGGGTGCGCCTGCTGCAACTGCTGCTTCAAGCACGATGCGTGCAGCTTCGATAGTGCAGTTCTTTGCACGGGGGTGAGGGCTGATGATGATGCCGTTTCTTGTCTTTAAGCAAATAAGGCACTTAAAGATAGAAGTTGAAGTCGGGTTGGTGGTCGGGATAACTGCGGCTACAAGTCCGATAGGCTCATAGATGCGCTTTGTGCCGTAAGACTCGTTTTCCTCGAACACACCGCAGGTCTGAGTGTTTCTGTACTTATTGTAGATGTGTTCAGCGGCATAGTTGTTTTTGATGACCTTATCTTCAACGATGCCCATGCCTGTTTCTTCAACAGCCATTTTTGCGAGCGGTATCCTTGCCTTGTTAGCGGCGAGAGCGGCAGCCTTGAATATCTTATCCACCTGTTCCTGAGTGTATGTCGCAAAGATCTTCTGAGCCTCTCTTATCTCCGCAAGCCTTGCTTCAAGTGTTTCAACACTGTCAACGAGTTTTATTTCTTTAGCCATATATCGACCATTCCTTTCTATGCACTTAATGCGTGCCTGATCATCACAGTCATTCGGGATAACATTTCCCTACAATAACATTATATCAGATTGTTATTTTTTTGTCAATCTGTCAAAGTATAGTTTTTTTATACCTTTTTCTCCAAAAATATATACAGCATACACAAATAAAAAAATACTGTTTTATTTATTATGAACAATTTGAGTACGTCATAATGCACAAGACCCATTCCATATTATACATATGCAAAATGGAATATCATTTCACGATTATTTAATAAATTATGTATAATTTGTGTTCGCAATGTAAAAGTTATCATTTTGCACAAAAAGTACTAGACAAATAGGATTTTATGTAGTATAATATAAACATCGAAGCGAAGGCTAACAGTCATATACATTCTGCACAAGCCAAGCTAAACAATATATTTCACAGAAAAGGAGTTATTGATATGGAACTGAAAAACTTTATCGCAAGCGGAGATTTTTATGACGTTTACGAATCCGACGGACAGGCAGTAAGAGTTTACAAAGACGAGAAGTACAAGGAGAAGTGTCTGTATGCGGCGCTCACTCACGCAAGATGCGAGACAACGCTGAAATTCTCGAATCTGAAGATCCCCGTGCTGCACGAAGTATCGCTCATTGACGGCAAGTGGGCTATCTCCATGGACTGGATCGAGGGCAAAACTCTGGGTCAGATGATCGACGAAGACCCCGACAGAGCCGATATGTATATCGACAAGCTGGTAGACATCCAGTGCGAGATACACGAGCAGTATATGCCGCTCCTGTCCAAGCTGAAAGACAAGCTTTCACGTCAGATAAAGTCGCTGGGCGAGATAGACGAGATAAAGAAGTACGAACTGCTGACCCGTCTTGACTCCATGCCCAAGCACATAAAGCTTTGCCACAACAATTTCGACCCCGACTGCGTTATCCTCAACGATGAGGGAACATTTGTCCTCAACTGGGGCAGTGCAAGACAGGGCAACGCATCTGCCGATGCCGCAAAGACTTTCCTGCTGCTGTCCTTAAAGCGTCCTGCGCTTGCAGACAAGTATCTCGACAAGTACTGCACAGCAACAGGCACATCAAAGCACTACGTTCAGCAGTGGCTGCCGATAGTTGCGGCTGCACAGCTTGACAAGGGCATAGAAGACCAGAAGCCGCTGCTCATGAAGTGGCTGGACGTAGTAGACTGGCAATAGTCCTCGGGGTCCTCGGGCGGACGGCTCATATCCCTCGCATATCCATTTTGTTTAGGACGAAAAATAGCGAAGCTCGGGGCTGTCATGAGGTTTGAACTTGAATTTTTTAGAAAAGGGCGTACTTTCGGGTGCGCCCTTTTTATAGTCACCCTACTTCAAAATTCGATAGCAAATGAAACGTTGAAAATTCTCTTTTCAGGAAGTTCTCTTTAAATTGTAAATACTTGATTTCAAGTAGGGCGACTATATGTCATTATGTGTAAAAAAATGACGCAAACTCCGCATTGGCAGGGTCTGCGTCATTGTTATTTGTTATCTCATAAAAATGCCGACTGTAAGTTTAACGGCAAAGAGCAGCATCATGATGATAAACACCGTGCCGTTCATGAGCTGTGTCGCCATGCTTATGTCGGAGCTTGACGGGTCTTTCAGCTGTTCGCCGATAGTGTAGGTGCGCAGGAACTGTTCGCTGTAAACTTCCTCGGGTATCATCGAGATGCCCAGCACGCCTGCAAGCACTGCACGGCAGCCGCCGAAACACTTTCTCAGGCACTTGCCTGAATCACTGCGGAGTATCTTCTCGGCAGACCTTGTGTTGAGTTTTAAGAAAAGCGCATCAACGAGCATTATAACAGAAGCAAGCTTTCCCGGGAGAAAGCAGAGCGCTTTCTGGAGTTTTTTGAGCGGTTCTGCAAAACTTGCCTGACGGTCTGTGTATGTCGGGCAGAGGTTTGCGGCTGTATCGACCATTCTGAAAAGCAGCCCCGCAGGTCCGCTGAGCAGGAACATATACAAAAGCGGTGCAGCGGCTGTGTCAACGGTTCTGTCGGCAATGCCCTGAACGGAAGCTTTTATCAGTTCCTCATCTTCCAGTTCGGTGCAGTCAAGACCGCTGAGGACTGTTGCACAGCGTTCGGTCTTGGAGAAATTCTTCGAGCGGACGCTTCTTGCTGCCGCCGCCGAGAGTTTCTGTATGCTCTTGATGTCCATAACGCTCCAGCAAAGAAGAGCATCTGCGATTATTGCAAGAAACGGCACATACATATAAAGCAGAATGAGTATCAGCAGTGACGGCACAAGTGCGACAAGGATAATGAGCGTCAGATAAACAACGCCTGCGGTGTGCTGACCTTCGTCGCTGTCCTCGTATTTTCCCGACAGCGCAGGTGCAAGTTTATCGCAGAGTATACCCGTGAGCCTTGCAGCGCTTATCGCACGGGGCGTTCCGAAAATAACGCTGAGTATATATCCGGCAGTCATAGCTGCGAGAGTGCTTATCAACATAAAAAATTTGCTCCTTCAATACAAGAGTTCACATTTTATTATATTATAGCACATCGCAGAACAAAAATCAAGCCCTTTATTTTTTATTTTCCAAAAGCAGTTATGCAGCGCTAACACTTACTGTCTGTCAAATATCCGAAACAGCAGAACATCTCAATGATTCTCCGCTTTTTTCAGTCCATACTGCCGTCCATGAGCAGTGCCAGATAATTCGGTCTGCCCAGCACCACATCTATCCCATCGATACCAACGGTATAGTGACAGATGTGTTCAAAGCCTAACTTTTTAAGTTTGATCGCTATGTATTTTGCGGCACTTTTGTCTGCCTCGGAGGGCTTGCATGAAGCATTCGGGTGATTGTGCGCCAAAATATAGCCGTCAGACTTTTCAAGCAGAGGTATCATCTTTTCATGATCCAGCTTCACGCTTTCGGGATCGCCTTCTGAAATAAGATAACTGCCTGTCACACGTCCTCTTTTTACGGGCATGAGATACATTTTCTCGTTTCCGCAGCATTTAAACAGTGTCAGCAGATATTCTTTCATAAGCGCTTCGCTGTATTTAAACGGAAATTTGAACTTTTCAAGAGCGGCTTTTTTGATGAATGCCGCCGAAAAGAGCAGTTCATCCGCCGCATCCTCCGAGAAACCAAAATCCACCAGCTGTTTATAGTCTGCCGCAAAGAAACGTTCCAGACTTCCGAATTTTTCCAGCACTTTCCCGGCAAGTTCCAGACTGTTTTGCTTGCAGCCCTTTACGTAGGACAGCAAAGCGCACAGCACTTCCTGCTCGGTGAAGCCGTCAAGACTGAGGTCTTTTTCAAGGCTTTTGTTCAAATTTTTTATAACATTTTCCTGATCGTCCATAACCCACCACTTTCAACAACTGTTCTTTTCAATAAAGCTTTTGCGCAATGCTTTCTTGAATTTAGAAAGATCAAGCTCAATAGTATTTGCAACGGTAAATAAAAACACACGATTAGACGGGACGTGTTCGGAATTGGTGATCGAGACACCCAGATACCTGCTGAACAATCTTTTGTCGCCCTTGTTCCATGCGTTCTTTACAGCCGTTCTTATGCTGTGTTCTACCGATGCAGCCGAAACGCCGTATTTTTCAGCAATAGCCGGATAGACCGATTTACTGAGCGTGTCAAATCCCTTTCTGCCTGTAAGTATCATCATAAGAATATCTTTTATATAATTATACCCGAGATAATTCGGCGTGATGCGCATTTCATCAAGTGCGATCATGATAGCCTGTTCGCAGTGATCGTCTATCTCGGCTATGCAAAGCTTTTGACGTGCTGCCAGCCCCTCAAGCTGTTTCATGATCTCTACGCAAGCCGCACTGTATTTAGTGTGACCTGTCTCGATAAGCATCGTTTTTGTTTCCGAGCCGAGTTTCTTTATGTCTGTCCTAAGACGCTCTGCAAACATTTTATTATCAAGAACTGCAATAACAGGATCTGCAAGCGCCACTGCCTTATAGATCGCACTATATGTACATTCACACTCGATTATCCTGACACCTGTTTCTCCCAGCCTTTTCCTCAAAGCCTCCTTAAACTCTTCACTTGCCGCCAATAACACCGATTCTTCCACCTTGAACACTGATCCTTTACAAATAAATTTCCATTGAACAGAACTATTCCTATATCTTCCGATACCGTTCATGACATTGACGATTATACCACTTATTGCTCCATAAATCAAGAGAAACAACGATATTTCGTTGTTTTATACAAGAATCGACATTTCATAAAAAAATTGGTGTGATGATTTGACACCTCTTTACTAATTTAAATCATTTATTATTAACTTTTATAGTTATATTATGCTAAATGTATGAACTAATAGTTTTATAGCAATACAAGGAAATATCGGCATAAAGATTTCGAGAGAAAATTTCACAGTACAAGGAAAACGACCGCAGTTGGGCTGTCGCCCTGCAAGGGAGTTTGACGCAGTAATGTGGAATTTTATCCGAAAGATTTGTGTTGATATTTTCTTGGATTGCTATAAGCACCTGTTCAATGACCGTTATTTGCGAAAAGCAGTGAGCGTTCGCACTGTTAACTCGCAATAATGTTATCCTGAGTAACAAATAAACTGATCATGTTTGTCATTTTAAATATCATTTGCACAAGTGTGCCGCACATTTAACAAATAATTTACAAATTCCGTCTTATTGTCCTTGACAAACGGTCACAAGTCTGCTATCATATTATAGAACATGGGACGGCATCATGTTTGGCTGTCGGCAGTAATGCTTTATGCCGTGTAAAGCCTGCTTATAATGTCGTTTTAAATATCATTTACGGAGGAAAACAGAATGAAAAAGCTCTCCATGCAGCTTCTTGCAGAAACCGTTTCGGAACGCAGAAAGTCGCTTAAAATCACACAGGCACAGCTATCAGAACAAACAGGCATAAACCGTGGTCTGCTCTCACGCCTTGAATCTCAGGATTTCACTCCATCGATCGAACAGCTCGAATCGCTGGGCGAAGCGCTGGGATTTGAGCCGACCGATATGTTCATCGAGCATTCGGGCGACAGTGCCATTTCCATTGAGCGCACCTACAAGATCGCTGTTGCAGGCACAGGCTACGTCGGACTGTCCCTCGCCGTTCTTCTTGCACAGCACAACAGCGTGACAGCCGTTGACATCATCCCCGAAAAGGTGGAAAAGATAAATAAGTACATCTCGCCCATTCAGGACGAATACATCGAAAAGTATCTCGCCGAAGCAAAAAAAGGCAAACGCAAACTTGACCTTACCGCAACGCTTGACGGCTCTGAGGCATACTCCGAGGCTGACTACATAATCATCGCCGCTCCGACAAACTATGACCCGAAGAAGAACTTCTTTGACTGCTCGGCTGTCGAGAGCGTTCTTTCGCAGATAAAAGAAGTGACCGCCGACCACGTAAAAAAGCCGACGATCATCATAAAGTCCACCATCCCCGTGGGTTACACCGCTTCTGTCCGTGAAAAGTTCGGTATGGACAACATTATTTTCAGCCCCGAGTTCCTGCGTGAATCAAAAGCGCTGTATGACAACCTTTACCCCAGCCGCATAATCGTCGGCTGTGACGAAAACACACGTTCCTCCGCCGAGACTTTCGCAGGTCTGCTCCAGCAGGGCGCATTAAAGCAGGAGATAACAACGCTGTTCATGGGCTTTACCGAAGCGGAAGCAGTAAAGCTCTTTGCAAATACCTATCTTGCGCTCCGTGTCAGCTATTTCAACGAACTTGACACCTATGCCGAGGTAAAACAGCTCGACACCGCCTCGATAATCAAAGGCGTTTGCCTTGACCCGAGAGTTGGTGACTTCTACAACAACCCCTCTTTCGGCTACGGCGGCTACTGTCTGCCCAAGGACACCAAACAGCTTCTTGCGAACTATGACAACGTTCCGCAGGACATGATGACGGCTATCGTTTCTTCCAACAGAACAAGAAAAGACTTCATAGCCGACAGAGTTCTTGAAATTGCAGGAACTTACGGCAGCAGCGAGTCCTATTCCGCTGACAAGGAAAACAAACAGCGTGAAACGATCGTGGGCGTTTACAGACTGACTATGAAATCCAACTCGGATAATTTCCGTCAGTCCTCCATTCAGGGCGTTATGAAGCGCATCAAGGCAAAGGGCGCAACAGTCGTTATCTATGAGCCTACGCTAAGTGACGGCGACACTTTCTTCGGAAGTCTTGTTGTCAACGATATTGATAAGTTCAAGTCTATGTGCGGCTGTATAATCGCCAACCGCTATGACAAGATACTTGACGATGTGCAGGAAAAAGTCTATACCCGTGACCTGTTCAGGAGGGACTGACAAATGAACAAGACTAAGATCGACCTTAACGGAAAAACTATACTTGTGACAGGTTCACCCGGGTTCATCGGGGCTAACCTTGTTCTGAGACTGCTCAGAGAGCTGACCTCGGGCACTGTGATAAGCCTTGACAACATGAACGACTACTACGACCCTGCACTCAAAGAATACCGTCTGAGCCTTATCGAAAAAGCGGCAGAGACTTCTCCCGTCAGACACGTTTTCATAAAAGGGAACATCGCTGACAAAGCGCTTATCGACAAAGTATTCGCAGAGCATCAGCCGTCTGTTGTTGTGAATCTGGCGGCTCAGGCAGGCGTGCGTTACAGCATCGACCACCCCGATGTTTATATCGAAAGCAACATCATAGGCTTCTACAACATTCTCGAAGCCTGCCGACACAATGCTGTTGAGCATCTTGTTTATGCAAGTTCGTCAAGCGTTTACGGCGGCAACAAGAAAGTGCCGTTCAGCGTTGAAGACAAAGTAGACAACCCCGTGAGCCTTTATGCGGCAACGAAAAAGAGCAACGAACTGCTTGCGCACTCCTACTCAAAGCTTTATGACATACCCTCGACAGGCTTGCGTTTCTTCACAGTCTACGGACCTGCGGGCAGACCAGATATGTTCTATTTTTCCGCAACCAACAAGCTTGTCAAGGGCGGCACGATACAAATATTCAACTACGGCAACTGCAAACGTGATTTCACCTTTGTGGACGATATAGTTGAGGGCGTTTACCGTGTCATGCAGGGCGCTCCCGAGCGTGCGACAGGCGAGGACGGACTTCCGCTCCCTCCGTATGCGGTATACAACATCGGCGGCGGCACGCCCGAAAACCTGCTCGACTACATAAGCACCTTGCAGGAGGAACTGTTAAGAGCAGGAGTTCTTCCCGAGGACTACGATTTTGAGGCACACAGAGAACTTGTCGGTATGCAGCCGGGCGATGTTCCCGTGACCTACGCCGACAGCACCGCCCTCGAACGTGACTACGGCTTCACCCCGAAGATCGGCATTCGTGAGGGCTTGCGCAGTTTCGCCGAATGGTACAAAAGCTTTTATAAATAAGAAATAAGAGTTAAGAAAGAAGAAATATGGTGCGCCTTCGGCGTTATTAAAAAAATATATATTCTTGAGTCATAGTGACATTTGACAAGGCAGAAGCTCCGGGCATTGATCTTGATAAAGCCCGCACTACCGCTAACAATTGTGTTGAATTGGAAAGCTTTGCCATAAATAAAAGTTCGTTTTCGGCATATAATATTTGTGCAAGCCCGAAAGAGAAACAGAAAGGACGAACGAACAATGAAAGGTATTACTACTCCCGAAGGCAGACAGACTCTTGAAAGATTCAAGATGGAGGCAGCAAACGAGGTCGGAGTTGATCTCAAGCAGGGCTATAACGGCGACCTTACCTCAAGAGAGGCAGGCTCGGTAGGCGGTCAGATGGTCAAGAAGATGATCGACTCCTACAAGCAGGGCGACCGCCACTAAACCACGCCCGAACTAACAGCTGACAGTCAGCTGAAAACAGCCCGAAAGCTTATCAAACGGCTTTCGGGCTGTTATTTTATCTTATAGCAATCCAAGAAAATAACAACACAAATCTTTCGGATAAAATTCCACATTGCAGCGTCAAACTCCCTTGCAGTGCGACAGCACGGCTGCGGTCGTTTTCCTTGCACTGTGAAATTTTCTCTCGAAATCTTTATGCTGCTATTTTCTTGTATTGCTATAGTGTTCGTTCTCTGATACGGCATTTCCAATAAATGGTATAAAATTGATTTTTTCGATATACTTTCAAAGGAATTGTGCCAAAAACAGCAGATAGATCGTTATAGATCCATATTGCGTCCGAGAAACAAACTCGGACGTTTTATTATTAATAAGAAAAAAAATTGTATAAACTGAATTAATATCGTTTTTTGCTATTTGACATTTTTTTTCTTGTGTGATATAATGAGTATGTATGTTTATTAATAGTTATGATTCGAGAAAGGAAGTAACTTATGAGCAGCGGAAAAGTCGGTTTTGATAACGAAAAATACCTTAAAACACAATCACAGCACATCAGGGAAAGGATAGCAAGCTTCGGCGACAAGCTCTATCTTGAATTCGGCGGCAAGCTTTATGACGATTACCACGCTTCACGAGTTCTGCCGGGCTTTGAACCTGACAGCAAACTCAGAATGCTTATGCAGCTGAGCGATGATGCTGAAATAGTTATCGTTATCAACTCATCTCACATCGAAAACAGCAAGATACGCCGTGACCTCGGCATCACCTACGATGAGGACGTTATCAGGCTCTATCACATCTTCTCAAAGATCGGACTGTATGTTAGTTCGGTCGTGCTGACACAGTATGAGGGTCAGCGTTCTGTCGATGCGTTCCAGAAACGCCTTGAATCGCTGGGTATCCGTGTTTATCATCACTATAAGATCGACGGCTACCCCTCAAATGTCTCAAAGATAATGAGCAAAGACGGCTTCGGCAAGAACGATTATATCGAAACTTCACGCCGCCTTGTCGTGATAACCGCCCCGGGACCGGGAAGCGGAAAAATGGCTACCTGTCTTTCACAGCTCTATCATGAGCATGAGCGTGGACTGAATGCAGGCTATGCGAAATTCGAGACATTCCCCATATGGAACATTCCGCTGAAACACCCTGTTAACCTTGCTTACGAAGCTGCAACAGCTGACCTGTCCGATGTTAACATGATAGACCCGTTCCACCTTGAAGCTTACGGAGTAACAACTGTCAACTACAACCGTGATGTTGAGATATTCCCCGTGCTGAACTCTATGTTCAAGCGTATACTCGGTGAATCGCCTTACAAGTCTCCTACCGACATGGGCGTTAATATGGCAGGAAACTGCATTTTCGATGACGAAGCGGTGCGCAAGGCGGCTAATGATGAGATAATCCGCCGTTACTATGCGGTACTCTGCGACAAGAAAAAAGGTGCGGCATCTGATGACGATGTGCTGAAACTTGAAATGCTGATGAATCAGGCAGGCGTTTCGATCGAGGACAGAAAAGTTGTTGCGGCGGCTCTTGCGAAAGAGGAGCAGACCGGCGAACCTGCGGCGGCTATGGAACTGCCTGACGGAACTATCATCACAGGGCGCACATCTGAACTGCTTGGCGCTTGTTCGGCGCTGGTGCTGAATGCGCTGAAATATTTCGGCGAGATAGATGACAGTGTTCTGCTGATGAGTCCCGAAGTCATCGAACCTATCGAGGACTTAAAGATAAATCACTTAGGCAACAACAACCCACGCATACACACTGATGAAACTCTGATAGCGCTGTCGATCTGTGCGAACACCGACCCGAATGCAAAGAAAGCGATAGATCAGTTAGAAAAGCTGAGAGGCTGTGAAGTGCATTCAACGGTCATACTCAGTTCGGTAGACGAGCGCATATTCAAGCGTCTGGGAGTGAACCTGACCTGCGAACCGAAATTCGGTCAGTAGTCCTCACCGGACGGGGTGTCCTCGGGCGGACGGCTCAATGCCCTCGCATATTAATTTTGTTTAAGCCGAAAGTTTGTGATGCTCGGGGCGATCAACACAGATAACAGATGATAGATAATAGATATTCGGAACTCGTTCTGAACGTGTAACTTGATAAACGTCATAAAAATATCTCTTGTCCTTTATCTATCATCTTTAATATCCGTCCGCTTCAGCGGACACCCTTTCTATTATTTATTATCTATCAACTATTATCTAAATAAAAGGTTTCGAGGTGAAATAATACACATGAGAGGTTACAGAATAACTTTTATCCGACACGGAGCAACACAGGGAAACGCTGAGGGAAAATATATCGGCGTTACCGATCTGCCGCTCAGCGCAGAGGGTGCGGCGGTGCTTTACGAAAAATACGAGGAAGCAGGCTGTCCCACATTTCAGAAAGTCTATATCTCGCCGCTCAAACGCTGTCTGCAAACTGCTTACATAATGGCGAACAGCACCCCCATGGTCGAGATACCCGAACTCGTTGAAATGGATTTCGGCGACTTCGAGGAAAAAACGCCTGCGGAACTTAAAGACCTGCCCGAATATAAGAAATTCCTGCAAGGCGGTCTTGACAACCCTCCCCCCAACGGCGAGAGCGCAAGACAGGTCGTGACCCGATGCTTCAAAGCTATGGCTAAGATAATCGAGGATATGATGGAGGAAAACCTGACGAACGTTGCGGTCATTACTCACAGCGGCATAATCATGAACCTTATGGCGTGCTTCGGTCTGCCTAAGAGAAGCCCCATGGAATATGCCTGCGACTTCGGCGAGGGCTTTGAGGTGCTTGTCACTGCACAGCTTTGGCAGCTTTCGGGGGCATTCGAGATAATCGGCTCGTGGCCGCCCGTTTATGAGGACGCTCACGGTGAATACTTCATCGACACAGAAGACGAAAATGGTGACTTGTCATGACTAAGACCGGTACTTCCGCCAAAAAACGCAAGACCAATAAAGAGATACGTCAGGAAGCCGCTCAGGTGCTGATGAAAAGTTCTGACATTGCGGCTGTCGGAACGATATTCATGCTTGCCGCAGTTGTGATGGTGATACTCCTTGAAGCGATGATCTTCTATGCTTCAAAACTGCTCGGCATAGAAGGTTATCAGCCGCTCGAAACAGAGTTTTACACGGGCTTTTCAGCCGGCATGATACTTCTGGTCATTCGGCTGGTGATCTATAATGAACTGCTTATCGGTATGAGCTATATGGTGCATAGATATTTCATAAATATCACTCAGGGAACTCCGCAGGTGGCAAAATATATGTCACACCACATGAAAAAAATGTTCCTGCCAAACCTTGTCTGCGGCATAAAGCTTATGATATACAAGCTTATGCTCTGCCTGCCGCTCTTTATCGGCATTTTCGGCATTTCTCACTATTACCACAAGGGCATAACAGGCGATATAAGTATGTCGGGACTTGTCATCTTTATGCTTTGTATCGGCTTTTCGATAGTCTGGGTGGGCGAACTTGTGCATTACTTCACTTCGCTGTCACTTGTTAAATATATCATCCAACTCAACCCCAGAGCGAACTTCTTTGATGCCTGCGACCTTTCGGTAAAGCTTATGGCAGGCAGACACCGTGAAGTTGCATCGTTCATCATCGGGAGCCTGCCTGTGCTTCTACCCTGTGTTCTGATTTATCCCATAGCGCTCGTTTACCCATTTGTTACCGAATGCAGAACGATCTTAGCAAGAGAGATAATGGGCGACCACTGGCAGGACAAAATACCCGCAATGGCTAAACGCTGGGAAAAACAGCTTGCAAGACAGCAGGAGGCAGACAATGCGTGAAAGTATCCTGACTATCCCCATAAATGAGATATTCGAGAAAAAATGCGGCTGCCCCATTTGCTCCATACGTGACGAACTTGAACAGCACGCTGTTGAATACATAATGGGCGCTGCGATGATGGAACCCGATGTTCGTATCGAAACAAACAAAACAGGGTTCTGCAAGGAACACTTCGAGCAGATGCGTGCCTGCAAGAACCGCCTGTCGCTCGCACTCATGCTCCAGACGCACTTGCAGGAATTGCAAAAGAACGTCTTTGACCAAAAAAGCTTCTTCGAGACAAAGGACTCAAAAAACCGCAAGACCACCGAACGTGTCGCACGGATAGTGAATGACTGCTTTGTCTGCAACAAGATAGAATGGGCGTTCACACGCTGGCTTACAAATCTTTTCGACCTGTATAAAAACGAACGTGAGTTCCGAAATATGTTCGCCGAACAGGAATACTTGTGCCTGCCCCACTACAAAACGCTTATGCGCAAATCGGAAGAACTCGACAAAAGTTACCGAAATGAGTTCAGAGATGCCTGCACAGCGCTTGTCAAGGGCTATCTTGACGAACTGGAAAAGGATATTTCCCACTACTGCAAGATGTATG
Source organism: uncultured Ruminococcus sp. (assembly GCA_947169885.1). Classification (GTDB taxonomy): domain Bacteria; phylum Bacillota; class Clostridia; order Oscillospirales; family Ruminococcaceae; genus YE71. The sequence goes on from CAMVRM010000012.1 coordinate 22,776, forward strand.
ACTACCGCAACACGGGCAAGGACGCTGACTGGGGCAACTCAAAGGATTCTATCGAGCGTGCTATTAAGTTTCTTACCACACGATAAAACGGAGCGCATAACATGAAGATAATCATAATCGACGATGATGCACTTATCTCGGCATCGCTGAAAATAATACTCGAGAACGCCTGTTCGGCACAGGTGTGCGCTATGGGCAGTTCGGGTGAAGAAGCGATAGCGCTTTATGACGAACATCTGCCCGACATCATGCTCATGGATATACGAATGGCAGGCATGACGGGGCTTGAAGCAGGCGAGAAGATACTTGCACGCCACCCCGATGCAAGACTGCTGTTCCTTACGACTTTCAACGATGACGAATATATCATCAAGGCACTTGCAATGGGCGCTAAGGGCTACATTATCAAGCAGGATTTCGAGAGCATCGCTCCTGCGCTCGAGGCGGTCATGAAAGGTCAGAGCGTGTTCGGGGCACAGGTCATGGACAGGATTCCCGAACTTATGAGCGGTCAGCGAAAGTCCAGCTTCAACTATGCGGAGTACGAGATAAACGAGACAGAACAGGAGATAATCGCCAAAGTCGCCGAGGGACTGAGCAACAAAGAGATCGCAGGGCTTCTTCACCTGAGCGAAGGAACAGTCCGCAACTATATGAGTGACATCTTCCTCAAACTTGATGTTCGTGACAGAACACAGCTTGCGATATTCTACTTCAACAACGTCAGAAAATAAATAATAAAAGTCCGAGAGAACAAGCGTTTCTTTCGGACTTTTTTCTTATTTCAGAAGATGTTTTCGGACAGGAGTTTCTGTGCTGTGCGTTTGAGTTCAAGCACTGTCACCATGCCGTTTTCAGTAACTTTTGTGGAAAGCGCAAGACCGTTTATGCCGCCCTTCGGAGTAACGGTCAGGTCATCGCCGTTAATGCGGATATAACCGCCGCCTGCAAGAAATTCCGTTATCTGCGACAGCGCCTCGGCGTTAGATGTGCTGTTCTCACGGGCTATGCGTTCGGCAGTTTCTTCAAGCGTCAGGCTCGCAGGATATTTTTTGATGATGCTCTCATCACTTGCCGCCGAAACTGTCCGACTGCGCTTTTCAAGTTCACGCTCGGGGGAATAGCCCGTTTCACGCTTTGGATCGCCGCCTTTTTCTGCAACATACTCACGTATCAGGTCGGTAAATCCCTCGCCGTAGCGCTCCGCCTTAGTCTGACCCACTCCCGAAACTGTCAGGAAACTTGTATAATCTGTGGGAAGTCTGCGGCACATATCATGCAGTGAAGCATCTGAAAAAATTATGTAAGCAGGAACTTTCGCCTGCTCTGCTAACTCCGCCCTGAGCGCTCTCAGCTTCTCGAAAAGCTCGGGGTGTTCGCTCTCGCTGTTCTTTTTGCTGATAGTGCGGCTTTCGCCCGACGATTTCTTGAACGCCATTGTCAGCCGTCCATTCTCAAAGAGCAGTTCCCTCGCTTTCATGCCGAGGATAAGCTCTCCATAATCGCCCTTTCTCATATAACCCTTTTCGATAAGACCGCCGATTATCTCACGTATCTTCAAAACAGGTGTCTCAGCCATTATGCCGTAAGTCGAAAGTTCGTCCGCATGGAACTGCTTTATCTTCGCCGCCTTTGAACCGTGAAGAACGTCCGCCACGAACGGCTCGCCCATTTTCAAGCCTTTCTGTGCAAGCCTGTAAACACAGCTGAGTATCTTCTGCGATGCAAGCGTTACGTCCTCGGTGGTGAAACCTGCCGCACAGTTTGAACACTTACAGCAAAGCCGCCCCGACTCCTCGCCGAAGTAATCGAGGATATAGTGCCGCAGACAGTCGGTAGTCGTGCAGTATCGTGTCATTTCGTCAAGGCGCTTGAAGTCACGCTGACGCAGTTTTTGCAGTGTTTCGGGGTCAAGTTCAGATTCCTCGCCCGAATTCTCGATCATCCACCGTGCGGTCATAACGTCTTTTCTCGAAAAAAGCAAAGTGCAGACCGACTCACTGCCGTCACGCCCTGCCCTGCCTGCTTCCTGATAATAGGCTTCAAGATTTTTCGGCATATTAAAATGAATGACGAAGTTCACGTTCGATTTGTCGATACCCATTCCAAAAGCGTTCGTAGCCGCCATGACACGCACTCTGTCATAAAGAAAATCGTCCTGATTGCGGCGGCGTTCCCCGTCTTCAAGACCTGCATGATAGCGTGTGCAGGGTATCCCGCTTCGGTTGAGGGCATCGCAGACAAGTTCGGTGTTCTTGCGTGTCGAGCAATAGACTATCCCCGACTGTCCCTCATAGCTTTTGACAAGGTTTATCGTTTCGGCAAGCTTGTCCTTCGGGGTCTCGACTGCGAAGTAAAGATTCTTCCTGTCAAAGCCCGTAGTCAGGCTGAACGGCTCACGAAGTCCCAGCATCTTGACTATATCTTTCCTGACAATATCGGTAGCCGTTGCGGTAAATGCCGCAGTCACGGGGCGGCGTGGGAGACTTTCCGCAAATTCACGTATCTTCAAGTAAGCAGGTCGGAAGTCCTGTCCCCACTGGCTCACACAATGCGCTTCATCGACCACCACCATGTCAACAGGCGCATTCATTGCGAACCGACCAAAGCTTGGAGCGTCAAGGCGTTCGGGTGCAACGTAAATTATCTTGTAAGCCCCCTGTGCTGCTCTTGACATCGCAACAGACATCTGCTGAGGTGTGAGCGAACTGTTCAGGTAAGCTGTCGGAACGCCCTGCTGTATGAGCGAATTGACCTGATCTTTCATAAGCGAGATAAGCGGCGACACAACGATCGTCAGCCCCCCGAACATCAGTGCAGGCAGCTGATAGCATATGGATTTTCCTGCGCCCGTCGGCATAACGCCCAGCACATCATGTCCCGAAAGTATGTTATCCACAAGCTGTTCCTGACCGTTCCTGAAACTCTCATGTCCGAAACAGCTCTTTAACAGCCCATACTTCCTGCGCTCATATTCCTCACGGCTTACCATGCTTTTCTCTCCTTTTTATTATAGATAATAGTTAAGAGATATATCAGCAGAGCGAACATCTTAACTGTTATCTTATTTTCCCTTATATACCCTTACCGAGATAGGCGGGTCGTTGGGACGATTGACGAATTCGCTCACAAGGACGGTATACTCACGGACGGGCAGACTGCGGAGATATTCAAGAAGTGCGTCACGTTCCTCTGTGCCTGTGTCTCTGCCGTAGTATATCGACAGGCTCATAACACCATCGGGACGAAGAAGCTTCAAGCCTTTTTCGAGCGCCTCTATGCTCGTTTCACGTCTGGTGTTTATCGTGTGGTCGCCTCCGGGAAGCCACCCGAAGTTGAAAACGATCGCCGAAACAGTCCCCTCCTCAGCGTACTTATCCACTTCCGAATGGCTCACGCAGTAAACTTCCGCACGCTCAGAAAAGCCTTTTTCGCCGAGAAGCTTTTTTGTGCTGTCAACTGCGTCCTGCTGAATGTCAAAAGCGATGACCCTGCCGCTTTCTCCCACAAGACCGCAGAGAAAAGCCGTATCGTTGCCCCTGCCTGCCGTGCAGTCTATGCAGAAGTCGCCCTCTTTAACGTGTGCTGATAGAAATTCATGTGCGAGCTGAACTGCTCCAAACTGACTTGCCATTTTTTACCACCTTTATATTATTCCCGAAAATCCCATAAAACTCAGCGAAACGATAGATGCCGCAATAAGCGTTGAGGGAACGCCCTTGAACGTTTCGGGGAAGTCGCTGTGTTCTATCGAGGTGCGAACTCCGCTGAACAGCAAAAGCGCAAGCGTGAACGCAAGACCTGTGCCAATGGCATTTACCACCGACTGCGAAAAACTGTAACCCTTGTCGATGTTGCCGATAGTCACGCCCAGCACCGCACAGTTCGTAGTGATGAGCGGCAGATAAACGCCCAGCGCCTTGTGGAGCGGCGGCATCATCTTTTTCATGACTATCTCGACTAACTGCACGAACATGGCTATGACCAGAATGAACGCAACGGTCTTTAAATAGGTTATCTCAAATTTCTCCAGAAGCTTATAGACGGGATAGGTTATCATCGCCGCAAAGGTCATGACGAATATTACCGCCGCACCCATGCCGACAGATGACTTCACCTGCTTCGATACGCCGAGAAAAGGGCATATCCCCATGAACTGCGACAGAACAACATTGTTCACGAACACACAGCCTACCAGTATCATGATATAACTCATGCAGTCTCAGCCTCCTCTGTTTTGCACTGACCCTTGCAGACAGCCGCAGAGGGACAGCCCTCGCAGTTTATCTCCTTTGGCGGCTTTTTGCCGAACAGCTTGTTCACAAGCGCTATCAGCATTCCCAGCACGAAAAATCCGCCCGCAGGCATAATGAATATCGTCATCGGGTGGTCGCACAGAACAGGTATCTTCATGCCGAACCATGCGCCTGTGCCGAGTATCTCACGTATACTGCCCATACAGAACAGCGTCAGCGTGAAACCCAGTCCCATTCCCAGTCCGTCCAGCGCCGAAGCGAAAACGCCGTTCTTGCTTGCAAACGCTTCCGCACGTCCCAAGATTATGCAGTTGACCGTTATGAGCGAGAGGAAAACTCCCAGCGCATCATAAAGTTCGGGCAGATAGCCTTTCATGAGAAATTCGATAAGCGTAACAAAGCCTGCTATTATGACGATAAAACAGGGCAGGCGAACAGCTTTTGGAATGGCTTTTTTGAGAAGTGAAATAACAATGTTCGAGCAGACCAGCACGAATGTTGTCGCAAGCCCCATTCCCAGACCATTTTTCGCAAGCGCCGTCACCGCAAGCGTGGGGCACATTCCCAGCAGTCCCACAAGATTAGGGTTCTCCTTGATAAGACCCTTTGTGAATTCGTGCAGATAAGAGCTTTTATTTTCCACCGAATATCTCCCCCTTGTGTTCCGCATAAACTGCCGCCGCCTCAGCGACTGCCGCTTTCATGCCCTTGCTGGAATAGGTAGCCGCAGTAACGCCGTCAATGCCGTCAGTGCTGTCCCCTGCCGCAAATCCCTTGAACTGTGACAGAAATTCAGCGTTTTGAACTTTCGTACCAAGCCCAGGAGTCTCGCCTATCGAGACAAACGCTATCCCTGCGACTTTTCCCTCGCTGTCAAAACCCACGAGCAGGTGCAAGCCGTCAGTCGCATAGCCGTCATGAGTTATCTCGATAAGCGCAAGCCCCCGTGCGCTGTCGGTTATGACCGAGTTTATATCCTCACAGCCGAAAGTCACAGGGCTGGTCTTGCCGTCCTTTTCCTCGGTAAGCATCGTGTAATCGCCGCCGCCGAACACTTCTTCACAGCCTGCGCTCAGCTTGTCGGTCATAACGCCTGTCGTGTCAACATAAGTCGCATCGTGCGCCACTACTAACAGCGCACAAACAATGATACATATGACCGTCAGCACAACAGGCGGCAGGATAAGTTCTTTCATCTGCGGCTTTTCGGAAGTGCTGTTCATGAGTGCGCCCCCTTTTTAGCGATACCAAGCGGTTTTGTCTCGGTGAAACGGTCGATATACGGCGTGAGTATGTTCATTATAAGTATCGAGAAGCTTACACCCTCGGCATAGTTTGCGTAAAAGCGTATCACACAGGTTATTATCCCACAGCCCACGCCGAAAATTATCTTTCCGAGCGGAGTTATCGGCGTTGTGACATAATCGGTAGCCATGAACACAGCTCCCAGCATAACGCCGCCTGCGAGTATCTGGAACACGGGGTCTTCGCCTGCAATGAGCGAGAACAGGAACACCGTTCCCACAAATCCGAGCGTTGCATGGGGTGTTATGACTTTGACGATAAGCAGATATATGAACCCCACAAGCAGAGCCGCCGCCGAGACTTCGCCCAGACAGCCGCCGCACCTGCCGAGGAACAGGTCAAGATATGCGCCCTCTTTCGTGACAAGCGGCGTTGCGGAAGTCACAGCGTCCACGCCGCTGTCAAACGGCTTTACCCAGTGGGTCATGTCCGCCGTGAATGACAGCATCAGCACGATCCTGCCGACTATCGCAGGGTTCGCAAAGTTCTGACCCAATCCGCCGAAAAGCTGTTTTACAACGGCTATCGAAACGAATGCACCTATTGCCGCTTCCCACAAAGGAAGTGTTGAGGGCAGATTGAACGCAAGCAGAACACCCGTGACCGCCGCCGAAAGATCGCCCACCGTCAGCGGACGTTTTCTCAGCTTACAGCAGAGCGCTTCAAACCCGACCGAACAGACGACCGTCCATAGGGTGAGTATCAGCGCCCTTATCCCGAACACCCACACCGAAACTCCCAGTGCAGGCATAAGTGCAATAAGAACATGGAGCATTATCCCTCTCGTTGTCGCACTGCTGTTTATGTGCGGCGACGGCGAGACGGTCAGCTTGCCCTTGTTGTCAAGATCGTAATATGCCAAAAGGAAGACCTCCCTTATTATTTTATAAGCATTTTAGCAAGCTGGTTCTTCTCCGCAAGACTGCGCCGTGCAGGACAGACGTATGAGCAAGCGCCGCAGTTCATGCAAAGATCGGCTCGCAGCCGCCTGAGCGTGTCAATATCATGTGCATCGAACGCTTTTTCCAGTCGGCAAGGCATAAGTTTTATAGGGCAAGCCGAAACGCACCGTCCACAGCTTATGCAGGCTGTCTGCGGCTTTTTGCGGCTCTCCCCGAATGCAAGTATGGCATTGTTCGTCTTTATGAGCGGCGTATCGGGGTCATAAACGCACAGCCCCATCATAGGTCCGCCCATAAGTATCTTCTTTGCCTTTTCAATATCCGTATCCGCAAATTTCAGCAGTTCACTTATTGGCGTGCCTATGGGCGCTTCGATGTTCATAGGATTTCCGACAACATCGCCGTCGACCGTGACACGCCTGCTCACAAGCGGCATACCCGTCCTGATATAGTCGGATATGAACGCCGCAGTCGAAACGTTCATAACGATAAGCCCCTTATCGAGCGGAAGCTGTCTGTCGCCGATGAGCCGTCCCGTTGTGTTATAAGCCATGACCTTTTCAGCGCCCTGCGGATACTTCGATTTAAGAACTTTTATCTCTATGCGCCCGTCAGATGCAGTCTTTTCGGTCATTATGCGTATCGCCTCGGGCTTGTTGTCCTCGATACCTATTACCGCACGCTCTATATCAAGATACTTCAATGTCTGCTGAATGCCGTCAACAACGCTGTCAGGCTGTTCTATCATCGTGCGGCAGTCGGAAGTGATATAAGGCTCGCACTCGGCGGCGTTTATCACAAGGCAGTTTATTTTTCGTGTGTTTTGGTCATAATTCAGCTTTATGTGTGTAGGAAGTCCAGCACCACCCAGACCCACACACCCCGAGATCCGCACCGCATCGCAAAAGCTGCGCTTATCACGAACGTTAGGCGGCATGACATCGGGGCTTATGCTCTGCTCGCCGTCAGTCTCGATGACGACCAGCTTGCACAGTCTGCCGTTGAGAAGCAGATGATCCTCAACAGCCGTGACCGTTCCCGAAACAGGCGAATGTATCGGCGCTGCCATAAGCTTGTCGGTATCGCCGATAAAGTCGCCGACTTTCACCTTGTCTCCCTTGATAACAAGCGGAACGCAAGGCGCACCGATACCCATGAGCATCGGTATCCTGACGGTCTTTGGAAGCGGCAGCTTGACACAGGCGCTGTCCTGAGTGCCCTTATTATGAGGTAAAAATATACCGCTGAGCTTCATATCTTTTTCCTCCGACGAAAATAATATTTATAATAATTCTTTTAGCTTTGCCCTGACTTTTTCAATATCACTGCAAGTCAGCAGGGGGATAAGCGAGTTTATCTCATCAATGCTTTTATCCCACCACCTGAATTTCAGAAGAAGTTCTGTCATTTCATCATCGAACCGCTTCCGCAGAACTTTTGCAGGGTCTCCTGCAACTATCGTGTAAGACTCTACATCACTTCCGACAACGCTGTTTGCACCGACTATCGCACCATCCCCGATATGCACCCCCGGAAGTATGACGGCATTCTGACCTATCCACACATCATTCCCTATGACCGTATCTCCTTTCAGCGGCAGGTCAGCCGTTTTCGGCGGCTCCATATCCCACCCCTGAAGCGTATAGAACGGGAAAGTCGAGACAGCATTCATCTGATGATTAGCCCCGTTCATAACAAACTCAACTCCCTGAGCTATCTGACAGAATTTCCCGATAATGAGTTTGTCGCCGTTCCACTCATAGTGATGCGTAACATGGCTCTCAAAGTCGCTGTCTGCAATATATGAAAATTCGCCGACATATATGTTCGGACGTGTTATCGTTGGTCTTATGTATATTTCATTGTCATAACCTGCTATCGGGTGGATAACGTTCGGGTCGGGACGCTTTGCTTTCATGTCATTTTTCCTCATTTGTCATATATATCGATCCAAGAAAATACCAACACAGATTTTTCGGATAAAATTTCACATTACTGCGGCAAACTTATCTGTTCACAGCTCTTATCTTTCATTATATGCAGTAAATTATATTATACCATATTTATAACAAATAAGCAAGCAGTTTGACGGCGTTTTTAGTGAACTTCGTTATTTTCTCCAAACAACACCGCAAAATACTGTCCTTTTTTTCAGGGCAAAAAGAAACCGCAGAACTTGTGTGTTCCACGGTCAGGAAGGTAGGTATTTATTATGTTTCTTATGTTCTCTATTTCTCTTTTTGGTGATGTCTTAGTAAACTGCCTCGATAGTCCAAAGCTGATTTGCCGCTCCCGAGTAATCCCACTGGAGAACGTTTGCGCCGTCAGCCTTTGAACGTCCCGAAACGTCAAGTGCTTTTCCGCTGTTGCGGCTGATTATAGCATAGCTGTTGCCGACTTTGCGGAGTTCCCACTGCTGACAAGCGTTTCCGTAGTAGTCGCACTGCTGAACGTTTGCGCCGTTGTCCTTGCTGCCCCACGCAACGTCAAGCACCTTGTTGCTGTTGACCGACTTGATGACGTAATAACCGTTGGACTGCTTTTCAAGATACCATTTTTGATTATTTCCGCCGCCGTAGGAATACTGGATAACGTTGCCGCCGTTGTTCATAGACCTGCCGGAAACATCAAGAGCCTTGCCGCTGTTGACCGACTTTATCGTGTATTTCTGACCTGCCCTGAAACTGCCGCTGTTGTTATTGTTATTATTGTTATTGTTGTTATTTGTATTGTTATTGGAATTATTATTTCCGCTGTTCGGAGCGGTATAGCTCATCCAGTCATACTGAGCGGTAAGAGGCGCTCTGCCGTTGAAGTGATTGAGCCATTCGTCAACGCCCTTGCCGTTCCAGACGTTCATCATGATCTTGCCGGGGGTCTGAGGAATATCTCTGTAAGCGGTGTAAACGGGCTTTTTGTCAACATACCATGTTATGCTGCTCTTGTCCCAGTAGAAACCGTACTGGTGGAAGGACTGCGAAGCGTCAAAGCCGAGGTTATAGACATATTCATGATTGCCCTGACCCTTTGTGTAGTAGTTGAACTGCACCTGATTAGTGTTCTTGCCTAAGAATTCGATGTCGATCTCGTCCCATACCGTGCCGTCAGACGGACCTGTATATGTGAAGAACGAGCTTACAACGCCGTCATTCTTGATAGGCTTCATGCTCACGTCATACATACCGAACCCGAAAGTCTGAGTAGTGCGGTATTCTGCGCCCTTGTAGCCCTGCCAGCTGTTGCCTGTTATCGAGAGGTTCATTTTGCCGCCCGAGAACTGAACGTTGTTCTTGCTCCATGTGCAGTCGAACATACCACCGTTCGACCAGCCGTCGGAAGCCTCCATTTTGCCCCAGTCGTAGCTGTCGAAGCCTGTTCCGAAGTAGCCGCCGTTGAATTTTGTCGCAGCCGATGCAGGCAGGAGCATATTGACCGAAAGTGCCGCAGCCGCCGCTGCGCTTACCAATCTTTTTGCGAGTTTTGATGTTCTCATCTTTTGTTCCTCCATAAATTCTGTTTTGTCAAACCGCACATATTTTCTTGTTGTTTTTAGGAGTTTTTGTTTTCTCCTTACAATTAGAATTATATCATCTGACGTAAACGTTTTATATCATATATTTAATTTAGATTTCAAAGTTGTAACCATTGCTTGCAATTATCTGCGAAATAATGCGGCTTTTTCCCTTTTCTGTGCAAATCTCACGGTGTTGACATATGTCCTTTATTTTGGTATAATGATAGTATGTTGCGTTTGCGCTTTTGAGAATGTCCTTTGGACATTTAGAGTAACGGACTTATCGTCCGTTTAGTGTTTTTTTCGGAATACGCTTTCGCTGTTCCGAAAAAATAAAATCGGCATTATTGGTGCTTTTACCCTAGTTTGTTATAGTCTTTCAGTTTGTGTACTTTTGAAAGTATGTTTTGGGAATGCCGATTTTATGATGTAACTTTACGTTTGAGCGCTTTGGACTGCTTTTGTTTTGAATCTGGTCGCCCCCGTGGGGCGAATGAGGACTTTGCCCTCATACTCCCACCAAAGAGGAAACCCTTTTGAAAAAGGGTTATCCTCTCTGGACTCTCTTTCCTAAAACTTTTAATTCTCTGGCGCTCACGGGACGTTTGTTGGGTTCACGTCAGTACTTTCTTATTTCTTATCTCTTATTTCTTATTTTAAAAAAACTGGAGGGTTTTTATATGAAAAAAATATCTATTCCCCCTTCCGCTGCTCGGGCTTTGACTTTGCTTGAATCCGCAGGCTTTGAAGCTTGGTGCGTCGGCGGCTGCGTCAGAGATGCCCTCCGTGGGACTGAACCTCACGATTGGGACATCTGCACTTCCGCAATGCCCGATGAGATGCTCAAAGTATTCCAAAAGTTCAAAACTATCCCCACAGGTCTTAAACACGGCACTCTCACTGTCATTATCATGGGCGAACAGATCGAAATGACAACGTATAGATGTGACGGCGATTACGCTGACCACCGCCGCCCTGATACTGTCACATTCGTGCGTGATATTCGCAGCGACCTCGAACGCCGTGACTTCACAATGAATGCGATCTGCGTTTCCCTCCGTGGCGAACTCTATGACCCGTTCGGCGGTCAGCAGGATATTGAAAAGGGTATCATCCGCTGTGTCGGCGAACCCGAAAAACGCTTCGATGAAGACGCTCTGCGTATTCTTCGTGCTATCCGTTTCGCCGCAAAAACAGGCTTTGAGATCGATGAGCCGACCCGTCAGGCAGCCCTCAAACTCAGAGGACTTCTCGATAATGTTTCCGCTGAACGCATCTGGTCTGAACTGCGAAATCTCATCGTTCAGCCCTACGCAGGCGATGTGCTTCGTGCGCATAAGGAGATAATCGCACAGGTTCTGCCCGAAGTCGAGCCGTGCTTCGGTTTTCAGCAGAACAACCCCCACCACTGCTATGACGTTTGGGAACACATCACTCACAGCGTTGAACTTATCGAACCCGACCCTCTGCTCAGAACGGTCATGCTCCTGCACGACATCGGCAAGCCGCCTATGTACAAGCAGGACGAAAACGGTGTCGGTCACTTCAAACTTCACCAGCTGAGAAGTGCCGACCTCGCCGAGGATATACTCTATCGCATGAAGTCGGATACTTACACAAGAAAGCGTGTCTGCGCCCTTGTTCTCGAACACGATAACCGCATCCCTGCGAACAAACGTTCTGTAAGACGGTTTATCTCTAAGTACGATTATGATTTTTTGGCCGATTATCTGAAAGTACGCCGTGCCGACACCCTCGCACAATCGCTGTATCTCCGTGAGAAAAAGCTTGCCGAACTTGACGACCTTGCGGCTATCGCACAACAGCTTCGTGAGGAGGACAGCTGTCTGAAAATAAATCAGCTCGCAGTAAACGGCAGCGACCTCATGTCGCTCGGCTTCAAGGGCAAGGCTGTCGGCGATGAACTGAAACGTCTGCTCTCAGCGGTCATCGAGGAGGAACTGCCCAACGAACACGATGCGCTTATCTCCTCCGCAAAGGAGCAGCTGCAATGAAAGGTATGTCACTCATTTCCCTCGCAGATAAGGCGACTATCAAGAAGATCTTCTTCGGCGGCGCAGTCGTATCGTGGTGTATAACCATATTCCTGCTCTCTGCCGAAAACGCTGACGAATCAAGTATGACCAGCGGCGGTTTGATCCGTCATATGCTCGAATTGTTCGTGCCCGACTTCCTCACCAACACCGAAGCGGAACGCCTTCAAATGATAAACGAACTGCAATTTTACGTCAGAAAAGCGGCACACTTCACGGCGTATCTCATTCTTGGGTTTCTTGCAACGCAGGTTTTTCTTGCGATACCAAAACTGAAAACGGTAAGGCGTATGTGTATCGGTGCATGGCTGTTCAGCGTAGTCTATGCCATAAGCGATGAAGTTCACCAGAGTTTCGTTCCGGGGCGTGCAATGCAGCTTCGTGACGTTTGCATCGACTCATCGGGCGCACTGCTGGGCGTTGTGCTGTCATATCTTATCAGTAAGGCAGTCTATGACCATTACGAACGTCTGAAAAATAAACCTGCGCCACCCGAAAGCGCAGATAATACAGAAGAATAAAAGCAGCTCTGCATGAATAACGTGCAAAGCTGCATTTTTTATACCATTAATTCCCACGTTTTTTCAAGTTCACACAAATACTGCGGAAGTCCGAGCGTTTCACCCGAATGAAGTCCATCCGGAATGACCGTCACACGTTCCTCGCCTAAAAAACGCCTGGTAAAGTCATGAGTAGTCACTATCTCATCACTGCCGCCGATTATACAGCGTATATGTTCTCTGTCAAGCGCCGTCAGCCTGCCGAACATCTCCATAAGCGGCTGAATGTCACCCGTATAACCCAGCAGCGGCAGATGATAAAACGCCATAAAGCAAGGGTTCACGAACAGCGCAGGAAGCCCTGTCTCAATGCTCACCAGTGCGGCAAAAAGTCCGCCGTAGCTTGTCCCGACGACCATTTCTGCCTGTGTGTCCTTAGCCGTTTTAATAAAGCCTTCCGACAGCAAGAGCGGTTCGACAGTATCATAATCAGTCTGAGGAGAAGTAACGATGTGTCCCCTGCCGTCAAGCGCTTTGAATGCGGCGTTTTCGTGCGTGCCTTTATAACCATGAATGTTGAGTATCTTCATAATATCGCCCCTTTAAATATAAGAAAAAAACAGTCCGTCACAGCGTCTGCCATGTCGGACTGTTGTTATTTCAAGCTTTATTCAGCTTTAAGATCAAACAAGCGAAATGATAGCCATTTCAGCAGCGTCACCACGGCGGGGTCCGATCTTAACGATCTTGGTGTAACCGCCCTGTCTGCCTTCATACGAGGGTGCGATCTCGTCGAACAGCTTCTTAGCAACAGCTTCCTTAGTTACATAGGAGAATACCTGACGCTTGGAGTGCAGGTCGCCAGCCTTGCCGAGAGTGATCATTTTCTCGGTCATTGCGCTGACCTCCTTGGCTCTCGTAACAGTTGTTTCAATCTTACCGTTTTCGAGAAGATAAGTAACCATAGCTCTGAGCATAGCCTTTCTGTGGTCGCTTGTTCTTCCCAGCTTTCTTGTACCCGGCATGATCTTCAACTCCTTCCTGGATAGTTAATTGTCTTCTTCAGAACTGAGGTCATAGCCCAGCGAGTGGAGCTTCTCCTTGACTTCGTCAAACGACTTCTTGCCAAGGTTTCTGACCTTCATCATTTCTTCAGCGGATTTTTCAATAAGGTCATTCACAGTGTTGATACCTGCACGCTTCAGGCAGTTGAACGAGCGCACTGATAAGTCAAGTTCCTCAATGGTCATCTCAAGGATCTTTTCCTTGCCCTTGTCGTCCTTTTCTACCATGATCTCAACAACGCTTGCCTCTTCGGACAGGTCGATGAAGAGATTCAGATGCTCGTTGAGGAGTTTGGCTGCCATAGAAACTGCTTCCTTAGCGGAGATAGTACCGTCGGTCCAGACCTCTAAGGTAAGCTTGTCATAGTCTGTGATCTGACCTACACGAGTATTGTCTACCGTGTAATTCACCTTCAGCACGGGCGTGTAGATGCTGTCAACAGCAATAACGCCGATAGGTGCATTAGGAGTCAGGGACTTGTTCTTTTCGGCGGAGACATAGCCTCTGCCTCTGTCGATTGTGATCTCCATATACAGCTTTGCGCCTGCGCCGAGTGTTGCAATGTGCATATCGGGAACGAGGATGTCCACCTCAGAGTCTGCCTTTATGTCGCCTGCGGTCACTTCGCATTCGCCCTCAGCTTCGATGTATATGGTCTTGGGACCTTCACCGTACAGCTTTGCCGTAAGTCCCTTGAGATTCAGGATGATTTCGGTAACATCTTCCTTAACACCCGGAATTGTCGTCAGTTCATGATGCACGCCGTCGATCTTTACAGATGTAACGGCAACACCAGGTAACGAGGAGAGCAGTACCCTTCTCAAGCTGTTGCCTAAGGTTATACCATAGCCACGCTCGAGCGGCTCAAGAACAAATCTGCCGTAAGTGCCGTTTGCCTTAAGCTCTTCTGTTTCAATTTCAGGCTTTTCGATTTTTTCAAGCATTTAAAACCCTCCTGTTTTGCGGATCCCATGCCTGCCGCATCATTTCGGTGCGGCGGCAGTAAGGAACCAGTATCTCGTATACGATGGATGCAGCAGCATTATTAAGCTGCGGCAGGGGATTATCTCGAATAAAGCTCGACGATGAGGTGCTCCTCAACATCGTAGTCAAGATCTTCCTTGACAGGGGCACGAAGTACCTTAGCGGTAAGTGCTTCCTTATTTACATCCAGCCAAGCAGGGATAAGTCTGTCAGCTGTGCCTTCTGTGATCTGCTTGAACTTCTCGCTCTTCTTGCTCTTTTCAGCCAGTGCGATAGTGTCGCCAACCTTAACGGTGTAAGAAGGAATATCAACTCTCTTGCCGTTAACGAGGAAGTGACCGTGAGTAACAAGCTGTCTTGCTTCACGTCTGGTCAGAGCAAGTCCCATTCTGAACACAACGCTGTCAAGTCTCTCTTCGAGAAGGGTGATGAGGTTTTCACCAGCCTGACCCTCCATCTTCTGAGCGGACTCATAGGTGTGTCTGAACTGCTTTTCAAGAACGCCGTAGATAAATCTCAGCTTCTGCTTTTCCTTCAGCTGAGTGCCGTATTCAGAGACCTTCTTGCGCTTGCCTGCGCCGGGATCTCTCTTGGTCTCCTTGCCAACGCCCATAACCATAGGGCTGATGCCAAGTTCTCTGCAAGTCTTGAGGATAGGTTTCTTATTTACTGCCATTGGAAATTACCTCCGTTTTTTAATGTTGTATCGGATCTTTGCGAAAGGGCATTCGTCTATCCGACTTTGAGTAAACTACACTCAAATTGTTTGCTTATTATACACGTCTTCTCTTGGGAGGACGGCAGCCGTTGTGAGGGATAGGGGTAACGTCCTTTATCATACGTACCTCGAGTTCCTCAGACTGAAGCGCTCTGATAGCAGCTTCTCTGCCTGCACCGGGTCCCTTAACGTAAACTTCAACGACTTTCAGACCGTGCTCCTTAGCAGCTCTTGCAGCTACCTCAGCAGCGCTCTGTGCAGCGAAAGGAGTGCTCTTCTTGGAGCCTCTGAAATTCAGTCCGCCTGCGGAAGCCCACGAGATGGTGTTTCCCTGCATATCGGTGATAGTTACGATTGTGTTGTTGAAGGTGGACTGGATGTGTACCTGTCCCTGTTCGATGTTCTTTCTTTCGCGTCTGCGGCGAACAACTTTCTTAGCCTGAGCCATGATTGATCAGTCCCTCCTTACTTCTTCTTGTTAGCGATGGTCTTTACAGGACCCTTGCGGGTTCTAGCGTTTGTCTTGGTTCTCTGACCTCTTACAGGCAGACCCTTTCTGTGACGAACGCCTCTGTAACAGCCGATCTCAACAAGTCTCTTGATGTTAAGAGCTACTTCTCTTCTGAGATCGCCTTCAACCGTCAGATTGTGGTCGATATACTCTCTCAGCTTTGCTACGTCGTCCTCAGACAGATCCTTAACTCTGATGTCGGGGTTGACGCCTGTCTCCGCAAGGATCTTTGCGGAAGTCTTCTGACCGATGCCGTAGATATAGGTGAGTCCGATCTCGACTCTCTTATCCTTGGGCAGGTCTATACCGGCAATACGTGCCATAGCTTTTGCACCTCCAAATTTGCTTGTTAACCCTGACGCTGCTTGTGCTTAGGATTCTGGCAGATGACCATGATCTTGCCTTTTCTCTTGATAACCTTGCACTTCTCGCACATGGGCTTAACCGAAGGTCTTACTTTCATTTGAATAACCTCCTTCAAATATTTCGCCTCAGTGTTTTCCTGAAACGTGACTTACGGCGGAAAGCTTATTTAGCTCTCCAAGTGATTCTTCCCTTTGTAAGATCGTAAGGCGACATTTCTACCGTCACCTTATCTCCCGGAACGATGCGGATGTAATTCATGCGCAGCTTTCCTGAAATGTTAGCTAAGATCTTATGACCGTTTGCAAGCTCTACTCTGAATGTCGCATTTGGCAGTGCCTCTGTTACCATTCCTTCAAGCTCGATCACATCTTCCTTTGACATATGTCACACATTCCTTTCGTGATTATAACGATCTGCCGACCCGCCAGCGCTGACGGTTTGCCGATTTTTCGCTTTGGGTCTTAAACTCTCAAATCAGCCTTCGCTTTACTTGGTTTATATCTTCAAAAAGCCGTTTGCCTTTGCAGTGAAATGCCTTGCAGCTGCAACGATGCTGCTCGGACTGTATCAGGCTTTGACTTTTCAGAAGTCTGCATCACGGACGGACAGTATCTCACAGCCGTCTGCGGTGATAGCGATAGTATGCTCAAAATGAGCTGCAAGACTGCCGTCAACGGTCGTTACCGTCCAGCCGTCTTTCTTCGAGATATTCACAGCGGGGCTGCCTGCGGTTATCATAGGCTCGATAGCAATTACCATGCCCTCACGCAGTCTCAGTCCGTGACCCTCCTTGCCGAAGTTCGGCACTTCAGGTTCTTCGTGAAGATCTCTGCCAACGCCGTGTCCCACGAACTCTCTTACAACTCCAAAGCCGTTAGCCTCGTTATGCTTCTGTATCGCAGCGCCGATGTCACCGAGACGAACGCCCGGCTTTGCCATTTCGATAGCGATCATCAGGCTTTCCTGCGTTGATTTAAGAAGCCTTTTTGCATCATCGGATATTTCACCGACTGCAAATGTGTAAGCTGAATCGCCGTGATAACCATTGATATAAGCACCGGTATCAACGGAAACTATGTCGCCCTCTTTGAAAGCGTAGTTTCCGGGGATGCCGTGTATCACAACGTCGTTGACTGATATGCACGCCGATCCGGGAAATCCGCCGTAGCCTAAGAATCCCGGTTTTGCGCCGTGCGATGTGATATATTTACGGATTATCGTGTCAAGCTCCTTGGTAGTCATACCCGGCTTGATAGCTTTACCCGCAGCGACGAGAGCGCCGCCGGTTATATGACCGGCTTTACGCAGTTTCTCGATCTCGCTTTGTGATTTAATAGAAATCATTAGTAAACTTCTTTCTAAAAATCAGAATGATTTTGGTCTTTAAGCCTTCACAGCAGCAAGCGTGAGCTTGGTTGTGTCCTCAACGTCTTCCTGACCCTCAACAGTGGTAAGCTTACCCTGCTTGGAGTAGTAGTCCTTTAAAGGCTCGGTCTGCTCGTGATAGGTTTTAAGTCTGCCCAGAACAGTTGCAGGTTCGTCGTCCTTGCGGATAACGAGTTCCTTGCCGCAGACATCGCAAACGCCCTCAGTCTTGGGGGGCTTATATTCGATGTGGTAAGTAGCGCCGCAGTCTAAGCATACTCTTCTTCCGCTCATGCGCTGGGTTATCTTCTCGTCGGGAACGAATATCTCGATCACCTTGTCGATCTGAACTCCCATAGCATCGAGTGCTTCAGCCTGAGGAACAGTTCTCGGGAAACCGTCAAGAATAAAACCGTTCTGAGCGTCAGGCTCTTTGATGCGGTCTTTGAGGATACCGATAACGATGTCATCGGAAACGAGTGCGCCCGAGTCCATTGCAGCCTTAGCTTTCAGACCGTACTCAGTGCCTGCCTTAACAGCAGCTCTGAGCATATTGCCCGTGGAAATGGTGGGTATTTTCAATTCATTGCAGATGACCTCTGCCTGAGTGCCCTTGCCTGCTCCGGGTGCGCCTAAGAGAATGATGTTCATAGGTTTGTCCTCCTTCAGACTGTTATTTTTATTCGAGGAAGCCCTTGTGATGACGCATCATCATCTGGGATTCCATTGTTCTTGCAGTCTCCAGTGCAACGCTTACAACGATGAGGATAGATGTACCGCCCATTGCAACGGGAAGTCCCGTGGTAGCACCAAAGATTATCGGGAACAGTGCGATAAGACCTAAGAAGAAAGCACCGAGGAGAGTGATCTTCGAGAGAACTCTCTTTAAGTATTCCTCAGTCGGCTTACCGGGTCTGATACCGGGGATCGCGCCGTTTGACTGACGCAGATTGTTAGCAATCTCCAGCGGATTGTACTGCATAGAGATGTAGAAATAGTTGAATGCTATGATAAGGATAAAGTAGAGTATTCCGTAAACGGGGTGAGTGTAATTGAACTTATCTAATATCCACTCAAATACTCCGCCGGGCTTAGGCTCGTGGAAAAGCCTCAGTGTTGAAGGCAGCGACATGAACGCCATAGCGAAGATGATAGGAAGAACGCCTGCCATTGAAACCTTTACAGGGAGGTAAGTGTTCTGTCCGCCGTACTGCTTTCTGCCGACAACTCTCTTAGCGTAAGCTATCGGGATCCTTCTTTCAGCTGCGTTCATGAAAACGATGAGTGCGATCATGAATACGTAGATAACGTAAAGCAGCGGAACAAGTATCTTGAACTTGGTGTCGTCAGTTCTCATGTAACCAACGTCACGGATAATGTCGGTAGGGATACGAGCGATGATACCTGCGAACAGCAGCATTGAGATGCCGTTGCCGATACCCTTTTCACTGATCTGATTACCGAGCCAGATAGTCAGGAACGAACCTGCTGTGAAGCACATGATAATAACTATCTCCGAGAATATCTTAGCGAAGGTATTCGGAGTGTCATACATCAGTGCGCTTCCCGTCTTGATATTCTTGAGCGTTACGTAGTAAGCCCATGCCTGGAATATCGATATGCCGAGAGCTGTGTATTTTGTTACCTTGTCAAGCTTCTTTCTGCCCTCCATGCCCTCTTTCGCCAGCTTTTCAAGCGGCGGGAGCGCATAGGTCAGAAGTTGGATAATGATCTGAGCATTGATGTACGGTGAAACGGATAGCGCCATAAGCGTGCCTTTCGAGAAGTTATCACCCGAAAGGACGTTTAAGTAGCTGAACACGTTTCCCGAAGCATCCTGCTGTTCAAACCATGTTTTTAGCACCGCAGCGTCGAGGTACGGTACAGGAACCGCACCGCCGATACGGTAGATTATTACGATGAGTAATGTGTAAAGCAGCTTCCTTCTGAGTTCGGGAGTTGCCCAGGCATTTCTTAACGTCTGTAACACTATTACATCACCTCAGCCTTCCCGCCTGCCTTTTCGATTTTCTCTTTAGCAGCTGCTGTAAACTTAGCAGCCTTAACGGTAAGGTTCTTAGTGAGTTCGCCGTTTCCGAGGATCTTAACACCGTCAAGCTCCTTCTTAACGATACCTGTTGCTTTGAGGAGCTCAAAGTCAACAACAGTTCCGTCAACAAATCTTTCGAGGTCGCCAACGTTTACCTCAGCATAGTTGGTTCTGAAGATGTTGTTGAAACCTCTCTTAGGGATACGTCTTGCGAGTGCGGTCTGACCACCCTCGAAGCCGGGTCTAACACCGCCGCCTGAGCGAGCGTTCTGACCCTTGTGACCCTTGCCTGCGGTCTTGCCCTGACCCGAGCCATGTCCTCTGCCGATCCTCTTAGTTTCCTTAACAGAACCGGGAGCAGGTGATAATTCGTGCAGTTTCATTTATCGTTGCACCTCCTTACTTTACGCTTCTGTTACTTTGATAAGGTGAGAAATTACCTTGATCTTGCCCTGTGTCTGTGCATTATCGGGCTGGATTGTCTCCGCACCGATCTTACGAAGACCGAGCGAGTGAGCAGTTGCGATCTGCTTTTCAGACTTGGAGTTCAGGCTCTTTACGAGCGTGATCTTTAAGTTAGCCATTGCTCTGTCCTCCCTTGATTATCTAAAAATTTCCTTAACGCTCTTTCCTCTCTTAGCAGCAACTTCCTCTGCGGACTTGAGCGAAGCCAGTCCGTTGAAGGTAGCTCTTACAACGTTTGAGGGGTTGGTGGAGCGCAGAGATCTTGTTCTGATGTCCTTGATGCCTGCAACTTCAACAACGGCTCTCACAGGACCGCCTGCGATAACGCCGGTACCGGGAGCAGCGGGCATGAGCAGAACTTCGCCTGCACCGAACTTGCCGATGATCTCATGGGGAATAGTAGTGCCTCTGAGCGAAACCTTGATGAGGTTCTTCTTAGCGTCCTCGATTCCCTTGCGGATAGCGTCGGGAACTTCGCCCGACTTGCCGAGACCGAAGCCGATGATGCCGTTCTTGTCGCCAACTACAACGAGTGCGGAGAACTTCATGATACGGCCGCCTTTAACGGTCTTGGATACTCTGTTGATCGAAACTACCTTTTCGGTAAGTTCCAGACCATTCGCATCTATTAAAGCCAAAAGTAAAACCTCCTTTAGAACTTGAGTCCGCCCTCACGAGCGCCTTCTGCTAATTCCTGAACACGTCCGTGATATACGTAGCCGCCTCTGTCGAAAACAACATCAGTGATGCCCTTAGCGGCAGCTGCCTTAGCGATAGCCTCGCCGACCTTGCGTGCGCCTTCCTTGTTGCCGCCGTTGCCCTCAAAGCCTTTGTCCATTGAGGAAGCAGCGCAGAGGGTAACGCCCTTTACGTCGTCGATGATCTGAGCATAGATATGCTTAGAGGAGCGGAATACATTCAGGCGGGGGCACTCAGCAGTACCGTTGATCTTATTGCGTACTCTGTAGTGTCTTTTTGCTCTTGCCTTTGCTCTGTCAAGCTTTTTAACCATTTGCAATTCTCTCCTTTACGTCTTACTTCTTGCTGCCCTTACCGGCCTTACCTTCCTTGCGGATGATATATTCGCCGACATAGCGGATACCCTTGCCCTTATAAGGCTCAGGAGGACGCTTCTCACGGATCTCGCAGGCAAACTGACCAACTTCCTGCTTGTCGATACCCGATACGATGATCTGGTTCGGCTGCGGAACGTCGAGCTTAATGGAGTCAGTCTCAGAAACAACAACGGGGTGAGAATAACCTAAGTTGAGGTGAACTTCCTTGCCCTTCTTCTGAGCTCTGTAACCAACGCCCACGATTTCAAGAGTCTTGGAGTAACCTTCGGTCACGCCGACTACCTGATTGTGGATGAGAGTTCTTGTAAGTCCGTGGAGGGACTTGTGCTGCTTGTTCTCGGAAGGACGTGAAACGATGATCTCAGTGCCTTCCTGTTTGATTATCATGTCCTTGTTGTAGGACTTTGTAAGAGTGCCCTTAGGTCCCTTAACGGTAACAACGTTGCCTTCAGCGATGGTCACGTCTACTCCGGCAGGAACGGTAATGGGCTTTAAACCTATTCTTGACATTTTAAGTCCTCCTTACCAGATGAATGCGAGAACCTCGCCGCCTACGCCAAGCTCTCTTGCCTTCTTGTCGGTGATAACGCCCTTAGAGGTAGAGATGATAGCCACGCCGAGTCCCTTCATAACCTTGGGAAGCTCCTCGCAGCCTGCGTAGATCCTAAGACCGGGCTTAGAAACTCTTCTCAGACCCGAGATGACGGGGTTTCTGTTCTCATCATACTTGAGTGTTACTCTGATGATGCCCTGCTTGCCATCGTCGATCACCTTGAAATCCTTGATGTAGCCCTCGTCGAGCAGGATCTGTGTGATAGACTTCTTCATATTGGAAGCGGGGATGTCTACCGTTGCGTGCTTTGCGGTGCTGGCGTTACGGATTCTTGTCAGCAGGTCCGCAATTGTATCTGTAATCTGCATTCTTTTTATCCTCCTTACCAGCTAGCCTTCTTAACTCCGGGGATCTTGCCCTGATGAGCAAGTTCTCTGAAGCATATACGGCAGATGCCGTACTTTCTTAAATATGCGTGAGGTCTGCCGCAGATCTTGCATCTGTTGTAAGCTCTGGTGGAGAACTTGGGAGCAGCCTGCTGCTTGTTTATCATAGACTTCTTAGCCATTTGAGTATTCCCTCCTTGATCACTTAGCGAACGGTGCGCCGAGGAGACTGAGCAGCTCCTTAGCCTCTTCGTCGGTCTTAGCCGTGGTGATGAAGTTGATGTCCATACCTCTCACCTTGTCGATCTTGTCGTACTCGATCTCGGGGAATATCAGCTGCTCCTTGATACCGGTAGAGTAGTTGCCTCTGCCGTCGAAAGAGTTGCCGTTGATGCCTCTGAAGTCACGAACACGGGGGAATGCAACGTTGAACAGTCTGTCAACGAATTCATACATTCTGTCGGCTCTCAGTGTTACCTTAACACCGATGACCTGACCTTCTCTCAGCTTGAAGTTTGCAACGCTCTTCTTAGCTTTGCAGAGAACGGGCTTCTGACCTGTGATAGCAGCAAGGTCAGCGCAGATAGCGTCGAGAACCTTCTTGTTGTCCTTGTCAGCGCCGCAGCCAACGTTGATAACTACCTTGTCGAGCTTCGGGATCTGCATAACGTTCTCATACTTGAATTTCTTCATCAGAGCAGGAGCCACGTCGGAAACGTAATATTCTTTTAATCTTGCATTTGCCATCGTAATACTCCTCCTTTATTAAAATTCCTCTCCGCAGCCATCGTTCTTGCAAACTCTGACCTTGGAGCCGTCCTCAAGGATCTTGTGTGCGATCCTTGTAGGCTTGCCGCACTTAGGGCAAACTACCTGAACCTTAGAAGCGTAGATAGCTCCCTCAGCCTCAACGATGCCGCCCTGCTGACCCATAGCTCTGGGCTTAACGTGCTTCTTGACCTTGTTGATACCCTCAACGATCACTTTGCCTTCCTTGGGGGAAACAGCGACTACTTCGCCCTTGCTTCCCTTATCCTTACCGGAAAGAACTACAACGGTGTCGCCGGTCTTAACGTGTACCTTATTCATTAAACGACGCCCTCCTGCTTAAAGTACTTCGGGAGCGAGCGACAGGATCTTCATATAGTCCTTCTCTCTTAGCTCCTTAGCCACAGGTCCGAAAATACGGGTGCCTCTGGGGTTCTTGTCTTCCTTGATGATAACAGCTGCGTTCTCATCGAAACGGATGTAAGTTCCGTCTGCTCTTCTGAGTCCGCTAGCCGAACGAACGATGACTGCCTTAACAACGTCGCCCTTCTTTACAACTCCGCCTGGTGTTGCCTTCTTAACAGAAGCTACTACGACATCGCCGATGTTTGCATATCTCCTGCGTGTACCGCCTAAAACTCTGATGCACATAAGCTCCTTAGCACCGGAGTTATCTGCAACTTTGAGATAAGTCTGCATCTGGATCACAGCAGTTTCCTCCTTTCAAAACGTTAAAAAACTCTGATTGTTTTAAATCTCAGGCTTCTGCGCCTCATGCGGCGAACGGTCTGTCAAAAGCCGTGCCGCAGTGCGCATCCAAAAAGTCTGTTGTCAGACGATCACTTAGCCTGCTCGATGACCTTAACAAGTCTCCATCTCTTGTCCTTGGAGAGAGGTCTGGTCTCCATAACCTCAACCTTGTCGCCCTTCTTGCACTGATTGTTTTCATCGTGTGCTTTGAGCTTAACGGTTCTCTTGATGATCTTCTTGTACAGAGGGTGTGCAACGTTATCCTCGATAGCAACAACGATAGTCTTGTCCATCTTATCGGAAACAACAACGCCGACTCTGGTCTTTCTAAGATTTCTTTCGCTCATTTACGAAGCCCTCCCTTCTCAAGCGTTCTCGCTCGCACGAAGAACAGTCTTCACACGGGCAATATCCCTCTTGACAGCTTTCATTCTCATGGGATTTTCAAGCTGGTTTACAGCGTGCTGAAAACGAAGGTTAAAAAGCTCCTGCTTGAGCTCGCCAAGCTTTACTTCAAGCTCAGCTACGGATAATTCTCTTAATTCACTTGCCTTCATTACTGCTCACCATCCGTTTCTTTCTTCACGAACTTGCACTTGATAGGCAGCTTGTGCATAGCAAGTCTCATTGCCTCACGAGCGACCTCTTCGCTGACGCCTGCGATCTCGAACATAACTCTGCCCGGCTTAACAACAGCTACCCAATACTCAGGAGAGCCTTTACCGGAACCCATTCGAGTCTCAGCCGGCTTTTCAGTTACCGGCTTGTCGGGGAATATCTTGATCCAAACCTGACCGCCTCTGTTGATGTATCTTGTCATTGCGATACGGGCAGCCTCGATCTGGTTCGAGGTGATCCATGCAGGCTGAAGAGCCTGAAGACCATATTCGCCGTTAGTTACCTTATTACCTCTGGTAGCCTTGCCTTTAAGTCTACCTCTCTGTACTCTTCTGTACTTTACTCTCTTAGGAAGCAGCATCAGTTGTTACCTCCTTCTCTTTTCATGTTTCTTGCCTTGCTAAAATCTCTGCGGTGATCCTTGGATCTGTCATCACGGCGCTGTCTGCGCTTTCTGTCAGGTCTGTCAGAAGGAACTTTTTCAGCCTTAACGCCGAAGCTGCCCTTGAGAACTTCGCCCTTATAGATCCAAACCTTAACACCGATCTTGCCGTAAGTGGTATCAGCCTCTGCAAAGCCGTAGTCGATGTCAGCTCTGATAGTCTGCAGGGGGATAGTGCCCTCGTGATAAGATTCGCTTCTTGCGATCTCAGCACCTGCAAGTCTGCCGCTGAGCTTTACCTTGATGCCCTTAGAACCAAGCTTCATTGCTCTGCCGATAGACTGCTTCATTGCTCTTCTGAAGGAAACTCTGTCCTCAAGATCATGAGCGATCTTCTCTGCAACGAGCTGAGCGTTGCTGTCGGGCTGCTTAACTTCAACGATGTTGATCGAAACTTTCTTGCCTGTCATCTTCTCGATGTCCTGACGAAGCTTGTCGATCTCAGCGCCGCCTCTGCCGATAACAAGACCGGGCTTAGCGCAGTGAACGTGAACCTTGATCTTCTGACCGCCCTCGCTGTCAGCGAAACGCTCGATCTCGATCTTCGGAACACCTGCATAAATGGTCTTGTTTGCGGGATTCTTGGAACGGGTGTTCAGCTTCTTGTTGATGAACTCTCTGATCTTGTAGTCCTCTACGAGAGTGTCGCCAAAATCGCTTTTACCGGCAAACCAACGGGAATCCCAATCTTTTATAACACCAACACGAAGTCCGTGCGGATTGACCTTCTGGCCCATAACTGTACCTCCCTTAGTTTTCCTTTTCTTTGAGAACTACTGTGATGTGAGATGTTCTCTTGAGTATTCTGTAAGCTCTGCCCTGTGCTCTAGGCATGATCCTCTTCATGATAGGACCGGGGCAAACGTAGCATTCAGCAACATAGAGGTTGTTTTTGTCCATGTTGTGATTGTTCTCAGCGTTTGCAGCGGCGGACTTCAGGAGCTTCTCAAGATATTCACTTGCAGCCTTGGGTGTGTGCTTAACAGTTGCGAGTGCGACCTCGTAGTCCTTGCCTCTGATGAGATCGAGAACGATCTTCACCTTTCTCGGAGCTATTCTGGCAGTTTTGACAATTGCCTTTGCTTCCATTTGAATTCCTCCTTCCGCCTATTACTTCTTGCCGTTGTTCGACGTCTTCGAGCCTGCATGACCCTTGAATGTTCTGGTCGGAGCAAACTCACCGAGCTTATGTCCTACCATATCTTCAGTAACATAAACAGGAACGTGCTTTCTGCCGTCGTGAACTGCGAACGTGTGACCCACAAAGTCGGGGAAAATGGTGGAAGCACGGCTCCAGGTCTTGAGGACCTTCTTCTCGCCAGCCTCGTTCATAGCTAATACTCTCTTCATGAGGGCTTCCTCAACGTAAGGGCCCTTCTTAACACTTCTTCCCATGTGTCATCTGCCTCCTTTCAGCATTACTTACCGTTTCTGCGCTTTACGATATACTTATCGGAGCGATGATGCTTAGCACGGGTCTTGTAACCGAGAGTAGGCTTGCCCCACGGGGAAACAGGACCGGGACGTCCGATCGGTGACTTACCTTCACCACCGCCATGAGGGTGATCGCAGGGGTTCATGACAGAACCTCTAACGGTAGGTCTCCAGCCCATGTGGCGCTTTCTGCCGGCTTTACCGATGTTAACGTTAGCGTGGTCGATGTTGCCGACCTGACCGATAGTTGCCATGCAGCCTATGGGAAGCTTTCTCATTTCGCCCGAAGGAAGTCTAACGAGTGCGTACTTTTCTTCCTTACCCATCAGCTGAGCCATGTTTCCAGCCGAACGAACAAGCTGTGCGCCCTTGCCGGGATAAAGCTCAAGGTTGTGGATGAAAGTACCAACAGGGATAGCAGCAAGTGTAAGTGCGTTGCCGGGCTTGATGTCAGCCGAGTCGCCGCTTCTTACAGTCTCGCCGACCTTCAGTCCGTCGGGAGCGATGATATATCTCTTTTCGCCGTCCTCATACTCAACAAGAGCGATGAAGGACGATCTGTTAGGATCGTACTCAATTGTGAGAACCTTAGCGTCCATATCGAGCTTGTTTCTCTTGAAGTCGATCACACGGTATTTTCTTCTTTCGCCGCCGCCTCTGTGACGAACGGTGATCCTGCCGTAGCTGTTTCTGCCGCTGTGTTTGTCCATCGGCTCGAGCAGGCTCTTGCAGGGAGCTGTTTTGCTAAGACCCGAGTAATCGGTAACTGTCATACCACGTCTACCCGGAGTAGTAGGCTTGTAGCTCTTTATTGCCATTGTTATTCACTCCTTAATAGTGTTTTGCAGGCGGTGTCTCACGCCTATACATTGATCGCTTTTTCAGGGCGTTTGATCAGTACATACCATCGAAGAATTCGATAGTCTTTTCGCCCTTCAGGGTAACGATAGCCTTCTTCCAGTCAGGACGGAAGCCTGCATATCTGCCCATTCTCTTTTCCTTGCCCTTAACGCTGATAGTGTTTACCTTAGCAACCTCAACGTCAAAGAGCTTTTCAACAGCCTTAGCGATCTCTACCTTAGTAGCGTTCTTTGCTACCTTGAAGGTATATTTGCCGTCTGCGAGTCTGCTTATGGAGTCCTCGGTGATGATCGGCTTTAAGATGATATCAGATGCGATCTTTTCCATTATGCATATACCTCCTGGATCTTAGCAACAGCGTCCTTTGCTACGATGAACTTGTCGCAGTTGAGGATGTCGTATACACAAAGAGTGTTTACGGTCGCTGTCTTAACGCCGGGGATGTTAGCTGCGCTCTTTACGAGTACGGGATCAACTGTCTCGGTCACGATAAGAGCCTTCTTCTCAGAGCCGAGTGCTTTGAGCATCTCAACTACTGCCTTGGTCTTGTAACCTTCGAGTTCGATCTTATCAACAACGATCATGTCGCTGTCAAGTACCTTGGAGGAGAAAGCAGACTTCATAGCAAGTCTCTTTTCCTTCTTGTTGAGCGAATAGCTGTAATCTCTGGGCTTAGGTCCCAAAGCAACGCCGCCGTGTGTCCACTGGGGAGCGCGGATGCTTCCCTGACGTGCATGACCTGTACCCTTCTGTCTCCAGGGCTTTCTTCCGCCGCCGCTTACCTCAGTTCTGGTAAGAGTGGACTGTGTGCCCTGTCTCTGGTTTGCAAGGTAGTTAACTACCATTGCGTGCATGATATACTTGTTAGGCTCGATGCCGAATACCTTATCGTTAAGCTCAAGGTCGGATACTTTTGTGCCCTTCATATCTAATACAGAAATTGTTGACATTATTGGTTCCTCCTTGCTTTAAGCTTTTTTAACGGCATTGATGATAGTAACAGTGCCGTTCTTAGGACCGGGGATAGCGCCCTTGATAGCGATGAGATTGTTCTCAACGTCAACCTTGACGATCTCCAGGTTCTGAACTGTAACTCTTTCATTACCTAAGTGACCCGGCATACACTTGCCCTTGTAAATTCTCGAAGGCGATGAGCAAGCGCCCATAGAACCTGCGTGTCTGTGTACAGGACCTGTACCGTGAGTCTCTTTAAGTCTTGCATTGTTAAAGCGCTTGATAGTACCTGCATAGCCCTTACCCTTGCTGGTACCGGTAACATCAACGATGTCGCCTGCTGCAAATACGTCAGCCTTAACAATATCCTTTACATTGTAAGTCGAGCAATCTTCAAATCTGAACTCTTTAAGGGTTCTTTTGAGTGCAACGTCAGCCTTCTTGAAGTGACCTGCAAGCGGCTTGCTCACTCTCTTTGCTCTGATCTCGCCGAAGCCCAGCTGAACTGCGTCGTAGCCGTCGTTCTCAACGGTCTTCTTCTGAACGACAACGCAAGGACCTGCCTCAACGACTGTTACGGGAATGACCTTTCCCTGCTCATCAAAGATCTGTGTCATACCGATCTTCTTAGCGATGATGCCTTTCTTCATTTTCTGTTCCTCCTAAATGGTTATTGCTCGGTCTGAATAATGCCGAGATGACCTGCTGTTAGCAAAACGTTTTGAAACCTCAGTGGTTTCATTGGGAGATCATCTAGTCTCCATTACGATGCTGACACCGGCAGGAAGTTCAAGGTTTTCAAGAACGGAAGTAGTTTCCTTGGTAGGTCTGATGATGTCGATAAGTCTCTTGTGAGTTCTCATCTCGAACTGCTCACGGCTGTCCTTATACTTGTGAACAGCTCTGAGGATAGTAACTATCTCCTTATCGGTAGGCAGCGGGATAGGTCCCGATACCTTAGCGCCCGAACGCTTAACGACCTCAACGATCTTTGCTGCCGCAGCGTCTACGGTTGCGTGCTCATAACCCTTGATCTTGATCCTGATCTTTTCATTGACTGCCACTTAAAATCGCCTCCTTGTGCGTTTGAGAAATGTTGTGGGGTGATTCAACTGCTGTTTAACTACTTTGCCGTGTGTTCCTTATCTTTTCCTATAAAAAAATCCGAAACATTCATTTCGGACACAATAAGACACCAAACGCTCATACAAAGGCAGAAAGCCCCTCGCAAGAAGTACAAGCACACACAGTGTTCATTATCGCAGCCGCCCAATTTTAAATCGGACATACTCAGCGGAAATTACCCGACGCACCGTCGGCAACCTCCCGCTTCATCGCATATCATGATACGTCTGCCACACAGACGTATCTGTTGCAGTCACGCAATATATAGTATACAGCATAAATTCACTTTTTTCAAGTACCCTAAGCAATAGTTTACATTATTTTAACATTTCACAGTATAGAAAAACAAGCAATTACACAGCAACATTTTGTACAATATCACTATAACTATTACTCCCCCCTCTTTATCAAATGAAAGCCCCGAGCATCGCTAACTCCCCTCTTTATCCATTTTAAGTGCGAGGGCATCGAGCCGTCCGCCCGAGGACCAAAACAGCGCCCTGCCCGAAAGCAGAGCGCTGTCCTTTTATACAGCTATATTCAAACGAGTGTCAGTAAGAAATTACTTCTCGTCGTTGTAGAGCTTAGCGTATCTGAGCAGATAATCATATCTGTCCTGAGCGTTCTTGACAGCCTTAGCGAACAGCTTTTCAGCTCTCTCAGGGTTCTGTCTAGCCAGAGCGTTGTAACGAACCTCGCCCATGAGGAACTCCTTGTAATCAGCCTTAGGCTCCTTGGAGTCGAGAATGAACGGATTCTTGCCCTCTGCCTTCAGAGCAGGATTGTATCTGTACAGATGCCAGTAACCAGCCTCAACAGCCTTCTTCTCCTCAGTCTGTGCGATCTTCATGCCGCCCTTGATACCGTGGTTGATGCAGGGAGCATAAGCGATGATGAGCGAAGGACCGGGATAAGCCTCAGCCTCAGCGATAGCCTTGATGCACTGGTTGTAGTCAGCGCCCATTGCGATGTGTGCAACATATACATAACCGTAGGTCATAGCAATGCCGGCGAGATCCTTCTTCTTAACTTCCTTACCTGCTGCTGCGAACTGAGCGATAGCACCTGTCTGAGTTGACTTGGAGGACTGTCCGCCTGTGTTGGAGTAAACCTCGGTATCGAATACGAAGATATTTACGTCCTCGCCCGAAGCAAGTACGTGGTCAACGCCCGAGAAGCCGATGTCGTAAGCCCAGCCGTCGCCGCCGAATATCCACATGGACTTCTTGCGGAGATAATCCTTGTCCTTCAGGATCTCGTCAGCTTCCTTGGTCTTAACATTAGTAAGAGCAGCAACGAGTGCGTCGGTAGCAGCGGAGTTCTTAGCGCCGTCATTAACAGTTGCAAGGTAAGCATTGCAAGCTTCCTTAACGTCTGCTGCCTTGGTATTGCCGGCAAGCTCCTCTATCTTAGCGATAGTTCTCTTTCTGATGGTGTTCTGAGCAAGGAACATACCATAACCATACTCAGCGTTGTCCTCGAACAGCGAGTTAGCCCATGCAGGACCCTTGCCTGCCTTGTTCTTGGTGTAAGGAGTGGAAGGTGCAGAACCGCCCCAGATAGACGAGCAGCCTGTTGCGTTAGCGATATACATTCTGTCGCCGAACAGCTGAGTGATGAGCTTAGCGTAAGGTGTTTCACCGCAGCCTGCGCAAGCGCCCGAGAACTCGAGCAGCGGCTGCTTGAACTGAGAACCCTTAACGGTGGTAGCCTTGAACTTCTCGTGCAGCTCAGGCTTGTCAGCAAGAGTCAGACCATAGTTGAATACTTCCTGTTCAGCAAGCTGAGTTTCAAGAGGCATCATGGAGAGAGCCTTTTCACCCTTCTTGCCGGGGCATACGTTTACGCAGCTGCCGCAGCCTGTGCAGTCGAGAGCGCTCATGGTCATTACGAAGTAGTAACCGGGCATACCTGTGCAAGTGATAGCCTTTTCCTTAGCAAGTGCAGGAGCCTTAGCAAGCTCGTCCTCAGTCATAACAACGGGACGGATAACAGCGTGCGGACATACATAAGAGCAGAAGTTGCACTGGATGCAGTTTGCGTTGTTCCATGCAGGAACGTCAACTGCGATACCACGCTTCTCAAATGCAGCAGAACCCTGCGGGAAAGTACCGTCAGCCATGTGAACGAATGTCGATACAGGCAGAGTGTCACCCTTCTGAGCGTTGCAGGGGATCTGAATGTTGTTAACAAAGTCCTGAAGAACCTTGTCATCGTCCTTAACAGGATCCATGCCCATCTTGGTGTCCTTGCAGTTCTTCCACGAATCGGGGACCTTAACTTCAACTACCTGCTGATAGCCTGCGTCGATAGCGTCGTGGTTCATCTTAACGATAGCTTCACCCTTCTTGGAGTAAGAAGCAGTAGCAGCGTCCTTCATATACTTAACAGCATCTTCGATAGGAATGATGTTAGCAAGCTTGAAGAATGCGGACTGGAGAACAGTGTTGATGCGGTTGCCGAGACCGATCTCCTTACCGATCTTAACGCCGTTGATGATATAGAACTTGATGTTGTTCTCAGCGATATATCTCTTTACCTGTCCGGGGAGGTGCTTTTCCAGTTCCTTTTCAGTCCACTGGCAGTTAAGCAGGAATGTACCGCCGGGCTTGATGTCGGAGACCATATCATACTTGTCGATATAGCTCTCGTTGTGGCAAGCTACGAAGTCAGCCATGTTGATGAGGTAAGTCGACTTGATAGGTGTCTTACCGAATCTCAGGTGAGAAACTGTTACGCCGCCCGACTTCTTGGAGTCATAAGCGAAGTATGCCTGAGCATAAAGATCGGTGTGGTCGCCGATGATCTTGATAGAGTTCTTGTTTGCACCAACAGTACCGTCAGCGCCGAGACCCCAGAACTTGCAGGCGGTAGTGCCGGCAGGAGCGGTGTCGAGCTTCTCGCTGGAATCGAGCGACAGGTTGGTAACGTCATCAGTGATACCGATAGTGAATCTGGGCTTGTAGTTGTCCTTCCAGGAAGCGTTCCAGTAAACTGCCTTGATCTGAGAAGGTGTGGTGTCCTTAGAACCAAGACCGTATCTGCCCGAAGAAACAACAACATCGTGGAACTTAGTGCCCTTGAGTGCTGCAACAACGTCCAGCCACAGCGGTTCGCCGAGAGAACCCGGCTCCTTAGTTCTGTCGAGAACAGAGATCTGCTCAACAGTCTCAGGCAGAGCCTCTACCAGCTTTTCAGCGCAGAAAGGTCTGTACAGTCTTACCTTAACAAGACCCAGCTTTGTGCCTTCCTTGCTGTTGAGGTAGTCAATAGTCTCCTCGATAGTGTCACAGACAGAACCCATGGCTACGATTACATGAGTAGCGTCCTCAGCACCATAGTAGTTGAACAGCTTGTAGTTTGTGCCGATCTTCTTGTTTACCTTGTCCATGTACTCTTCAACAACAGCAGGAATTGCGTCATAGTACTTGTTGCAAGCCTCACGAGCCTGGAAGAAGATGTCACCGTTCTGAGCAGTACCACGGAGTACGGGATGCTCAGGGTTGATAGCTCTGTCTCTGAATGCCTGAACAGCGTCCATGTCTACCATTTCAGCAACGTCTTCCTTGTCCCAAGTCTCGATCTTCTGGATCTCGTGGGAAGTGCGGAAACCGTCAAAGAAGTGGAGGAACGGAACTCTGCCCTTGATAGTGGACAGGTGAGCAACAGTGCCGAGATCCATAACTTCCTGAGGGTTAGAGGAGCAGAGCATTGCAAAACCTGTCTGACGGCAAGCGTAAACGTCCGAGTGGTCACCGAAGATGTTCAGTGCGTGGGAAGCTACGCAGCGAGCCGATACGTGGATAACGCAGGGAAGAAGCTCACCTGCGATCTTGTACATATTGGGGATCATGAGGAGCAGACCCTGAGAAGCGGTGTAAGTTGTGGTCAGAGCGCCTGCCGAAAGTGAACCGTGAACAGTACCCGAAGCACCTGCCTCAGACTGCATCTCAGCCACCTTAACGGGAGTACCGAAGATGTTGGTCTGACCCTTTGCGGACCACTGGTCGGTCACTTCAGCCATTACGGACGACGGAGTGATAGGATAGATAGCAGCAACTTCTGTAAAGGGATACGATGCCCATGCAGCAGCGTTGTTTCCGTCCATGGTTTTCATTTTTCTTGCCATTAACGAATCATTCCTTTCCGGATATTACGGGGTCGATTGCCCCTGAAATTTTTTGACCCTTGTCCTGAGTGCAAAAACCGAAAAACACTCAGTCAGCGGATCTTCCAACATGGAGAGGGCGCACCTCCCCCATATTATACCTATTATAGCACTTTATTTTTCATTTGTAAATACCTTTTCACAAATTTCTGCTAAATTTATGCCAAATTTGCGCATATAAATTTTGACATGAGCAAAAAGACCAATATTCAAAACCCCTCAAGAACTTTTTTCATTTCCCTTGCCGCCGCTTCGGGGTCGGGATCGGCGATTATATCCGAGATAACCGCCGCACCGTCTATCCCCATACCCGCAAATTCAAGAACATTTGTTCGTTTAACTCCCCCGATAATAACTATCGGAAGATCGAACGCCGCTCTCACAGCCGCAAGGTTTTCTTTCGTGCAGGGCTTTGTGTCCGTCTTTGTTGAAGTTGCGAACATCGCCCCAACGCCGATGTAATCCGCACCGTCCGCCTTAGCTTTTGCCGCAAGGTCGGGACGTGGCGCAGTAACGCCGATGATCTTTTGCTCGCCCAGCAGCCGCCTTGCAATATCGCAGGGCAGGTCGCCCTGACCCAAGTGAACGCCGTCCGCATCAACTGCGAGCGCAATGTCCACTCTGTCGTCGATAATAAGCGGAACGCCGTACTTTTCCGTGACCGCCTTGACTTTCAGCGCCGTTTCAAAAAGTTCCCTCGAAGAAGCGTTTTTCTCTCTCAGCTGTATAACGGTAGCACCGCCTTTAACAGCCGCCTCAACGCTTTCTTCAACAGTCTTGCTGCTCATAAGTCCGCTGTCGGTGCAGACATAGAGCCTGTAACTTACCTTTGACTTATCCATATCAGATAACTGCAAACGCCTTTTCAAGATCGGCGAGAATATCGTCCACGTTTTCAAGACCCACCGAGAATCTTATCAGACCGGGGTCAATGCCTGCTGCAACGAGCTGTTCGTCAGTGAGCTGACGGTGAGTAGCCGAAGCAGGGTTAAGAACGCAGGTGCGAATATCCGCAACGTGTACTTCATTTGAAGCAAGTTCAAGAGCGTCCATGAACTTAACAGCCTTTTCCCTTGTTCCGACAGAGAAGCTTATAACGCCGCAAACGCCGTCAGGCAGATACTTTTTAGCAAGTTCGTAGTGAGGGTCGCTTTCAAGACCTGCGTACTTGATAGAGATTATCTTGCCTGTCGACTGGATATACTTAGCGACTTTCATAGCGTTCTTGCAGTACTGCGGCATTCTTACAGCAAGCGTTTCCAGTCCAAGGTTGAGCAGGAACGAGCTGTTTGCAGCAGGATAGCAGCCGAAGTCTCTCATAAGCTGCATTCTTGCCTTAGTGATATAAGGAACGGGGTACTTCTCAGTATAGATGATACCGTGATAGCTTTCGTCAGGCTCGGTAAGTCCGGGGAATCTGCCCGAAGCCTTCCAGTCGAACTTGCCGCTGTCAACGATAACGCCGCCAACCTGAACAGCGTGACCGTCCATGTATTTTGAAGTCGAGTGAACAACGATGTCAGCACCCCACTCTATCGGGCGGCAGAGTATCGGAGTTGCGAAAGTGTTGTCAACGATAAGAGGTATGCCTGCGCTGTGAGCAGCCCTTGCCCATTTTTCGATGTCAAGAACAGTAAGAGCAGGGTTAGCGATAGTCTCGCCGAAAATGCACTTTGTATTCGGTCTGATAGCCGCCTTGATCTCCTCCTCGGAAGCGTCAACATCAACAAAAGTGCATTCGATACCCATTTTCTTGAAAGTGAAAGCGAACAGGTTAACAGTTCCGCCGTAAATGGACGAGGACGAGATAAAGTGGTCGCCTGCATCGCAGATGTTGAGTATCGACAGCATCGACGCCGCCTGACCCGAAGAAGTACACATAGCAGCAGCGCCGCCTTCCAGTGCAGCGATCTTCTTTTCAACTGCATCGGTAGTCGGGTTCTCAAATCTTGAATAGATCATGCCGAGTGTAGGGTCGTCAAAAACGTCTGCAACTGCGTCTGTGGAATTGTAAACGTAGGTAGTGCTTTGATATATCGGCATTACTCTCGGTTCACCGTTTTTCGGCGAATAGCCCTCATGCAGTACCTGTGTTTCGATCTTCATTTCTATCATTTCCTTTCGGTTTATAATTGTCTGTGTGCCTTTCTTGGGTAAGTGACACGAATTGAATGTCCTTTGGACATTTTTGGTCTTTTTCGGGAATCGCTTTCGCTGTCCCGAAAAATAAAAATCGGCATATTGGCGCTTTTACCCTATATGGAGATATTTTTTCATTTCGTGTACTTTTGTAAATGTGTTTTGGTATGCCGATTTTTGATTTGTGGGATACGTTTGTACGCTTTGGGTTAATTTTGTTTTGACTTTAGTCGCCCCCTTGGGGCGAATGGGGACTTTGCCCCCATACCCTCACCAAAGAGGAAACCTTTCTGAAGAAAGGTTATCCTCTCTGGACTCTCTTTCCAAAGACTTTTGGATCTCTGGCGTTCACTGTTCGTTTGTTTGGGTCACTCAAGTGTTTTCTCATTTATTACTCTCGCTATGTTCGATAATTTACTGTCAAGCTGTGATACGTCCGTTACAGATGCAAGATCGCTCCTTGTTGAGATCTCCCTCAGAAAATCTTCGTCCGCACTTCCAAAACCTAAACCTATCAGCTCAAAACCGTCCTCAATAAACTTCCTTTTCATTCTGATAGATTCACTGCACGGCTGCCTGCTCCACATTCCATCGGTCAGGACAATGCCGTATAAAAACGGCTCGCCTTTGTGCCTCTTTAATCCTGCATATATCGTCTCAACAGGCTGTGCTTTGTTGCATATGCCCGTCATGCACGGCTCGATCTGCTCAATGGCTTTCCTCACAGCCGCTTCTTTTGAAGTAGCTTCACATATCATCTCAACTCTGTCCGAGAAAACAATAATGCCTATCTTCACATTTTTAAGGTCGAACTGCGATACAAAGTTGTTCATAGCCGCTTTCGCAAGCTCTATCGGTTTGCCCGACATACTTCCCGAAACGTCAAGCGCCAGGTAAAGAACGCCCTCAACACAGCCGCCCTTGCTGTTCGCCTTGAAATATTCGTCAGGACGCATTCTCACCCAACTCATGTCTTCGGGAACGTCCAGCTCCTCGCACCTCAGCGCCTTGTTCGTTTCCACCTGCACCGCCTTAACGTCGATAGTGCCGTTTTCCGTGTAGGAATAGGTAATGTCTATCTTAGTTCTGCCGCCGTCAACATATGGTATGTCTCCGAAACGGTATCTCTTTGCAACAGTGCAGTCAAGCGGATCAATAAGGTCGCCTTGAAGCATATAAATTTCCAGTTCGTTGTTCTGCGCCTTTTTTGATACCATAAGTTCTCTGCGCTTTGTGACAAACGCCTGCTTTATCGGCGTGTTCTTGCGTATCATTATGTCATTTATGAACCGCTCACCGTCAGCGCTTATCGAGATCATACCCAGTGAGTGAGCGATAACATCATTTATCTGCTTTGCCCCGGGAATATCTTCCAGCGCTAAAACAGGCGAACTCGCTTCAAGCACGCCTAATATCTTCCTGCCCTTTGAAGCCTGCTCCATTGAAGCCTGAATAGCCGCCCCGACAGCAACAGCCTCATCGGGGTCAACGCCGCTCAGAGGTGCTTTGCCCGTCATGTTTGTGACGTATTCCCTCACCATTTTCATTTTGGTCGAACCGCCCACCAGCACAACGCCGTCAATGTCATGCGGTGCAAGTCCAACGTCATCGAGCAGTTCATCAATAGTTCTTCTTGTTATATCCAGCAGTGAATCGGTGCAGTCACAAAACTCCTGTTCGGAAAGTCTGTATCTTCCCTTGCAGCCGTCACACGTAACGGTTATGTCGGCGTAAGGTGCGGAAGAGAGCGCTCTTTTCGCCTTTTCTGCTTTTACCATGAGCATATTATAATCTTCGGGGTTATCGACAGGCGAAAAGCCGAACTCCTCCTCGAACTGTTCAGCCGCCCACTGGCATACAGCCTCGTCCCAGTTCTTGCCGCCGAGAAAATGTTTGCCCGAAGACCCTATAACGTCGATAGAACCGCCGCTGACCTTAGCTATCGTTACATCAAAAGTACCGCCGCCCAAGTCATATATCAGAATATTCCTGTCCTCGCCGCCGTCCTTCAAGCCGTAAGCGATAGCCGCCGCAGTAGGTTCATTGATTATGCTGAGTACTTTCAGCCCTGCCATTTCGCCTGCACGCATAGTATTGCTGCGTTCAAGGTCTTCAAAGTAAGCAGGCACGGTTATAACTGCCTGATCTATCTTCTGCCCGACAGTTTTTTCCGCCTGTTTAACAAGTTCTCTGAGGAATATCCCCGAAAGTTCCGCAGCGGAGTACTGTCTCCCGAAGAAACTGACCGCAAAATCCTTATGTCCCATTTCCAGCTTATAGAAAGAAGCAGTATTAGGGTCGCCTGCCTCCTCAGCGCTCTTAGCGGCAGCGCCTATCTCAGCAGTTCCGTCATATTTGAACACCAGCGCCGACGGAGTAGTATTCATGCCTATGCTATTTTTTATTACAACAGGCAGTTTTGTTTTCGGGTCTATATAAGCCACCACCGAGTAGGTAGTACCAAGGTCTATCCCGACTGTCAGTCCCATAATATCACTCCTATCTTTTTTCTGTCAGACCTCTAACCGGTATCTCACCGCAAGTATTATATCATAATAAACATCAGTACATTTGATATATTCATAAGAGCAGGAAAGATCATTGTTCCGGATACCGCATCTTTTGATGATCTTTTTGCCTTTTTTGAAGTCCTTATAATTCTCTGTAACGTAAAGTGCGGGCTTGCTTATCCTTATCTCATCTGCCGCCGCAAGTTTTCTGAACTCCTCCCAGAC
This sequence comes from uncultured Ruminococcus sp., assembly GCA_947169885.1. GTDB lineage: Bacteria > Bacillota > Clostridia > Oscillospirales > Ruminococcaceae > YE71. Next base: position 60,840 of record CAMVRM010000012.1, read on the forward strand.
AGCCGCAAGCCCGAATATATTCCTGACGCTCTTTGAAATATAGCATTTGCTCCCGAAAGAAACAAAATTCCGGCTGATACTTCCGCTGTATTTTTCCTCTTCGTTTATCATAAGAAAGCTGCGGTCATCTTCCTTTTTGTCATACTTGTTAGTCATCTCGTCAAGATATTCGGGAGAATAGCCTATGGAAAACGGCGAATGCTCTTCCCTCAGTCTGAAAAGACCCTCGATGACCCCACCGGGGGCTCTGCCTTTAAGGGCATCCATTTCTATCTCGAACTTGAGAGATCTATGATTTTCCTGAGCGATCCTTTTTATCCTCTCGTCCATTCGGCGTGCTTTTTCCTCAGCACGCCGCTGAGGATCGAGAGTTTGTCTTATATCGTCCTTAAAGCTCATTTCTGTCACCGCTTTTATTCTGTTACTGTTACATTTGTATATCGTATGGGTGGGCTTCGTCTTTCTTTGGTCAGCGAGACAAATTGAATGTCATTCTGACATTTGGTGTAACGGACTTACCGTCCGTTCAAGGTTAACGTCAGTTATCTATTATCTATTATAGTCACCCTACTTCAAAATTCGATAGCAAATGAAACGTTGAAAATTCTCTTTTCAGGAAGTTCTCTTTAAATTGTATATACTTGATTTCAAGTAGGGCGACTATATCTTTCATCTGTTATCTGTCTTGATCGCCCCGAGCCGCACAAACTTACGTCCTTATCAAACTTATGTGCGAGGGATATGAGCCGTCCGCCCGAGGACCACTTACTCTACTGTTACGCTCTTTGCAAGGTTTCTCGGCTTGTCAACGTCAAGTCCTTTCGCAACACTTACATAATATCCCATTAACTGTAACGGTACTACCGCAAGACTTGCCGTAAAATGCTCGTCAGTCTTGGGAATGTATACCGTGAAGTCAGTGTTGTCCTCAATGCTGTAATTTCCGTAGGTCGTCAGCCCCATGAGATACGCTCCACGGCTCTTTACTTCGACCATGTTGCTCACAGTCTTCTCAAATAATGCCGACTGCGTAAGCACTCCGATAACAAGCACTCCGTCCTCAATGAGCGAGATAGTTCCGTGCTTTAACTCACCTGCCGCATATGCCTCCGAGTGAATGTAGCTTATCTCTTTCATTTTGAGGCTGCCCTCTAAACTGATAGCATAGTCTATGCCACGCCCGATGAAGAATGTGTCCTTAGCATTCGCAAACTTAGCCGCAAACCACTGGATACGCTCCTTGTCCTCCAGTATCTTCTCGATCTTCGAGGGAATGGTCTGTATCTCCTCAATGAGCGCCGCATACTTCGCATCGTCTATTGTTCCCCTGACTTTCGCAAACTGCATTGCTAAAAGATATGAAGCAATAAGCTGTGTGCTGTATGCCTTTGTAGTAGCAACTGCTATCTCAGGACCTGCAAGCGTGTAAAAAACGTTGTCCGCTTCTCTTGCGATAGACGAACCTCTGACGTTCACAATGCCCAGCGTCTTTATTCCCTGCTCTTTCGCAAGTCTCAGCGCCGCAAGACTGTCTGCTGTCTCACCCGACTGACTGATAACAACAACAAGATCATTCTCTTTGAGAAGCGGCTTTCTGTAACGGAACTCGCTCGCAAGCTCAACTCTTACAGGTATTTTAGCAAGATCTTCGATAACATACTGCGCAACAACTCCAACATGATAAGCCGAACCGCACGCAACGATTATCATTTGTTCAATATTCTTTATCTCCTCGTCCGAAAGTCCTACTTCCGACAGGTCAACAGCACCGTCAGCCAACACCGAATTTATCGTGTCAGCGATAGCCTTGGGCTGTTCGTGTATCTCCTTTATCATGAAATGCTCATAGCCGCCCTTTTCAGCAGCTTCAGCGTCCCACTTGATCTCGGTAAGAGGCTTTTCGATGACCTCCTGATCAATGTTGTAGAAAGTAACTTCGCCCTTGCCGAGCTTAGCTATCTCCATGTTGCCGATATAGTATACCTTGTTAGTGTATTTAAGTATTGCAGGAACGTCCGAAGCGATATAGGAAGCGCCGTCTTTAAGTCCGATTATCATAGGGCTGTCTTTACGTGCAACATAAATTTCCTCGGGGTAATCCTTGAAAAGCACTGCCAGCGCATATGAACCTCTGATACGCAGCATTGCTTTTGAAAGTGCGGTAACAGGGTCAACGTTGTACTTTTTGCAGTAATAGTCGATAAGCTTGACAGCAATTTCTGTGTCGGTCTGCGAATAGAAAGTATAGCCGCTCTTTGTAAGCTTTTCTTTCAGTTCCTGATAGTTCTCGATGATACCGTTGTGAACAGCAATGATGTTTCCGTCATCACTCATATGAGGGTGAGCGTTTTCCTCAGACGGTTCGCCGTGAGTAGCCCAGCGAGTGTGACCGATGCCGCAGCTTCCGATAACAGCGTTTCCGTTGTCAGTCTTTTCAGCGAGTATCCTCAGTCTGCCCTTTGCCTTAACGATCTGAGTTTCTTTGCTGCCGTCACGAACAGCGATACCTGCCGAGTCATAACCTCTGTATTCGAGTTTAGAAAGCCCGTCAAGCAGTATCGGAGCAGCCTGTTCGCTGCCTGTAAAACCAACTATTCCGCACATATTGCAATAACCTCTCTTTATAATAGTATTGTTTTGCCTTTCATCCGCAGCTTTTCAACTGCGATAATCATTAACATTATATCATTTATATGCAGATTTGTCAAGCAAAACAAATTCGGAATCACGCAAATCAAATTTAAAAACTAAGAAATAAGAGATAAGAAATAAGAAATAATGTGCGCCTTCGGCGTTATTTAAAATAATAAATAAGAGATAAGAGATAAAGTTCTGTACAGGCGTATTTTTATACGCTATTTCATAAGTTACCTGCGGGCGCACACGCAGGTTCGCCCCTACATTAGCAATAAAAAACAAAATGGTGATAAAAAAATCGGCATCACAGCACCTTACCCTTACGAGTAAAGCACCGTAATGCCGATATTAAACATACCAACGCTCATGCGAACTATCGAAAAGCCCACACAAAACAGTCATGACTCTTTCAAGCCCCGAGCCGCACAAACTTAAAGTTCTGTACTACCGTCAGTGCGAGGGATATGAGCCGTCCGCTTGAGGACTTACATACCTGTCAGACCTGAACGTTCAACACCCTCAACGAAATATTTCTGTAAGAAGGTGTACATGACAAGTATCGGTAGGATAGCTAGCAGACAGCCCGATTCCAGCCAAACTATGATCTGACGTATGCTGACCGTCTGACCGTCGAACAGCTGCTGCTGTAACGCCGCATCAAGGTTTTTCAGCATCAGCGCCATCGTTCTGTTCTCCGTGAAGAACGAGGATGATACATAGAAGTCGTTCCAGTACCAAACGATCGAGAAAAGGAATACCGTCAGGAACGATGTCTTTGCGTTAGGAACCATGATCTTGACATATGTCTCGAACGGTCCGCAGCCGTCAAGGTAAGCAGCGTCTTCCAGTTCCTTCGGCAGTCCTCTGAAGAACTGACGGAAGATATAGATAAACAGACCTGCCTTGATGCCGTTTGCGAAGATCGCAGGCAGATACATCGTAAGTCCGCTGTTGATGATCGAAAGCCGCTCTCCGTTTGAAGCATACAGCGGAATGATGCCGAACAGCTTGAAGTATGCGTACTGTAAGTACAGCGGAATGGTCGTGATCTGCGGAGGAACGATTATCATGAGAAGAACAAGTGCAAAGAATGCGTTTCTGCCCTTGAACTTGAATCTCGCAAAGCCGTAGCCTGTGATAGAACAGGTTATAACTTGAAGCACAGATGCAACAACGTTCAGAACGATCGTGTTGAGAACCGTGTTTTCAAGCGGATGTCCCCAGTCCCAGTAGCTTACTTTCATGACCTCTGCCGTCTGCTTAACATTGTCAAACGTCAGGCTCTTAGGCAGCCATACGATCGACGGGTCAGTCATCTGATCGTTGGGTCTGAATGCCGTCGAAAGCATGAACATCAGGGGATACATGATAACAAATCCCAGACCAAACAGTATCAGCGCTCTGAATACAGGCCATACAGCACCGAGTATGCGCTGGTTGCGGTTATAGCGGATCTGATCGGGCGTGAAGTAATTTTCCAGACCCTCAGCTTTCATTCTCGCCATTCTCGCTTTCATAGCCGCCTTGCGCTCTTTTTCAAACTGCTTTTCTTCTTTTTTAGTTGCCAATGTTATCCCCCCTTACTCTACTTCGTAGTAAACGAATCTGTTGATGATAGCCAGCACGATCGCAAGTATAACTCCGACTATCGCAAAGTATGCCCACGCAAGGGCTGCCGAATAGCCGTGTTCCCACTGCTTCGACTGGTTCAGAACCAGAGTCATTACTTCGTTTCCGGGGTCAACGAACGAATCGACGATCGTGTAAACAAGCGCTGCGATGAGCATAGGGCTGATGTAGGGAACGGTTATCTTCCAGAAGTACTCCCATGCGGTAGCACCCTCCATTGAAGCCGCTTCCTTTGCCGAATAAGGAATGCCCTGCAATGCCGACAGGAACAGCAGTATCTGTATACCGCACTTCCAGACAAGGTTCATGATGTCGGAAGTCAGCGTGGATATAATTTCTGTCAGCTTGTCGCTTATGTTGTAGATGCCGAGGAAGTTCAGCAGATCGTCAACAAGGTTCGTCTCGAACATGGTGGAGAACTGCTCCGAACCGCCCGAATAACCGCCCGTGCTCATGTTACCGTTGATGATGTCGATAACAGGTCCCGTTGCGATGATAACAGGCAGGAAGAATATAGCTCTTGCAGCAGTTCTGCCCTTGAATTTCTGATTAAGGATAACTGCGATGAATACCGAGAATACAATGATAAGAGGTGTGTTCAGCAGTGTATCCTTTATCATTGCGGTCAGTGCAGGAACATAGTACTGGTCCTTTCTGAACGCATTGTAGTAGTTTTTGAAGCCGGGATTCGACATCTCCATGCCGCCCTGCACGATCTTCGTCTGGTGGAACGAATAGATCAGCGACTGTATGAGCGGTGCAATGAAGAAGTAGATGCTTCCCACGAACCAAAGTGCGATAAAGCCGTAACCATACATCGCCTTTCTCTTTTCGTAGGACATTTTTATCCCTCTGAACTTCTTATCCTCTGAGGACTGGGGCATAGGCGGAAGATTTCCTCCGACCTCCTGAGCAGTCTCTGCCTCAGCTTCGGCAGTATTTAAGTTGTTGTTTTCGATCTCGCTCATCAGCCCTTTGCACCTCCTTTTTCAACTGCGCCCTTTGCCATAAGGTCATAGGTCTTGCCCTTAGCCTTAACGGTAAAGTTCGCCATGTCGACTTCGATCACTTCGTCAGCCGCACCCGTCTTTGAATAGGTGGTTCTCACGATGTCTCCGTCAACTTCATAATCCGAGATAACGTAATCGCTCACGGGAGCAAGTATCTCCTTGACTACTGCCGCCTGCGCACCTGCAAGACCTGTCCAGCCCGAATAGTGCGAGTAGTAGTAATCGTCATCTCTTGTGTCAAGCAGTTCGTCAGCGTCCTCATAGATCATATCGTAATTAACGTCAGAACCTGCCGCAAGCGCTCTGAGGAACGTCTTGTCGATAGTCGTGCTTGCGTTGACCGCCTTTGTCGAGAATGGAACATAGCCGTGAACTACCATCTGATAGAACGGAACATCCTCATCGGTGATGTTGAACGCACTGGAATAAACAGGAACGTCCGTCACCGCCTGAACATAAGGAAGAACATAAGAGTTAGCGCCTGCTGCGATGATCTTCTGACCGCCGTTCACAGCGTCACTGTAACCGTTCACGATAGTGTTCATCGTGTCGTTTCTCGAGGACTTGTTCTTCTTCGAGAAGTCGCTGACAAGCTTTGTGGACAAGTCGCCGAAGCCCATCTGACTTACGTTTGCCGACTTAAAGCTCGAAAGCGTTTCCTTGAATATCTTGACATAGGTGTTCGGAGCGATGAGCGCAGGCGAAACACCTGTGATAGCAACGCCGAACGCAGGGCTGTACTCCGACTGTCTCGAATATGCGCTCGAAACTCTGATAGCCGTGTTGGAAAGCTGTCCATAGCCCATGATGCCCTTTTTCATGGTGAAGTTGTTCACCGTGCCATAGACTGTCACCTTGTCGCTGTTGAGGTTTGTCAGTTCACTGGTCTTGCCCAGCTTGCCGAGTGCCTTTGCCTTTGTGGAAACAAGCTCCTTGACATCGTTCTTCGTCCAGTCGTTGTAATTCAGCACAACGCTGTCAGCGCCTGCATTGTTCAGGTCGCCCAGTATCTGCCTTGCCTGCGAGAATGTCGTAAGCTTTTTCTTAATGGTTATCGGTATACCGATTATCGACTCCTCTTTCAGAACTGCGCCGTAGGTGTCGATATAGAGATTTGAAGTGTCAGGCGTTGTTTTCTGCGAAAGTCCCTTGTCAGAGATAAGGTAGTTTCTGTAAACCGCCGCACAGTCGGCAGGCGAGATGTCATCTTCCGACTCAACAGGCATGAACTCAACTGCGAATTCGGGAGTCTTGATGCCGTACTTCTCAAAAACGGTGATCTTGTTCGAGTCAGTACCGCTCATGAAGAATTCGTCGGTGCTTCTTGTCTCGAACATGAACCAGCAGTTGTTATATGCCTGCTTGTTCTGTCCGCTGACCTGAGCATTGCAGTAAACGTTCGCTTCGCCTGCGGTCGCAACCATTACCAGTCCCGACTTGCCCTGAACTGTCGCCATAACAGGAAGATAAGCCTGCTCGGTAACTCTCGGAGCATTCAGCGGAACAGCAGTGTAGTCTCTGCCGTAGACTTTCTGCGAATAGCTTGCATAGTTCGATTTGCCGTTGTTGTAGTTGATGATCGCACCGCTGCCGTCGGGGATTATCATGTATCCGTCAACAGGAGCGCCTGTCTCATCAACTGTCGAAGCCGCACCCATGTAAGGCGCAAACAGCAGTTTTGTCAGCACCTTGCCCTCTGCGCTGGTGCTGTCTTTTTCCTTTATCTCGTCAGTCTTGACAGACATTTTAAGACCTCTGTCGGTCAGCTCATAGTGAGCCGTAATGGTAACGCCCTGCGAACTGTAAGTATAAGTGCAGGCAAATCCCTTAGCTTCGGTCTTGTATTTTGTTCTTGACTTCGAGGAATAAGCAGGAGCAGGAAGTTCAGTTCTCTTTTCCTGTCTCAGATCGCCGATGTTGATAGCAAGGCTCGACTGTGCCTGATCTATCTGACCGCCTTTCATGGTGCTGCCCTTTTCGTCGATAACTGTCGGGTCAGCTTCCGCATTGATAGGCGATGACCACCAGCACTTGCCCGAACTCTTGACTTTCAGGCAGAATCTGTTGTTCTCCTCATCAAGATAAAGTTCGTACTTGTCGTTCTCAGCGACTTTCTCAGCCATTGCAAGCGCTTCATCATCAGTGATAGGTTCAGCTTCAGGCTCTTCGGGAGCTTCCTCGCCGTCCTCAGCCTCTTCGCCCTCCTCAGAGGGTTCAGCTTCACTGTCAGCGTTTTCCTCGGGTTCTGCCGCATCTTCCTCAGCCTCACTCTCGGTGTCAGCTTCGGAACTTTCCGCCTCTGCCGCTTCTGCCGCCGACTCGGAAGCCTCACTTTCGTCAGTCCCGGAAGACTCATCAGTGCCGCTCTCAGCTTCTTCCGTCTCAGCAGCTTCGCTTTCAGCAGCCGATGAAACGTCAGTGTCAGTCTCGGTTTCAGCCACGGAATCCGCAGCGACCGAGCCGATAGGCATCATCATAGAAAGGATCAGCGCAAACGTCAAGACTTTTTTGTAGTTTTTATTTTGCATATTTTCAGCTCCCTTCTATCAACCTCGTATCCTGTATGCGATCTCGGTGTAGATCGTATATACGAATACATAGACCTGCTGGAAAAGTGAAAGCAGCAGTATTGCGAGGAAAAGTATCAGCAGCATAGCTACGAGC
>CAMVRM010000013.1 GCA_947169885.1 uncultured Ruminococcus sp.
TAGTCTTCCACTCGGAAACGCTCAGATCGTCACTTGTGATAGTCAGAACCGCATTGTTCACTTCTTCCTGACCTGTTACGTCAGTTTTGTCAACTTTGAGCGTTACAGCTTCATCAATAACCTCGATGTTGGACTGGGAGATACTTCCGTCCTCATCAACCGTGAACTCGAACACGCTTACATTAATAATGTAGCCGTCAGGAGCAACAGTCTCGGTCAGCGTATACTCGCCCTCGTCCAGACCGGTTATCTTTGTAGCAGTTTCGCCTGTGATAAAGGTTATCACATTCTTCTCGCCGTCAGTTTCAACGGTGTAGTCCCTGCCCTCAACGAGAACAACAGTTCCACGTGTGAGAACAACATCGGTCACGTCAGCGGTAGTTTCGATTTTGAGTTCAGCACCCTCGACCTCATCGCCGCCTGTCATCTCGACCTTGCTTACGGAAACAGTGCCGTACTTTCTCTGCGCATCACAAACCGTCAGCACATCGCCGTCAAATACGGTGTAACCATTTGTTGCGGATTCGTCAAAGTCAGCCTTTGCGCCCTCAACCGTGATTACGTCTGCCTTAGTGTTGTCAACCGTGAATGTCACAGCCGAACCAAGAACTTCGTACTTGTTGCCCTCAGAATCGACAATTGCCTTGTCGCCTGCGGTCTCGGTCAGCGTGTAAGTGCCGTTGAGCAGATACTTGATGTCAACAGTCTTGCCGTTCGATACCCAAGTTACGCCGTTGCCGTCCTCGGTCAGCTTCACGTCAGCGTTAGCTTCCGCAATAGTCTTCCACTCGGAAACGCTCAGATCGTCACTTGTGATAGTCAGAACCGCATTGTTCACTTCTTCCTGACCTGTTACGTCAGTTTTGTTAACTTTAAGCGTTACAGCTTCATCAATAACCTCGATGTTGGACTGAGAAACAGAACCGTCCTCGTCGACCGTGAACTCGAACGTGCTTACATTAATAATGTAGCCGTCAGGAGCAACAGTCTCGGTCAGCGTGTACTCGCCCTCGTCCAGTCCGGTTATCTTTGTAGCAGTTTCGCCCGTTACGAACGTGATAACGTTCTTTTCGCCGTCAGTAGTTACGGTGTAGTCCTTGCCCTCAACGAGAACAACCGTTCCCCTTGTGAGCTGAACGTCCGAAACGTCAGCGGTAGTCTCGATCTTAAGCTCTGCGCCCTCGACCTCATCGCCGCCGGTCATCTCGACCTTGCTTACGGAAACCGTGCCGTACTTGCGCATTGCATCGCAAACTGTCAGCACATCGCCATCAAATACGGTGTAACCATTTGTTGCGGATTCTTCAAAGTCAGCCTTTGCGCCCTCAACTGTGATTACCTCAGCGCTTGTGTTGTCAACCGTAAATACTACGGAAGAACCAAGAACCTCGTACTTGTTGCCGTCAGCATCAACAATCGCCTTGTCGCCTGCGGTCTCGGTCAGCGTGTAAGTACCGTTGAGCAGATACTTGATGTCGACCGTCTTGCCGTTCGATACCCAAGTTATGCCGTTGCCGTCAGCGGTGAGTTCTACGTCAGCGTTAGCTTCCGCAATAGTCTTCCACTCGGAAACGCTCAGATCGTCACTTGTGATAGTCAGAACCGCATTATTCACTTCTTCCTGACCTGTTACGTCAGTTTTGTTAACTTTAAGCGTTACAGCTTCATCAATAACCTCGATGTTAGACTGAGAAATCGAACCGTCCTCGTCAACCGTGAACTCGAACGTGCTTACATTAATAATGTAGCCGTCAGGAGCGACAGTCTCGGTCAGCGTGTACTCACCCTCGTCCAGACCGGTTATCTTTGTAGCGGTTTCGCCTGTGATAAAGGTTATCACATTCTTCTCGCCGTCAGTTTCAACGGTGTAGTCCTTGCCCTCAACGAGAACAACAGTTCCCCTTGTGAGCTGAACGTCCGAAACGTCAGCGGTAGTTTCGATCTTGAGTTCAGCACCCTCGACCTCATCGCCGCCAGTCATTTCGACCTTGCTTACCGATACAGTGCCATACTTTCTCTGTGCATCACAGATTGTGAGTACATCGCCGTCAAATACAGTGTAACCGTTGGTTGCGGATTCGTCAAAGTCAGCCTTTGCGCCTTCAACTGTGATTACGTCCTTGCTCGTATTGTCAACCGTAAAGATTACAGCCGAACCAAGAACTTCGTACTTGTTGCCGTCAGCGTCAACAATCGCCTTGTCGCCTGCGGTCTCGGTCAGCGTGTAAGTACCATTTAATAAGTACTTGATGTCAACCGTCTTGCCGTTCGATACCCAAGTGATTCCCTTGCCGTCCTCGGTCAGCTTCACGTCAGCGTTAGCTTCCGCAATAGTCTTCCACTCGGAAACGCTCAGATCGTCACTTGTGATAGTCAGAACCGCATTGTTCACTTCTTCCTGACCAGTTACGTCAGTTTTGTTAACTTTGAGCGTTACAGCTTCATCGACAACCTCGATGTTAGACTGAGAGATCAAGCCGTCCTCGTCGACCGTGAACTCGAACACGCTTACATTAATAATGTAGCCGTCAGGAGCGACAGTCTCGGTGAGCGTATACTCGCCCTCGTCTAAACCTGTTATCTTTGTAGCGGTTTCGCCCGTGATGAACGTGATAACGTTCTTTTCGCCGTCTGTGGTGACGGTGTAGTCCTTGCCCTCGACCAGCGTAGTTGTGCCACGAGTGAGAACAACATCGGTCACGTCAGCAGTAGTTTCGATTTTAAGCTCTGCGCCCTCGACCTCATCGCCGCCGGTCATTTCAACCTTGCTTACCGATACAGTACCGTACTTGCGCATTGCATCGCAAATCGTCAGCACGTCGCCGTCAAATACGGTGTAACCATTTGTTGCAGATTCGTCAAAGTCAGCCTTTGCGCCCTCAACTGTGATTACGTCCTCGCTTGTGTTGTCAACCGTGAATACAACGGAAGAACCAAGAACTTCGTACTTGTTGCCGTCAGCGTCAACAATCGCCTTGTCGCCTGCGGTCTCGGTCAGTGTGTAAGTACCATTCAAGAGATACTTGATGTCAACAGTCTTACCGTTCGATACCCAAGTTACGCCGTTGCCGTCAGCGGTGAGAGTTACATCGGTGTTAGCCTCTGAAATAGCCTTCCACTCGTCAGCAGTCAGATCGTCGCTTGTGATAGTCAGAACCGCATTGTTCACTTCTTCCTGACCTGTTACGTCAGTTTTGTTAACCAACAGAGTTACATATTCATCTTCGATCGTGACGAGAGAATTGTCCTTGACAGAACCGTCCTCGAGGATCTCAAATGTGAACTCGGTGGTATTCAGCAGGAATCCGTCAGGAGCGATAGTCTCGGTAACGGTGTAGACCGCAGCCGAAAGTCCGCTTATCTCTGTCGGAGCTGTGCCCGAAGTGAATGTGAATACCTGTCCGCCCTTTCCGTTTAAAGCGGAGGTGTAATCTTCGTCAGCCACAAGAGTTTTTCTGCCCTGCTTGAACTTAACAGTTCTGCTGTCGATCGGGCGGTCGCTCTCAATAGTAATGAGCGCACCGGGGACTTCATCGCTCGAAGCAACAAGCTTCTTGCTGATAGTCGCATTTCCTAAGCCCTTGACCGCATCGCATACCGTGATAGTAGAAGTCTTGCTGTCAAACTCGTAGTAGCCTTTTTCTGCCTTGTCATTGAACTCAGTCTCAGCACCTCTGACCGTCAGGAACTCCGCTTTGGAGTTGTCGATCACAAAAGTCACCTGAGAATCTATCACGCTGTAAACATTGCCTGCTTCATCGGTGATAAGCTTGTCGCCCTGAGTTTCTTTGAGTGTGTAAGTTCCGTTGGGCAGTCCAACGAAATCAACTTCATTGCCGTCAGATTCCCAAACAACGCCGTTGCCCTCGCTGTTGACACGAACGCCTGCTGCATCTGCTATGTCGTTCCACTCAGCTTTTGTCAGCTCGTCATTTGTTATCGAAAGAACTGCGTTTTCAACCTCAGTACCGCCTGTGATGTCGGTCTTGTTGATAGAAACTACCAGCAGTTCATCAATAAATGTGAATCTGGTCTTGTCAGTATCTTTAAGTGTTCCGTTTGCATCAACTTCAAAGGTATACTTTGTGGGGTCAATGCTGAATCCCTTGGGTGCTTTCGACTCAGTAACGGTGTACTTGCCCTCGGGAATGCCGCTCAGAACGATCGCCGCATCTGCTGTTTCAACTGTGATAACAGTCTTTCCGTCAGCTGTCTTGGTTTCAAGAGCAACTTCCTTGTCAGCACCTGCAAGCTTCGCCGAAAGCGACTCTGTGTCGATCTCTCTGTCTGCTTCGATCTTTAATACTGCGCCTGCAACTGTCTTGCCGTCGCCGTCGACCTTGGCAAGCTCAACAGATGCAAAGCTCTTCTCTGCATCGCAGACAGTAAATTTTGCGTTAACGGTGTCAGAACCCTCTGTAAATGTAACAAATCCGCTTTCCTTGTCAGATGCAGTCGGTCTTTCTACTGTTCCTGCAACATCCTTTACTGCACCGTCTTTAATGGTGAAGTGTACAGCCGAATTTATTACCTTGTAAACAGAAGCATCGCCCTCAACGCCTGTTTCGATAAGAACATATTCGCCCTCATCAAGAACTGCCGCATGAGTTGTGCCGTCAGATACCCAGCTCTCAACGGCTTCTGCGCCCTCAGTAGGCTTGCCGTTTGCGCTGACATCTTCCGACTTGTAAATTGCAAGCTGTGCGCCTGCGACCTCATTCTCACCTGTTATGTCTGTCTTGTTTACCTCAACAGTAACTTCGGTGATCTTTACGGTGTCGTCCTTAGTGTTTAAAAGCGAGTAGTTGAATACTGCGCCCTTGCCCTCTTTGTCCTGCTGATCGGTGGTGGTCAGACCGTCAGGCTCGTCCTCGGAAACGCCGGTGCTGCTGACGTTCTTTTTCCACGAATTGACCTTGTAGCCCGAAAGCTGGTTCTCATCGATCGCATATTCATACTTGTTGTAAGTTCCGTCCTCGTTCTGTTCGAGAGTCGGGAATTTGAGCGTTACCATCCATCTGCCGTCTTCAAGCTCGATAGCATTTTCGTGAAGCTTAACAAGCTGTGTAAACGAAGTAACGTCATCGGTGGGTTCGCCGTTTCTGTCAAGCTTTGTCTTAACAACATCAAGAGTGAACGAATCAGGTCTGATAGACTTATCGTCGCCGTTCCAGTCCTTCTCGATGTTTATGATGATATAGCCCGACTTTGTTCCTGCCTGGATCGTAGCTTCAACGCTGTAATCCTTGCTTTCTACCTGTGTGCCCGAGGACTGCGAGTTGTTTCCTGCACCTCTGATAACAGCGGTGTTGGAGTATCTTGCAGTTTCTTCCTGCGGACTGAGTTTTGTGTGGATGCTCGTTGTCTCGATAAGACAGGTGTAGGTGATAGTATAAGCTGTCTCGTCATCGAGCTTGAAAGTCATTCTCTTTCCGGGACCGTTTCTTGTGATGTCCCAGCCTGCGATCTTCTTGCCGTCCTTGTAGAAATAAGCCGCAACAGTTCCGTCCTCGGTATCGTCTGTGTCGGTCTTTACTACATCGTAAACAGTGCCGTTGATCGTAACTGTTTCGGGTATCTCATAGTTACCGCCCAGCCAGTCATCAACATAGATCGTGCCGTTCTCAGAAAGCTTCTGAGCCTTCGGGTTGATAGAGAGCGTGAAAGGTGCGGAAGCGTAGATGCCGTTTTCGGTAACTACCTTTTCATACTTGCCGTCAGACTTCTTGATAAGGTCTCCGCCCTCATACTTGATGTTCTGATCGGAAGTTATGTTGTTAGCCTGAGATCTGCCGTTGTAGCTGAGGTCAGCCTTGTTTACCAAAGTCAGCTGCTTGTCAAATGCAAGCTTAGACAGACCGTCATCGGTAAGCTGTAAAGCATAACCGATAGCAAGTGCGTTTCCGTTTGCCTTGTAGGACTCTATCAGCTCGTCATTAAGAGTGACAGTAAAGGTAACAGTTCTTCCGTTGACATCAGCAGAAACAGCATCATTAAAGAAGTGGTTGCTTCCGTCAGGAGACCATGTCACCCATGAATAATCGTTGACAGCGCTTATAAAGCTGCTGTTTGTCTGGAGATATACCGCTCCGTCAACAAGCTCAGTACCCTCGGGGATAGTATCGATAACTGTGAGCTTGTCGCCGCTCTTGAAGTTTGCATCTCCATAGATGTCAAGCTCCCAGAAAGTGGTGTGTCTCTTGTCAGAACTGCTGTCAAAGCCTGCGATAGTAGGCTGAACAGGAGTTCTCTTGTTCATCTGAAGATCCGACTTCTTTGTAGCTTCATCAGTCAGGGTCTTCTGAGTTTCACCGTCTATCGAATAAGTTGCATATACCTTGTTGGTATAAGTATCGGTAGCCTGACCCATAAGGTCGGTGGTATAGGTGATAGTCAGAGTTTTGCCTGCATAGTCCTTGATGAAAGCTTCATTGAGCGTGAAGCCGAACTCTCTTGCCTTTGAAAGCGCCTCAGCATCAACTGTGTCGCCGCTTATCCAGCCTGTGTCCACGTAGTAAACGCCGGTAAGATAACTTTTCAGCTGTGCTTCGGTAAGTCTTGTGCCGCCTACTTCAAAGTCGAAAGCATCGGAATAAAGCGAGCCTTCGATAGCGGGAGCAGCCTCGGGGTGATCGTATTCGTAGCCGACAGTCGCATTGAATCCAACATCCTTTATCTGAATGGAGGTCGCTTCGCTGTCCTCGTCGGGAACGTCGATGTCGAGTTTCCATGTGATAGTTTCATCATCAAATTTCTCGATAGTTTTTCCGATGCCGCCGATCGTACCGGTGTCAGACTTTTTAAAGAGGGTAGTCGTCGTGCCGGTAAAATGCTTGTCGCCGTAAGTTAAGTCGGCATTGTTAGTTACCTTGACATTCTGTTCCTGATCTACCCAGTTTTCCTCATCAATAGGAACGGAGTACTGAACAGTGTAGCATTTCTCAGCCTCGCTGTAAGTCATGGTAGTATCTGCCACCTTGCTCACGTCAAAGCTGTCGATTGTCTCTGTTCCCTTTGTGACTGTGATAAAGTCGGAAACAGGGAGCGGATCATGCTCGGTTATGCCGAGGAACTTGTCCATGTCATTCGGGTAATATTTCAGCGTGTATACGATCTTGTCTCCCTCAGTCGAGGAAGTTTTCCGGAAGTAAGCAGCCGTTACGGGAACACCTGCCATAGCAGTTGCTGATTGCAGTCCCATTTCGTCATATGCCGTCACAAAGTTGTTCTGACCTGCATACTTCTCACCTGATGCGCAGTCTTCGAGATAATCCTTGTTGAGCTTCACCCTGTAAACAAGGTAAGCGCCCTCAGCAGGGACTTCTGCGATAGTCATTTCGATCTGACCCACCTCGTCAGCAGCACCTGTGCAGTTTATCTGAGAAGGATCAGGCGTTATGTCTGCGCCGTTTTCTGCGAGCACCTTGATGCTCGATACATCGAACGACTTATACAGTTCATCTCTCGAACCGTCAAGTCTGTCGATAAGCTTCACATCCTTAAGCGGAACGTCATTCTTAGGGTCAAGCTTTACAGTAAAGGTCTGATAAATGTCATCGCCCTCTGTCACAAGCTCGCCCGCACTTTTTTCCATATCAAGCCCCTGAGGTGCAAGCTTAAAGGTGTAAGTCTCGCCGAGATACTCAAACTCAAAGTTTCCGTATTCGTCAAGGTCGTCCTTGTCGACATTTATTTCAACATAAGCGCCGTATGTACCCGAGAAGTTCTCACGGTGTCCGTCCTTAGGTCTTGCATTTACCGTTACAACGCCGTCAACTATCGTATATTCGCCGTCGCAGGTCGAACCGGGAACGGTAGGTTCTGCTCTGTCGACAAAGTTGATAACGCTTGTGTCAACGCCTAAGTCAAAAACAAGCTCGAACGGATTTTCGTTCTCATAAGCGCCCGAATGCCACTCAAAGCCTAAGTTCAGCACCTGACCGTTTTCCAGCGTTGAGCCGCTGGTTATGGGCTGGTGAGTTTCAGCATCAAGTATACCCATTGAGTCGACTGAGAAATACTCTGTGATGTCTTCACCGTCAGCCTGTGCGGGCCAATTGCTCTCAGCGCCTGCTCTTATACCGAACATACTCGACGGAAGTGTTGACAGTGCCAGCATCGCCGAAGTGACCACACTCAGAACTCTGCTTGATAAATTTTTTTTCTTACTCAAGAATGATCCCCCTTTCTTTGTATAAATAATATAGAAGCTTGTCCTGCCGCATAAGTTCTCAAAAAAGAACAGCTACACGCTAAACCGTGTTTTTTTGCGAACGCAGGCGGTCGGACAGAACAGAGCAAGCGGCAGTCTCGCCGAAACAAGCCGTATGCTCAGACAGGATGTCGAACATTTGTTCCCTCGTAACAACCGACATCAACTCATACTGAGTCATGTTATATTATACCATAGATTTTTCAAAAAGTCAATAGTAATATCAAAAAAACGTAACATTTTTTTCAGACTTTTTCGTTGGCTTTTCGTTGATTTTCCCTTACTTTTTATTAAATGTATAATTGTTTAAGTATACATTTTCGTTCATTTATCAAATATAACAAAAGTAACATTAAATTTAATCGAAAATCTTACCAAAATATCCATTAGTTTTGACTGACAACAAAAACAAAACGCTCGGTGAGCATTATTCTGATACTCACCGAGCGTTTTATTATGTTATATCGGGACGACAGGACTTGAACCTGCGGCATCGTGCTCCCAAAGCACGCACTCTACCAAACTGAGCTACGTCCCGTAACTAATTTATTATAACACATATATTCGGATAAGTCAATATAAAAATATGAAACTATAGCAATACAAGAAAATAGCAGCATAAAGATTTCGAGAGAAAATTTCACAGTGCAAGGAAAACGACCGCAGTTGGGCTGTCGCCCTGCAAGGGAGTTTGACGCAGCAATGTGGAATTTTATCCGAAAGATTTGTGTTGGTATTTTCTTGGATTGCTATATACTGTTTTGCTCAAACAGTTGTCCGCCATGCGAAAAAAATTCTGTATCTTCAAAAATTTTTTCGTCAGACCCCTTGAAAGTTGTGCCTATTTATGTTATTATAGATATAATATTTCAAGGCGAGTATAGGACGCCGGAGCAAAGAGCCGTCACAGCTTACAGCTCAATATCCATACAAGCAATAAAACGCAAAGGAGTTTTACATCTATGAAGTACGGTTATTTTGACCTGAAAAACAAAGAGTATGTCATCACCCGTCCCGACACGCCTGCACCTTGGGCTAACTATCTCGGCTCGCCCGAATATGGTGCTATCATCTCAAACAACGCAGGCGGTTACAGCTTCGTAAAGAGCGGCGCTAACGGACGTATCGCACGCTACCGCTTCAATTCCACCATCGGTCTGCCGGGCAGATACATCTATATCCGTGACAACGATGCTAACGACTACTGGTCTGCTTCGTGGCAGCCCGTAGGCAAGCCCCTTGACAAGTTCAAGAGCGTTTGCCGCCACGGTACTGCTTACACCACCATGACCGCTGATTACGCTGACGTTTCCTCCGAGGTAACTTACTATGTTCCCCTGAACAAGACCTATGAGGTTTGGCGTGCAAAGGTAACGAACAACTCTGACAGAGTAAGAGACCTTTCAATGTTCGGCTTCATCGAGTTCACCAACGAGAACAACTACGAGCAGGATCAGGTAAACTTACAGTACACACTGTTCATCACCCGCACTTCTTTCGAGAACGGCAACATGATCGTTCAGCACATCAACGAGAACTCGGGCAAGGACGCTAACGGCAGTAACTGGAGAGAGCGTTTCTTTGGTGCAGTCGGCGCTCCCGTTGCAAACTACAACGGCTCGCTTGACGCTTTCGTAGGTCCTTACAGAGACTACGGCAACCCTATCGCAGTTGAAAGAGGAAAGTGCGACAACGTGCTCAACTACAACTCCAACGCCTGCGGTGCGCTCCAGTCCAACATGATCGTTGACCCCGGTGAGACTGTGGAGATCATCTACGTTCTCGGTCAGAAGAACCCCACCGAGGCTGCCGCTATCCTTAAATCTTACGAGGAAAAGGGCAAGTGCGATGCCGAGATCAAGGAACTTATCGACTACTGGCACGGCGAACTTGACAACTTCCAGGTGGAGACTCCCTCTGATGAGTTCAACAACATGGTATCGGTATGGAACGCTTATCAGTGCTTCATCACCTTTATCTGGTCAAGAGCCGCTTCCTTCATCTACTGCGGTCTGAGAAACGGCTACGGCTACCGTGACACCGTTCAGGACATTCAGGGCATTATCCACATCAACCCTGAGCTTGCAGCCGAGAAGATACGCTTCATGCTCTCCGCTCAGGTATCCAACGGCGGCGGTCTGCCCCTCGTTAAGTTCGACCACAACGCAGGCAACGAGACTTGCCCCGACGAAAATGACGAAAACAGCGTTTACGCTAAGGAAACAGGACACCCCAGCTATCGTGCAGACGATGCTCTCTGGCTGTTCCCCACTATCGTCAAGTATATCGGTGAGACAGGCAACAAGGGCTTCCTTGATGAGGTCATCGTTTACGCTGAGAAGAACGGCGGCGAGGCTACCGTTTACGAGCATTTAAAGAACGCTATCCGCTTCTCACAGGAAAGACTTGGCGCTCACAAGATGCCCGCAGGTCTCCACGCTGACTGGAACGACTGCCTGAGAATGGGCAAGCAGGGCGAGTCCACATTCGTTGCATTCCAGCTCTACTACGCTATGAGCGTTATCAAGGGCTATGCTGAGGAGCGCAGCGACACCGAGTATGTTGACTACATCACAAAGGCACAGGCAGAGCTGGGCAAGAGCCTTTCCGACTGCTGGGACGAGGACAGATTTATCCGCGGTATCCGTGAGGACGGCGTGATCGTAGGCGCTAAGAAAGACCCCGAAGCTAATATGTGGCTCAATCCTCAGAGCTGGTCTGTAATTTCGGGCTTCGCTTCAAAGGAGCAGGCTGAGACCGCTATGAACAGCGTTCACGAGATACTCAACACCCCCTACGGCGTAAAGCTTCTTGAGCCGCCTTACGTTGACCACTACTTTGACGGTGCGCTCATGCACATCTTCAACCCCGACACCAAGGAAAACGGCGGTATCTTCTCGCAGACACAGGGCTGGGCTATCCTTGCAGAATCCCTGCTGGGTCACGGCGACAGAGCATTCGAGTACTTCATGGAGTCCTCGCCTGCTAACATGAACGACAAGGCTGAGATACGCATTCTCGAACCGTATGTTCACGGTCAGTTCACCGAGTCCACACGTTCGCCCTACGCAGGCAGAAGCCACGTTCACTGGCTGACAGGCACAGGCTCTACCGTAATGGTAGGCTGTGTTGAGGGTATCTGCGGTATGCGCCCCAACGCCGAGGGACTTGTTATCTCCCCGTCTATCCCCCACACATGGGACGGTTTCAAGATCGAAAAGACCTTCCGTGGAAAGCGTCTGCACATCGACATCCAGAACCCCGACCACGTTGAAAGCGGCGTAAAGAGCGTCACAGTCAACGGCGAAAAGGTGGAAGGCAACTTCGTTTGTGAGTGCAAGATGACCGACAGCACCGACATCGTTGTTGTAATGGGCTGAAACCTATAAAAGAATATTAAACAAAACACCGCCCGACAGTGAGTAAAAAAATACTCGCTGTCGGGCGGTTTGGTGTTGTCTTAATTGTTGTAAAAACCATTATCGCTATACTCAGCCCATGTGAGATACATTTCCTTATAGTTTTCTTTTATGAATGCTTGTATCTTTCGTAATTCACGCTCATTCAAGTTTCCCTGTTCTATTACGGTCGTATCTCCGTCACTCTTTACAAAAAACTTTGCCGAACCGCCCTCCGTAAGTCGTTTATCACTAGCATGAACGTGCATAGCTTCAACGATACAATGTGAGGTAAAATAAAGATAATAGCCGTAAATCTTGTAATTATAGTATTTCGGCATGATCTAATCCTCCAGAAAAGCCTTGTTTCTTTTAAAATAGTCTTTAACTATATCAAGTTCAATATCGTTCATGCTTGTTTCAATAACATCACCCAAAGGACTCAGCACAGCGGCAGAAGCTTTTGAGTTAAGATTAAGTACACGGATAAACTCTCCGCTTTTCGTAAAAGCATATCCGCCGACTATCATATCTGCATTATCTGCAACTGTTTTAATATCAGTCATACTTTATCAGCACCTTTCTGATAGGTCTCAAAAATTCATCAGGATCAATATACAGATTCTTCAAGATCGGAACAAGGTCAATGTATTCTTCGACTTCACTGTGAGTGTATTCTGCGGTTGTCACGATGTAGCCGTTATCCCATTCGAGAATTTTTTTATATCTGACAAGTGTTTCAGGCGTTCTGAACCGTATGCAAACACCGCCGTATGTAAACGAAGTAAGCACCCCTTTGCTCGAAAGCACAGCCGTATCTTCCATTTCAGCAACACCACCTTTGTACCTTGATTATAGCATATCAGGGTGCAAAAGTCAAGTAACACAAAACACCGCCCGACAGTGAGTTAAAAAATGCTCGCTGTCGGGCGGTTTGGTGTGTGAAAATGATTTTACTGCGTTCTCTGGCAGGTGTCTCCTTAATATTCGTGTGAAAAGCCGCAGTTTCCACAGCAATAGGTCTTCTTCTTTTTACCGAGTGCCCCTCCGACAAGTCCGACAGGACCAAGCAATATTCCGCCAACAGCTGCTTTTCCGACACTAAAGCCTTTCTTTGACGTATCTACTAATTTCCATTTGTCACTTTTTCCACACATTGGACATTTGTTAGGCGCATTAGACATCATCTCAACTCCTCTGTATAAATAGCATAAAGCATTCATTCAAATGCAGTAATATTATTATAGCATTCAAATGAATGCTTGTCAAGTGCATTCGTTTGAATGTATGATAAAATATACATAATATACAAATGAAAGGGTTTGATATTATGTATTTTTATCAGAGAATTAGAGATATTCGGGAAGATTCAGACCTGTCGCAACAGCAGATAGCCGAACATTTGAACATCACTCGTCAACAATACCAACTCTACGAATCAGGCAAGCGTGAGATGCCAATGCACCTGTTCATCGAGCTGGCGAAGTTCTATGACGTTTCCTTAGACTACCTCGCAGGTCTGCAAAAATACCGCACAAAATAAAAAAACGGACAGCCGCACAAATCAGCTGTCCGCAGGTCTTAACCGCCGTTCTTTATCTTTTCTTTCAGCCGTTCTTTAAGTCCGCCGAAAATTATGTCACGGGCTTTTGCGGCTTGCGATTTGTCCGCCGCAGGCACGCCCTCCAGCCGATAGGGCAGACCCAGCTCACGGTACTTGCTCACGCCCATGGTGTGATATGGCAGGACATCTATCGCCCGAAGCGTTGGTATTTCCGCAATGAAACGCCCCAGCGCCCTGAGTGACGGCTCGTCATCGGTCACGCCCGGCACAAGCACATGACGTATCCACACATCTATGCCACGCTCACCTAAGTGCAGTGCGAACGCCTTTATTGCGGCGTTGTCCTGCCCTGTGAGACTGCGGTGCTTTTCGGGGTCAATGTGCTTTATGTCCAGCATAACAAGGTCGGTCACGTCAAGCAGGCGGTCGATCGCCTCACGGGTGTCCTCGCCCCAGCATATGCCCGAAGTGTCAAGGCAGGTGTGTACGCCCTTTTTCTTCGCCATGGTGAACAGTTCGGTGACGAACTCCGTCTGCATAAGCGGTTCTCCCCCTGTACAGGTGATACCGCCGCCACGCAGGAACTCCTTCACGCTGTCGAACTGCTTCATTATCTCCTCGGGCGTTGTGGGCGTGCCTTTTTTCATATCCCATGTATCTGGATTGTGGCAGTAAGCGCACCGCATGGGACAACCCGACAGAAACACCACGAACCTCAGCCCGGGACCGTCCACCGTTCCAAGGCTCTCCGTTGAATGAATAAAACCTACTGACATTTATATCACCCTCCAATTATTTCGGAACAGACACGAAAACACGAAAACCCTTTTCGGTAGGTTCAGCGGTAAAACTGCCGCCGAGTTTTCTCGCCCGTTCCTGCATATTTTCCAGACCTATACCATGGCTGTCGAGGTTCACCGCCGCCGTTCCGTTGTCCATAACAGTGAGCCTGCAAAAACCCGGGTATTCCTGCACCGAGACACGCAGTTTATCGCCGTTTGAGTACTTGACCGCATTATTCACGGCTTCTTTGAGTATGCCGATAAATGCAAGCTTTATTTCACCGCTGACCGTTTCGGAAATATCATAGTCAAGTGACACTCTGAAACGTTCCTTTGCGCCGTTCACGATGTCAGCGACCGATGTTTTCAGGTCTATCGACTCATCGTGCAGGTCATGGACGCTCCTGCGAATGCTTGTCATTGCGCTGTCAAGAGTCTGCTGAATGTCTTTCAGCTTTTCACGGGTAAGTTCATCTTTGGTAATGACCGACAGCGCCCCGACTTGCAGGAGACAGCGTGTGAGCATATGCCCGACGTTATCGTGTATCTCACGAGCGATGCGGTTGCGTTCTCTTAGCGTTGCGGAGTAGACCTCGCTGTCTCTCAGCTTGATAAGGCTTGCATTTTTATCACGCAGAAGCAGATTAAGTTCCTCGGAATTATCCCTGACCTCATGCAGAAGTTTTTCAGAACGTTCACGTTTTTCGGCGCAAATTTCAAGATAAACTGCAATAGCCGTCCCGACTGCGCACATTATGCCTGTTTCAGTCTCACCGCAAGTGAACACCGACACCAAAGCCGCCGCATATAGAACAGCAAGTTCTTTCGAGCGGTTCTTAACAATATC
This sequence comes from uncultured Ruminococcus sp., assembly GCA_947169885.1. Taxonomy (GTDB): domain Bacteria; phylum Bacillota; class Clostridia; order Oscillospirales; family Ruminococcaceae; genus YE71. The sequence continues at coordinate 14,804 of CAMVRM010000013.1, forward strand.
GTAAGCGGTTATCGGCAAAGCTATACATATCCGAGGGACAAAAAAGCACGCCGCCGCCGCTCCCACGCTGACTGCCGCCGCAAATTTCCTGTTCGGGAGCATCTCGGTAAGCATAGCCGCAATAAGTGCCGCAAGCGACAGCACCACGGGCATGATCGTTCCGTCAAGCGTTGTTGTGCAGGCGGTTATTATTAATAGTATCGCAAGCTTATCGTACAGTCTCATTTTTTATGGTATCCTTTTTGTTGTGTGGAGTGTTGGAATGTCCTGTTCGGACATTTTGGGATATGGTCTTGCGACCATTGGGGTTCTTTTTCGGGAATCGCTTTCGCTGTCCCGAAAAAATAAAATCGGCATTATTGGCGCTTCTACCCGATATGGAAATATTCTTTCATTTCGTGTACTTTTGATAGTGTGATTTGGGTATGCCGATTTTTAAGACGTGGTTTTTAAGTTTGTACGCTTTATCTTTACTTTGTTTTGACTTTAGTCGCACCCTTGGTGCGAATGAGGACTTTGCCCTCAAACTCCCACCAAAGAGGAAACCCTTTTGAAAAAGGGTTATCCTCTCTGGACTCTCTTTCCTAAAACTTTTAATTCTCTGGCGAACCCGTTTCATTTGTTTGGGTTTATTGGGTCAACGTCAGTTCTTTCTTATTTCTTATCTCTTATCTCTTATTTCTTATTTATTATCTGATATAGGTAGAGGTGTGGGAAGCCTGCGTACAGCGTTTTTGTCATGTGTCCGCATTTCCAGCTCCTGCTGTCACGCTTTACCGCTGTGAATGCCTCACCGCAGTTCGTGCTGTCATAATAGTGGAACTCATGCGCTCTTAACTCTGCGCCTTTTTCACATAACATTCCGCCGCTCTCAGCCGTCATCGTGATATACCCGAACCGCCGCAGTTTCCCCGTCGGATACGCTTCGCCGCTTATCACTCCTGCCATTTCATAACAGCCGCCCTCCGTCCTTAATCGGTCATGCAGATACATAAAACCTCCGCACTCGGCAATAGTCGGCAGACCGTTTCTTATCTTCTCACGAATGTCCCTCAGCATCGGAGTGTTGCGGCTCAGTTCTTCCGCATATAACTCGGGATAGCCGCCGCTCAACAAAAGCAAGTCTGCATCGGGAATGCGCTTGTCCGTGAGCGGTGAGAACTTCACTATCCTGTAACCCATTTCTTCAAGCAGTGAAACAGTCTCGGGATAGGTGAAACAAAACGCCCTGTCCTCTGCGATCGCCGCTGTCGGCTCGCCCGAAACGTGCGGTATCACAGGCGGCGTGTACTTCGGCAGTTCGCCGCCCAGCGTCATCAGCCTGTCAAGTTCAAGGTGCTTCTCCGCAAGTTCCCCCAGCATTGTCAGCTTTCGTGCGATGTCCTCGGTCTCGTCCGCCGTCACAAGCCCTAAATGTCTGCTTTTAAAAGTGAAGTCAGTTTTCGGTATGTAACCAAAGTATGACGTTCCCAACTCGTCACAAAGCCCCCTTGCAAGCGCTTCAAGACTGGGTGCGAGCCGTGAAAAAATAAAGCCTGCTATGCGGTTGGGCTTGTAGTTCAGAAATCCGCTCATTACTGCGCCTATCGAATCGCTCATTCCTGCGCAGTCGATAACGATGACCGCAGGCGTTTCAGTCAGCTCCGAGATAGCCTGTGCGGAAGTCTCGCCGCCGTCATAAAAACCCATTACCCCCTCGATCACCGAAACTTCGCACCCCTCCGAAGTCTTGCAGAGCAGATGAAGCAGAATGTCATCTCCGCAAAGAAACCTGTCGAGATTGCAGGTCTGCGCTCCTGCCGTTTTTCGGTGGAACATGGGGTCAATGTAGTCAGGTCCGCACTTGAATGCCGCAGTTTTTATCCCTCTTGCTTTGAGCGCCGCAAGCACAGCACAGGTAACAGTCGTTTTTCCGCAGCCGCTTTTCTCACCTGCGATCATAAATCGGGTCATATGAACCTCCGTATTTCAGAACCTGTCTTCACAAGAAATGTGCGTGGATTTTCAGCGAGATCAAGTCGATTTCAAGGCGAAAAACCGCAGTTGTGCTGTCGCACTGCAAGGTTTTTCAACGCAGAAAGCGACTGAATATCGTTGAAAAGACACGTACAGAGTCTTGTGAAGACAGGTTCTCAGTATAACAGAACTCCCAACCCTTATTCATATCAGCTATCAGCACTACAAATCAGAGTCGGGAGTATGTCATTTATCTTTTATCCAGTAAAATTTTAGCTTTGAGTATAGCCGTCTGTGTCTTTGCATCGGGAAGTTCGCCGTTCATCGCCATTTCAAACGCCTTTTCAAAGGGCATTTTCACAACGTCAAGGAACTCGCCCTCGTCCAGCTTCTGTTCGCCGAAGTGCAGACCTCTCGCAAGGTACATATGAATGATCTCGGTGTCATAAGCCACAGTGGGATAGATACAGCCCATATACTCGATCTCGTCCGCTTCTGCGCCTGTTTCTTCTTTGAGTTCCCTTATGCCGCAGGTGCGGTGATCCTCGCCGAACTCCAGCTTGCCCGCAGGCAGTTCATAAAGCGCCGTCATAAACGGATAGCGGAACTGCCTGACCATATAGATGTCGCCGTTTTCGTCTATCGGCAGAACGCACACACCGCCCGGGTGCTTGATAAGTTCACGGTAAGCCTTAGTGCCGTTGTCAAGTTCAGCTTCATCAACATAGAGCTTTACAACTTTGCCGTCAAACACAAGTTCACTTTTAACAGTCTTTTCCTCGCTGTACATCGTCACTCAGCCTCCGTATCGTCAGTTTCCCGATCTTCCTGTTCGGGTTCGGTATCCTCGGTGTTGTCGTCAGTTTCGGCAGTCTCGGTGCTTTCAGCGTCCTCAAAGCCTTCTTCCTGTTCAGCTTCGCCGCCAACGGGAACAGGCTGTTTTTTGCCCTTGTTGATAACATAGAAAGCCGCAATATAGATAAGCAGTATAGCCGTGCCGCTTATAGTCATAACCGTACCGAGTTTAGAACCTGCTGTCTTGTAGCTGAACACAACTTCGTTGTCGCCTGCCGGAACGACTACCGCCATAAAACCGTAATTGACCTTTTCGATCTTGGCTTCCTCGCCGTTGACCGTTGCAGTCCAGCCGTCAGCATAAGGCACTGAGAAGAACAGCAGTTTTGAGCTGTCGCAGTTTATCTTAGCCTTAAAGCCATGAGTGTCGTTCTCAAAGCTGTAACAGCTGTTTTCACGCTTTTCTGCGCACACTTCTTTAAAGTGATCGGCAGTCATGTCCGCTGCGGAATACTCATATTTGGTAAGAATATCCTTGTACTTGCTTATCTGATCTTTGTCAAGAACTACCGCCTCCATAAGAACGTTGGGACGATTGTTCTTCTGAGTGTCCTGTATCACTTTATCCTCGGTGTACATATCATAGGTAAAGCCCATAGGCACCCAGTTGGTGTTTTCGTAGATGTCAAAATCATTCTGAGTGTCAACATATTCAAAGCCCGTAAGGTTAGCAACTGTCGGAGTGTGAGTATCACTGCCCTTTGCACGCTTGAAGTAGTATCTTACCGAGAACAGACTGCGGAATCCGTAGACCTCGGGTTCCATACGTGAAGCAACATCTCTGGTCTGACCCAGTGTGCTGTAAAAGTCCATGATAGTCGGCGGAACAACGCTGTGGAAAGTTCTCATGGAGGAAAGACCCCAGAACATACACCAGTTGTCCACGCTCTCGGAAGTGTCTATTCGGAAGAATGTATTGTCAGGTGAAAGGTGGTTGTAATCGTTAAGGCTGTCAAGCTTTTCCATATCAAGATTTTCTCTGCCGTTTATGGCATACTTGATATACTCATCGTGACCGCCGTCCTGAACTGCGCCGAAGTTCACTCCTGCGAACATGGTGATGATGCAGGCAGCAGCTGTAACTCCCGAAACTATCTCGTTGAAATACTTAGTTCCCGGGAGGTAATAGATGATAAGTCCCATGATGACCGCAAGAACAACTGTCACAAGGAACTGCATATAATACATTTCCTTATACTGGAAGTTCTGCACATACTGCACCTTGCCGTCTATCATCTTGGGGAGCATTCCGATAGCAAGGAAAGCCGCACCCACAAAAGTCGAGATCTTGAAGCCCGACTTGAAGCCGTCTATGCCGCCCTCATAGACCTTTGCGGTCATAAGGCACATGAGCAGTATCGGCATATAGAACCAGCGTGCATAGTAACTGCTGTTGAACAGAACGTATGCGGAGTTGAGGACAGGTATGCACATCATGATGCCGCAGACTGCCACCATTTTCGTGAGCCAGCTCTTTTTCTTTGTCCTCATGTATGCGATAACGCCGCACATCGAGAACATCGGCAGATAACCTGCAATAGATGCCCAGCGTGCGTTGTCCGACTTCAGGATGTTCGTCCTTGCAGGCATATCGCTCATCATGAAGAATCCCTGAATTATTCTCGGGATACGAACGCTCTCGTTATAGAAGATCATGTCAGTGCCGTAGAGCCTGCTTGAAACTCTCGGGTTGTTGATAACGTCATAGACCGCAGGCAGAAGTATTATGCCCGAGATCATAACTCCGATAACTGCTTCGGCAAGGATTGAACCGAATATCTTGAAGTCCATTCTGAAATCCTTGTCGGTGCAGCGTACAAAGAAATAGATAACAACGAAAACTACCTCGCACACAAAGAAGAAGTAGCTTATTGCCGCACACAGCGCTACGCACAGTGCGAACACACCTCTGCGCTTGTCCTGCGTCAGCTGTTCAAAACTCAGCAGGAGCAGGGGGAAGAACGCCGTTACGTCATGGAAGTGGTTGAAGAACACGTTATAGAGCTGGAAGCCCGAGAACGCATAGAGCAAGCCGCCGATAAAGCAAGCATCTTTATTCTGCACGAAACGCCTTATATAAGCATAAGCCGCAACAGCCGCTACCGATGTTTTAAGTGCAAGAAGCCACGGCATGAGATACTTAACGGCATCTATCGGGAATATCGTTGACAGCCAGAAGAACGGACTGCCCAGCAGATAGAAGGAATACGAGCCGACAAAGTTCGAGCCTAAGTCAGTTCCCCAGTCCCACGCCATATTGCCATTCCTTACCATTTCGTTTGCATGGTAATAGAACATCATCTGCTGTGAGTTAAAGTCTCCGTAGTAAAGAAAAATACCGTGATTTTTCAGCATAGTCGGCAAAAATGCCAGCATCATACCGACAAAAGACACCCCGAACAGCATGAGATACATCGAAAGGTCTTTTCGCTGTGTCCCGGGTTCGGTGCTTCTGTCAAGCACTCCCTTTTTCATTTCAGATTTACCACCTTTTCAAGTTTATAGGTCGTATATAAACATACTTTTTTATTATAGCACACCCCTGTTGCAAAATCAAGCCTATTTTTTTAATAAACGCTCAAATCCACGGTGCAAATATGCGGTAACATAGCCGCCTATCTTTATTAAAAATATACACTTGACAAACAGGCGGCATTGAAGTATAATATTAAGTGTATCGCTTTTCGGCAGACAGCCGCAAAGCCCTCGAATATGTATTAATAAAAGGAGTGCATTTCAAAAATGGCAAACACTATCTCTAAAGCCGGTAAGGAAAAGCTGGAGGCTGAACTTCAATACTTAAAGTCAGTCCGCAAAAAGGAAGTCGCAGACCAGTTGAAGGAAGCACGCTCCTTCGGTGACCTCTCCGAGAACGCTGAATACGATGAAGCTAAAAACGAACAGGCAAAGCTTGAATCACAGATCGCTGAACTGTCTTTTATCCTTGCTAATGCAGTAGTCGTTGACGATGATGATATTTCCGTTGACGAGATCGGCGTAGGCTCTATCATGAAGATAAGAGATCTGGAACTTGACGAGACCGAGACTTTCCAGATCGTCGGCACAACCGAAACTGACCCTGCAAACAACAAGATCTCTGACGAGTCCCCCATAGGCAAGGCGGCTCTCAAGAAAAAGGTCGGCGATGTTTTTGAAGTCGACGCTCCCATTGGCATCATCAAGTACGAGGTACTTGAAATAAGCAAGTGATCCGAAAGGCGGATATAATAATGGCAAATAAAGGTAAGGTAGCACAGGTAATGGGTCCTGTTGTCGATGTGCGCTTTGGTGAGGGCGAGCTTCCTGCGATCTTCAACGCTCTGGAAATAATGGCGGCTCACGAAAAGATCACCGTTGAAGTTGCACAGCATATCGGTGACAACACCGTTCGGTGCATCTCTATGGAATCTACCGACGGTCTTAGAAGAGGAACTGAGGTCATCGACACAGGTCATCCTATGCAAGTCCCTGTCGGCAGAGAAACGCTCGGACGTATCTTTAACGTTATGGGCGAAGCTGTTGACAATATGCCCGATCCCGAAACTTCCGAAAAATGGGACATCCACAGACTTGCTCCCGAATATGACGAACTTTCCGACTCAATGGAGATACTCGAAACGGGCATCAAGGTAATAGATCTGCTCTGCCCTTATTCCAAGGGCGGTAAGATAGGTCTGTTCGGCGGTGCAGGCGTTGGAAAAACAGTCCTTATAATGGAACTTATCAACAACATCGCAAAGGAACACGGCGGTCTGTCGGTATTCACAGGCGTTGGCGAGCGCACCCGTGAGGGAAATGACCTTTACAATGAGATGAAAGAGTCGGGCGTTCTGAAAAACACCACACTTGTGTACGGTCAGATGAACGAACCGCCCGGAGCAAGAATGAGAGTTGCGCTGTCGGGTTTGACTATGGCGGAATATTTCCGTGACACTGAGGGACAGGACGTTCTGCTGTTCATCGACAACATTTTCCGTTTCACGCAGGCAGGTTCTGAGGTTTCGGCTCTGCTGGGACGTATGCCTTCGGCAGTTGGCTATCAGCCGACCCTTGCAACGGAAATGGGCGCACTTCAGGAGCGCATAACCTCGACCAAGAAAGGCTCTATCACGTCTGTTCAGGCGGTTTACGTTCCTGCGGATGACCTGACCGACCCTGCACCTGCGACAACGTTCGCACATCTTGACGCAACAACTGTTCTTTCAAGAAGCATCGCATCACAGGGCATCTATCCCGCAGTTGATCCGCTGGAATCCACGAGCCGCATACTTTCCCCCGAGATAGTCGGCGAGGAGCATTATGCAGTTGCAAAGGAAGTACAGCGCATACTCCAGCGTTATCAGGATCTTATGGACATCATCGCTATCATGGGTATGGACGAACTTTCGGACGATGACAAACTGCTTGTTCAGCGTGCAAGAAAGATACAGAGATTCCTGTCACAGCCGTTCCACGTTTCGGAGAAGTTCACGGGCATTGAAGGAACATATGTTCCTCTGAGCGAAACTATCCGCGGATTCAAGGAGATATGTGAGGGCAAGCATGACAATGTTCCCGAGTCTGCGTTCCTGTTTGCAGGCACGATCGACGAAGTAGTCGAGAAAGGCAAGACCGAAGCATGAGTACATTTCATCTGACCGTTTCGACCTCGGCGGGGAGAGCATTTGACGGGCAGGCTGAGCGTGTGACGATGCGCGGAGCGAACGGTGACTTTGCCGTTTTAGCGAACCATGCGCCGTTCATGACGCTTGTGAAGCCCTGCGAGTGCGTCATCACCAAGGAAGACGGACAAACGCTGACCTGTCATTCTGGCGGCGGAGTTTTTCAGGTAGCCAATAATAATGCAACATTGCTGTCGGGAGAATTTACGATAGGTTAAAGAATACCCGTATCGCAGTAACAGGCATACCAAAACACAATAACAAAATCAAACGGCATTATGGCACACCTCAAATGAGGGTCAAAGCACCATAATGCCGATTTTTATTTTTCGGGACAGCGAAAGCGTTTCCCGAAAAAGACGTTGCTCAGCCGAAAACCGACCCGAAAACAACAACCCTGAAAACGACCGAAGCAAGCAGTATCAGCACCGAAGCGGAATACATAAGCCTGTTCGCACGGCGAATGTCGGAAGCCTCGATCGGGCGGTCATCGTTGCCGATATAGGGCTTTTTGTGCAGTTCCCCGAAATAGACCGCATTGCCTGCGAGCCGCACACGGAGCGCACCTGCACAGGCACTTTCTGTCTGTGCCGAGTTCGGGCTTGCGTGTTTGAGCCTGTCACGCCGCCATATCCTGAAAGCGTTCGCACCGTCAAGCCCAACCAACGGCGCAGTTAAACACATGACCACAGCCGTCAGACGTGAGGGGATAAAATTCAAAATATCGTCCAGTTTCGCCGCAAACCGCCCTATATCGCCGTATTTCTCGTTGTTATAGCCTATCATGGAATCCATGGTGTTCACCGACTTATAGAAGAAACCGCCGACAGCACCGCCAAGCGCCATGAACATTATCGGCGCAGTCACGCCGTCAGAACAGTTCTCGGCAACCGTCTCCACCGCCGCCCGAACTATCCCGTCACGGTCAAGCACGCTCGTGTCACGCCCGACTATCATCGAAACGGCTTTACGTGCGGCTTCCGTGTCACCGCTTTCGGCGGCTTTGCAGACTTTCATGCTCTCACTGCAAAGACACCTCGCCGCCGTCATGTAACAGCATAGCACCGTTTCAACAGCTATCCCGAGGAATATATTCACCTTGTAGCAGACAAACAACAGCACCGCAGGCGTGAAAGTGCTGACGGCAATGACCGCAAGCGCAAGCAAAGTTCCGCCACATCTCAGGTCGGTGAAGTGTGCCCTTACTTTTCTTTCGAGAAATGCGATAAAACTGCCTATCCACCTTATCGGATGAGGGAACGAGTAAGGGTCGCCCACGATGCAGTCGAGTATGAACCCCAACAGCAGCGGCAGCCCTGCAAACAGGCGGCTCAAAGCTTCTCAGCGCCCGTCAGAGCGCATCCGTCCCATTCAGCCGCCCAGCCGCAGCCGTTGTCGGTCATGCAGTCATAATAATCGACTTTCGGAAGTGCAAAACGTTCCAGCACCGACATTATCGTGCCGCCGTGGACAACAAATGCAACAGCTTTGCAGTCTTTCAGCTGTTCGGTCATCTCGGTGAAGCCCTCAGCACAGCGGCGCTTGAAGTCCTCGGGTGCTTCGCCGTCGGGAAAGGGGAGCGCACCGCCCGAATCTATCCACACCTGATAATCGGGGTCGCCGTTGAGTTCGTTATAGTTGTGACCCTCGAACCGCCCGAAATCGCATTCTCTGAGTTTGTCACAAATGAGCATCTTATCACAGCCGAACAGCAGTTTTGCAGTCTCGGTACAGCGTTTCATAGGGCTTGACACCACCGCATCACACGCAGGATAACGCTTATGCGAAAGTTCCGCAATACCCTCGGCGCAAAGCGGCTGGTCTGTTCGCCCGATATAGCGTTTTTCAAGATTGCCGGCAGTTTTGCCGTGTCTTATAAGGTATACCTTCATTGTTTCCCGAACCTCCGTACTCTTTTGCACAAGCCAACCCTTATCTGTTAAATATCAGGTGCATTATCATCATCACGATAAGCGCAACAGCCGCCGAACCCAGCGCTAACAGCACTTTCTGATAGGGGCGCTTTGCTTTCTCACGTATCTGCTCTATCTCGTCAAGCGTCCGACCCTCGGTGAACGCAACTATTTCTTTGTACGTCTGTATGTCATTCTCTTTTTTCAGCTTTTCGACCTTGAACGCCACGGCGATAGTTGCCGCCATTAGTATCGCCCATATGACCGCACCCGTCACTCTCAGAAGCACCAACAGCGGATACGCCGAAACAAGCGCCGCTATGAACATAACGCTGAAAATGTTCGCCCAGCGGTCATACTCTCTTATGCTCTCCTGCTTTATCTCTTTTTTCATTACCTCAACATCTCCTTTTATAAGTTCGTCAAGGCTGACACCGAACAGCTCGGCAAGTATAAGAAGGCTGTGAACATCGGGATAGCTTTTCTCGTTCTCCCAGTTCGATACTGTCTGCCTGCTCACATACGCTTTTTCCGCAAGCTGTTCCTGATTCCAGCCCTGCGCTTTTCTGAGCTGCTTAATCTGCGTGCTAAGCTCCATGACAAATTCTCCTTAAAGAAAAGATGTGATACTAAAATTATATCACACTTCATCTTCTTTTTCAAGCCCCATGAGTTCACGCATCTTCGCTTCCTCGGCGGTCTGCTTGCCCGTTATGTCCGAATACGCCTCTTTAATAGCGTTCTTCACCGCCCACTTTATGATAAAGTAGGAAAGTATCATCACGATGATGATAGTCCCGTGAGTAACGCCCAAGTCCTTTGTCAGCCTGCTGAATATTGCAAGTTCAGTCATTTTCATTCCCTCCTGTGTTGTTTTTTCGGAAGTTGTTTTCCGTGATCTTATCATAGCATTTTTTCGGCTGAAAGTCCACCAAAGCTTCTTTACAAAAGCCGTTTTTTGCGTGTCAAATGTCTTTTACATGGCGTAAATACAGCGTTTTTGCGCATAATTGCCTTTTGTTAACAATAATTCTTTGCGGCGCTTTCACGCAAATCAATTTTTAAAAATCATATGATAATATTTGTTGATTTTGTAGGGGCGCACCTGCGTGTGCGCTCGCAGGTAACTTATGAAATAGCGTATAAAAATACGCCATAAACAGATAAGAGATAAGAGATAAAGTTCTGTACAGGCGTATTTTTACACGCCATTTTTGCGCTCATACGCCTGACCTATACGCCAAAAACCACGTATTTACGCCACTTATACGCCTATACGCCGTTTTTGACGGTCAGTGTATATTATGAATGATAGCTGAACGTCAGCGATATACCTTTGAAGCCCCTGACGTTGCTTGCGATATTCGTGGAATAATGCACTTTCAGTTTATCTTCATTGCCGTAATGACGGGCGGCGGCAGGCACGTCCACAAGTTCTTTTACCATATGGAATATCGACATATTATCGCCTCTATTTCAAGTAATATCATACTCAAAAAAGTAAAAAGTAAATAGGTGATTTTTCATGAATTTTAAATATATGAATATTCATACTTTCAACCGTTTTATATCAAAAATAGTAATTTAGACCTATTTGAAGTTAATATTGATATGTTTCGAGCAAAAAAAGCCGCATATATAAGAAAATGCCCCCCGTCAAAACAACGAACAGTTTAAAATATTTATATAAATTCTTATCTCTTATTTCTTATTTATTATCTCTTATCTCTCATCTCTTATCGCTTATTTATTGTCTCTTATCTGTTATTTATTATCTAATATCTGTTTACGGCGTATAGGCGTATAAGTGGCGTAAATACGTGGTTTTTGGCGTATGGGTCAGGCGTATGGGCGCAAAAACGGCGTATAAAAATACGCCTGTACAGAACTTTATCTCTTATCTCTTATTTTAAATAACGCCGAAGGCGCACATTATTTCTTCATTCTTCATTCTTATTTCTTATTTTTAAAAATTGATTTGCGTGACGGCGCTTTTCAAAAAGATTGAAATACCCGTCAGAATGTGCTATAATAATAGAAGCAACAAGAAAGGCAGTGATAACTTGATAAACCTACCCGAAAACATCAGAGCCGTGATATTCGACCTTGACGGCACACTCATTATCTCGTCACACGTCTGGGGGGATATTGACAGGAAATTTCTGTCAAAGCGTGGTCTTGAAGTCCCCGAGGATTACTTCAAGCGCATCTCCTGCATGAATTTCAACGAGGGTGCAGTCTATACGATCGAACGTTTCGGGCTTGACGAACGCCCCGAAGATATTATCGAAGAATGGTTCAGCATGGCACGGTTCGAGTATGAACACAACATCAAAATGAAAGACGGCGCTGCCGACTATCTGCGGCGGCTCAAAAGCCGTGGGATAAAGCTGGGTCTCGCAACTGCGTCAAGTCCTCAGCTTTACATACCTGTCCTAAAAAACAATGGCGTTTATGACCTGTTCGATGCGTTCGCTTCGACCGAGGAAGTCTCACGGAGCAAACTCCATGCGGACGTTTATCTCTACACGGCAGGAAAACTCGGCACGGCTGTACGTGACTGCGCCGTTTTCGAGGACGTTATCGAGGGCATAAAGAGCGCATCACAGGCAGGTTTCTTCACCTGCGCCTGCCTTGACGATTATTACAGCTGTGACCACGAACAGATGAAACAGCTTGCGGATATAAGCTTTACACGCTACGGAGGTGACGGCGAATGACATTATATATTGTGGGCTTCGGCTGCGGAAGTGAACTCGGAATGACCGCCGAGGCAAGACAAGTGCTGGAAAAAGTGGATACAGTTATCGGATACACGACTTATGTCAAACTTATGAAAGGTATCTTCCCCGAAAAGGAATACCTTACCACGGGTATGCGGCAGGAGATAGAGCGTGTGCGCCTTGCGCTTGAGACTGCCAAAGAGCGTGACTGCGCCCTTGTTTGCAGTGGTGATGCTCAGGTCTACGGAATGGCTTCACCTGCGCTTGCACTGTGCGGAGAATATGAGGGCGTTGAAGTGAGGGTAGTCGCAGGCGTGACGGCGGCACTCAGCGGAGGTGCGCTCCTAGGTTCGCCGCTGACGAATGACTATGCCGTGATAAGCCTGTCAGACCTGCTTACTCCGTGGGAACAGATCGAGCGCCGTCTTAGGTGCGCCGCCGAGGGCGGATTCGTGATAGCGCTCTACAACCCTGCTTCAAAGACACGCCCCGACAGCCTTGCAAGAGCTTGCAAGATACTTCTCGAAGTGCTTGACGGGCAGACTGTCTGCGGCTGGGCGAAAAATATCGGCAGAGAAGGGGAGTGCGGAGGCGTGCTGACACTGAGCGAACTTGTGAACTTCAAAGCTGATATGTTCACGACTGTGTTTATCGGCAGTCATCAGACCACCATCATAAACGGCAGAATGGTAACACCGAGAGGGTATCATGTTTAAGCTTGCGATATTCGCAGGGACGACCGAGGGACGGCGGCTTGCAGAGGAATGTGCGAAGTGCGGAACAAATGTTCTTGTGTTTACCGCTACCGAATACGGCGGAGAACTTCTCCCCGACGGCGTGACAGTGCATACAGGACGACTCGATACTGCGCAAATGGCGGCGGCGCTGTCGGACGTGAGATTGGCGGTAGACGCTACTCACCCCTATGCGTCAGAAGCGACACGCAACATCAGGACGGCTTGCAGGCAGACAGGCACGGAATACGTTCGGCTTTTGCGTGAGACTTGCGAGGTCATCGGCGAAAGCGTTCCCGACATGGACGGACTTATCGCAAAACTCAACGCCTGCGGTGACACGGTGCTTTCGGTGCTGGGGAGCAAGTCGCTCGAACGGCTCTCTGCGGTGAACGGCGCTTTTGACAGGATATGGCTCAGACTTCTGCCCGTGGACGGCATTGCGGACAAGTGCGCCGCCTTAGGTTTCGACAGGAACAAACTTATTCTTGAAAAGCCGCCTTTTTCTGCCGAACAGAACATCGCTCACATAAGACAAAGCAATGCAAAAATTTTAGTCACAAAGGAAAGCGGCAAAGTCGGCGGTTATCCCGAAAAGGTCAGCGCCGCAAAAGAATGTAATATCCGCATGATAACGCTCACTCACCCTGTCGAGGAAGGCTTGGGTTACGAACAGGTAATGCGGCTTATTTCGGAAAGAGGTGCAAATATATGAAAGTAGCGATAGTCGGTGTCGGAATGGAAACGGACAAGACCCTCACCGCCGAAGCACGCAAAGCGATAGACGATGCCGAACTTCTCATAGGCGCGGGACGGCTCACAGGCGGCTTTTCGGGCGTAAAGCCCTGCATTTCGGCATGGTCGCCCGATGATGTTACAAAAGTCCTTGCAGATGCTGAATGTGAACGTGCGGCAGTTCTCATGTCGGGGGACGTTGGTTTTTACAGCGGCACAAAAAAACTGCTCCCACTTGTCAGAAGCTTGCCGAACGTCAGCGAATGCAGGCTCATCTGCGGTATCTCCTCGCCCGTTTACTTGGCGGCGGCGGCAGGCGTGCCGTGGGAGCGCATGAAACTCGTCAGCCTGCACGGTCTTGACGGCAACATCGCTGTGAATGTCAAGCTCAATGAGTTCACATTCTTTCTGCTGGGCGGCAGTGTCACTCCCTCAGTGCTGTGCGAACGGCTGTGCGAGTGCGGCTTGTCCGAAACTCTCGTGACGGTCGGCGCACGGCTGGGCTACCCTGACGAGCGCATTATTTCGGGCAGAGCGCACGAAATAGTCGGACAGGAGTTCGACAAGCTTTGTTCGGCTATCGTTGAAAACAGCGGACATCTTGCATACGTCCCCTCGGGCATTCCCGATGAACGATTTGAGCGAAGTACTGTCCCCATGACGAAATCAGAGGTCAGAGCGGCGGCGGTCAGCAAGCTGAACATTTGTTCGGGTTCGGTGTGCTGGGATATTGGGAGCGGAAGCGGTTCTGTTTCGGTGGAAATGGCTTACAAATGCCCCGACGGTTCGGTGTATGCGGTCGAACACAAGCCCGAAGCCGCAAAGCTCACCGCCGTAAACGCCCGAAAATTCGCCTGCGACAATATCCATGTTGCCGAGGGTCCTGCGCCGGAAACGCTTGCCGACCTGCCTGCACCCGACAAGGTTTTCATAGGAGGCAGTTCGGGCAGACTGAAAGAGATAGTCGGCATAATAAGGGATAAAAACCCGAATGCTGACATCATCGTTACAGCAGTCTCGCTCGAAACTCTCACCGAAGCGGCTGAGATCCTTGGCGGAACTATCACTCAGATAGCCGTCACACGCACGAAAAAGATCGGCACTCACACGATGCTCTCGGCTCTTAATCCCGTTTTTATCATATCCGACAAATAACAGACTTCCAATTTTCTCCGATCCAAAAGATTTGCGTGGATTTGTACAAAAAGCTATTGACAAACCACTTGAAATATGGTAAAATTATTACATAGAATAATATTTTTTGTTAAAAAGCATAACTAATAATAAGGGATATTGGATAAAAAATGGACATAAGAATTGGTTTTTCTGCTGTGTTTACGCTGGTAGTAATAGCGCTTATCTACTGCGCCTTAAAATGCCTGCGTTCACACAGAGCGATCGGTAAGGCGGTCGGTATGCTCGACCTTGCACTTATCCCTCCGCTCATCGGCAACCTCATGATAATCGGAACAAGCATCAAACCTCTCGCAATAATAGGTTACTACATCTATCTTCTAGGCATGAATGTGGGTATGCTCTTTCTCGTCAATTTTACCGACAGATACTGTCAGGGCATCGGTAACGGTCAGCAAAAGCCCACAGTCGTGTATGTTGCTCTTGCGCTTGACACTGTTCAGATGTTCCTCAATCCGTTTTTCGGACACGCTTTCAGTGTTGAACCTGTTGACGTTCAGGGCAAGGACTATTATCGGCTTGTGCCGCACTTTGGTCAGATAATACACCGCATAGTCGATTATGGAGTGTTTGTTGCAGTTCTGCTCATATTCATTCTGGCTTCAGTCAAGACCGCAAAGCTTTACCGTGAACGCTTTCTTGTGGTGCTTGCCGCAATGCTGCTTATCGGCTTGTGGCAGACTTTCTACATCTTCTCACGCACCCCCGTTGACCGCTCCATGATAGGCTACGGCATTTTTGGTCTGCTCATAACCTATTTTTCCATTTATTACCGTCCGCTCAGACTGCTGGACAATATGCTCTCTAACATCGCTTCTAACATAACTGACGGTCTGCTGGTTTTCGACCAGCTCGGCAAATGTATCTGGGCGAACAAGCGTGCTTTCGAGATACTGGATGTTGAGGAATCCGACCTCGACAGCATTCCCGATGCGCTGACAAAGCTTTTCGGCAAACGTGATTTCAAGACCTCTGACTGGTCTTACAGCGCCGTTATCGGCACGGGCGAAAATGCACGCTATTTCACGATCGAGAACCGCTCTATAAACGATCACAGCCGCAAAGTTGCAGGCGCTTACCTCAATATCCGTGACAACACCGAACAACAGCGCCGTGTAAGACAGGAACTTTACACCTCGACGCACGATATTCTCACAGGGCTTTACACAAAGCAGTACTTCTTTGAGTGCGTGAGAAAAACGCTCGTCCAGAACCCCAACATTCAGTATACCGCTATTTTCGTTGATGTCAAGAACTTCAAGATAGTCAACGATATTTTCAGCACTGCATTCGGCGACAAGGCTCTCCAACATATCGCCGAATGGATAAAGAACGACATGACCGAAAAATGCGTCTACGGCAGGCTCGCAGGCGACACCTTCGGCGTGTTTATCCCGAAAGATGAGTTCGCCGTTCAGCGTGAACACGTTGAAAAGGACCTCGAAAGCTTCATCGTCACTGACGGCAAGGCTGAACATCAGCTTCTCATACACCTAGGCATTTATGATGTCAAGAACACTTCACTTGACGTTTCAGTCATGTTCGACAGAGCGCACCTTGCACTTTCGCAGATAAAGGGCGACTACAAAAACCACATCGCCTATTATGATGACACTCTCCGTGAGATAGTCCTCTGGGATCAGCGCATAACCGCCGAACTCCACGATGCACTTAAAGAAAATCAGATACGCCCGTTCTTACAGCCGATAACCGACAACAGCGGAAAAGTCATCGGCGCAGAAGCGCTCGCACGCTGGATACACCCCGAACTCGGCTTCTTGCCGCCATACAAATTCATACCCGTCTTTGAGCGCAACGGCATGATCGTTGAAGTCGACCGCCATATGTGGCGCAGTGCCTGTGAGTACCTTTCGCAGTGGAAGACCGACCGCCCCGACTTGTTTATCTCAGTGAACATCTCCCCGAAGGATTTTTACTTCATTGATGTTGCGGCTGAGATAAAGTCGCTTGTTGCGGAATACGGCATCGACCCGTCAAAACTCAGGATCGAGATAACCGAGACTGTCATGATGAACGATTCGGAGGAAAAGTTCACTATCCTCAAAACGCTCAGAAAGGCAGGCTTCATCGTGGAAATGGACGATTTCGGAAGCGGTTACTCCTCGCTGAACCTCTTGAAGAATATGCCTGTTGACGTGCTGAAAATCGACATGAAGTTCCTTGCAGGCACGGGTGAGGACGAACAGCGTGCGCAAACGATAATCAAGAACATCATCAGACTGTCTGACGAACTGGGTATCGCTTCGCTGACCGAGGGCGTTGAGACCGAACAGCAGTTCAGTGAACTTGCGCATATGGGCTGTGTTATGTTTCAGGGCTATTACTTCGCAAAGCCTATGCCCGTGGAAGAATTCATCGCATTTGCTGACAGATAATAACGGCATCGGGGTCGAAAAAAACTCCGATGCTTTTTTGTGTCAATAAGTATTCTGCGGCATATAATGTAGTATTCCGAGAATGGAGGGAACAAAATGAACGACAGACCCATTGCACTTGTGACGGGACTTGACCCGAGAATGGCTTACGCCGCAAAAGCGCTCTGTTCCTTTGCAGAAGTTTATTCCTGCGGCTTGAACGGTTCGCCCGAGGGTGTAACTCCGCTGGATTCCCCCGAGGAACTTCACGGCAGTGCTGACCTTATACTTCTTCCGATGATGAACAACTGCGGAAATTCCGTGCCGACTGAGTTCGGAAAACTGCCCGTAAAGCTTGTCACTCAGGCGGCAAAGAGCGGTGCTGTTGCCGCAGGTGGACTTTTGACGAACGCACTTCTTGAAGAACTTGACACATTAGGTTTGCGTGCTTTCGACTACTTCAAGAATGAAACGCTCCAAATAAAGAACGCACTGCTCACTGCCGAGGGTGCGCTTTCGGTGGCGGCATCTCAGCGTGAAGAAGCGCTGTTCGGAATGCCTGTGCTGATAACAGGCTGGGGACGGGTCGCAAAAGCCTGCGCAAAGGTGTTCGGGTCGGTCGGCGCAGAAGTCAGCATAGCCGCACGTTCACAAACAGCACTCGCCGAAGCACACTGTTTCGGCTGTAAGACCCTGCCGCTTTGTGAACTCAGCGAGCACGCCGAAAAATACAGTCTGCTGATAAACACCGTCCCTGCCCTTGTGGTGACTGACGAGATCATACGCCGCACACAGCGGAACTGCCTTATCGTTGATCTTGCGTCAAAGCCCGGGGGTGTGGATTCCTCAGCCTGTGCGCTTTGCGGCAGAGCGTTCATTCACGCCCTCGCACTTCCCGGAAAGTATGCCCCTAAGACCGCAGGCGAGATCATCGCAGAAACGGTCAAAGGATATTTTCGCTCCGCAGACTGACATCACGCTGCTTGCGGAGCAGAACCTTGAAAGGAGCGGCAGAAATGTCACTAAAAGGGAAAAAGCTCGGCTTCGCAATGACAGGCTCATTCTGCACTTTCAACAAGGCATTCGCCGAAGCCGAAAAACTTGCAGCCGCAGGCGCAGAACTCACGCCTGTGCTGTCATTCAACGCTGCTGCTGCCGACACACGCTTCGGAACAGCGGAGGAAAACCTCAGACGCATCGAGGGCATCTGCGGCAGAAAGGCAATAGTCACCCTCCCCGATGCCGAACCGATAGGACCAAAACAGCTGTTCGACTTGTTCATCATATGCCCATGCACTGCTACCTGTATTGGCAAGCTTGTCCACGGCATATACGACAACCCCGTAACGCTGGGCGCAAAAAGTCACCTGAGAAGCGGCAAGCCCGTGCTTATCTCACTTTCGACAAACGATGCGCTCTCGGGCAGCGCTCAGAACATCGGCGCACTTTTGCAGCGCAAGCATTTTTACTTCGTCCCGTTCGGTCAGGACGATGCGTTCAAAAAGCCCTACTCGCTGACAGCTGACCTGAAAAACCTGCCGCAGGCTGCCGAAGCCGCCTTGCAGGGCAGTCAGCTCCAGCCGCTGCTGGTAACTTACTCATAAAAAAACAGAGGTCGAGCCGTCATGACTTGACCTCTGATGTATTTTTTTTAGAGAATTGACGAGAAGCTGTCAGAAACTCCCATGTTGTGAGTCTCGTTCTTGACTACCTCTACGCTGTTGTAAACGTCCATACCTGTTCCGGCAGGGATAAGTTTACCGATGATAACGTTCTCTTTAAGACCAACAAGGTGGTCGGTCTTGCCCTTGATAGCAGCGTCTGTAAGAGCCTTTGTGGTCTCCTGGAACGAAGCCGCAGACAGGAACGAATCGGAGTAGCTCGAAGCCTTTGTGATACCCTGAATAACAGGAACGGTGGTGATAAGACGAGCGTTGATGTCGCCTGCGTCTATCTGCTTCTGTATCTCCTCGTTTATCGAGTTTATCTCGGTCTTTTCGACTAAGCTGCCGGGGAGCAGATAGCTCGAACCGCTGTCGTCGATCTTGACCTTCTTCATCATCTGACGAACGATAACTTCGATGTGCTTATCGTTGATATCAACACCCTGAGAACGGTAAACCTTCTGAACTTCGGTGATGATATAGTTCTGAACAGCCTCAACGCCGTTAACTGCGAGTATATCCGCAGGGTTGATCGAGCCTTCGGTAAGCGGCTGACCCTTTACTACGAATGCACCGTCAACAACATTCGGTTTGATCTTTAAGCCGTAAGGGATAGGATAGCTTTCCTGTGCGGGATCGTCGAGATCCTCGCTGGTGACGATGATGTGGCGCATCTTCTTTTCTTCGGTGATGCGAACAGTACCGTCGATCCTTGTGATGATAGCAGCACCCTTGGGTCGTCTGCTCTCAAAAAGTTCCTCGACACGGGGAAGACCCTGTGTGATGTCCTCTGCCGATGCGATACCGCCCGTATGGAATGTACGCATCGTAAGCTGTGTACCAGGCTCACCGATCGACTGTGCGGAGATAACGCCGACTGCCTCACCGACTCTTACTACCTTGCCGTTTGCAAGGTTAGCGCCGTAGCACTTAGCGCAAACGCCGTTCTTAGCGTTGCAGGCGAGAACGGAGCGTATCTTGATAGTCTCCTTGCCTGTTGCGTTCATGATCGAAACAACTCTCTCAGCCTCATGCTCGGTCATAAGTCTGTTTCTCGAAACAGCAACTTCGCCGCTCTTGGGGTCTTTGAGGTCTTCAACAAGGTATCTGCCGACAAGTCTCTCAGACAGCGGCTCGATAACTTCCTTGTCTGCCTTTATCTCGAATATGTCTATGCCGTTTGTTGTGCCGCAGTCCTCCTGACGAATGATAACGTCCTGTGAAACGTCAACAAGTCGTCTTGTCAGATAACCCGAGTCAGCGGTACGCAGCGCCGTATCAGCCAGACCTTTACGTGCGCCTCGGGAGGAGATGAAGTATTCCAGAATGGTAAGACCCTCACGATAGTTAGCTCTGATAGGCAGCTCGATAGTCGAACCCGATGTGTTTGCGATAAGTCCACGCATACCTGCAAGCTGTCTTATCTGGTTGATAGAACCACGAGCTCCCGAGTCCGCCATCATGTTGATAGGGTTATAGGGGTCAAGACCCTTTTTCAGAGCCTCGGTAACTTCGTTGGTAGCCTTGTTCCATATCTCGATGAACTGCTTGGAACGCTCCTCACGGTTTATCTTGCCTCGCTTGTACCATGTGTCGATCTTCGCGATCTCGCCGTCAGCTCTTGCAAGAATGTCTTTCTTAGCTTCAGGGATAGTTGCATCGCATACCGCAACTGTGATAGCCGCCTTTGTGGAGTACTTATATCCGAGAGCCTTGATGTTGTCCAGCACCTCAGAAGTCTGAGTTGTGCCGTGCTGCTGTATGCAGCGCTCAACGATCGTCGAGAGCTGTCCTTTCTTAACAAGGAAGCTTATTTCAAGATCGAACTGCTTGTCAGAATTGGTCCTGTCAACAAATCCGAGATCCTGAGGGATAATGCTGTTGAAGATAAGTCTGCCGACAGTTGCATCAACGATCTTTGATACCTGTCTGTCGCCCAGCTGCTTTGTGATACGAACTCTGATAGCTGCGTGCAGCGAAACATCGCCGTTGTTATAAGCCATAAGAGCCTCGTTCACATCTCTGAACACCTTGCCTTCGCCCAGTTCGCCGTCTTTCTGGAGAGTGAGGTAATAAGAACCCAGCACCATATCCTGTGTAGGAACAGCAACAGGTCGACCGTCAGAAGGTTTGAGCAGGTTGTTAGCCGCAAGCATGAGGAAGCGTGCCTCAGCCTGAGCCTCGGGAGAGATAGGCAGATGCACCGCCATCTGGTCGCCGTCAAAGTCAGCGTTGTATGCCGTACAAACCAGCGGGTGAAGCTTGATAGCTCTGCCCTCAACGAGTATCGGCTCGAATGCCTGGATACCCAGTCTGTGGAGTGTAGGCGCACGGTTTAGAAGAACGGGGTGTCCCTGAATAACATTTTCAAGAGCGTCCCATACGATAGGCTCAACTCTTTCGATAGCGTTCTTAGCGCCGTTGATGTTGAGCTGCTGACCGTTGCCTGCGTTCTTGGTAATATCTACCAGTCTTTTTATTACGAACGGCTTGAACAGTTCGAGTGCCATTTCCTTCGGCAGACCGCACTGATACATTTTCAGCTCAGGACCTACGACGATAACCGAACGTCCCGAATAGTCAACACGCTTACCGAGCAGGTTCTGACGGAAACGTCCCTGCTTACCTTTCAGCATATCCGAAAGGGACTTGAACGCTCTGTTGTTGGGACCTGTTACGGGTCTGCCGTGTCTGCCGTTGTCTATAAGTGCATCAACAGCTTCCTGAAGCATTCTCTTTTCATTTCTCACGATGATCTCGGGAGCTTTGAGTTCGAGCATTCTTTTCAGTCTGTTGTTTCTGTTGATAACACGTCTGTAAAGATCGTTCAAGTCGGAAGTTGCATATCTGCCGCCGTCCAGCATGACCATAGGTCTGAGGTCGGGGGGGATAACGGGCAGAGCTTCAAGTATCATCCATGAAGGCTCCTGACCCGACTTGATGAAAGCTTCAACAACTTCAAGTCTCTTTAACAGTTTGATGCGCTTCTGACCGGGAGCAAGTCCGTCAAGATCGTTCTTTAAGGACTCAGAGAGTTTGTAAAGGTTCTCCTCCTTAGTCTCGTCAAGGCTTGCTTCGTTTTCGAGAAGCTTTTTGATAGCCTCAGCGCCCATTCCTACCTCAAAATCGCCCTCCTCGTATTTAACGAGCAGTTCCTGATACTGCGATTCGGTGATAAGATCTTTCTTTATAAGATTTGTTTTGCCTGCGTCGATAACGATGTATTTTGTGAAGTACAGCACTTCTTCCAGTCTTTTCTGGCTGATGTCGAGTATCTGACCGATCCTCGAAGGTGTGCCCTTGAAGTACCAGATGTGTGAAACAGGTGCAGCAAGTTCGATGTGACCCATTCTTTCACGTCTTACGTCCTTCTTGGCGATAACAACGCCGCAGCGCTCACACACTCTGCCCTTCTGATACTTCTGCTGCTTGTACTTGCCGCAGTGACAGGTCCAGTCCTTAGTCGGTCCGAAGATGCGTTCGCAGTAAAGACCGTCCTTTTCAGGCTTCTGTGTACGGTAGTTTATCGTCTCAGGGCGGGTGACCTCGCCGAACGACCATTCTCTGATCTTATCGGGCGAAGCAAGCGAGATCTTTATTGATTCAAAAACGTTAGATTCCAAATTCGTAACCCTTCTTCCTCAGTTGTTTCCAATACAACCCCCACGCAGCCTTTGTGACTGCGTGAGTGCTGCACCTGCGGTCAAATGCTTATCAATAGTCCTCGTCGCTGTCAAAAGCGCTGGGACCTCCTGTGTATTCGTCGTTTATGAGGTTGTCCTCATCGTCTTCGGTGCTGTAAACGACCTCAGTTTCCTCATCGGGAGAACCAACTTCGTGCAGACCAAGACCATCCATTTCGTCCTCATCGAACTTGTTGAAGTCAAGCGCACTGGTCATATCAGGACCTCTGTAATCCTGATCGTCGTCAGCAGCGGTCTGCATAAGTTCGAGCATCTTGCCGTCCTTGTCGGAAATATCAAGATTAAGACCCAATGACTGGAGTTCCTTGACAAGAACCTTGAATGCTTCGGGGATACCCGGCTTAGGTATATTCTGACCGTCGCTGATAGCGTGGTAAGTCTTGTCACGTCCGTCCTTATCGTCAGACTTAACGGTAAGTATCTCCTGCAAGGTGTAAGCAGCGCCGTAAGCTTCGAGCGCCCAAACTTCCATCTCACCGAAACGCTGTCCGCCGAACTGTGCCTTACCGCCGAGAGGCTGCTGGGTAACAAGTGCATACGGACCTGTGGATCTTGCGTGTATCTTATCGTCAACAAGGTGGTGGAGCTTTAAGTAGTACATATAGCCTACCGTTACCTTGTTGTCGAACTTTTCACCCGTGCGTCCGTCATACAGCGTGAACTTGCCGTCCTCGTGCATACTGATAGCGTTGGGGTTGATAACATCGCTCATGGGGTTTATCTCGAACTCATCGGTCTTGCCCTTGTTCTCGAGATACTTTTCCTGAGCGGCTCTGAAGCAGGCTCTGATGTCCTCCTCGTGAGCGCCGTCGAATACAGGTGTCATTACCTTCCAGCCAAGCGCCTTTGCAGCCATACCAAGGTGAACTTCAAGCACCTGACCGATGTTCATACGTGAAGGAACGCCCAGAGGGTTCAGCACGATGTCAAGCGGTGTGCCGTCCTCGAGGAAAGGCATATCCTCGGGAGGAAGTATTCTCGAAACAACACCCTTGTTTCCGTGACGGCCCGCCATTTTATCGCCGACCGAGATCTTTCTCTTCTGTGCGATGTAGCAGCGTACCAGCATATTAACGCCGGGCGACAGCTCCTCGCAGTTTTCCTTTGTGAACACCTTAACGTCAATGATAGTTCCGCTTTCACCGTGAGGTACTTTCAGCGAATTGTCACGAACGTCTCTTTCCTTGTCGCCGAAGATCGCTCTCAGCAGTCTCTGCTCGGGGCAAACTTCCGTCTCGCCCTTAGGCGTTACCTTGCCGACAAGAATATCTCCGGGGCGAACGTCAGCGCCGATGCGGATTATGCCGTTCTCGTCAAGGTTTGCAAGATACTCCTCCTTGACCTGCGGAATATCTCTTGTGATCTCCTCGGGTCCGAGTTTGGTGTCTCTTGCTTCTATCTCATACTCCTCGATGTGGATAGAGGTGTATTTATCCTGTCTTACAAGGTTCTCGTTCAGCAGAACAGCGTCCTCGTAGTTATAGCCTTCCCATGTCATGAAGCCGATGAGGGCGTTCTTGCCGAGAGAAAGCTCGCCGTTTGAAGTTGCAGGACCGTCACCGATGATCTGGTGAGCCTCGATGCGCTCGCCCTTGTCAACGATAGGTCTCTGGTTGGTGCAGGTGCCTGCGTTCGAGCGCTGGAACTTGATGAGTTCATAGGTGCGCAGGTTTCCGTCATCCTCACGAACAACGATCTTATCTGCGTCAACGCTCTCAACAACGCCTGCCTTTTCGGATACCACCGCAACACCCGAGTCGAGACAGGTCTTGTATTCCATACCTGTACCAACGATAGGCGATTCGGTCTTGAGCAGCGGCACAGCCTGCCTCTGCATATTCGCTCCCATGAGCGCACGGTTTGCGTCATCGTTCTCGAGGAACGGGATACAAGCCGTTGCGACAGAAACGACCATTTTAGGTGAAATATCCATGAAGTCGATATGCTCCGAGTCTATTTCAAGGATCTGGTCTCTGTATCTGCCGTTAACTTTCTTTCTTGCGAACTTGTTGTCCTCGGTAAGGGGTTCGTTCGCCTGAGCGACCATGTAGTTGTCCTCAACGTCAGCAGTCATGTAAACTACTTCGTCAGTAACAACGCCCGTTTCCTTGTCAACACGTCTGTAAGGTGCTTCGATGAAGCCGTATTCATTTATTCTTGCGAAAGATGCAAGGTAGGAGATAAGTCCGATGTTAGGACCTTCAGGAGTCTCGATAGGACACATTCTGCCGTAGTGAGTGTAGTGAACGTCACGAACCTCGAATCCTGCACGGTCTCTTGACAGACCGCCGGGTCCTAATGCGGAAAGTCTTCTCTTGTGAGTAAGCTCTGCAAGAGGGTTGTTCTGATCCATGAACTGCGACAGAGGCGAGCTTCCGAAGAACTCCTTGATAGCCGCAGCGATAGGTCTGATGTTTATAAGGTCTCTCGGGGTGAGTATCTCGGAGTCCTGAGACTGAACGTTCATTCTCTCACGGATAACTCTCTCCATTCTTGTAAAGCCGATGCGGAACTGGTTCTGGAGCAGTTCTCCCACCGAACGGATACGTCTGTTTCCTAAGTGGTCGATGTCATCGATCGTGCCCACACCCTCGCAGAGGTTCAGGAAATAAGATATAGAAGCGATTATATCGTCAAGGATAATGTGCTTGGGAACAAGTTCGTTCGCTCTTTCCTTGATCTTCTCGATTATCTCAGATTCTTCACCGCTCTCGCAGGTGTCGAATATCTCTTTCAGAGTGGGGTAGTGTACCTTTTCGTTGATGCCGATAGACTTGGGGTCAACGCTGATATACTCCGAAAGGTCTACCATACCGTTGCCGATGATCTTGACTTCACGCTCGACCATTCTCGAAAGAGTCTCGCCCGTTTCCTCAGAAACGTAATACTCCTTTGCCTCGGTAGTAACGAACGCTTCCATAACGCCTGCGTTCTCTATCTCGTAAGCCTGTTCGTAGCGAAGTGTCTGACCCGGTTCAGCCATAAGCTCGCCCGTAACGGGGCTTATGATAGGTCTTGAAACGGTGTGACCTGCAAGTCTTGAAGCGATACCCAGCTTTTTGTTATACTTGTATCTTCCGAAACGGCAAAGGTCATATCTCTTGTCATCATAGAACAGATTGTGGAGCAGTGTCTGGGCGCTCTCAACTGTGGGAGGCTCGCCGGGACGAAGCTTTTTGTATACTTCCAGCAGAGCCTCTTCCTTGTTGTCGGTGTTCTCTTTCTGGAGGATAGTCTGATTAAGTCTTTCGTCAACGCCGAATCTGTCGGTGATCTCCTCGTTAGTGCCGATGCCTAATGCACGGATAAATGTGGTTATCGGTATCTTTCTGTTCTTATCTATACGAACATAAACAACGTCGTTCGAGTCCATTTCATACTCGAGCCATGCACCACGGTTAGGTATGATAGTGGCGTTGAACAGGTCTTTACCGGTCTTATCCTTATCAAAGTTGTAGTAAACACCGGGGGAACGAACCAGCTGTGAAACGATAGCACGCTCAGCGCCATTGATAACGAAAGTTCCGCTGTCGGTCATCTTAGGCAGGTCGCCCATGTAAACTTCGGATTCCTTGACCTCGCCTGTCTCGTTGTTCCTGAGCCTTGCCTTTACATGAAGGCGTGAGGAATAAGTAGCATCACGTTCCTTGCACTGCGAGATAGTGTATTTAGGAACAGGGTCAATACGGTAATCGACAAAGGTCAGTTCAAAATGCCCGTTATAGTCGGTAATCGCCGAGACTTCTTCAAAGACCTCTTTAAGACCTTCATCAATGAACCACTGATACGAGTTCTTCTGCACCTCGATGAGGTTAGGCATTTCCTGTACCTCACGGATCTTGGCAAAGCTCTTTCGGGTATTTTTACCCAGCTTGACGTCTTTCACATTGACATTCACCATGTGCGCTGATCACTCCTTAACTTGTTGATACATAGCTTTCTTCGGCATTTTTGCCCATTTCAACCAGTATAAAAGGGCGTAAAAACCGATTATGATACATTATATTATTATATAACTTATTTCCGCCTTTGTCAAGTGTCTGTACAAAAAAATTCCCCACACGATAAATTTTCAGAGTTTTGCACAACCAAAGCCGCATATCAAGGCATTATTTTCTATATTTGCGAATTCATTACTATTTTGTAAATTTTTCGTTCTTATAAAACGACCTCAGACAGACAAAAAAGGCGCTCTCCTCGTTGTGAAGAAAGCGCCTTGATAGCTTGTATTAAAAATTTAGTCCGATCAGTTGATAACCGACTTCTCGGTCTCCTTGTCGAAGATGTGGATCCTGTTGGGATCAAGAGCGACCTGAATAACGTCCTGAGGTCTTGCAGTAGATCTGGGCGATACTCTTGCAGTCAGCGGGATACCCTCGCAGGTGAGGTACAGATAAGTTTCAGCACCCATAAGCTCGGTAACTTCAACGGTAGCGTTGATAACGCCTGTTGTTGCGTTCGAGATGAACATTTCTTCATCGTGGATGCACTCAGGACGGATACCGAGAACGATCTCGTGATTTACCAGCGGCTCGAGAGCTTCGGGGTCAGCCTTAGACTCGGGAACCTGAACGGTGTACTTAACGCCTCTGGAAGTCTTGGTATCCTCAGAGCCGAACTCAACGAGGTACTTGTTGCCTTCTTTCAGGAGCTTAGCGTCAACGAAGTTCATCTGAGGTGAACCGATGAAGCCTGCAACGAACTGGTTAACAGGATAGTTGTAGAGGTTCTGAGGGCTGTCGATCTGCTGGATGTAACCGTCTTTCATAACAACGATACGGTCGCCCATCGTCATAGCCTCAGTCTGGTCATGAGTTACGTAGATGAATGTTGTACCCAGTCTCTTGTGGAGCTTGGAGATCTCGGTTCTCATCTGAGCACGGAGCTTTGCATCGAGGTTCGACAGAGGCTCGTCAAGTAAGAATACCTTAGGCTCACGAACGATAGCACGTCCCAGAGCAACACGCTGTCTCTGACCACCTGAAAGAGCCTTAGGCTTTCTGTCGAGCAGGTGAGCGATGTCAAGAGCCTTAGCAGCTTCTTCTACCTTCTTTGCGATCTCGTCCTTGGGGACTTTGCGGAGTTTCAGACCGAATGCCATGTTCTCGAATACGGTCATGTGAGGATACAGAGCGTAGTTCTGGAAAACCATTGCAATATCTCTGTCCTTAGGAGCGATGTCGTTTACAAGACGGTCGCCGATGTAAAGTTCGCCTTCAGAAATTTCTTCCAGACCTGCGATCATACGAAGGGTCGTAGATTTGCCGCAGCCCGAAGGGCCAACGAGGATTATGAACTCCTTGTCCTTGATCTCGATGTTGAAGTCGGATACAGCGATAACGCCGCCGGGGTACTTCTTATAGATCTCTCTTAATGATACACTTGCCATTTAAATAGGACCTCCCTGATTAAGTATTTCATTTTTAGTACATAACAGCCGAGGATACTTAAATGCCAGATTATCCACGCCGTTTTCCGTATAGTAATATCATAGCAAATTTTTCATATACTTACAAGAGTTTTTTTTACTAAACTTTTTATGGCTGCTTTATAAGATTTGACGAAAATTTCGATACAAAAAATTCAAAAAAGTGAAATTGACTTTATCTGCCCAGTATCTTTTCAACATCTTTGTGCATAATCTCCAAACACTCTCCAAGGGCTAATTTTGGGTCTAAAACAAGCCCGCCTATCTGCACACGCCTGAGATAAACCACCTTATTTTCCACGGCTTCAAACATTCTTTTGACCTGATGGAACTTCCCCTCATGGATAACAAGGGTGCAGGCAAAAGGGTCGTCAGGGTCGGGTCTGACCTCAGCAGGACGGCACTTCTCACCTCCGTCTATCGTGACCCCCCGAGCAAAAACGATTTCGCAATTTGGGTCATATTTTGACGCAAGTCTGACGTAATAAGTCTTTGGAACGTGCTTGACGGGCGAGAGCATTTCGTGAGCAAGCGCCCCGTCATCGGTTATCAGCACAAAGCCCTCGGTGTCCTTATCCAGCCTGCCTGCTGGGAAAAGCCCCCTGCGCCTGAGTTCTTCGGGAACAAGTTCAAGCACGGTCGGGGTCTTGCCGTCTCTTGTGGAACACACGTATCCCTGCGGTTTGTTGAGCATTATGTAGATATTTTTCCGAAATGCCACCTGTTCGCCGTCAATGCAGACGTTTGTGTTTTCGTCCACTTTTGTGTCAGCCGTGGTGACAGTTATGCCGTCAGCCGTGACACGCTTCTGCTTTATCAAACGTTTAACATCGGAGCGTGAAAGTTCATTTTTTTGCGATGATATGTACTTATCTATGCGCATAATAACCGTCCTTATTCATTATTATTCATCAAATATCGGCTGTCCGTCTGTCAGCTTAAAAAGCATAAACAAACGAACAGCCGTTAAGCGTACCTATTTGAACGTTCTCAGACTTTCTTAAAACTCTGTAAAAACTTCATTATCAGCATGAAAATAATATCATATGCAAGCACCACTGTCGGAGTTATCTGTGCAAAACTGTTCATGAACATGAGTATCACGCTTATCACGATACCCAGTATCATTGCGCCGTACTGCACCGCAACGCCGATATTCGCCGCATATCTGATCCGCTTTGCCGCAATAAGGAGCATAGCGAACGCCCCTGCATCACGCTCGCAGAACATCGAAGCAGGCAGACTGTCCGCAGGCTCGGTCATAACGTCATATTCGTCCTCACAGCTGACAGGCAGTATCGCCGCCGTCTCGGGCTTGATGTCGAACAGCACCGCAAGATCGTCCTGCTTGATAAAGCTGTCACAGCTTCGTATATTTATGCTCACACGTTCGTCTTCCAGCGCCTGTATCTGCCTGCGCCTTCTGCGGTCAATGTTTATCGCCGCCGAGAACATCATCACAGCTTTGCCTGAAACAGCAAGATATACCACGCCGTTTTTCTTCGCAAATCTTGATTCGGCAGGCGCAGTCGGCAAGCCTATAACGTTGTATTTTTCAAGCAAAGCCCTGCCGCCAAGTATCATGCGCTTGCTGTCTATCCAGCCTATAACGCCCATTGATGCTTCGGTTATACAGCCGTTGACAGGCTTTGGCGCACAGCCCGTCATTGCGGTCAATGCCCCTGCCGTAACGCTGTTTCCAGCCGCCGCCAGATCTGCCGCATACAAAAGCGCTTCTTCCTCGGTGATGCCTGCCGAGAGCATTTTTGTTTCCTCAATGCTCACACAGCCGCCCGTAAACAGCTGAGCCGCATCTATCACCACCGTGTCAACGTCTGCGTGTTCTTCCACCGAGGAATAACCCAGCATGACAGCGCCGCACCTGAGAAGTTTCTTGCAGGCGGCAGAAAGCGGACTGCTCGAGATCATCAGGAAAGATGCCGCCGACGCTATCGAGAATGTTCCCGATACAGCCGACAAAAGCACGAACACTTTCTCCTGCGTGTCAGCGGCGTGCTTGTCGAATATCCACGACATACCGCCCACCGCAAGCGCCGCTATGAATATGAGCGGAACGGTCTTTTCTGCAAACAGATCCGAAAGGTCGGACGAATAGCCATTCTTTATCATGTCACGCACAAAGTCGGTTTGTCTGAGGTAAGCGATGTTCATGTTCTTCTTTGTGCGAAGTTCGCTCAGTTCTTCTTCATCCGCACGCTGAACAGCCGCAAGTCCGCCGTCCTCGGTCATGAACTCAAAGCCCCTCAGCGTTCGCCGCACCGTCCCCAGTTTTATGAGCGTACTCAGGAACAAAAGCATTATCGCTGACGATGTGTAGATATGAAAATAGCCCATTTTGAGCGATTCGGGGTCAAAAAGCGTTACCAGTCCTGCGATTATCGCCGAGACTAAGTTCAGCGAAATGAGCGTGTCGCTGTCGGGCGAGAAACGGAACAGGCTTTTCAGACCGTTGATTATTGTTGAATAAGAAAAACCCACGGCGGTTATACCAAGTATCGTATTGGTGAAGATATAAGCCGAGGGGTTTATCGTTCGGTCAAAGACTGCCGCCATTGGCTGTTCAAGGTCGTTCGCAATGCTTATGAACAGGCTGAAAACCGTTGCAAACAGCAGTACGGCGGCTCTGACGGTAAGCGAAGTGCGAAGCTGTAAGATGCTCTCACGAATGTCCGAAACGTCCTCAGCTGTCTCCAACTCGTCCTGTCTGCTCCTGACTTTTTTAGGGTCTTTATCGTCGCTTGTCCTGAGCGTGAAGCCTGCGCCGTTGTTGTCAGTGCGGCTCTTATACTCGATATGCTGACGTTTTTTAGGCTGTTCGGGAGTTTTTTCAGGTTCTTCAAGCGGTTCATGATCTATTGTATGCTGTTTAATATCCTCATATTCTTTCCGAACATCATTTTCATCATCATATATTTCTTCCTGAACAACAGGCTTATCCGAGCGGCGGCGCTTATGGCGGTGTTCCTCAATATCCTCATGATATTCAGCACTTTCTTCCTTGCCGTCATCATCATCTATCTCAGTGAACCATTTTTCCCCCGGCGGAGGAATTATCCCGTCACCGTCAAATCTCCTGCTTTCATTTTCTCTCATACAACCACCTTTAAAAAATAAGAAATAAGAATGAAGAAATAAGAAATATTATTTGTTTGTGATATATTTTTATTTTGCACATTTACCCAATGCAGCCGCACGGACGAGCAATGCTCGCCCCTACAAATATTTTCTCTTATTTCTTATCTTTTTTCAAGATCCGTCCGCAAAGCGGACACCTTATTTCTTCTTTCTTATTTCTAATTTCTTATTTATTTCGTCTTTGTCTGACCGCTTCGTACATACAGATCCCTGCGGCTACGGAAGCGTTGAGGGAGTTTACTTGTCCGAACATCGGCAGGCTGACAAGAAAATCACAGTTTTCTTTCATAAGTCTGCTCATGCCAAAGCCCTCTGAGCCGATGACGAAAGCAGCTGCGCCTGTCAGATCGGTGGAATAAATGTCCTCACCTTTCATGTCAGTGCCGTATATCCACACGCCCTGTTGTTTGAGTTCCTTGACGGCGGCGGCAAGGTTCGGCACTCTTGCGACTTTCACCCAGCTTGCCGCACCTGCGGAGGTCTTATGCACGGTGTAGTTGAGCGAAGCACTGCGGCGCTTGGGTATGATTATGCCGTGAGCGCCCGAAGCCTCGGCAGTCCTTATTATTGCGCCTAAGTTGTGGGGGTCTTCTATCTCATCACAGATTATGATAAACGGGTCTTCGCCCTTTTCACGGGCAGTTTCCAGTATCTCGGCTATCGTGGAATACTCAGCGCACCCCAGCATTGCGGCGCAACCCTGATGCACAGCCCCTGCGCACATATGGTCAAGCTTTTTGTCGTCCACCTGTTTCACGGGTATGCCCTTTTCGGAAGCAAGCGAACATATGCGGTTTATTGAGCCGCCTGCGTTCCTGTTCACATAAAGCGTGTCGATATTCCTTCCCGACTTTATCGCCTCGGTAACGGCATTTCTTCCGCATATAAGTGTCTGTTCTTCATCATTCATTTTCTTCATACTCAAACTCCAACCAACTTTTTTAAATAAGAAATTAGAAATAAGAGATAAGAGATAAGAAATATTTTTTGTTTGCGATATATTTTCGTCAGGCTCACTGACCCGAGACAGGCGCATTTTTTGTAGGGACAAGCAATGCTCGCCCCTACAAATATTTTTTCTTATTTCTTATTTATTATCTTTTTTCTAATAACGTCCGCAAAGCGGACACCTTATTTCTTCTTTCTTATTTCTAATTTCTTATTTGATTTAAGTTTCTTATCTGGTTTTAAGGCTTTCAATTTCTCCGTATTTGACTGCTTTTACGTAGTCTTGGATCGTTTCTATTTTGGTTGCGGTGTAAACTCCTGCAAATCTGCCGGGAGCATCGGGGACTGCATGGTGACAGTCGCTTCCTGCGGTCTTTACAAAGCCGAACTGGTCTGCATACCACTCCGCTCTCTCGTTCCAGATCGGGTCACGGTTGCCTGCATTGTATACCTCAACTCCGTCAGTGTATAATGGCAGGAACTTCATGTCACGTATGTAATTTGCTTCACGGAAAGGGTGCGCATGGACAACTATACCGCCTGCTTTATGCACCCTGTCGCAAAACTCATGAACATCTATCTCAGCACAGTCGGGATTGTCAAGAAGCCACTGCTTGTCTATGCCGTAGATAAGCAGATCACAGCCGCTCCACGCATACTCTATCCCGAACAGAACTGTTATGCCTATCTCGTCACCCTGCTTCTTCGCATTCTCATAACCACGGCAGAACAGCTCCACCTGCTTTTCCCACGGAAGTGACCTGTCAACTGTCGTATTGCCGTTCAGGAAGTGGTCTGTTATGATAATAGTGTCATACCCCAGCTCCTTATACTGGCAAGACTGATAAGCCCCCGTTGCCGATGCACAGGCAGATGTTTCGGAAGTGTGCATATGCGTTTCGGTAAGAAACATCAGAATTCTACCCCTCTCCTTAACATTTCAAGGCACATTCTTCCGTTGTGATAAGGGCATTTCCACGGTCCTGTTTCTTCTTTCCAGTCGTGGGGCTTGCCCTCAAAGCTTACTTCGGAATACCATTCGCCGCCCTCACGCTTGTCTATAACGTCAGACTTGATGTATTCCCATATCGACTTTGCCGCTTCAAGATACTTGCTGTCGCCGCTGTGCTGGAAAGCATTCACGAAACCCACAACGCCCTCAGCCTGCACCCACCATATCCTGGTGCGGTCTATCTTGTCATTCTCACGTTCGTTGTTCAGTGCGCCGTCCTCTATCGCAATATTATAGATGTTCTCGGCAAGTCTGAGGTCAAGAGCGTTGAACTTTTCGATAAGCTCCCTGTCGCCCAGCGTTTCCACCGCAAGATCGGTGAGCCAGCTCGCTTCAATATCATGACCGAACGAATGAATATCCCCGATAACATCGAACTTTTCATCAAAGAACACTTTAAGAGCGTTCCTGTCATAGTCATATATCTTGTTCTCAACTATCGAGAGCTGTTTTCTGAGAGCCTGAGCGACCCTTTCCGACTTGTCAGCCTTGTAAAGCTCGGTATAAGCTTCGATAAGGTGCAAAACGCTGTTCATGGTCTTTTCAGCGTGCAGACCGTTTTCCGAAAGCGCTTCGTTGTCGGCAAGTTTCCAGTCACGGGTGAAAGCTTCACGGCAGCCGTAACTGTCGGGAGTTTTAGTCTCAATATCGTCAAAGAGCCTTTCAGCAAGTTCCAGCGCTTCCTTAACGCCTGTTGCGTTGTAATAACAGCTCAGAGCATACACCGCAAAAGCGATGTTATAAGTATGTTTCATATCGTCCGAGGGCTTGCCGTCAAAAGCCGTCATCCAGTAAACTCCGCCCATTTCATAGTCTATGCAGTATTTTTTCACATAGTCAAAAGCATGGTCAGCAAGCGCTCTGTACTTCTCACCGCCCAGTATTTTAACGCAGGCAGAGAAAAACCACAGAATACGTGAATGCAGTATAACGCCCTTGTCAGCCTTTTTATCGGTCACAAGTTCAAAGCTCTTGAACCCATAAAAACCGCCGAACTCATCATCTTTCAGTTCTTCCCAATATGGAACGATATGATCTTCCAACTCATTCCTGATCTCATCTAAAAACATAACTATTTCCTCTTCTGTATAGATTGTCCCTTAATTGATTTCGGTAATTAAAATATTGCGTCAGAGCAACCCG
Source organism: uncultured Ruminococcus sp. (assembly GCA_947169885.1). Taxonomy (GTDB): domain Bacteria; phylum Bacillota; class Clostridia; order Oscillospirales; family Ruminococcaceae; genus YE71. The sequence goes on from CAMVRM010000013.1 coordinate 49,005, forward strand.
ACCATGCACAAATGACGTGTAAAACATACGTTTTTATCTCACTTTACCCCAGATAGACGCACGGACGGGCAATGCCCGCCCCTACATTTCTTAACTCTTATCTTTTTTTCAAGATCCGTCCGCAAAGCGGACACCTTATTTCTTCTTTCTTATTTCTAATTTCTTATTTAATTTTAGTTTCTTATCTCGCTGACTTTTTCCGTCACCGCACCTATTTTGTAGACTTCGAGGTGGTCTGAGGTCAGTTCGATAGGGAATACGCCCTGCGCTTTGATACGCTTGTAGAATTTGTGTATCTCGTCATGGTCTTTACTTACTGCAAGGGTTATGTGAGGATGCTCGCCGACCTTGTGCTTTAAACGCTCGCCCAGCTTTTCGGTAAGTTCGCTGAATCGGCTGTCCGTCTTGACCTTTAAGCACAGCAAAAGACTGTCATCATGCCCGTGCGTCAGATACAGCTTCTCGGCAGTCACCTTGAACTCGCCCGTGAAACTGAATCCTTCCAGCCTGCTGAACATCTCCGCATCTTTTTCGCTCGACCAGTTGAACAGCGTGATGTGATACCCGATAACACTGTTCGCCTGCTCCCTGTCAAGCCCGTGCCGAAACGGCAGTTTTATCGCATTCTCTGCCGCCGCCTTCTTCATAAGATATTTAAGTTCTATGCGGCTCTCGTCCGAAAATGCCGCCGCTATCATGTGTCCCACTTAATATTTCTCCCTGCAAAAAATTTATTCCTCGGTTATCTTTCTTGCTTCAACGTAATAACGCTTGTCACGGGCATGACCCATACTGAAAGTCTTTCTGGGCAAAGCGCCGTCTGCGATAACAGTCGGGAAAAGCTCCTGCTTGCCCATGTCGGGAAGCACAAAACCCACTGCTCCCTGCGCCCTGCTCAGACGTTCCACAACGTCAGTTCCGTGGATATAGTCTATCTCAGCGCCGTTCTCTTTCACCCACTTGTCAAGGAAGTTCTGAACAGTTCCCACCGTCAGCTTTGAACTTTCCCTGCCGATAGTGTACCACTTTGTTTCGCCGTTATTCACGACAGCAAACGACTGCCTGCCATCAGTCTTGCCCTCGGCAAGTTCAAGCGCCGCCGCCATGTCGGAAATGAGCCTGCTCTCGTCAACGCCCGTCACGATGCGGTGTATCGCTTCAAAATCCAGTGCAGGTGAGTGCAGATTGACTATCTCAGCCAGCGCATATCTTGCAGGGTGGTTGGACAAGTCCTTGTCGGGGTTGTCGGCTTTGAGCTGTTCGTAAAAAGCCTTTGCAGTCGCAAGCGAGTGGTTGCCGTCACCCATAGCATAAACAAGCGGCTCAGCATCGGTCAGCCCGTACTTGCGGTTGAAAGCGTTCCTGTCAGCAAGCTTGTCCAGCTCTGCGAATACCGCTTCCTGCGCAAGACTGTCAAGAAGCCAGCCGTCAATGTGACCGCCCCCCTGCATAAGGTCAAAGCCGTAAAGCTTTTTCAGGCTGTCTTTCATGCCTGCTATCGGCTCGATGACCTGCTTTTTCTCATCGTCAATAAGTATCATGATGTGGGGAAGTTCAATGGGAGCGGACTTTCTGACCTTAACACGGGGAGGTATACGCTCAACAACAGTCGCTTCGGTAGCCCTTACCTGCGAATCCGAACCCTTTGTGTAATCATACTGTTCAAGGTCTATCGCCCCCACTATGCCTGCTCTGATTATGCCGTCAGTCTGAGTTCTTTCAACATAGATAAGAGCGTTTTTATATTCCTCGAACACTTCGGCATCAAGATAGCCGAACATATTGCTGTGTATCTTCCCGATGCGTTCGTCAACGTCAGGGTCATTCAGATAAACTTCGGGCAGGATAAGGTCAAGAGCGGTAACTGCGCCCTCGGTAAGCTGTTTTGTCTCAGCCCAGTATTCAGGCTCGGCTGTGAACTGATCGCAGGCGATGACCGCCCATTTTTCCATATCTACGTCCTTTGGCAGAAGAATATCCGCCGAGTGAAAAGCTGTTGACATATTTTCCCTCTCCTTAAAATAAATCAGAAATAAGAAATAAGAGATAAGAAATATTTATTTTGCACATTTACCCAATATAGGCGCACAGACGAGCAAAACTCGCCCCTACAAATATTTTTTCTTATTTCTTATCTTTTTTAATATCGTCCGCAAAGCGGACACCTTATTTCTTATTTCTTCATTCTTATTTCTTATTTTAAAAGGTTATTCGTCTCCTGCTGCGTTGGCGTTGGCTGCCGAAGCGCCGCAGCACTTCTTGTATTTCTTGCCGCTTCCGCAGGGACAGGGGTCATTGGGTCCTATCTTCTTGCGGCGGTTGCGTGCGGTATAGCCCTTGTTCGAGCGAGTCTCGTTGCCTGCTATCTGACGCTTGGGAACTTGCTGACGTATCTGAATGGTGAACAGCATTCTAACAGTGTCCTCACGAATGGAATCTACCATTGCATCGAACATCTCAAAGCCTTCCATACGATACTCAACAACAGGGTTCTTCTGACCGTAGGAACGCAGAGTTATACCACGCTTTAACTGATCCATGTCGTCAATGTGATCCATCCACTTCTGGTCAACTATTTTCAAAAGAACGTATCTCTCAACTTCTCTCAGTCTTTCAGTGCCGAGTTCCTGCTCACGCTTTTCGTATATCTTGTCGGCTCTTTCCTGTAACTCCTTGATGATGTCAGCCTTTGAAACGGCTTCGAGCTGTTCGGGAGTGTAGTCAAAGTCAGTCTCGGTGGTGATAAGGTTCATGAGGTGTTCCTTCAGACCCTCTAAGTTCCAGTCATCGTGAATCTCATCGTCAAGCAGATACATATTGACACTGCTCTCGATAAACTGGTTTATCATGTTCACGATGCTGTCGTGAATGTCCTCACCGTCAAGCACCTGCTGTCTCTGACCATAGATTATCTCACGCTGAGTATTCATAACATCGTCATAGTTGAGGACGTTCTTTCTGATGTTGAAGTTTCTGCCCTCTAACTTCTTCTGCGATGATTCGATGATGCCTGTCAGCATTCTTGACTGTATAGGCATATCTTCCTCAACTTTGAGGGTGTCCATCATGGCAGTCACCTTGTCACCGCCGAACAGTCTCATAAGGTCATCTTCCAGCGACAGATAGAACTTGCTCTCGCCGGGGTCGCCCTGACGACCTGCACGGCCTCTCAGCTGGTTGTCGATACGTCTTGATTCGTGGCGCTCAGTACCGATTATGTAAAGTCCACCCGCTTCACGTACCTTTTCAGCCTTTTCGGCAACTTCCTTGTCATACTTGCTCTTGAACTCTCTGTACTTCTTTCTTGCTTCGAGTATCTCCTTGTCCTCAGTCTCAGCAAAGCCGATAGCTTCGTTGATTATCTCCTCGGGTATCTCGAGCTTTCTCAGTTCCTCGGTAGCAAGATATTCGGCGTTACCGCCCAGCAGTATATCCGTACCACGTCCTGCCATGTTCGTAGCGATAGTAACAGCGCCGTATTTGCCTGCCTGCGCTACTATCTTAGCTTCCTTTTCGTGATACTTTGCGTTCAGCACCTGATGCTTAACGCCCTTGTTTTTCAGCAGTCTTGAAAGATACTCCGACTTCTCTACCGAAACAGTGCCGACAAGAACAGGCTGACCCTTCTTGTTGCACTCGATTATCTGGTCGATAACTGCATTGTACTTAGCCTTTTCGGTCTTGTAGATAACGTCTGCATGGTCTTTTCTGATAACAGGTCTGTTGGTGGGTATCTCGATAACGTCAAGCTTGTATATCTCTCTGAACTCGTCCTCCTCGGTGAGCGCAGTACCCGTCATACCCGACAGCTTCTTGTAAAGTCTGAAATAGTTCTGGAAAGTAATGGTAGCGATAGTCTTGCTCTCCTTAGCCACCTTAACGCCTTCCTTAGCTTCGATAGCCTGATGCAGACCGTCATTATAGCGTCTGCCCACCATGATACGTCCCGTGAACTCGTCAACGATAAGAACTTCGCCGTCCTTAACAACATAGTCGGTGTCACGCTTCATAGTGCCGTTAGCCTTGATAGCCTGATTTATGTGGTGGAGCAGAGTGAGGTTTTCAGCGTCCATAAGGTTGATAACGCCGAAAGCCTTTTCCGCTTTCTTAACGCCGCTCTTGGTGAGCGTTGCGGTCTTTGCCTTTTCGTCAATGATATAGTCGCCGTCTAACAGGTCATTATCAGCCTTGTCGTCCATTTCAACAACGGTGATAGGTTTGAGCGTTTTAGCGAATCTGTCAGCCGCCTGATAAAGCTCGCTGGATTCCTCGCCCTGACCTGAAATAATAAGCGGAGTTCTTGCCTCGTCAATAAGGATAGAGTCCACCTCATCGACTATCGCAAAAGCGTGAGGTCTCTGGACCTGACCCGACTTCTCGACTTCTCTGTTGTCACGCAGATAGTCAAAGCCGAACTCGTTGTTCGTGCCGTATGTGATGTCAGCGTTATAAGCTTCGTGCTTTTCTTCCTTGCTCATGCCCTGAAGAACACAGCCGATAGTCAGTCCTAAGAATCTGAACACCTTGCCCATTTCTTCCGACTGGAATTTTGCAAGATAGTCATTGACCGTTACAACGTGAACGCCCTTGCCGTTGAGTGCGTTGGAATAAGCCGCAAGGCAGGCTACCAGCGTTTTACCTTCACCTGTTCTCATTTCAGCGATACGTCCCTGATGAAGAACGATAGCGCCGATTATCTGAACGGGATATGCTTTTTTGCCGAGAACTCTCCATGCGCCCTCTCTGCAAACTGCGAGTGCATCGGGCAGAGTATCGTCAAGAGTTGCTGTTCCGTCAGCAAGCTTTTTCTGCATGATCTTTGTCTGCTCACGAAGTTCATGATCGCTCATCTCTGCGTATTTCGATTCCAGAGAAAGCACCTTGTCTTTGATAGGCTCTATTCTTTTAAGCTCTTTTTTTGAATAGTTGCCGAATAATGCGTCCATTAAACCCATTTTGTCAATTCACCTCATTAAAATTCTTGCCTTTATAAAAGCGAGGATATAAAGATACATTATATATTATAACAAATAACTTTCCCTATGTCAAGTATAAAAATCCAACTCTGCAAAACTTCTGTCTGACAAAGTGCCTAAATTGTTCATTACAATATTGGATAAGCCTACAAAAAATGTAACAATTTAGTTATTTTTATTGAGAAAATTTAAAATAAATGGTATAATTTATTTATTGTGAATATTTTTGGCATTAGTTAACAATCAGGATCATGTGGAGGCAGATAAATGAATTTCAAAAAGATCGCAGCCGTTATTCTTTCAACAGCAGTCATGGCATTCACACAGCTTGCAGGAGGTCTGACCGCAAGTGCGGATGACTTCACCTATATGTATCTCGGCGGTGTGAAGATAGCCAAAGTCTCGCAGGACGGCACGATTTACATGATAAATCAGAACGATGCCCACCAGAACGGCAGAGCATTCAACTGCCTGCTTAACAATGACAAGAAATATAAGATAGTTCTTCCTGCCCAGCGCATAGAGACTGACAGAGGCATGACGATAGGGAGCAACAAAACGATAGTCGCCACGGGCGCAACTATTTATCAGGTAAATCCGCAGAAACAGCTCATAAACAACAACTGCACAAAACTGAACTACGCTTCGATACAAAATGTTTCGATAACAGGCGGCAAGTGGGAGATAGCCAACAATTCGCAGATGCTCCGTGACACATCGACTATTCGTTTCAACCACGGTCAGTACATCTCGCTGAATAACATGACTATCATGACCAACTATCGCAGTCACGGCATAGAGATAATCGCCTGCCGCAACATGACTGTTTCGGGCTGCCGTGTGATAGCAGAGGGGACTCCCTCGCCTACTTCTCTTGAAGAAGCGATACAGATAGACCTTGCGTCTCCTGCCACCGCCCCCACAGTTGCGGCGTTCGGCGAGCAATATGTTCAGGGTCAGACCTGCTCAAACATAACCGTCAAGAACTGCACGATAAAGGGCGCAAGAGGTCTTTGCTGCAACAAGACCGCCACCGAGAACAAGCGTTTCTACAACTGCTATCACAAAAACATAATAGTCAAGGACAACAACATAACAGGCGTTACTTCCGAAGCGCTGTGTATGCACAACACTTACGGCGTTGACATTGAGAACAACAAGATAGTCTCGGAAGGCAGCCGTGTGAACACCACCTATTCGATAGGCATAAACGTTGCGTCATTCGGCAATGTCAACTGCACCTCGATGCGCAACATCATCGCAGGCAACACCGTTTACGGCGGACTTTACGGCATATGTGTAAGAGCGCAGGAAGGCTCAACAAAGTTTGGTGCGACCTATGTCCGCAACAACAAGATATACTGCAAAAAAGGCACGAAAAACTGCAAGTACGTCAAAAACTGCACTTCATACACCGCAACGGGCAACAAAGTTTACAAGTGGTAAGCCATTTTCTCCTTAATATTTGATAAAAAACAAAGCACAGGAACTGTTCGGTTCTTTTGTGCTTTGTTTTTTCGTTGATAACGGTCATGTTTGATTCTTTGTAATCTTGTGTTTAACTTTTGATGATATTTATTTGGTATAATCTGTTTGTGGTAATGTCCTTTGGACATTTGAGGTAACGGACTTTGCGTCCGTTTGGGGTTAATGTCCTTGCGGACATTTTGGGTTCTTTTTCGGAATACGCTTGCGCTGTTCCGAAAAATAAAAATCGGCATATTGGTGCTTCTACGTACTTTTGAAATGTTCTTTCATTTTGTGTACTTTTGGAAATTGGTTTTTGGGAATGCCGATTTTTAAGGCTTGGGCTTTACGTTTGTACGCTTTGGACTGCTTTTGTTTTGACTGTTCTTTCTATCGCCCCAGAGGGGCGAATGAGGACTTTGCCCTCAAACTCCCACCAAAGGGAAAACCCTTTTGAAAAAGGGTTATTCCCTCTGGACTTCCTTTCCTAAAACTTTTTATTCTCTGGCGCTCACGGTTTATTTGTTTTGACTTTGTTGGGTTTAACGTCAGTTCTTTCTTATCTCTTATTTCTAATTTCTTATTTCGTATTATTTCTTATCTATTTTCTTTGGAGGTTTTTCTATGGACGCTATCTGCGCAGCCGCTACCCCTCTCGGCGAGGGCGCTGTATCAATTATTCGTTTGAGCGGTGCTGATGCTCTTACTATCGCCGCTCTTATCTTTATCCCATATAATAATACCCCCGTTGCCGAAATGAAAGGCTATACCTGCGCTTACGGTAAAGTCGTTGACGGCGGCGAACGTATCGACGATGCAGTTCTCACTGTCTTTAAAGCTCCTCACTCCTACACAGGTGAGGACGTTGCCGAAATAAGCTGTCACGGCGGCGTTTACGTCACAAAACGTATACTTCGCCTATGCGCTGAAAAAGGCGCTCGCCCTGCTGAACGTGGTGAATTTACCCGAACCGCTTTCGTTAACGGCAAACTCGATCTCGCTCAGGCTGAATCGGTCATGGAACTTATCTCCGCTCAGGGCGAACTAACTCTCCGCTCCGCAAACCTCACCCGAACAGGCGAACTCTCACAGCGTATCGGCGAAATACGTGCCCGTCTTACAAAGCTTCTCGGCGAACTTGCGGCATGGGCTGATTACCCCGATGAAGACCTCCCCGAAGTTAATACGGACACCATGACTGCGACCGTCAGCGAGTGCATGAAAGCCGCCGACAAGCTGATAAAGACCTATGACAACGGTATGCTTTTCAAGAGCGGCATCCCTGCGGCGATAGTCGGCAAACCGAACGTCGGCAAGTCGACCCTCATGAACCTGCTTCTCGGTTACGAACGTGCGATAGTGACGGACATTGCAGGCACGACCCGTGACCTGCTGGAAGAAACAGTCCGTCTTGGGGATATAACTTTGCGGCTGACCGACACGGCAGGCTTGCGTGAGACTGACGATGCAGTGGAAAAAATTGGCGTTGAGCTTGCGAGAAAGCGGCTTGGAGAAAGTGCGCTTGTCATTGCGGTGTTTGACGGTTCGACCGTTCCCGATGACGAGGACAGACAGCTTATCTCACAGCTGAGGGAGTGCGGCGGAAGTGTCATTGCGCTGATAAACAAGAGCGACATCAGTGACGGCGGCGAGTATGCGGAGTTACTGAGCGGTCTGCCGTATGTGATAGGCATATCTGCAAAGACGGGTGCAGGCAGGGGAGAGCTTGAAGCGGCGTGTGCGGAGATATTCGGCGGTATAGATGCTGATGCAGGCATGATATTTGTGAATGAGCGGCAGAAGTTTTGTCTGGAACGTGCGAAAAGCAATTTAGAGAGGGCGTTAAGTGCGATAGAAGCAGGAATATCGCCCGATATGATAACGATAGACATAACGGAAGCCGCAGGAGCGCTTGCAGAGATAACAGGCGAAAGAATAACGGACGAAATAGTAAGTGAAGTATTCAGTCATTTCTGCGTAGGAAAGTAAATTTAAATAAGAAATAAGAGATAAGAAATAAGAAAGAACTGACGTTAACCCCAACAAAGTCAAAACAAATGAGGTGTGAGCGCCAGAGATCCAAAAGTTTTAGGAAAGAGAGTCCAGAGAGGATAACCCTTTTTCAAAAGGGTTTCCTCTTTGGTGGGAGTTTCGCCTTAGCTGCGCACGGCAAGGCAAAGTCCTCATTCGCCCCTATGGGGCGATAGAAAGAAGGGCGCAAAACAAAATAAAGATAAAGCGCTCAAACGTCCCCCACAAGCAAAAATCGGCATTCCAAAAACACACTAACAAAAACAATCGGCATTAAGGTACAGCACCCACTAGGGCAGAAGCACCAAAATGCCGATTTTATTTTTTCGGAACAGCGTAAGCGCATTCCGAAAAAGAACCTCAAATGTCCGAACAGGACATTAACCCAAACGGACGATAAGTCCGTTACCCAAAATGTCCAAAGGACATTCTCCCACCCACCGCACACAAAAACAAAAAAGAGCCATAGAACGCCCTAAAAAAAACGTCCTATGGCTCAATTTATTTGTCAGAAATCAATTTTTCCGTAAACACCCGAACCGAGATCCATATCGTCCTCGGGCTTTGGCTTCTTGTAGTTCTTCTCAAAGCTTGTGGTGATGTCGTAATGAGGCTTTGGTCTGCCGCCGCCACGTCTGCCGCCGTTACCGCCACGCTTGCCGCCTTTACCCTTGTAGCCGCCGTAAGGTCTTTTTTCAGTCGAACTGATGATGACTTTTCTGAACGGGTCTTCGCCGACAGACTTCGAGGTAACACCCTCTATCTCAGAAACAGCCGCATGGATAATGCGCCTTTCATACGGATTCATAGGTTCAAGAGCATGGCTTCTGCCACTCTTCTTAACGTTGTTCGCAAGCTTCTTCGCAAGCCTTTCAAGCTGAGCCTTTCTCTTAGCCCTGAAACCGCCGCAGTCGGTGGTTATCCTGAAATATTCCCTGTCGATCTTGTTGCAAACGAGCGAGGAAAGATACTGCAAGGCATCAAGCAGCTCGCCCTTTTTGCCGATCTGCTCGTAAAAACCTGTGCCGCTTATCTCGATGTTTATGCCGCTTTCAGCCGCCGATGCTTCAACTTCCGCATCTTCAATGCCCATTTGTAAAAGGATAGACTTGATGTAGTTCACCGCAGCGTCAGCCTTTGCTTTGTCCTGCTCACTCATCTCAGCAGCTTGAACAGCTCCTTCTGCCTGAACTTCTTCAACAGCTTCGGTCTTTACCTCAGCCTGCTCTGCTTCCTTAACTTCACCAGCGCCCTCAGCATAAGTGTCGGGCGTGAACTCTGCTTCAACTTTAGCTTCTCCCTTTAACTTTCCGAAAAGACTTTTTTTCGGTTCTTCAAGAACGTTGAATGTGATCTTATCTTCGCTCACTCCGAAACTCTCAACAGCCTGAGCCTTAGCTTCTTCAACAGTTGCGGCAGTAAAGATCTCTTTCATAATATCATCTTCCTTTCGGGACTGAACTCGTCAATCCTCGTTATATTCGTCGCCGTATTTCTCGGCGTAGCGTTTTCTTGCTTCATTCAGCTTCTGACGGTCTCTGTCACGGCGCTGGCTCTTTGAAAGCTTCTTGTCCTCGCCGTCATCGTCATCATCATCATCAAACTCACTGTATTTTTTCTTAGCTTGTTCAACAGTCGGAGGAGTGCTGCCCTGTTCGTTGCGCACTTCAAGCGCACGCTCCATGAATGACGGACCTTTCTTCTTGCGCTTCTCTTTTGCCTTTTCAGCATCCTTAGCCGCAAGCTCCTTTATCTTGTCAGGCGTGTAGACAAGGTTCAGGAATATTACCTGTATAACCGCCCAGCCCGAACTGTATATCCAGTAAACACCAAGTCCGCAGGGGAACTTAAAGCCTATCCACAGCGAAAGCAGCGGCATCATGAGCAGCATTATCAGCATATTGCCCTGCATCTTGTTTTCGGGATTGTTTCTTCTCTGGAAAATCTGTGAAATGATCGTTGTCGCAAGCTGCAATACGAACGAAACGATCGGAATAAACACGGTAGCGTCCTTTTTGGTGGGTATCTTTCCGAGATCAAGCCCGAACGCCGTGTAGTCAAAATCTTCAACGGCAGTCTGAACATCACCATGCAGCACGCCCAGATACTTTCCGTCAGCTTTAGTTTTGAAATTGAATATAAGAGCCTCGGGACCGTAAGTCGATCTCATAAGGTTCGGAGTGAAATTGTCGGGGTCAACGATAAACGTGTCAAGCCCCTCATAATTTGCTAAGTCATTCAGAATGCGGTTCTTTTCGTCCTCAGTCATAGAACTGAGAGCCTTTGCGGATTTCTTGTATTTCTTTTCGTCCGAAAGTATCTCGCCCAGCTTTTCAGCACGGTCTTCGTCTTCCGTAACATCTTTGAGCAGCTTGTCTATCGTCTTTGCCGAATCGTCAAGTTCTGCACAGATAGTATAAAGGTTCTTGACATAAGCCGAGTCAGACTTGACATTGTTCTTGTCAGCATCGGTAACATATGTCAGCGGCTGATAAACAACAGGTATCATCGCATAAAGCAGTATCAGCGGCACAAGCATAGGCAGACAGCTCGCCATAGGATTGACATTGTGCTCGGAATAAAGCTTCATCGTTTCTTCGTTGACTTTTTCCTGATTTTTGCCGTATTTCTTTTTTATCTTCTCCAGCTCAGGCTGTAACATAGCCATGCGCTGTGTGCTTTTCTGCTGCTTGATGTTGACAGGCAGCGTGATAAGTCTTGTTATAACGGTAAAAAGCAGCAGGGCGATGCCGTAATTCTTTACGAGCATATACAAGCCCTTCATGAGCCAGCCCAGAGGCGTAGCTAATAGACCCATCGTGTATCCCTTTTCCTTCCCGAATGACCCTTGCGGTCTTTTCCTTTTCTTACTTTACTTTTCTTTTTTCCTTAGATTCTTTGGTATGAAATACTGCGGAGTTATCACATCGGGCACAGGGTCTATCCCCCCTAAGCTCCACGGGTTGCAGCGCAGCAGTCTCCATACTGTCAGCAGCGTCCCTAAAAAAACTCCGTGTTTTTTATAAGCGCTCACCGCATAGCTCGAACAGCTCGGATGATACTTGCAGACAGCAGGCAGCAAAGGGCTTATAAGCTTTTGATAAACTATTATCGGCAGCGTGAAAACGTTTCCCAGTGCAAGAGAAAGCTTGTGAAAAAGTCCAGACATATTATATCACTTGCCTTTTTTCGGCTTTCTGATAAATTCGCCGTTCTCACCGACCGAAGCCGCCATATCAGCTGTGAGCCTTTCAGTGATAAAACCCTCGATGTCCTGAGTTTTCAGACCGTTTATCGCAGGTCTTGCGGCAAACACGATGTCATATCCTATGGGCATGATGTTTTCGTTCAGTCTGTAAGCCGCCCTGATTATGCGTTTTGCACGGTTTCGCTCAACTGCTCCGCCAATCTTTTTTGAAACGCTTATACCGACAGAATTTTCGCCGCTGCCGTTCGGCAGATAATATGCAGTAACAAAGCCGCACGCACAAAATCTTCCTTTGCGAAAGCAAGCTGTGAACTGCTTGTTATCTTTCATGATATGCGTAAAAAGCATTGCGTGCTGCTCCTTTTCTTACGTGAATAAAGAGAAAGACCGAATACCGAGGCAGTATTATAAAAGCATACTGACCGAGCTTTTGTCCGATCGTGTGCTTCTCCCCGATATTGCGGTCACGTTTTACGAGATCAGTAGGTAAGTCTTGCTCTGCCCTTAGCTCTTCTTCTTGCAAGAACCTTTCTTCCGTTCTTGGTGGACATTCTCTTCATGAAGCCGTGAACCTTCTTTCTCTGAAGCTTCTTAGGCTGATAAGTTCTCTTCATTGCCATTGCAAATTCCCTCCTCTTTCCTTTTATGGTCTTGGATTTTGTGTTATATCAATACTTTCTTAGTTGGAAAGCACCTGATAATCGTTATTCTGACGGGGGAATAGTCCGAAAATAGAGACAATACGCCCCGTACTTATTTATTATACAATATTATACAGTGCCTTGTCAACCATGTTAACATTTTTTTTACATTTTCTGTATATATTGCCAATATCACAAGACTGTCACACTTTTTTCGTGTCCGCTTTATTGACATACCCTATTAAAAATAGTATAATAATATTTGGCAGCATTTTCAGATAAGAGATAAATTGTGCCATGGTCTGGAGATTTCTTTACATATGAATTTTTTTACGATAGGTTTTATTTTCTGCTCTCTCAATTTCAATATCGGACACCCGATAAATTATATCACAAGGCTGATCGGCGTTTTCTTCATGCTGGGCGGCATAAAAGAAACGCTCGTTTCTGAGGATTCCTTCGGTTTCGAGTCTTTCCGCACCGATGTTCTTATAACGCTTGTCTGCGCACTGCTCGGAACGGCAGCTTCTCTGCTCATGGGCTTTGGATTCATACCGCAGAAAGTCGGCTTTTTGCTCACCACAACTCTTGGTGTGCTGACATTCCTTTCCGTTATCTCCCACCAGTTCAGGATAGTCCGCAAGATGCGCCCTATGAAAGCGCTCGTCAATGACCCCTCACTGCTTGAACGCTTGTGGAAAGCATGGCGCAATTATGCCGCCGCCGCTTCCGTTACCATGTTCTGTCAGCTGGTCATGCGCCTTTCGACTTCGGGCAAGGCTCTGCATACCGCCGCAGGAGCGCTCTTTTTTATAACGATCATCATTCAGTATGTCCTGCTCGTCCATATGGGCGGCGCTTTCAACGATGTCCGCACAGACTATAACGTTATGCACCCAATAGAACCGTTTGAACAGAAAAAGAAGTGACAATAATATGACTATCGAAGAAAAAGTTTTCAGCCGCAAGCGCTTTGTTCCCGAACTGCTCACAGCTTACGGCTTCACACATGACAACGCCTGCTATCGGCTGACACTTGATATAATGTCGGGCGATTTCACCGCACATCTCACCGTTGCCCTTCCCGACAGCATAACAGGCAGTCTCACCGACAACATGAACGGCGAAGAATACACCCGCCTGAGAAACGAGAACTTCAACGGCGCATATGTCTGCTCGGTGCGTGCCGCATACGAACAGCTGCTGGAGCGCATCGCAGTCAACTGCTGTAACGATGTGCTTTTCGTGTCCGATCAGGCTAACCGCATAGCGGCGCTCATAGCCGAACGCTTAGGAGTTTACCCCGATTTTCCGTGGGAGAACAGCAAGCATGACCGCTCGGGCGTTTTCCGCCACACCGACACGAAAAAGTGGTTCGGGCTTGTCATGAACATAACAAAAGGCGCACTGCTCAAAACTTCCGAAAAAGAACCGCTTGACGTGATAAACCTTAAAGCCGCTCCCGACGCTTTCGGCAAAAAAGGCGTTTACCCCGCCTATCACATGAACCACAAACTCTGGATCTCCGTCCCTCTTGACGACACTCTGACAGACGAAGAAATAATGTCTCTCATAACCGAAAGCCACAGCCTGACAGTAAAAAATAAGAAATAAGAATTAAGAAATAAGAAAAAATATTTGTAGGGGCGAGCTTTGCTCGTCTGTGCGCCTATATTGGGTAAATGTGCAAAATAAATATTTCTTATCTCTTATTTCTTATTTATTATCTATTATCTAAAAAAAGGTTTGGGGGTTTTGATTTGCTTTCCGTGATAATTCCTGCACATAATGAACAGGACAATGCGCCTGCCTGCGCTTCGGCGGTGAGCAGACTGCTTGATTCCTATAATATTGATTATGAACTGATATTTGTTGATGACGGCTCAGAGGACCGCACATGGCTCAGGCTCACACAGCTTGCACGAAGCGATGAACGCATAAAGGCTATATCCCTCAGCCGCAATTTCGGCAAGGAAAGCGCTATTTTCGCAGGGCTTGAAAACGCCTCGGGAGATGCCTGCGTTGTTATGGACTGCGACTTGCAGCACCCTCCCGAAACTCTTATCGAAATGTATAAGATATGGAAGAACAGTGACGGCGTTGACATCGTTGAGGCAAAAAAACGCTCCCGTGGAAAGGAAAAAACCATCTACCGCTTTTTTGCGAACCTGTTCTATAAGATAATGAACAAAGTCTCGGGACTGGATATGAGCGATGCTTCCGACTTCAAACTCCTTGACCGCCGTGCTGTTGATGCTCTGCTCAGAATGCCCGAACGTCTTACTTTTTTCAGGGCAATGTCAAGCTGGGTGGGATTTAATACCGAAACAGTCTATTTTGACGTTGCGGAACGCCGCTCGGGAAAAAGCGACTTCGGTGCAGAAGCATCTGTAAAATACGCCATAAGCTCCATTACTTCGTTCACCTCCGCACCCATGCAGATAGTGACGGTATTGGGGGCTATCACGTTCCTTATCGCTATGATATTCGGCGCAAACACGCTCTATAACAAGCTTTCGGGCAACTCCGCCGAGGGTTTCCCGACTGTTATATTATTACAGCTCATCACCTCATCTATAATCATGATGAGCTTAGGACTTATCGGCTATTATCTCGCAAAGATATACGAGGAGATAAAACAGCGCCCGAGATACGTCATAAGCGAAAAACTCAACTTTGACGAAAAGGACAACGGCAAGGAACGATAACAACTCTTTTCACAAAACACAAAGGAAGTAACAAACAAGTATGAAAAAAGAAAAACTACGGAACTTTTTTTCAAAAACTGCGTCAGTGCTGCGGAAGCCGATATTTTTGTATCTGCTCTGCTTTCTGCTGCCTGTCGGCATAATGTACTTAGCATATGCGCTGTTCGGCGTTCACCCGTTCGGTGACGGCTCGGTGCTGGTGCTGGACTTAAACGGTCAGTACGTCTATTACTACGAAGCATACAGAGATGCTTTTTGGGGTGACGGAAGCCTTATCTACGACTGGTCAAGAAACCTCTCGGGAAGTATGTTCGGCATCTTTGCCTATTACCTCGCAAGCCCGTTCATGATACTTGTCTGCCTCTTTCCAAGAACTGCCATGTGCGGCGCTATCGAAACGATACAGCTTTTGAAGATAGGCTGTTCAGCCGTCACTTTCGCTTACTTTATCCGCAAAACTTTCGACAAGCTTCCGAAAAAGACCACAACTGTCATCTTCTCCATGTGCTATTCGCTCATGAGCTATATGATAGTACAGCTCATGGACCCCATGTGGCTTGACGGTCTTATCTATCTGCCGCTGATATGCTTAGGCGTTAGACGGCTGATAAACGAGGGCAGAATGCTCCCCTATATCATACCGCTGACGCTCATGTTCATTGCGCATTTCTATATCGGCTATATGGTTGGGTTCTTTACCTTCTGCTATTTTGTCTACTGCTTTTTCGGACAGGAGGGACGTGTTCTCCCAAAGCGCTTTATAATAAGGATACTCCAGTTCGGCGGCGCAACGCTCACGGCTATAATGTCCGCCTCCTGTGTGCTTATCCCTGTCTATAACTCGCTCAAACTCGGCAAGCTGGAATTTTCCACCCCTGACTGGTCGCTTGCAACACAGTTCGATTTCCTCACATTCCTGACAAAGCTGTTCCCCATGAGTTACGACACGGTATATCCCGAGGGTCTGCCCGTTGTCTGCTGCGGTGCGGCGATACTTCTGCTCGTTCCGCTCTTTTTCATGAACAAGAACATATCCGTCAAGAAGAAAGTCTCAACAGGCATACTCACAGTGCTGATGATCGTTTTCATGTATATCCGTCCTGTTGACATCGTGTGGCACGGCTTTCAAGTCCCCAACTGGCTTCCGTTCCGCTATTCCTTTGCGTTTTCGTTCCTGCTGGTGGTCATGGCGGCAGAAGCTTTCGAGAACTTAGACGGCATAACCCCGAAAGAGATAGGCGGCGTGTTCTTCGGACTGATGGTGTTCCTGTTCTGGTGCGAGCGTGAAAATTACGAACACTTTGAGATATTCCGCACCGTCACCGAGGACAACGAACCAAGAGCCGTTATAGGCGGCATATGGTTCTCGATGATCGTCCTTTGCATCTACTTCCTTATATTCTACCTCAACCGCAAGTATCAGAAAGTGATCCTCTGCGTTATAACCGTCTGCTGTTTCGGGCTTGAACTGCTCGCAAACACAATGGACACCCTGCAAAAGATAGACGATGACGTTTCATACAGCAGCTACACTTCCTACGAACCCTATATGCAGAACACCATAAACGCCGTCAAGCATATCAAAAACTTTGACACCGACAAATTCTACCGCATGGAAGCAACTTTCCACAGAACGGTCAACGACCCTATCGGCACAAATTACATGGGCGTTTCACATTCAAGCTCGGTCATGAACGCTCCTGCTTTGACGATGCTCAAAGAACTCGGCTACGCTTACGGCGGTCATTTCACAAAATATGACGGAACAACGCTCATAACCGATTCAGTGTTCGACATACGCTACCTTATGTACAAAGAAGAACAGCTGAAAGAACTCAACGATGACGGCGTTTTGGAACTCAGGGCAACAAAGCGCTACAATGATTCCCGAACAAAAGTTCCCGATGAATACGAACTTGCGACACACATCATGTTTGATGATGACCGTGTTAAAGCGCTGTACAAGTTCTACCGCAACCCTTACGCAACAGGGCTTGGAATGGTGACAGACAGCCGCATCAACACCGTTGAGCTTCAGCCCTTTGACCCGTTCACAAATCAGAATGTGCTTTACAGCGCCCTTGCAGGCGAACAGGAAGTGCAGAACTACTTTTCGAGAATAATCCCCAAAGACAGCGAGCGCCTGAACATGAGCACTGCCCGCTGTGTCGACGAGGAACACACGATAAAATACTACCCCACCGACCCCAATGCAGGCGAATGCCACATCGACTATCTTGTTGAAATGGACAAGGACGGCGGTCTGTATATGTACTTCCCCACAAGATATGAACGCAACTGCAACATCTGGGTGCTTGACGAGGAGACTTACATCAACGGTGACAAAAAAATGGACTACGCAGGTCAGTTTTTCGGCGGCGACAACCTTTCTATCCTCAAACTCGGCGACTTCAAGAAGAACGAGACTGTCCGTGTCCGTGTCACCATTGACAACGATGACAACGAAGCCTATTGGAGCGACACGATATTCTGTTCGTTCGACTTAGAGCTTTTTGAAGAAAGTGCGGCAAAGATACAGAGCAGGCTGTTTGAAGTTCAGACGTTTGAGAACACGAAAGTTGTCGGTGAATGCAGTGCCGAAGCTGACGGGGAGTATCTTTTCACAACTATCCCCTATGAACCCGGCTGGGTGGTAAAAGTCAACGGCAAGCCGGTAAAAGTCGAAAAGAGCCTTGATGCGCTGATGTCGATACCTCTTGAAAAAGGCAGGAACACAGTTGAACTTAGCTTTGAACCGACATACTGGACGTTGGCGTGGGTAGTCACGGCGGCAGGCGTTATCGTTATACTTGTGATATTCCTGCTGGAATTTAAAAACGGCAGACTTATAACCGACCTTATCATCAAAGCGGAGCGCCGTAAAAAAGCGGCGGCGGCAGAACAAAAGACAGCTGAAAAGAAAGCAGTCACGCCGACCGAAAACAGCGAGGGCGAAGAAAATGCAGGTGTTTGAGACAAAGATCATCGCAAGGATACACACTGATTTTCCGACAAAGTTCGGCATTCCCCGACAGAGCGGACTTGCTGACGAACTTATCGGCGAGATAGTTTTCGAGCCTGAGTTTCGTGTTAAAGAATCACTCAGAGGTATCGAAGGTTTTTCGCACTTATGGCTGATATGGCAGTTTTCGGAAGCGGTAAGAGACACATGGTCGCCGACTGTGCGTCCTCCGAGGCTTGGGGGGAACAAGCGAATGGGTGTTTTTGCGACACGTTCGCCCTTTCGTCCGAATGCGATAGGTCTGAGCTGTGTGAAGCTGATAAGTGTTGAGCAGAGTACAGAGCGTGGGCATTATCTGCGTGTTGCAGGTGCAGACCTTATGGACGGCACGCCGATACTTGACATAAAGCCATATCTTCCGATAGCGGACTGCCATCCCGAAGCAACGAGCGGATTTGCAGGGGAGCGTGAGGGGTATTCGCTTGAAGTCGAGTTCCCCGAAGAGTTAGCGTGCAGGCTGTCACCCGAAAAACTCACAGCGTTAAAGCAAGTATTATCGCAAGACCCCCGACCTGCGTATCAGGACGATCCTGACAGGATATACGGTTTTGAGTTTTCGGGTCACGAAGTAAAATTCCGTGTCAAGGACGGTAGATTATACGTTATCGAACTGGAATAAACTGGGAAGTGTTAATAAAAACTGTTCGATATATTCATAAATTTGGTCTGAAACTTTCACGAAGCTATCACTTTGATAGTGTATATTATGATTATCGCAGAAATGCGAACAACTTTGATATGTCGGCTTTTACCCCAAGCCTTCATATACAGCACGACAGAGCGATCTGTCGGCTTCTCCCCTATAATTTTTTATTTTTTGCTCCCCTCCCCAAGAGGGGAGTTTTTTTGTCCTCGGGGTCCTCGGGCGGACGGCTCGATGCCCTCGCACGAACGGTAGTGCAAACCTTTTCGTTTGCGAAGCTCGGGGCTTTCAAAAGATAAGAAATTAGAAATTAGAGATAAGAAAGCTATGCACAAACGTCCCGTGTTCGCCAGAGATTCAAAAGTTTTAGGAAAGAGAGTCCAGAGAGGATAACCCTTTTTCAAAAGGGTTT